>CAJXUS010000004.1 GCA_913060675.1 uncultured Rhodospirillales bacterium
ATACGAGATCAGCCTCGGTCTCGTGGGCTCGGAGATGTGTATAAGAGACAGTAACAATACTCTCCGTAATCTCCAATCCCCAATCATCAAGCCAGAGCCCGGTCATGAAATGAAAAGTCATTCCCGGCTTCATGACGGTCTTGTCTCCATTGCGCAGGCTCATGGTGTGCTCGCCCCAATCAGGGGGATACGAAAGTCCAATCGAATAGCCCGTGCGACTGTCTTTAATTATGCCATGTTTTTTCAAAACCGTGAAAAAAGCATTGGCAATGTCTTCACAGAAATTCCCCGCTTTTGCCTGTTCAAGGCCCGCTTCCATACCTTCCAGTACAGCCTTCTCACTATCTAGAAACTTCTGATCCGGCTTGCCCAAAAAGACTGTGCGTGACAGGGGGCAGTGATAGCGTTTGTATACACCCGCAATCTCAAAGAAAGTACCCTCGCCTGATACCATAGGCTTGTCATTCCAAGTCAGGTGTGAGGCAGAAGCGTCTGCGCCTGAGGGCAACAGTGGAACAATGGCTGGATAGTCGCCACCATATTCCGGGATCCCGCGTAATCCTGCATCGTAGATCTCAGCAACCAGTTCGTGTTTACGCAAACCAGGACGCACGGTTTCTCGGATGCGTTTGTGCATCACTTCGACGATTTTGCCAGCCTTGCGCATGTAATCCAACTCACGCTCGGACTTTACTGATCGCTGCCAATGGACAAGGTTTTGACAGTCTTTGAAAGTGGCGTTGGGTAAGTTTTTTGTCAGGGAAGCAAAGGCCGCAGCAGAGAAATAGTAATTATCCATTTCAACACCGATGGTGTTTTTGCCAAGCCCTTTGTCGGCCATGACTTGAGACAGAAAATCCATCGGATGGCGTTCGGTAGATTGTACGTAATGATCCGGGTAGTCGATGATATTATCATGAGAGAGATAAGTGGTTCGCTTGGCCCCGTTGGCATCAATGCCTCGGCCATACCAAATCGGTTCGCCCTCTAAGGTCACGATCACGCATTGATGGACATAGAAAGACCAACCGTCGTATCCCGTAAGCCAAGCCATATTGGCGGGGTCCGTAACAATCAGACTATCAAGGCCTGCTGATTGCATCGCACGACGGGTCTTGGTCAATCGCTCGGCATATTCCGCGCGTGTGAAGTTCAGCTCAACTGTCGCTCTAGAATTTTCTGAGCCCGTTTTTAGGGAAGAAGACATCCCACCTCCTATAATTTGATCACAAACCCTGGAAGAGGAAATCTTCCTATTCTCACGCTGTTCTTCGGCATAGTGACACAAGTTTTTTGGATGGTTCATCTAAAGAGGGCAGGAAAAAGAGAAATATTCTCGTGCCCCAATCATTGAAAAGCAGTAATTATTCCGAATATCCAGCCTCTCATACAGTAAAACGCCTTTGGACTTCAGTCCGGGATATTCAATATCATTTTCCCCGTTGTCTTTCGGCTCTGTAGCAACTCCATCGCAAAAGGCAAGTCTTCAAGAGAATGCTCTTCATGAACCACAGGATTAATCTGCCCCTTTTCAACCATTACAAACAACTTATCGGTAATCTCTCCGAGCATTTCACCATCATGATCATGGCTCCAATAAACACCTTTGGCAGAGGCGCGCTTTAACATCAACCTGTTCGCAGGTAACTCCGTAATCGTCCCCGAGGCAAAACCAACAATAAGCAGAACGCCATCCCGGGCAATACACCGCAGACTGTTGATGCCGATATCACCGCCAACGGGGTCATAGATTACATTGGCACCTTTACCATCCGTCATCTCTTTTACGGTCTGAAACCAATTTTCATTTCGGTAGTTGATCCCGATGTCAGCACCGTGTTCTCGTGCTAAATCAAGCTTATCCTCACTACCGGCTGTCGCGATTACCCTTGCACCAATCGCCTTTGCAATTTCAACCGCCGCCAAACCGACCCCACCAGCTGCGGCATGCACCAAGACTGTGTCTTCAGGTCTAACCTCTGTGCTGTCGAAGAAAGCGACCATTGAAGTGATATAAGCAACCGGAAGGGCCGCAGCTTTCCCAAAAGAAATGTTATCTGGTATTCGAAAGGCCATATCAGGCCTGACCTCAACCATTTCAGCAAAGCCACCCCAACCGACTTTACTCGCGACCCGATCTCCGACCTTGCAGTCGCTGCCTTCAGGTACAGAAACAACAACTCCAGCAATTTCTTGACCCGGTGTAAAAGGGCGCGGCGGTCGAACTTGATATTTGTCTTCGATCATCAAGAGATCAGAGAAATTCAATGCTGCAGCATGAACCCGCACAACAAGATTATCAGAGTCTTTAGCGTCCCAACTCTCGTCTACATAACTCAGGCCATTCATTCCCAGAATGTCTGAAGAAATCCATCGCTTCATTTGATCCTCCCCGAACACAGCAATACTCTAAGGCGACTAGCCATGATGTTTCAATGCTAAGGACACACTATCTGCTATCTCAGAAATTTGATGACCGATTTTTTCTTGCTCAGCTTCCGTTAGTCTCTTAAGCGGAAAAGCGATTGCAATACTGCCAAGGGGATAACCATCCCGACCGACAAATGCCGAAGATATACCTGCCGCGCCTTCATACGTTTCCTCAGCGGAGACAGCATACCCAACATTCCTGATCCGCTTTAAATCCTTACGCAGCTTCGCTTTATTAACCATTGTATAAGGGGTGAACTGCTCCAAATTCGAATTGAGATATTCGTCCTGAACAGTTTCTGGAAGATGGGCCAGGATCGCCCGAGGAGCAGCCCCGGCATGCAGAGGGAATGTAGCGCCGATTTTCTCAAATACTCTCAGCCCTCCGCGGTTACTTTCAATTTGATCGACGCACACCACAAAATTCGCTGAACGGTCAAACGAAGTTAAAATTATGTTTTCATTAGTTAATCTAGAGAGACGTTCCAGTGCTGGCTGACATATAGCTTTCAGGTCAAAACCCGCCATTGCTCTTCGACCAAGATCAACCGCTGACCCCCCCAGCCGATAGTATCCGGAAGAAGTGTCCTGAACCAGATACCCAGTATCCACTAGATACCTGACTAATCGACTTGCTGTAGAACGGCTCATTCCGGTTTTTACAATTATTTCAGCTTGAGACCAAGCAGGCTTCTCAAACTGGAAAAGATCCAAAACCTGAAAGGTTTTTTGAATAAGTCCTACGCCCGTTTGTGATTGTTTCTTGACTCCACCCACCGAATAATCCCACTATATAAGCATTAAATCTCAATATATGGGATTATAATTACATTTATTGGCTACGGAGTAAATCCGAAGGTCTCCTAATTACAATATTATGGAACATACCCCCCCGCTTGGTATGCCATTCATTTTATTAAGAGGCTTCATAGACCCTGTTCATAGCCACATCAAAAACAGAATCAGTGAGTACGTTTAATGCCTTGGATTGAAACCGTTCCCTACGAAGAAGCCGATGGAAAATTGCGTCGTTTGTACGACCGGGTAAAAGGCCCGGACAACAACGTCGATAACATCATGATGATGCACTCGCTACGCCCCCACAGCATGGAAGGGCACATGGCGATTTACAAATACGTCCTGCACCATTCCAACAACACAATCCCGAAATGGTTCCTTGAGACTCTCGGCGTTTGGGTCAGTTCTCTCAACGATTGTGCTTATTGCGTTGATCATCACTTTGGTGGCCTGGTACGGCTATTGAACGACGAAGCAAAATCATCCGGCATTCGTAAGGCAATTGATGAGAGAAACATCGATATTGCTCCCCTGGACGCGAAACAAAAACTGGCCATGATTTATGCACAGGCCCTGACCTTGTCCCCCGCAAGCACCACTGAAGACATGGTCATTGCCATGCGCGAGGCAGGTTTCTCAGACGGTGAAATCCTCGAGGTCAATCAAGTTTCGTCCTATTTCAATTATGCAAACCGGACCGTTCTGGGGTTGGGTTGTTCGACCAAAGGTGACATCATCGGCCTCTCACCTAATAACTCTGCTGATCCCAACGACTGGTCACACACATAAAAGAGGCATCACTCATGAGGAAATCCCTTCTGGCAACGCGCGTCGAAAATCTTTCTTTTCCGGCGCCGCCCATACTTGCAGAACCAGAAGGGGTTCCCAGTGACACACCCATCCGCCTTAATCTAAACGAAAGTCCTTTTTCTCCTTCTCCCCGTGCCATTGCCGCAATGCAATCCGCAATAAAGAGCGTGAACTTTTACCCTGATCACGGCTGCACTGCCCTGGTAAACGCTTTGTCTGAAAAGATCGGTATCCCCACGGACCAATTTAGTTTCGGCAATGGTTCTGGAGAGCTTCTGATTGCCGCAGGTATGCTTGTGACCGAAGAGGGTGATGAAGCCGTATTCCCAGCGCCAACGTTCCCGACGTGTGGAAAAGGGGTGGAGTTATCTGGTGGTAAGATCGTATCCGTGCCCGTCACAAAGGATGGTATCTGTGACGTAGACACTATGCTGGATGCCATTACTGAGCGAACGCGCCTGTTTTATCTTTGCACCCCAAATAATCCAACCGGTGGCATCCTTTCCCAAACGGATCTGGATAAAGCCATCATCCAGGTTCCGGGCAATTGTCTTTTGGTGATCGACGAAGCCTATTATGAGTTTGCACAATACGAAGGCGCCCCAGATGTTTTGAAATTGCTTTCAAATCGACAAGGCCCCTGGATTGTCACTCGGACATTTTCAAAGGCCTATGCCCTTTCCGGTTTGAGAGTTGGTTACGCCATCTCTAGCGAAAAATCTATCAACGACGGGATTTGGAAGCTACGGGCAAATTTTAATACAAACCGTATTGCGCTCGCTGCGGCAACCGCCGCCCTTGGTGATCATGAACACCTTGATAGTATTTTACGCAAAACAATCGCTCAACGAGAACGCCTTGCTGATGCGACCAGGGAAATGGGATGTAAGATTTATCCCTCGTCAGCCAACTTTCTAACGATTGCTCCCCCGGTTGCGGCAAAACCAATACAAGATGCTTTGGCGAAAGTCGGATTTCTTGTTCAGGCTCTACCCTGGCCCGACAAAAATGGCACATTGCGCATAACCATTGGTGATGAAAAACAAATGTCAGCGTTCATTAATGCCTTATCTAACATACTGAAATAAAAAATGCTCTGCTCGAGCTGCCCAGAATGCAGTTGGTTGAGGACGCTTTGTCTTGTATAAGACAGCTGAATTTGAACGCATAAGGTAGAGAAATGGCCGCAGAATCTAAGGGGACAAATCAACGCGCACGGGGTTTGGAACGCGCGTTTGATATTCTCGATTTGTTACGTCGAGAGAACCGAAGTATGCGTCCAAATGAAATCGCGACTAAAATGGGGGCTCCCAGGTCTTCTGTCTACGAGCTTGTTCGGCTATTGCTTGATATGAAGGTCCTGGAAAATAGTGGCGAGGATGGCCAGGTGTTCCTTGGCAGTCGACTGTATTTTCTGGGCCGAGCCTACAACAACAAAGTCGATTTTTACGAAAGCGCCGAACGACTGCTTGGCCAAATCGTAAGTGAAACTTCTGAGACAGCTCAACTGTGCAAGCTTGAGGGCTCAAAATATACCGTCGCATTGATGAAAGAAGGCAGTCGCCCTTTCCGCATTTCATCCAATGTTGGTGAGCTGGTTTCCGTTCCAAGCACGGCGTCAGGGCGGCTACTCCTTGGTCATCTCAACGATCAGGAAATAATGGATTTCCTAGATGACGATGATTTCAATCTTCCCAGAGGGGAGAGGCTTCACCCTCATGTTTTCATAGAAGAAGTCAGACAAGCTTCCAAAGACGGGCACTTCACATTTGACAGTATCGTCGACAACTTCACCCATTGCTTTGCCGTGCCCGTATACAATAAAGAAAACAAATGTGTTGCGACCCTCTGCCTTGTTACACCAAGAGATGACGGGCATGACAACAAGGATGCATATCTGAAAAGTCTGAAAAAGGTGGCAAAAGAACTCGAAATGCATTTAGAAGCGATGCCAACGCACGATCTAGTTTAAAAACCGACAAACATCCCTCCTCTTAGAAAACTCAAATCCATTTTTTGCCACGCCTTGCTTTACTTGTGCATTTTTGTATCATCCCAAGTGTACCAAATAAAAGCATTGTGTACATTATTACGCACATGAAAATATTAAACACGAGGAAAGCATCATGATTAAACGTTTCCAAGTCGGCAGTCGAATGAGCCAAGCCGTATCTTACAATGGCTTTGTCTATATCGCAGGCCAGGTCGCAGATGACAGAACTGCAGACCTCCAAACCCAGACCCGATCTGTTTTACAAAAAATTGATCAACTCCTTGCTGAAGCTGGAACCGATAAATCCAAACTTCTTGCTATTGATGTCTTTCTCCCTGCCATCGTTGATTTTGAAAAAATGAACGAAATCTATGACGGCTGGATCGATCCAAAGAACCCTCCTGCTCGCGCGTGTGTGGAAGCTCGCTTAGCCGATCCGCTTATCCTTGTTGAAATGACTGCCGTCGCAGCGGTATAAGTCCAATCTAATAGGGAGAGATATAAATGCGGTATTCAATGTGGGCCTACCCTTGGGATCTACAAGATTTGGGGCTAGAGACCTCCTATGACGAATACCGTAATAAGGCGGGTGTTAATAGCATCAGCCTTGCCGTTTCCTATCATGCTGGGCGCTTTTTACAGCCCCGCAGTCCATACAGAAAATCCTACTTCCCAGAAGACGGCACCATCTACTTCACACCAGAAGCGAGCAGATGGCGCGATCAGGAAATAAAGCCTCTCGTTGCCGATAACCTTCATGAAAAAGGTGACATGCTATCGGCTCTGATAAGAGATCGCCAAAAACATGGCTTAGCTGTTTCCTGTTGGACCGTATGTCTCCACAATACTCGATTGGGTATGCAGCATCCCGATCACGTGACCCGAAATGCTTTTGGCGATCCCAGCTTTTATAGCCTGTGCCCTAGCAGCCCGGCGGCAAGAAGTTACGTCACCACTTTGATCGCTGATCTAACCCACAACTACCGCCCGTATATGGTTGAACTTGAAACCGTCGGCTTTATGGGCTTCGATCATGGTTATCACCACGAAAAAGATGGTGTCGGCCTCACTCCAGAAGATGAGTTTTTACTCTCGCTCTGTTTTTGCAAACACTGCACACAAGCAGCAACCCGTTCTGGTGTGGATGCCACAAACACTAAAATACTCGTCAAAAAGCTGATAGAAGACGCGTTTGCTAAAGAAACCCCCTCTTCTCAATTTCCAAATTTTCCAGAAGACGGCATTGCAGCCTTCAAAGGTCACCCTGTACTTTATGATTTTTTGAAATGGCGTAGTCAGCCTGTGACATCATTGGTGGAGAGCATTCGAACAGCGGCTCACCCAGATAGTAAGATCGTCTTGATAGAAGGTGAAAACGCGTGGCGGGATGGTGTCGATTTAAAGACTATCGGGAAAGTCTGTGACGGCGTTATCCTCTGCGCCTACTCAGCAAATCCGGAAGCTGTCAGCGCCGTAATCAAATCCACACAAAGAGCCATTGGAGCGGATAAGTACCTTGGCTTTGGTGCGAGTGCTTTTTATGAACATACTAAATCTAAAGATGAATTGGGCCAAAGAGTACAAGCGGCTCTCACAGCTGGTGCTAATGGGATCAATTTCTACAATTACGGCCTCATTCCAGAATCAAGGCTTACTTGGATAAAAGCCTCTATTCAGGGCTCTTAACATAACGTTTTGCAGCAATAAGTATTTTAAAAATTTTAATATTAAAAGTCAGAGACGAGAGATTATGCGTCCCTCTCGCCTCTGATTTTTTATTTGTTGAGATGATCAACTATCGTCATCTTCTCACCACTGGCCTGAAGTTCCTCCAACCATTTTCCAGCGACTTTGACATCGCGTGGCGCGGCAGAAACACCCGGGGTAATCTCGCCGTTAAGCACAGCTTCAACGCCGTAGCTTACAGTAATCGAAACCAACCGCGCCATAGCAGTGTGTTGATCGTCGCCGTATGCATCCATGACATAGGACTTGTCATATACACGCGTGCCGTCTTGTTCTGCCCAAAGATCAACGCTGAGAACAACACGGTCATGCTCACCTTCGGCCAAGGAATATTTATCCCATAGATCGGCTGAGATTTCAGCTAAGCGCTTATCTCCAGCTTCTCCTTCCAGAGTTTCTATTTCCTTGAAGAGGTCGGCCCAGGCTGAGGACCACCCACCAAACCGTAAAGTACCACGGACAAATAAGTCCATGTCCCAATCATCACCGAAACCATACTCTTTCATAAAGGGATAGGAATCACGATTGGGATACACTTCAAAGGTCTCGGTTCCTTTTTCCAAAGCAACCTCATATGACTGCACCGCATCCCATGGACGGCTCACATCATAAACTTTACCATCACGTAAACTTTTGGACGGTGATCTCAGCGCTTTAAGCACGCCCAAAGGTGCCCAGCTAAACTTATAACAAAAATCGTTTGGCTCTTCCGAAAGGCCACCACAGTATGAACGGAAGGAGTGGACATTTTTGCGCGAGAAGACAGGTGAGTTTCTATAATCATCCATCAGGATATGCGCCATTAGATGATCAATACCAGGATCGAGGCCAACTTCGTTTACCAGCGCCAATCCTCTTTGTTTCGCCACAGTATTTAACGCCCGCATTTCAGGAGAAATATAGGAACTTGAAACAAAGTTCGCACCAACTTCCAAGCAAAGTTCGGCGATAGCAACATGGAAATCACCAGGAAGCATTGAAACCGCAAGATCACCTTCTTTCAGCTCATCCGCAAAAGCATCAGGCGTAAAAGCTTTGATATCAAAGTCCCCAGAAAGACCCGCCGTCGCAGCTTCAGCCTTTGCAAGCGTGCGGTTCCAAACCGTAACAGTATGCCCGCGCTCGATCAGCCGACGAATACCCGGTACTGTGGAAAGGCCTGCGCCCAACCAGTGAATACGTGCCATCTCTTATTCCTTATTATATATCCAGCGGTATTTTTTTATTACAGTCTCTCTACACGATCCCAATTGCCTTTAGAAGCCAATTTGCTCCACAAGCTTGTTTTTCAAGATTTATCAGGGAATAAGTAGCTCTCAAAAGTACAGGGCAGCACTATAAGGTTGTCCTTATGAAGCATCAGCACGCTATATCAGTGCCCTATTGCCCTCCAATCTCTCGAAGCACAATGTCCCTTTAGCAAGGATTACCTTGACTTGATGATCCTTCAGTTGGGGAACGAAGATGACCTTACAACGCTCCCCACCTTTAAAAGTAGCTCCCTTGAGATCAAGCCAGATCGAAGCGATCAAGGTTCATAACCTTGTCCCACGCAGCCACGAAGTCTTGTACAAACGAGATCTGTGAGTCGTCACACCCATAGACCTCTGCGATAGCTCGAAGTTGCGAGTTGGAGCCAAAGACAAGATCAACAGCTGTGCCCGTCCACTTGACCTTGCCCGTCCCGCGATCGCGTCCCTCGAACACGCCTTCGGATGTGGCCGATGCCTGCCACTCTGTGCCCATATCAAGAAGGTTCACAAAGAAATCAGGGGTCAACGTCTCAGGCCGCTTGGTAAAGACGCCGTGCTCGGACTGCCCGGTGTTAGCATTCAACACACGCATGCCGCCTACGAGTACGGTCATCTCTGGAGCGGTCAGTGTCAGTTTTTGCGCACGATCAACCAGAAGTTCTTCAGCTGGCCTTTTGTGCCCTTTTGCGAGGTAATTGCGGAACCCATCAGCTGTCGGCTCGAGGACAGCAAAAGAGAGCTCATCAGTTTGTTCCTGCGCCGCATCCGTACGCCCCGGTGAGAAAGGAACCTGGATATCGTGTCCTGCGTTTTTGGCAGCTTGCTCAACGGCTGCACACCCGCCCAAAACAATGACATCAGCAAGTGATACCTTCTTCCCACCTGATTGCTTGTTGTTGAACTCATTTTGAATTTTTTCAAGGGTCTGCAACACACCATTCAACTCAGCCGGACTGTTCACGCCCCAATCCTTCTGCGGGGCGAGGCGTATGCGTGCTCCGTTCGCTCCCCCGCGTTTATCGGTACCGCGGAATGTTGCTGCCGAAGCCCAGGCGGTCGAGACCAGCTGGGAAATCGTCAGGCCTGATGCCAGTAGTTTACCCTTGAGGGCGGTGATATCTTGCTCGCCAATCAATTCATGAGTGACATCCGGCACGGGGTCTTGCCACAACTGTGGCTCTGCGGGAACCAACGGACCGAGGCACCGTGCACGAGGCCCCAGATCACGAGACGTCAGCTTGTACCAAGCTCTCGCAAACGCGTCAGCAAACTCTTCGGGGTTTTCGTGGAACCGTTTAGAAATCGGGCCATAGATAGGGTCCTCCCTCAAAGAGAGATCCGTTGTGAGCATCATAGGAGCATGTTTCTTCGACGGGTCATGCGCATCCGGCACCGTGCCTGCTGCAGATGTCTCTTTGGGTGTCCACTGGGTCGCTCCAGCAGGACTCTTTACTTGCTCCCACTCGTAATTAAACAGGTTGTCAAAGAAGTCATTGTTCCACTTTGCGGGCTCGTTGGTCCAGGCACCTTCCAGCCCGCTGCTTATGGTGTCGCCGGCTTTGCCGCTGCCATAGCTACTTGTCCAACCAAAGCCTTGCTCCTCAAGACTTGCACCTTCGGGTTCAGGGCCAACATGCTTATCAGCATCACCAGCGCCATGGGCTTTACCAAAGGTGTGACCACCAGCAATGAGCGCAACTGTTTCTTCGTCATTCATCGCCATACGGCGGAAAGTCTCTCGAATGTCTTTGGCTGCAGCGATCGGATCTGGATTGCCGTTTGGCCCTTCGGGGTTCACATAAATCAAGCCCATTTGAACCGCGCCAAGAGGATTTTCAAGTTCCCTGTCGCCACTGTAACGTTCATCGTCTAGCCACGTGGTCTCGGATCCCCAGTAAATGTCCTCTTCGGGTTCCCAGATATCTTCACGCCCGCCAGAGAAACCATAGATTTTAAAGCCCATCGATTCCAAGGCGCAATCACCAGCGAAGATCATCAGATCAGCCCAGGATATCTTGCGGCCGTATTTCTGTTTAATCGGCCAGAGCAATCGACGTGCCTTGTCGAGATTTACATTATCGGGCCAACTGTTGAGGGGAGCAAAACGTTGTGAGCCAGAGGCTCCGCCACCGCGACCGTCGTGGATACGGTAGGTACCTGCGCTGTGCCACGTCATACGAATAAAGAACGGCCCATAATGACCATAATCGGCGGGCCACCATTCCTGCGATGTCGTCATCAAGTCAAAGATGTCCTGCTTCAGGGCATCCAGATTAAGAGTTTTAAACTCTTTCGCGTAGTTGAAATTTTTCCCCATTGGATCGGATTTGGGAGAGTTCTGGTGGAGAACTTTCAGGTTTAATTGATTGGGCCACCAGTGCTGGTTCGACATGGCTCCTGAGGCGTTGTGTTTGTGAGGTCCGCCCAACGCCGGGCACTTGCTTTCGCTGTTCATGCTCTCTCCGATCGTATTTTGATTTTTTACCACTCTGTTTAAATAACCAAACTGGCCTAAATTGTGCCTGTTTCAAACCAAAAGCGATAGCAAATTCAGCCGAGCGGATGAATTCGATTATTGGCCGGGACATTGTATAGGCTAAACCAATCACAAACAGGCTCCTTATCCAGTCTGATTAAGCAGCTTTCAGGCTTGAGCCAGAACCACACCTTGTTTCTTATTGCCCTTACCTCATAAAGCCGTTGACTCCTGACAAAGCACCGCTATATTCCAGCAATCACTGGCTGCCCGGATTCCGTGCGGCCAACTATGCATGAATAACCAACAGTGCATAAACACAATGCCTAATTAACAGCTAAGTGACCGAAAATATGTTCGCAGTAATCAAAACCGGCGGCAAGCAGTACAAAGTCCGTAAGGACGATGTTCTGGTCGTCGAAAAGATCAACCTGGAAGCTGGTGCTTCTGTTGATTTCGATTCAGTTCTAATGATCGGTGACGATGAGAAGGCAACCATTGGCGCGCCAGTAGTGGACGGCGCCGTGGTCAAGGCTGATGTGGTTGAACAGACGCGCGGCGACAAAGTCGTCATCTTTAAAAAGAAGCGTCGTAAGAACCATCGCCGTAAAAACGGTCATCGCCAGGATCTCACAGTCATCAAGATCACTGACATTCTCGCCGATGGCGCTTCGAAGCCTGCTAAAAAAGCAGCTGCTCCGAAAGCCGCAGCTAAAGCAGATGCAGAAACTACGGAGAAAAAAGCAGCTCCGAAGAAGAAAGCAGCTCCTAAAGCTGAAACTAAGGCTAAAGCAGCTCCTAAAAAAGCAGCTCCTAAAAAAGCAGCAGAGGAATAAGACCTCATGGCACATAAAAAAGCTGGCGGTTCATCCCGCAACGGTCGCGACTCAGCAGGTCGCCGCCTTGGTGTAAAAAAATTCGGTGGCGAGCGCGTTATCTCAGGCAACATCCTGGTACGTCAGCGCGGCACTAAGTTCCATCCTGGCGATAACGTTGGCATGGGTAAAGATCACACGATCTTCGCCACTGTCGAAGGAAACGTTGTTTTCCGCGAAAGAGCCGGTGGACGCACATACATTTCAGTATTGCCGGCGGCCTAACGGCCCCGCCATCCAGATCTCGTATCTGGATTGAAATGGTTTAGGGGGGAATGGCTTACCATTCCCCCCTTTTCATATTCAGAGCATAAGACCCATTTTGGCCACGTTACCCAGCCAAACTTCCCACTGGATCAAGGGTTGGTTATACTTATTTTTGTATAACAGCCAGAGACTCTAGATACAGGTCACCCTGACCACGATATTTTTATTGGTATCTAGGCTACGTATAGAGAACAGGCACGACGATGAAATTTCTTGATGAAGCCAAAGTTTACTTAAAAAGCGGCGATGGCGGTGGTGGCTGTTCTAGTTTCCGACGCGAGAAATACATCGAATTCGGTGGTCCTAACGGCGGAGACGGCGGGCGTGGTGGTGATGTCATTGTCGAAGGGGCACACGGCCTTAATACCCTTATTGATTTTCGTTATGCCCAGCACTTCAAAGCAAAACGTGGTGATCACGGACGTGGCAGCGATATGTTTGGCGCGGCTGCAAAACCAACGATTATTAAAGTTCCAGTTGGCACAGTCGTTCTTGATGAAGAAAAAGAACAAGTCATCGCTGATATTACAGAAGAAGGCCAACAAGTTGTCCTCTGTAAAGGCGGCGATGGTGGCTTTGGTAACGCACGCTACAAAACATCAACCAACAGAGCGCCCCGTCGATCTGATCCGGGTTGGCCTGGTGAAGAATTGTGGGTCTGGTTGCGTCTAAAGCTGATTGCGGATGCCGGCCTTGTTGGCATGCCAAATGCGGGAAAATCAACCTTCCTTTCAGTCGTGTCACGCGCCAAGCCAAAGATCGCGGATTATCCCTTTACGACTATTCACCCGAACCTCGGCGTTGTTTACAGCCGTGGCGAAGAGTTTGTCATTGCCGATGTTCCCGGCTTGATCGAAGGCGCCAGCGAAGGGCACGGTCTGGGAACGAGGTTCCTTGGACATGTCGAGCGTTGCGGTGCTCTCTTGCATCTTGTTGACGGCACATCCGATGACTATCTCAACGATTATAAAATTATCCGGGCTGAACTCGCAGCTTATGGTCAAGGCCTGGATACCAAGCCTGTTGTTCTTGCATTGAACAAATCCGACGCCCTTACAGAAGAAATCGCAGAAGAGCGCCGTGCAGCTCTTGCTGAACTATCTGGCCAAAAAGTTCATCTTTTATCCGGGATTAGCCAAGACGGTGTCAAAGAAGTTCTCGCCTCTATGCTGGATCATATTCTTGACGCCAGAGGAGAAGAGATTAAAGAGCTAGAAGCAGAAGAAGGCCCTCAAGGCTATTCTCCGATTTAAGGTTGCCGCTTTATTCTGACTTCTCTTTTCCGGCAGTGAAAGACAATGAACAACAAAACGCCAGAACTTGGGTTATCCGCCGCTAAACATTTAGAATCCGCCAAACGCATCGTCATTAAAATTGGCTCTGCACTTCTTGTTGATGAGGTTACCGGGCAACCGCGCCATCAGTGGCTCAATGCCCTGACAGACGATGTCGCGAGCTTGAGAAGGCTTGGCGCCGAAGTCATTCTGGTTTCATCAGGCGCGATTGCTGTTGGCAGGAACCGCTTGGGGCTGACAAAACAAAATCTACGGCTGGAAGAAAAACAAGCCTCTGCAGCGACAGGGCAAATTCTATTGGCCCACGCCTATCAAGAAGCCTTGGCCAGACATGATATCACGGTATCTCAGGTTCTCCTTACTCTAGGTGATACCGAAGAACGCCGTCGTCATTTGAATGCCCGAAACACCCTGACGACATTGCTTCGCCTTGGCACTGTTCCGATCATCAACGAAAACGATACCGTTGCCACCAGCGAGATCCGTTTTGGCGACAATGACCGCTTGGCCGCGCGTGTTGGCGCCATGGTTGATGCCGATCTTCTGGTTCTCCTTTCAGATATCGATGGCCTCTATTCTGCAGACCCGAAACGAGATCCAGACGCACAATTCCTTCCTGTGGTCAGCGAAATTACCCCTGAGATTGACGCCATGGCCGGTGAAGCCCTTCCTGGATATAGCTCTGGTGGCATGATCACCAAAATCTCGGCGGCCAAGATTGCGGTTGGGGCTGGGTGCAACATGATCATCGCCAATGGACATCAACTCAACCCTCTGCAAAACATTCTTGATGGTAATCGCGCGACGGTATTTGAAGCTTCTGTTGAGCCCAAAACAGCCCGTAAACGCTATATAGCAGGGAGTTTGAAACCTCTTGGAACAGTTACCGTTGATGCAGGCGCTTTAAAGGCCTTGCAAAACGGAAAGTCACTTCTACCTGCAGGTGTTACAGCGATAGAAGGTGATTTCCAGCGCGGAGACGCGGTTGATGTTAAATCTTTGGATGGACGAGAAGTCGCCCGTGGTTTAGCTGCCTATTCACACCATGATGCGCGCCAAATTATCGGGCTGAAGTCTTCTGAAATAGAACAACGCCTGGGATATCTTGGTCGCGATGAACTGATACATAGAGATGACCTTGTCCTCAGCTAAAAAGATACAATATAATCAAGTTGCTAATCGAACTTAAGCAAGAACGTACAAAAAACAACAAAGCAGCCAATCAAAGGTTGCTGTCAAACGGGAAACCAAGGATATGAGTGAACTGAAAGCACAAATGGATCAGCTCGGCCAAGCTGCGAAAGCCGCTGCCCAGGATCTAGCTCTCGCACCTGCAGAGGCAAAAAACAATGCCTTAAAAGCTGCCGCACAAGCTATTCGTGCTCAACTCCCGGCAATCCTTGAAGCAAACAAAAAAGACATGACAGCCGCAGAGGCCAAAGGCATCAGTAGTGCCATGCTGGACCGTCTGGCCCTTGATGCTGATCGCGTAGAAGCCATGGCTGAAGGCCTTGAAGCTATAGCGGCTTTCCCAGATCCAATTGGAAAATCCCTGGAGACTTGGGAACAACCTAACGGCCTAAAGTTTGAAAAAGTATCAGTGCCCCTCGGTGTGATAGGTATCATCTATGAAAGCCGTCCTAATGTGACGGCCGATGCTGGTGCTCTCTGCCTTAAGGCTGGGAATGCATCAATATTGCGCGGAGGCTCAGAAAGCTTTCACTCCTCAGGCGCCATTTTAACTTGCCTGCAATCTGGACTTGAAGCTGCGGGTTTACCAACGGCATCTATTCAGCGCGTGCCAACAATTGACCGAGCAGCGGTTGGGCACTTGTTAACAATGAGCAACTACGTCGATCTTATTATTCCACGCGGGGGCCGCGGACTAATTGAGCGTATTCAAACGGAAAGTCGCGTGCCTGTCTTGGCCCATCTCGACGGTCTTTGCCATACCTACCTCCATGGTTCAGCTAATCCCAAAATGGCACTTGAAGTTGTCCTCAATGCAAAAATGCGTCGTACCGGTATATGCGGCTCAACAGAAACTCTTTTGGTCGATAAGACATTTTCAGATACAGATCTGAAACCCATTCTTGATGAGCTCATGACAAAGGGCTGTGAAATTCGCGGAGATGCCGCCATTCAAGAGCTTGATTCTCGTGTGAACGAAGCTGTCGCTTCTGACTGGGATACTGAGTATCTCGATGCCATTCTTTCCGTGCGGAAGGTTGACGGACTTTCCGATGCTGTTTCTCATATAAACCAGCATGGCTCTCATCACACCGAAGCAATTATCGCCGAGGACCTTTCTGCCGCTTCGACATTCCAACAACAAGTAGATGCTGGGATCGTTATCCATAATGCCTCGACCCAGTTCGCGGATGGCGGACAGTTTGGCATGGGAGCCGAGATCGGTATTTCTACGGGTAAATTACATGCTCGTGGCCCGGTTGGCGCCGACCAATTGACAAGCTATAAATACCTTGTCCGTGGGGAAGGTCACGCCCGTCCTTGATGCTTCTTGTTGATCTGATTGCATTACGATGAAACAACAGCTCCCGCCAAGTCTTGAGTTTGACAAGATTGTTAGCCCAAAAAGTCTCGCCGACAGCCTTGGCGGGACCCTCCCTCCGGCGGGGCACAAAATTGGCTTACTTGGCGGGTCCTTTAACCCTGCCCACACCGCCCACTACCAGATCTCAATTGACGCTCTCAAACGGTTAAACCTTGATGAGGTATGGTGGTTGGTCTCGCCGCAAAACCCTCTTAAAGATACCAACGGTATGGCCTCGCTATCAGATCGGGTTTCCAGTGCCCTTGCCATGCAAAGACATCCCCGCATCCGCATTACCACAATTGAAAGCCAATTAGGGTCTGTCTACACAGCAAACACCCTCAGCAATCTTGTTGCTCGATTCCCTAAAGTAGAGTTCGTCTGGCTAATGGGGGCAGACAACTTAAGCCAAATTTCACGTTGGCGGGATTGGCAGGATATATTTCAAACTGTAAAAGTCGCCGTCTTCGCGCGACCGGGCTATTCCCTACAAGCCGCTGCATCCAAGGCGGCACAACGCTTTAAGCGAAATCGAATACCCGAACAACGCTCCCACACCCTATTCGAATACCAGACTCCAGCATGGGTTTTGATCCACGGACATCAATCCAAAATATCGTCTACAAAAATACGAAACGGGCACGATTTGGGAAAAAAGTCATAAATAATGCATCTATGAATCCCTTTATTGTAACCCAGTGCATTAACATATAGGGTAGCCCCGCTTTGATGTGCTAGAGTTGTTAGCATGACTAGGCGTGCTGTATAGCGATAATTACAGGACATATGATAACAGCCTGCAGTGAGAAGTCGTGATCCCACGAGTAGGTTCATTTGACGGAGACCGATCATACCACGAGAATCTACGGCCACTGAGGCCAATATGCAGGATATTACGGGCAACAGCCGTGACCTGCTTGAATTTGTTCGAAACTCATTAGAGGACGACAAGGCAGAAGATATTGTCGTTATCGAACTTGCCGGGAAATCCAGTATTGCTGACTACATGATCATTGCTAGTGGTAACTCTAGCCGTCAAGTATCAGCTATGTCTGACCACCTGCTCCGCGGACTTAAAAACTCTGGCATGAAAAGTATCATTGCCGAAGGAAAAGAACGTGGCGATTGGGTACTGGTCGATGCTGGCGATGTTGTGGTTCACCTCTTCCGCCCAGAAGTCCGAGCGTTTTATAACTTGGAAAAAATGTGGGGCCTGGAGCTGCCTGAATCAGCACAATCCTTCGTTTCTAAAGACGTCTAGTTTCTAGATACGGCTATAGATGCGAATAACCTTAGTTGCTGTCGGAAAAGCGAAAGCCGGACCGGCAAAGGAACTTTTTGAACTCTATTGTAAACGTTTAGCAGGCAATCGCCTCAACTGGAGTCTTGAACTCCGCGAAGTTGAGGAAAAGAGAAATTTGCCTGCTGCTCAGCTAAAACAGCGTGAAGGCGAACTGCTCCTCGCCGCTGTCCCCAAGGGGGCAAAAATTATCACCCTGGATGAGCGCGGAAAAGATTTTTCCAGCCCTCAGTTTTCTCAAACCCTCGGCAAGTGGCAAGATAGCGGAGAACAAGACATTGTTTTTCTGATCGGCGGCGCTGATGGCCTCTCTGATGAAGTTAAAAGCAGATCACAACAAAGCCTATGCCTTGGTCGCTTAACCTGGCCGCATATGCTGGTACGCGGATTGTTCGCAGAACAAATTTACCGATCTTCATGTATATTGACGGGACATCCTTATCACAGGGACTAGGTCTTTTCTCAGAGTGCAAATTTTTTAAATATTTATTCTAGAATTTAGAATAAATCCTTCTCAAAGGCATTCTGAATACAGTCTTTCACTGTGAGACCTTTAAATGCACTGAACAACACCCCCCTTGTTCCTAATTCGTTAACAGATCCTGTTTGGAATTATACTCCTGACTTTAAACTTGGAGTGCTTTCTTATTGTTGGCTTCTGATTAAGTGGGCGGGAGTGGCTTGGGGCTATCATTTGTCGATAGATATATCACCCTTGTCGGGGGATCTCTTTCTATGACCTTAAAAAAGGTGTCGGAACGCGCGTAAAGATAACTCTCCCCCGAGAAATCCCACAGAACTCAAACTAAGTCGTGAATTATAGTCAAAAGAAGACTAGATTATCTTGAAAATAAATTCTCCCTTAACGATCCTCAGTTAATCTACTATCACTGATAAATGAAAGAGTTACTCCCCCATGTCATCTGTTATCCCATCTACAGTACAGAAACCAAAACCTGTTGTTCTTTGTATTCTTGATGGATGGGGCTTTCGTAAAGAAGACGCTCACAACGCAATCAATTTAGCAAAGACACCTTTGGTTGACCGCTTGAGTGACCAAGTTCCCTTAGGGTACCTTGCCACCTGTGGAAGAGATGTTGGCCTTCCCGATGGCCAGATGGGTAATTCAGAAGTCGGTCATATGAATATTGGGGCCGGACGTGTCGTTATGCAAAGTCTTCCCAGAATTGATGTCTCTATCGAAGACGGTAGTTTTGCTAAAAATGCAGCCTTACTCGATACTATTTCAAAGCTAAAAAAATCAGGTGGCACGGCCCAGGTACTTGGCGTGATTTCAAATGGTGGTGTTCACGGACACCAGTCACAAACTTCGACTTTGGTTCGTGCTCTTGAAACCGCTGGAATCCCCGTTATCGTTCACGCAATCCTTGATGGTCGCGACACCTCCCCGCAAAGTGCCTCTGATTTTGTCAAAGACTTTCAAAGAGAAACACCTGGCGTGGTTATTGGAACGGTTCTCGGCCGATATTACGCCATGGATCGCGATAACCGCTGGGAGCGCGTTCAACTTGCCTATGATGCTATTGCCTCAGGAAAAGGGAAAAAAGCATCGACCGCTGAAGAGACCATCAGTAAAAGTTACGAAAGCAAAGTCTGGGACGAATTTGTCATCCCCGCGGTAATGGATGGTTATCAAGGCATGAAGGATGGCGACGCTATCATCATGACAAATTTCCGTGCTGATCGGGCGCGCCAAATTCTGCATGCCTTTATTGATAAAGATTTCACAGGATTTGATCGCGAATACCGCCCCAAATGCTGCTCTTTCCTTGGCATGGTCGCCTATTCAGATGAACTGGCGCAATCAATGGGCGTTATGTTTTCTCCCAGGGACCTTAAAAAAACATTGGGAGAGATTGTTTCCACAGCGGGACTTCGCCAATTTCGAATAGCTGAAACAGAGAAATACCCGCATGTAACTTACTTCTTTAATGGGGGCATAGAAGCCCCTCTTCCTGGCGAAGACCGTGTTCTTGTTCCTTCTCCCAAGGTGGCTACTTACGACCTGCAACCCGCGATGTCGGCACCAGAGGTAAATGTTAAGTTATGTGAAGCCATCACCAGTGGTAATTACGAAATGCTTATCTGCAACTTTGCCAACTGTGATATGGTCGGGCATACAGGTGATCTTAACGCCGCGATTGAAGCTGCTGAGACCGTAGATAGCTGTCTGCAGGATATCCATGCCGCAACCCTGTCTGTCGGTGGACGCCTGTTAATTACCGCGGATCATGGCAATGCAGAAGAAATGCTCGACCCAATCACAGGATTGCCACATACAGCTCATACACTTAACCCCGTGCCAATTTTACTTGTAAACGGGCCCGACAATGTAACAAAGATCGCTAATGGCCGTCTTGCCGACATTGCCCCGACGATACTGGATTTGCTCCATCTTGATCAACCTGGTGAAATGGACGGTAGATCATTAATTCGGAGAGACGAAGACTAACTGAGGATCCCCTTGAAAAGCTCGTACATCAACCTTGTCATGATAAAACCGGCTCTCAAACGAGGCTGGATACTTTTGTCATACCTGATGCTGCTTGCCTTTATTTATCTAGGAGCTCCAACGCTCACTTCTGCACAAGATACAAATCAGAAAATTCAAACCCTTGAACAAAAAGCTGCTCAAGGAAAAAAGGAAGCACGAAAGCTATCTGCAACCTCAATTCGTCTGGGCAAGGAGCTTTCAGGCTTACGTGGACAGCTCATTGTTGCAGCGCGCAAGATTCAAGGTTACGAGGGTGATCTAACTGCTATTGAAGACACGCTGATATCCCTTGAAGAAGAGGCCGCGGCAAAAACTATCCGCCTTACAAGCGATAGAGAACGCTTAAGCCGTACTCTATCTGCTCTACAGCGCATTGCATTATTGCCACCAGAGGCGTTGGCCGCAGCACCGGGTTCTCCCGTTGATACTGTCAGATCTGCCATGCTTCTCAAAGTTGCGGTCCCTGAGATTGAAACCCGGGTCGAGAACTTACGTGCTGATTTAAACGAACTTGCTGAACTTAAAAGCCGAATCGAATACGAACGCACTGCCCTCCTTTCTTCTCGAAAAAATCTGAGCCGGGAAAAAGACGGTCTAAATATTCTCATCAAGAGAAAGCAAACCCTTCATTCCCAAACCACGTCTTCACAAGAATCGGTCAGTGCACGTGTTAAAAAACTGGCTCAACAGGCGCGGGACATGAAGGATTTGGTCAAAAAACTAGAAGCTGAACGCAAAAGACTTGCACTTGCGGCACCAAGACCCATACCCAAACCTGTGTCCCCAACCGTCTCAGCGGCTCCTAGTCCTCCTTCCTCAAAAACAGAAACCGCCTCTCAAAAGGTTACTCAACTAGCTGTAATCCCTGACCCATCACAGATACGGGACTTCCCTTCTCGCCAGAAACGTGTACTTTTATATCCAGCTCGCGGAAGAGTGATCAGTAAGTACGGGCAAAAAAAGGGGACCAATGTATCATTCGATAAGGGATTAGTGATTCTAACACGCCCATCGGCGCAAGTAATTGCACCTTTTGATGGACGGATAGCTTATGCTGGAGAATTCCGTGGTTACGGGAGGATCTTGATCATTGAACACTCTGGACGATATCATACATTATTAGCAGGTGTTGAAAGGATTGATGTGGCTGAAGGACAATGGGTTCTAGCAGGTGAACCGGTCGCCCGAATGGGTGATCGAAAGTTAGAACATGAAGAAATTTATTTCGAACTGCGTCGAAGCGGTTTACCCATCAATCCAGCTCCCTGGATACTAACAAATACAAAGATTTCTAATATCAATAAGGTGAACGGTTAATGCTTAGTCTCAAAAAAGTGCTCTTAACAACAGCTTTTGCTATTGCACTACCCACCAGCCTCGTAGCAGAGGCAACCGTTGATCCGCGGCGCGATACTTACCGACAGCTGGAGCTTTTCGGCGATGTCTTTGAACGTATCAAGGCTAATTACGTCGAAGAAGTATCTGATGAAGAACTGATCGAATCAGCCATTCATGGCATGTTAACCCGGCTCGATCCTCACTCTAGTTATCTGACTCCGGACTCGTTCAAAGATATGCGCGTCCAAACTCGCGGAGAGTTTGGTGGTCTCGGCATTGAAGTCACCATGGAGAATGGCTTCGTTAAAGTCGTTTCTCCCATAGATGATACACCTGCGGCAAAAGCAGGCATCGAAGCTGGTGATTTCATCACTCACCTCGATGGTGAAGCTGTGCTCGGCCTTACTTTGCAAGAAGCCGTAGAGAGAATGCGCGGCAAAGTTGGTAGCGAATTAAAAATCACCATCAGTCGCGAGGGTGTCGATTCTTTTGACGTCACACTTGAACGCGCAGTTATCAAAGTTCGGTCCGTTCGCCATCGCATTGAAGGAAATATAGGTTACGTTCGTGTTTCTTCTTTCAACGAGCAAACAACTCCTGGTCTCGAGAAATCTATCAAGGCAGTCCAAGATGAACTCGGCGATAAGATGCTCGGCATTGTTCTTGATTTACGCCTAAATCCTGGAGGCCTTCTTACCGAAGCGATTTCCGTATCTGATGCTTTCCTTGAGCAAGGCGAAATTGTATCCACTCGAGGCCGTGATAATACCAACGCCCAACGCTTTAACGCCCGTTCTGGCGACTTGATTGATGGTAAACCCCTTGTTGTTTTGATTAATGGCGGTTCCGCTTCTGCTTCTGAAATCGTTGCAGGCGCTCTTCAAGATCACCGTCGAGCAATTATCATGGGTACCCAATCGTTTGGTAAGGGGTCTGTTCAGACCATTATGCCTCTACTTGGCAATGGGGCGATGCGTCTTACCACAAGTCGTTATTACACCCCATCAGGACGGTCAATCCAGTCAGAAGGTATTGCACCTGACATCATCGTGGAACAGGCCAAAATCGAAACTCTGGAAACCAAAAACCAGCGCAGAGAAGCTGATCTACGTGGTGCGCTCGAAAACAAAGGTGGCACCAATGGCGATAAAACGTCTGAAGAGGGAGAAAAGGCTGCTGAAGATGCAAAGCCTTTGGACTACCAGCTTGATAGAGCCTTGGACCTCATTCAGGGAATTGCGCTCTACAACTCAAGTAGTGCAAGTAACTAGGCAGGCTATCAATTAAATCATTCAAACAGTTGAGATAGCTGTGAACTGGAACAAAATAGTCCTTATTGTTAGCTGGGTGGCGTTGGTCTCTATGATCGGCGCCGCAGCTGGCTATACGATTTACGGACCTCACGTTCCCCTCCCCTACATTTACTCACCAGCTACCCATACCGAGGCGGAAGAAGATCACCCATCAGATCTTCATGGTGAAGAAACACACGCTGAAGATTCGACTGGCGAAAATTCGATGGGCGAAGAAACAAGCGACCAAGAAACACATAATACTGGCAACTTACCGGAGGATACGGCGGGTGAAGAGAACCACGGCACAAATGAGACGGATCATGGTACCGATGCACCCTCTGATACTCATGAAGTAGCTGAGACCGCTGACCACACTGAAGATCCTACGAGTGATCATGTAACGGAAGAAGAAACATCTGAGCTTACTCCTCCTGAAGATCATACACCTACTACAGGTGAGACAGAAGTCTCTCATACCGATGAGACGGATCATGCCGAACCAGAAGAGCATGCATCTGAAGGGACAGAGGCACATGAGACAGCTTCGTCAAGTGATCATGAGGAAGTGGTGCCCACGAAAGAAGATACTAATTCAAGTGAAAAACAAGACGATGAAGGTCACGCTTCTACAGAGGAGACAAGTCCTTCCGGCCACATTACGGAAGCTACTGATGCGCACATGCCTGAGAACACAGAGCATGAAACCCCAGAAGTCGCATCTTTAACGCCAACTGACCCCACACATGAAGACGCTCTCAACACCGCACCGAGTTGGAAGCGCTATGGTCAAAAGCCGCCTCCAGCCGATGGCCGCCCCAAAATCGCAATTGTCTTAACGGGCCTCGGCCTTTCTCGGGCTGCGACAGAAGCTGCGATTAGGCAATTACCGCAGACAATTACGCTTTCGTTTACCCCTTATGCTCGCGACCTTGAGAGCTGGATTGCCTTGGCACGATCCCACCACCACGAAGTTCTCTTAGATCTTCCGATGGAGCCGTTGACCTACCCATCAGATGACCCGGGACCACAAGCACTGCTCACCGGACGACAACCAGAAGGTAATATTAATAACCTTGCCTGGATCGCGAACAGAGGATCTGGTTTTGTCGGGATGAGTGCTTATATGGGCGATCGCTTTGTTACTTCTGAACGGCAAATGAAGCCCGTCATGGAGTACTTCAAAGACCATGGGCTCTTATTCCTCGACAATGGCAAAAATAAGGAAAGCCTTGCCTTGCGCCTTGGCTCTGAATACGGCGTTCCTATAGCCGTAAATCAACGCGCGATCGATGAGGCCCAACTTAGCAGAATGGCAATTGACTCCCGCCTCGCACAAGTCGAACAAATCGCTCTTAAAAATGGCTTTGCAATTGCAACAGGCCGCCCTTATCCGGTTACACTTGAACGCATCGCAAGCTGGGTCCATGATCTCGAGAGCAAAGGATTTCAGCTAGTCCCTCTTACTACTGTAGTTTCTGTTCCTGAAGCCCCAACTCATCAACCAGATACACACGCCACAACAAGCGCGGCTACCGGCCATGAAACAGAAGAAGGTAAAGGTGATGATAGTGGCCATTGATAAAACCCTGACCGATGCTGAGATTGATGCTCTTCCCTACCGCCCTTGTGTTGGTATTATGCTTTTAAATGAGCACAACAAAGTATTTGTCGCCCAACGTATTGATAACCCTGGAAAAGCATGGCAGATGCCCCAAGGAGGTATTGATCAGGGGGAAGAGCCGCTCAAAGCTGCTTTTCGAGAACTTGAAGAGGAAACCGGCACCGCCAATGCCGAACTTCTGGCCGAGACCCCAGACTGGTATACATACGATTTACCCCGCGACCTCGTGCCCAAAATATGGAATGGTCGCTATCGAGGTCAAAAGCAACAATGGTTTGTGTTTCGCTTCAAAGGACACGACACAGAAATCAATATCGATACAGAGATTCCTGAGTTTTCAGAGTGGAAATGGACAGAGATGTCCTCTCTGCCGGATATGATCGTCCCCTTCAAACGCAGCCTATATACAAAACTGGTCGAAGAATTCTCTTATTTGATCAAGTAAATTATTTGAAGTAAGATTCTGAAATATCGACGACCTCAACTGATAACAAAGCTTTCCCCTCAAGTAAGACCTGTTTTGATTGCAAAACCGACTTTCCCAAATTTTCCTTCTGTTGCAAGGTCCGGCCAGGCAATAACTTAACGGTTGTGTTTACATAAAGCTGTTGTTCTGCACCTGTCTTAAAGTGAGTAAGAGGCAGTGCTCTTACTTTAATTGAAGTCGTATCAAACAAGCCCGTATTTGCCGTTGCGCTAAACACTTCATCAACCAATTCGGAAATCGCCACGATTTCCTCCAGAGGCGCAGCATATTCAATAATACAATGTGGCATCGGGAAAAATCCTTTAAATAATCATTGAAAAATACGGCATGGCCTTCACGCGAATGATGAAGTGCCTTGCCAAAACTTAAGGAATAAAAACGTACTGAAGAGCACAGGTGTTTAACATTCTAAAATCCTTTATTTACTCTTTTTCTTTCTGCCATTTTAGGGGGCGGTACTTTACCCCGGCCTCTTGCTTCCAACCTTCCATCGGCTCAAATTGTTTTTCCTGGTAGAAAGCATACCCAGCCGTGGATGAGTTTACATATAATTCTCTGAGATCAAGCGTATCTCGCACACGATCCAAAAGCCGGGAAGCAAGTTTAAGTCTTTGCGCCCGTTCTGTAATAAACAGAAGCAATACTTGGGTTTCCAATACTTCAATGTAACCGGAAATACTGTTATCCACTTCTTGGACAATAAGTCCCTTTGACCCCGTAACCAGCCGTTTCAAAAGCTGATCAGCAGAAAGATATTCTTCAAAATCACGCCAACCAGTGTCATCGAAATCATCAGAGATACTTCTTTGCGCTTCCTTAAGGACCATCTCGGACACACTTTCGAGATCATCAACACCGCAAGGCCTTATTATTCGACCGTCATCAAGAAACAACATTTCCATAAAAGGCATTCCAGATCCTTTTCAGATTATTTATCCTACTTATAAACTATCAATCATCCGTGGATTGATAATATCGATAAAGTACAAAGCAAAACAATAACTGAAGTTAAGTTGTTCCCTAACACCGGGACTGATATTGTGGCACGGAAAATTGTGGCCACTAGCTTTCCTAAATAAGCCAAGCCGAATACCTAGCCAACATGAGCAGTAATACAATGTCGATAGAACAAGAGTTAAACACACGCAGCGAATCAAAATGTGAGCTTTGCGGTACATCCAAAAATCTTGCTGGCTTTGAAGTTCCCCCCAGTTCTGACGGCAGTACCGAACAGTCAGTTTTGATTTGCGATACCTGCCGTGATCAAGTCAGTAACTCTGAACAAATAGAGATTAATCACTGGCGATGTCTTAATGACAGCATGTGGAGCCAGGTTCCCGCTGTCCAGGTTATGGTTTGGCGTATGCTTAATCAGTTGAGAAGTGAAGGCTGGGCACAAGATCTCTTGGATATGCTTTATCTTGATGACCAGACTATGGCTTGGGCACAAGCTGGTACAACAGATCAATCCGATGAAGATAGAGTTAAACACCTTGATTCCAACGGCGCTGTTCTAGAAGCAGGTGATACTGTCACCCTTATCAAGGACCTTAATGTTAAGGGCGGTGGGTTTACAGCTAAACGTGGCACGGCGGTTCGAGGCATATCGCTGGTACCTGACAATGCAGGGCAGATAGAAGGCCGCGTCAGCGGTCAGCAAATTGTTATTCTGACCAAATTTGTGAAAAAGTCTTAAGAAGACTGAAGAGCCTTATAAAACACAGAGGGCCAGATGGATAATCTATCTGGCCCTCTGTGTTTTTACTGTTTTAACCCGCTGTTATTTTCCGTTTGCGAGTCAGCATATTCAATACCTCTACGAATGCGGAAAAGCTCATTGCGGCATATATATACCCCTTTGGCACATGGATACCGAAGCCGTCTGCAATCAGGGTCATACCAATCATCATGAGGAAACCGAGCGCCAGCATAACAATAGTTGGGTTGGCTTCTATAAAACGTGAGAGTGGCCCAGCTGCAAACAACATAACCAATACTGCTGAAATAACTGCAATCACCATGATCGAGATATGATCCGTCATCCCTACAGCCGTAACTATACTGTCGATAGAAAACACCAGATCAAGCACTAGGATTTGCCCGATTGTTGTGGAAAAGCTTGCGACCACTCCCTTACCATTTTGCTCTTCTGCTTCATCATGTTCAACGTTGTGGTGAATTTCCTTCGTCGCTTTCCATACGAGAAAAAGCCCTCCGGATATGAGAATTATATCTCGCCACGAGAAGCTTTGCTCAAAGAGAGTAACAATAGGTTCGACCAGTTGAACAATGACGGCCACTGTACCTAATAAGGCCAACCTAAAAACAAGAGCCAGTCCAAGCCCAATATTCCGTGCTTTAGATCGACGTTCTTCTGGCAACTTATTGGTCAGGATAGAGACAAAAATTAGGTTATCGATACCGAGGACAATCTCCATCACAACCAATGTAAACAGGGCCATCCAGGCGGAAGGCTCACTCGCTAAAGCTATTAAATTTTCCATCGGGGATCTTTACAACTAGGGACAAGGATTTAATAAATTTTGATTGAAAGCATCTGATATATTTCTGGATGATGCAATCAGGTCACTTACTAGTTTGTCGTATAAATGACTTTTCTTTATTATGCTGCAGAGCACAAAAGAAAAAAGCCCGGGCCAATATGGCACCGGGCTTTCTTAATACTCTTACTAACTGTCTGATTAGCCGATGGCTGTAAGCCGGGCTTCAGACAATTCGATCTGTTTTCTTGCAGCGTCACGTCCAGCATCATCCTTAGCGTCAGAGAAGTCCTCTTTCGCGTCTTGAAGTTGCTGTTGAACTGTTGCTTTGTCTAGCTCGCTAACTGGCTCAGCAATTTCAGCGAGAACGGTGCAGCGTTCGGTGGTTACCTCAGCAAATCCACCCGCAACGAAGATACGCTCACTAATCTCTTTACCAGAGTAGATTGCGATCACGCCAGGGCGTACTGTAGAGATCATCGGTGCGTGACGCGGCAGCACACCAAAGTCGCCATCTTCGCCAGGAACGACAACCATGTCGACACTCTTGGAAAAAAGTAGTTTCTCTGGTGATACGAGTTCGAATTCCACCTGTTGGTTGGCCATCAATCTCTTCCTGCTACCGGTCTTACGACAATTAAACTATTCACGAAGCCTTAAGCAGCTTCAGCGGCCATTTTTTCAGCTTTGGCAACAACTTCGCTAATGGTACCAACCATGTAGAAAGCTGCTTCTGGAAGGTGATCATATTCACCAGCAAGAATGCCTTTAAAACCGCCAATGGTATCTTCTAGTGCAACCTGAACACCAGGTGAGCCAGTGAAGACTTCAGCCACATCGAAAGGCTGTGACAAGAAACGCTGGATCTTACGAGCACGCGCAACAGTCATTTTATCGTCTTCGGAAAGCTCATCCATACCCAAAATCGCAATGATATCCTGCAAGTCTTTGTAAGACTGTAGAACACGCTGGATTTCACGGGCAATTGTATAGTGCTCTTCACCAATGACTGATGGCTCAAGAATACGGCTTGTTGAATCGAGAGGATCCACAGCCGGGTAAATTCCAAGCTCAGCAATCTGACGAGACAGAACGGTTGTCGCATCCAAGTGAGAGAAAGTTGTTGCAGGTGCAGGGTCAGTCAAGTCATCGGCAGGAACGTAAACGGCCTGAACAGATGTGATAGAACCTTTTTTCGTAGACGTAATACGCTCCTGCATGGCACCCATATCAGTACCAAGAGTTGGCTGATAACCAACCGCAGAAGGAATACGACCTAGAAGAGCTGAAATTTCAGAACCGGCCTGTGTGAAACGGAAAATGTTATCCACGAAGAACAGAACGTCCTGGCCTTCTTCATCACGGAAATACTCAGCTTGAGTAAGACCCGTCAAAGCAACACGAGCACGGGCTCCTGGAGGCTCATTCATCTGACCATAGACAAGCGCACATTTACTGTCGCCTTCTAGGTTGATAACGCCACCTTCAATCATCTCATGGTAAAGATCGTTACCCTCACGAGTACGCTCACCAACACCAGCAAACACAGAGTAACCACCGTGTGTTTTCGCGATGTTGTTGATCAATTCCATGATTGTCACGGTTTTACCAACACCAGCACCACCGAAGAGACCAATTTTACCACCTTTAGAATAAGGGCAGAGTAAATCGATAACCTTAATACCTGTTACCAGGATCTCAGCATCAGTTGCTTGTTCGTCAAATTTCGGCGCAGCACGGTGAATTGGGAAAGAGACTTTGTTACCAATTTCGCCACGTTCGTCAATTGGCTCACCAATAACGTTCATGATACGACCCAGAGTTTCTGGGCCAACTGGAACTTTAATCGCATCGCCAGTATCAACGACTTCCTGACCGCGCATAAGGCCGTCAGTAGCATCCATCGCAATGGTACGAACCGTGTTCTCACCCAAGTGCTGGGCAACTTCAAGAATAAGGCGTTTGCCATCATTCTGTAATTCTAGAGCGCCCAAAATTTCAGGAAGGTTTCCACCTGAGAATTGAACGTCAACCACCGGTCCGAGGACCTGTGTGATCTTACCGATATTCTTATCAGCCATTTAGTGTCACTCCTTAGCCAGTGCGCTTGCCAGAGCTCTCTAAAATTAGAGAGCTTCTTTGGCGGAGATAATTTCAATCAACTCGTTTGTGATGTTTGCTTGACGTGTTCTGTTATACTTAATCGACAGTCGATCAATCATCTCGCCAGCGTTACGGGTCGCACTGTCCATAGCAGACATACGAGCACCGTGCTCACTAGCGGCATTTTCAAGCATCGTTTTAAAAATCTGGATTGAGATATTGCGAGGCAACAAATCTTTCAGGATTTTCTCGTCCGATGGTTCGTAATCATAGATACCGCCATCAGCAAGACCAGATGCATCCGCATCGCCCTCAGCTTCAAACGGAATCAACTGTTGAGCAGAAGGAATTTGAACGATTACAGACTTGAACTTCGCATAGAAGATCGTGCAAACATCAAATTCACCAGCATCAAACATTCTCAAAACGTAGTCAGATACGGTCGTTGCCTTATCAAAACCTAAACTAGGTTTTGCGATATCTTCAATGGTATCAACGATGCTGGATCCAAATTCACGTCGTAGCTGGTCACGAGATTTACGACCAATACAGTAGAACTTTACAGTTTTACCAGCCTTGATCAGCTCATGAGCCTTCTTGCGTGCTTCCTTTACAATATTTGTATTGAAACCACCACAAAGACCGCGGTCAGCCGCGGCTACGATGAGTAAATGAACGTCATCTTTACCTGTTCCAACAAGAAGAGGAGATGCTCCTGGCTGTTTACCTGCAGATGCAGCAAGAGAACCTAGCATCCGTTCCATACGCTCTGCGTATGGGCGGGATGCCAAAGCTTGTTCTTGTGCACGGCGCAGCTTAGCCGCAGCAACCATCTTCATAGCCGAAGTGATCTTTTGCGTTGACTTAACGCTAGCGATCCTAAGTTTCAGATCGTTTAAGTTTGCCATGTCGTTATTCGTTTCCCACAGCCATTAAACTCTGGACTGCCAATCCGTTATACAAAAGTCTTGGCAAAATTATCCATGAACGATTTCAGCTTGCCTTCTGTATCAGCAGAAAGAGCTTTGTCTTTACGAATAGCTTCCAGAATATCTTGGCCATTGCCACGAATTTCAGAAAGAAGTTTTTCTTCGAAGTGACTGATCATTTTCACCTCAATCGCGTCGAGATAACCCTTCACGCCTGAGAAGATAACAACAACCTGCTCTTCAACCGTCAGCGGTTTGTACTGTGGCTGCTTGAGGAGCTCGACCAAACGAGAACCACGGGCCAACAGACGCTGAGTAGCCGCATCGAGATCAGAAGCGAACTGAGAGAAAGCTTCCATTTCACGATACTGAGCGAGCTCAAGTTTAATACTACCAGCAACTTGCTTCATAGCCTTGATCTGCGCAGAAGAACCAACACGGGAAACCGAGAGACCAACGTTCACAGCTGGACGGATACCTTTGTTGAAGAGGTTTGTTTCTAGGAAAATCTGACCATCCGTAATCGAAATCACGTTCGTCGGAATAAAGGCAGAAACGTCACCACCCTGAGTTTCGATCACTGGAAGCGCAGTCAAAGAGCCTGCACCGTGATCGTCGTTCAATTTACATGAACGCTCAAGAAGACGGGAGTGAAGATAGAAAACGTCACCAGGATAAGCTTCACGTCCAGGAGGACGACGAAGTAGTAGAGACATCTGACGATAAGCAACAGCCTGCTTGGAAAGATCGTCATAAACGATCACAGCGTGCATTGCGTTGTCGCGGAAGTACTCACCCATGGCTGCGCCAGTATATGGAGCAAGGAACTGAAGCGGTGCAGGGTCAGAAGCAGTCGCAGCAACAACGATGGAATATTCCATAGCGCCATTGTCTTCAAGTGTCTTAACCAAACGGGCAACAGTGGAACGCTTCTGACCAACAGCAACATAGATGCAGAAAAGCTTTTCGCTTTCGCTAGAAGCAGCATCATTTGTTACTTTTTGGTTCAGGATCGTATCCAGAGCAATCGCAGTCTTACCAGTCTGACGGTCACCAATGATCAGCTCACGCTGTCCACGACCAATCGGAATAAGACTATCGATAGACTTAATACCAGTCTGCATCGGCTCGTGAACAGACTTACGTGGAATAATGCCAGGGGCCTTTACTTCCACACGCGTAAGTTCAACATCCTTTAGAGGGCCTTTGCCGTCAATCGGATTACCGAGACCATCGACAACGCGACCAAGCAGGCCTTTACCTGCAGGTACGTCAACAATAGAGCCGGTACGTTTGACTGTATCGCCTTCTTTAACACCACGGTCATCACCAAACAGAACGACACCAACGTTGTCGACCTCAAGGTTAAGAGCCATGCCCCGAATACCATTAGCAAATTCCACCATCTCGCCAGCCTGAACATTGTCCAGACCATAAATGCGAGCCACACCATCACCCACAGAAAGAACTTGGCCTACTTCGGCAACATCGGCGTCTGCACCGAAGTTTTCAATCTGGTTTTTGAGAATGGTAGAGATTTCAGCGGCGCGGATATCCATTACCCAACCCCTTTCATCATCAGTTCAAGTCTCTGAAGTTTTGTACGTAAGGAGCTATCAACCATGCGGCTACCAACCTGCACAATCATGCCCCCGATTAATGTTTCATCGACAGTTACGTCAACTTCAACAGAACCACCTACAGAAGCCTTAAGAGCATCTGCAATTGCTTTCTGTTGTGTCTTAGTTAATTCGTGTGCTGCTGTTACTTTAGCCCGAATCTCACCGCGGCGACGCGCCAGTTCCGCCAAATAAGCGTCTGCCATGTCTGCCAAAACAGCAAGTCGACGATTTTCAGCAACAACCATTACAAAGTTATGTGTCACTTCATTGACACCCGCTTTGTCGAGTATTGCTGAAAACGCTTTTACCTGCTGGTCGCGTGTATAGAGCGGAGAGCTGAGCAAATCCTGAAGTTCAGAGCTACCTGAAACGAGTTGTTTCAAGCCAACCAGATCTTCAGCCACTGCATCCAATGCAGATTTTTCCTCGGCAATTCCCAGCAGCGCTAATGCATAGCGCCCTGCCAAGCCATTCAAGCTAGTGTTTTCGCCTGCCAAGCCGATTGCCCCCAAGATAAACCAGAAATTGACCCTGCCCGAACAGGTCGTCTTTCAGTGAAGCCGAAATTCTTTCGCTACGAAAAGTACGATGAGTACTAATCATCAGGCGCGGGTTTGGTATCACAGACATAACAGGGTTTCAAGCGAGTCAGATGAAAGATTTGAGGTTTTATTGCGCTCTTTTTCGCAACTGCACTCGAACAAACCTTCATCAAACACTGGGAAGTCCCTGTTTATCCTTAAAAATACACCGTTAAGATTCTGTTTTTAGGGAATCTTTGCTGTAAAAAAAAACTTTTCCAATATGGAAATAACATCGAGCCATCGCCTCAGAATCTCAAAGATCAATAATATTCGCTTTATCAGATTTTGATTTATAAAAACGAATAAGGGTCGATATCAACCACTACTCTGATACGAGAGGAAGGCTTTACCCGACCAAGCCATTCTTTTGCGATCCCCTGAGGCGCGATAGCACGTTTAGACATTATCAGGAATCGACGCCGGAACTTTCCACGAAGTAAAGCAAGCGGAGCTGGAGCTGGCCCAAGAATTTGCGCCCCTTCAATTTGCGGAATCGCTCGTGCTAGGCTTGCGCAAAAGTTATCCAGTTCAGATTCATCTGGACCAGATATGATAATGGCCGCCAGACGTCCAAAGGGAGGCAAATGACCTCTGGCACGGGTTTCAGCTTCCTGTTCGAGAAACTTGTCACGATCACCCGCCTTGAGAGTTTGCATTACGGGGTGGTTGGGATCTGATGTCTGAAGAAGTACCCGTCCTTTATGCTCAGCACGACCAGCACGACCAGCCACCTGATGCAGAAGCTGAAAAGTTCTCTCAGCCGCCCGAAGGTCACCTCCAAATAATCCGAGGTCAGCATCAACGACACCCACCAATGTCAAATAAGGAAAGTGATACCCTTTGGCCATGACCTGCGTACCTACAAGCAAATTGACTTCCCTGTTCTGTACGCTCTCTATCATTTCACGGGTGGCGGCAGGAGATGTCATCGTATCACTTGCCATCAAGGCAACATTGGCATCTGGGAACAGCTTTTTGGCTTCTTCGACAATTCGCTCCACCCCAGGTCCACAAGCCACCAACGTATCTTCTGCGGCACAAGAGGGGCATATATCGGGTAAAGCTGCATTAAAACCACAGTGATGACATTGTAACCTTGCGAACCGACGATGCTCAACCAGCCAGGCGGTACAATGCGGGCACTGCATGCGATGACCACAGGTCCGGCAAAGTGTCAGTGGCGCATATCCTCGCCTATTCAGAAAGAGCATGGCCTGCTCGCCAGCGTCCAATGTCTTTCGGATGGCCCCACGAAGAGCCTGGGACAACCAACCTGGCCCCGTGTTCAAACGCTCAGGCTTATCAAACCGTAAATCAATCAGCTCAACATCAGGCATCCCAGCGCCACCGTGACGATCAGGAAGAACAAGTCGATCATATCGACCGTTTTGCACATTAATCATGGTTTCAAGTGCGGGAGTAGCCGAGGCCAAAACAACAGGACAAGAACAACATTTAGCCCGAACCACAGCCATGTCACGGGCATGGTAATAGACTCCGTCCTCTTGCTTGAAGGAACCTTCATGCTCTTCATCGACAATAATGAGGCCTAAATTCTCATAGGGAAGAATAAGAGCGGAGCGGGCCCCAACCACCACGGGCGCTTTGCCTTCTGACACGGCGCGCCACGTTTTGCGTCGGAGAGCTGGCGAAAGCTCAGAATGCCATTCTGCAGGTGCAACGCCGAATCGCTGCTCAAAGCGATCGAGCCATTGACTTGAAAGAGCTATCTCTGGGAGCAAGACCAGAACCTGCCGCCCCTCTTTCATTGCAGCCTCGACAGCTTCAAAATAAACCTCGGTCTTACCCGAGCCCGTAACGCCATCCAAAAGGACCGTCGAAAACGTGTGCTCTCGAACACGGGCCATCAGATCATCCGCGGCCTCTCTTTGCCCTTCCGAAAGCTTTGGGCCTTTTATATCTGGCTTTGGGGTTTGAAAGGAAAAATCTGGGGCATCATAAAAGCTTTCGAGAAAGCCCGCTTGCTCTAGGCCTTTAACCACGGGATTAGACACCGCAGCTTCCTTGGCCAGATCCCCTATCGCCCAGCCACCACTATCTTGAACAACATCAAGCACGCGTTGTCGCGCTGCTGTGATCCGAAAACCATCTGGGACTTCTGCCTCAATTACTCGGCGATAGAGCTTTTGACCAACAATCGTTTCCAATGCCTGAGGCACCGATAAAGCCATTTTCAGAACAGAACCTTGCGGAGACAAGGTGTAAGAGGAGACCCATTCTACAAATTTTCGCAGTTCAGCCTTCAGGGGAAGCGCCTCAGAAACACTGACTATTTCTTTCAGCTTCTTGAGAGGAACATCTTCATCCGCGGCACCATCCCAGACCACACCGGGGAGAATCCGCCGCCCGACAGGGACCTGAACGATTTGACCTGGCTCCAGAGCGATCTGTTGGCCATCAGGCCCATAAGGCAAGATATAGTCGTAGGGACGATCTATAGGTAAGATAACCTGCACTCGACAACGAAGCGGCTTTTCAATGTTCTGATCAAACAATGTCAGATCGCTGCCACTTTCAAACACGAATCGTTACCCTCATACCCATAAAAATTAACGTTCACCCTGCCGATTGTCTCCGCTATGACAAGAAAGAAAACACCTAAATTTTCAAAACAGGAATAAAAGTACAGCACCCCTTATTTTAAATAGACGACTTTATTTAACACGGAACTCTGGACCTCAGGCGTCGAGGCGTTATCTTGGGGCAGACATATTTTTCTGCACATCGTGATGACCTATCCCTTGGTCTCACCAAGCAGAACCAGATTTATTATGAGGTTATTGATGGAATTCTTTATCGACACTGCGGATATCAACGAAATTAGCGAACTTGCAGCAACCGGTCTTGTGGATGGCGTAACAACTAATCCGTCCTTGATTGCAAAGAGCGGCCGCCAGTTTATTGAAGTCATCAAAGAAATTGCTGAAATTGTTTCCGGTCCTATCAGCGCCGAGGTTACATCACTTGAATACGAAGGCATGGTTGCAGAGGGCCGTAAACTTGCCGCTCTTGCAGACAACATTGTCGTTAAGCTTCCGCTTACCCCCGATGGACTGAAAGCTTGTAAAACATTTTCAGACGAAGGCATCTCTACAAACGTGACGCTTTGCTTCTCTGCCGCACAAGCTCTATTGGCTGCCAAAGCAGGTGCAACTTATGTATCTCCGTTTATTGGGCGTCTTGACGATCTTGCTCAGGATGGACTGCTCCTGATTTCTGATATCGTCGAAATTTACAATGCCTATCCAGAACTGACAACCAAAGTACTTGTTGCGTCTACACGTAGCCCACTGCACATCGTTGAAGCCGCTAAAATGGGCGCTGATACCGCGACAATACCACCAGCTGTTCTTCGTGCTATGTTTAAGCACCCACTTACAGATCGCGGCCTCGAAGCTTTTATGGCTGATTGGGAAAAGACGGGTCAGACAATACTATAAGCGACAACGCTAGGAACGAAGACTATGAGCAGCCCTTCTCAGGATGTTAAGACGGCGACGGAAAAAGAGCCTCTTATCACTGCGCGTCATGTAGAGAAATTTCTACGCCAGCACGCGGATTTTCTGGTGCAGAATCCACAGATCATTGATTCTCTCGAAATCCCCGGAAAAACAGAAGGGCGCGGTCTTGCCGATCTTCAGCAATATTTGATCGAGAAGCTTCGCAATAAACTTGACCTCGTGACGAGAGAACGTGATCTCGTCATCACGAGAAGTCACCACAACAAACTAACCCAAGACAGAACACACCGTGCAGTCAAAGCCCTGATATCTGCGAAAAATTTTGAACATCTCATTGATGTTATCAGCACAGAGCTTCCCATTATTATGGGAATGGATGCCATTGCTATTGGCGTTGAGCAACCAGGTGAGGCAGATGTTGCGGCTCCGGTAGAAGGCATATCCTGCCTCTTACCGGGTATGGTTGACGGCCTGATCGGAGGCGGACAACCCGCAATCCTTCGCGATCATATTGAAGGAGATGTATGCCTTTACGGTACCATGGCACCCTTGATACAATCTGATGCCCTTATTCGCCTAAACATATCGTCGACCACTCCACCAGCCATGTTGGCTTTTGGGTCTCAGCGCGATGATCAGTTTGAGCCCGGCCAGGGAACGGAATTGATCCGTTTTATCGGCTCTGTGATAGAAAATACCATTCGGACATGGCTGAAACTCCCCGAATAAAGGACGCAACTCAAATAGAAAACACAGACGGGCTAGATCTTACACCTATCCCTTGGGCTGATGATGTCCATGAGGCTTTCGAAGGCTGGCTAAGATGGCACGCAACAGAAAAGCGCTCTTCTGACCATACTCTTGAAGCCTATGGCCACGATATCAGAAGCTTTCTGCTTTTCCTCGCAGATCATCGTGGCCAAATTACATCTTTAGCAACACTCAACGCGCTACAGACACGTGATTTTCGATCTTGGCTCGCCGCACGCGCAGGGCAAGAACTCAGCAAGACATCAACAGCCAGATCACTGTCCGCCGTTAGAGGGTTTTATAAATGGCTCAATCGACGGGATCTGATTAATAATCACGCTCTAGATATATTGCGAACCCCCAAACGTCCTCAAACGGTCCCCAAAGCACTGACAAAAGAAGAAGCTAAACGGGTTATGGAAGAAAGCCCCAGCCTGCAGGAAGACGGGTGGGTCGGCTTGCGAGATCAGGCAGTTTTACTTTTACTTTATGGCTGCGGACTTCGTATTTCAGAAGCTCTCTCCCTTAACCAGGAGGACGCCCCCAATAAAAATCAGGATGTTTTTCGCATCGTAGGCAAGGGCCAAAAAGAACGTTTGGTGCCAATACTACCTGTTGTAAGAGAAGCCATCGAAGCCTACCAGGCCGCCTGCCCCTTTAGTAGAAACCCAAATGACGCCCTCTTCCTCGGCGTCAAAGGCAAGCGTCTATCTGCCCGAATTATCCAGCTCCAAACCCAAAAACTGCGCGGAGCACTTGGTCTTCCAGAAACAGCCACCCCGCATGCCTTGCGCCATAGCTTTGCAACTCACCTCCTGGCCAACGGCGGAGACTTACGCGCCATCCAAGAGCTATTGGGACACGCATCTCTATCCACAACCCAACGCTATACGGATGTCGATGCGGATGAGTTATTGAAGGTGTACGACAAGGCGCATCCCAGCGCTTTAAAGGGCTAATCAACTTCCTTTAGATAAAGGCTCGCTCCGACCAAGCTTGTGGATAAACAGCGGCCCCAAAAGCACACCGATCCCCATTGTCGAGAAAGCCGCCGCCCACGCTAGGGAATTTTCAGATCCACCGAACAAGTCAAGCACGGCGCCAAAAACGATTGGAGAAAGCGATCCAGCAGCAAAACCAGCCAGAGACTGCAACGCCATGGTAGCCCCTTTACGCTTGGGATCCGAATTGGCAACGATCCCTGACGTCAAAGAGGACGAGTCTGCAGTTGTCGTAATTCCATAAATTGTAAAGCCGGCAATCACTACAACAAAGGGAAGGCTGGCAGAAAATCCAATTGTGAAACCAACGGCCGCCGACAAAACCATAACAAAAGTCAGGAGCTTTCTTCGGCCAAAACGCACAGAGAATTCATTGCCGATAACACTTGCTGGCAATCCCAACAAAAACACCCAGGATGCAATTTGAGTTGGGCTCCAGTTAAAACTATCCACGGGCTGCAAGGAGAGAGAGAAAACCAGAAACACAACCAACCATGCCCTAAATGCAAAGAGCTCCCAAAGATGAGCTGCATAGGCAAAGATATAACCAAGGGCCGGACGATTGGCGATGACAGGACGAAAATCGATGAGCTCTTTAAGCGGGATATGATGTTCAGGCTTATGCCCTTTTGCGACAAAAAATAAAACGACAATCCAGGCAAAGAAACTGCCAATCCCAGCAACAAGAAAAGACCACTGCCAGCCCCATAGTTGCCAGACCTCCCCTGCGACAAAGACGGATACTCCGGTGCCAATGGCAAAGTGGGCCGTATAATAAGCTACCGCGCGGCTTTGCTGTTTCTTTTCACTCACAAGATCAGTGAGGAGTTTTAAGCCCACCATATAAGTACCGGCGAGACTTACCCCCGCGAAAAGGCGAAAGAGCATCGCTGTCCAAAAACCTTCAGCGAGAAGCGCAAAACCAAGGGCCGCAAAACCACCTAGAGCCATTGAATAGAGATAAATTCGTCGCGCGTCTTCTCTGTCGGTAAGAGCAACAAGCAAAGGAACCGCCGCAGCATAGCCGCCGTAATAAATTCCACTGATCCAGCCAATTTCAGTATTGGTCAGAAGCCATTTTTTTTGAAACAAGATGATAAGTGCAGAGAATGTCGCATTGTCTAGCATGCCAAGGACTTGGGATAGACACATGACCGCGATAAGCGCCGTTGCTCTTTTTGTCGTACTGCCGTCCAACGTCATCAATGATCTCCTACCTCACGCAGAGATGATAATCGGCGAGGACAGGAGTTTGTCCAGCGATAATTATGCGCACGCCTTTATCTTTGCTTTAGATAAAACAAAAGGGGCAGCAACCCGCCGCCCCTTTGATCATCAAGATAAGAAAATAACTTAACTTGAAACTACATATGGATCGCACGTTTATCAACCGCCATGGCGGCTTCCTTAACGGCTTCACTCAATCCTGGGTGAGAGTGACAAGTCCGCGCAATATCTTCGGCAGATCCCCCGAATTCCATCACAGCCACAGCTTCTGAAAGCAGCTCACCAGCCACCGGACCAATGATGTGAACCCCAAGCACTTTGTCCGTCGTCGCATCTGAGAGGATTTTCACTTGGCCATCTGATTCGCCCATGCAACGCGCACGGCTGTTGGCACTAAATGGGAATTTCCCAACGTTGTAAGCAACTCCAGCTTCTTTCAAAGCTTCTTCACTCTTCCCAACGGATGCAATTTCTGGATGTGTATAAATAACACCAGGAACCAATGCATAGTTCACATGACCATGTTGCCCCGCCAGTGTTTCCACACAAGCGACACCATCTTCCTCGGCTTTATGTGCAAGCATCGGTCCAGGAACGCAATCGCCAATGGCATAGATACCATCCACGGAAGTCTTGAAGTTACCGTCGACCTGGACAATCCCACGCTCCATAGCAACACCCAGTTCCTCAAGACCAAGACCTTTAGTATAAGCCCGGCGGCCAATTGCAACGAGAACGGTATCAACTTCGAGCTCTTCAACTTTACCTTTTTTCACGGATTCCATGGTCAACTTGACCTTGCCGCCCGCCTTTTTTGCACCTGTCACTTTCATACCAAGCTTGAATTTCAAGCCTTGCTTGGTGAGAACGCGCTTAGCAAGCTTGCCTGTTTCTTCATCGATGCCAGGAAGAATTTGGTCAAGAAACTCAACGACGGTAACCTTAGCACCAAGACGAGACCAGACGGAACCAAGCTCTAGACCAATAACGCCAGCGCCAATAACAACCATGCTTTCAGGAACTTTCTTTAGCGAAAGTGCCCCTGTTGAGGTTACGATTTGATCTTCGTCTGTTTCAATACCAGGAAGTGGCGTAGATTCTGAGCCTGTTGCAACCAAGATATTTTTGGTCTTCAGAGTTTGTTCGCCATCATCGCCTTTAACAACGACTTCACCCGCTTTGGGGATAGAGCCCCAGCCCTTGATGTAATCAACTTTGTTCTTCTTCAGAAGAAACTCAACACCTTTGGTCAGATCGTCTACGACCTTGTCTTTGCGACCCAGCATTGTTTCCAAATCAAGCTCAACACTTGCCTTAATACCGTGTTCGGCAAAGTGTTTTTGAGCATCCACATACTTTTCAGACGAGTTCAGCAATGCCTTTGACGGCATACACCCAACATTCAAGCAGGTACCACCCAAGGCGCCTCGCCCTTCAACACATGCTGTCTTAAGCCCCAATTGTGCTGCGCGAATTGCGGCAACATACCCACCCGGGCCACCACCAATAATGACCAGATCGTAGAGAGCTTCACTCATTTTACTATAGATCCTTTCAGTGTCCTGAGGGCTTCCCCCCATAACCATGACGCACAGAGATTGCGACAGGTCGGCTATAAGCTATTTGATTTCAATAATCTGGATAGCATAGGAAACCTGATGCACATAGCCTTGAAGTGATAAAATAACAGAAATAATCACTGATATGCTCAAGGCTACGTTTGCTCTGCTTAAGCCGCAGAAATAAAAAACGTTCACAAACAAGACGAGATTAGCTAATATTCCGATAGCAATCAAATATTTCTTATCGGAAACAATATGTAATTTTCTGAGTTGTTACTGAATAGCATCTAATAAAAATATAAAAATCAGGGAATTGGGGTGCGGGATGAACAAAAAAGAAACACATAAAATTATAGAACCTAGAGCCACCATTTCTGGGGCAGAGCAAACCCTCGAACCTTTGAAATTAGGGGCGAGACTCCGGGATGTCCGCAAAAGAAGAAACTGGACTTTAGAAGAGGCATCCAAAAGAACAGGACTTGCCCGGTCAACCCTCTCAAAAATCGAGAACGATCAGATGTCTCCAACATTTGAAGTTGTCCAGAAACTGGTAGCAGGGATGGAAATCGATATACCCCAACTCTTTACCAAGGGCGACACACAAAAGAATGTTGGACGAAAGACAGTAACCCGTAAGGGTGAGGGCAAACCTCATCCTACCGCCACATATGAACATGAGCTTCTTTGTACCGAAATCATCAACAAGCGGATGATCCCATTTAAAAGTACTATTCACGCGCGCTCCATGGCTGATTTTGGCGAACTGGTGCGTCACAATGGAGAAGAGTTTCTCTACGTTCTAGAGGGGGAACTGACTTTTTACTCAGAGTTTTATGAAGCCATTACACTGAATGAAGGCGACAGCCTCTATTACGATAGCGGTATGGGCCATGCCTGTATCTCAACCAGTGAAAAAGATGCTGTCATCATCTGGGTATCCACCCCTCATCCATATTAAGCAATTGATACATAAGAAATTTTAATTCAATCACGCACCATTCACATATTTTTATTACAAGAAAATAGATTCCCGTATTGCAGAAATGTTTCCGATAGGATAAAACGGCCAAAATCAGAAATCGAACAACGATTTCATAATACAGCTCCCAGCAGAGTAACCAGTGTCAACGCATTGTATGTGTGTCGTTCCAGCAGACCGCGCACATCAACAGTTTCGCTTGCTTTAGAACAAGCGAACTAGGGGATAGCTATGGAAGCTTTAGAACTACTCACGAATATATTAAACGATATCAATGGTATTGTCTGGGGCGCGCCAATGCTCGCCCTTATCCTTCTAACAGGTTTATTCCTACAGGTTGGTTTATTTTTCCTGCCGCTTCGAAAAATCGGTTTTGGATTTTTACTGCTATGGAAAGGCAGAGAAAAAACACCAAGCGGAGGGGAAATTAGTCCTTTTAACGCCCTGATGACTTCACTATCGGCGACAATTGGTACCGGGAATATTGCCGGTGTTGCTGCTGCTATTTTCATTGGCGGCCCCGGGGCTTTGTTTTGGATGTGGTGTACAGCACTCGTTGGCATGGCCACCAAATATGCTGAGGCTGTTCTCGCTGTAAAATACCGCGAAGTCGATGATCTCGGAAATCATGTCGGTGGCCCGATGTACTACATCAAGAATGGTCTAGGTAAGGGTTGGTACTGGCTTGCACCTACATTTGCTATTTTTGGCTCCATAGCGGGTTTTGGTATCGGCAACATGGTTCAGGCCAATTCTATTGCCTCAGCCATTGAAACGAGCTTTGGCGTTCCGAGCATGATTACGGGTATTGTGCTCTTCGTCTTAACTGCTGCGGTTATCCTTGGCGGTATCCAGCGCATTGGTTCTGTTGCAGGTAAACTCGTACCTGCCATGGCAATCATATACGTTGCTTGCGGACTTGTTGTATTGCTTATCAATGCCGCAGAGATCCCAACTGCGCTGGATCTTATCTTTACCCACGCCTTCACTCCAGTTGCTGGCGCAGGTGGCTTTGCCGGAGCAACAGTCTGGCTCGCCATTCGCTTTGGTGTCGCACGTGGTGTCTTCTCTAACGAGGCAGGCCTAGGCAGTGCACCTATCGCCCATGCTGCAGCAACTACAAATGACCCTGTAAGACAGGGTTTGATTGCCATGCTCGGCACTTTTATTGATACCATTATTGTGTGCTCTATTACCGGACTTGCTATCATTACAAGCGGCATGTGGACCAGCGGTGAAACTGGGGCTCCCCTAACTGCTCTGGCTTTTGAAACCGCTCTCCCAGGCGTTGGCGGCTATATGATTGCGATCGTGCTTTCAGTCTTTGCCTTCACAACCATTCTCGGTTGGAGCTTCTACGGGGAAAAGTGCATTACTTTCCTCTTTGGCGTGAAAGCAATCATGCCTTACAGAGTTATCTGGTGTGCTGCTGTATTGGTTGGAGCCTTATTGAAAATCGATTTCGTTTGGCTCTTGTCTGATACGCTTAATGCGATGATGGCACTGCCAAACCTGATTGCGCTCTTACTTCTAAGTCCTATCGTCTTCAAACTGACGAAAGAGTACTTCGCAAAACGACAAGTAATTGAACAAGATGCTGAATCACAAAATTCAGGTGTGTAGATCTGAATTTTGAGGCTTAAAGGGCGGGGTGTTCTTTGACTCCCTGTAATACTCTGCCCTTTTTAAAGAGCCTACTCCTCACCCCCAGTTGGGTGAGCACCTCGCCTCTGATATGTCCTCATATCAGAGGTCTTTTTTTATTCCTCGGTTTCTTTTGGCTCTTCCAAATCAGTTTCTTTACCAGCGGGAAGGTGCACCACAAATCCAGAGCACTCCTCATCCGCATACGGCTTTACGCGGGAAACCATCTCTTTTTTTAAAAGCTCAACCAGATGTTTTCCGACAGGTCTAAACAACGTTTCACCATTGCCGGGAACAGGCGGATCTAACCGGATAAGTACAGAGCGAATACGACGACGACGGCGCTGTCGCTCGATCATCTGCCGGATGGATTCAAGTGAATGTCGGAGATCCAGTCCCGTAAGATCCAACTCAAAATCTGCATGACCACTACGATCAATCAAATCGTTAAAGTTCAGTGACGCATCGTCCATACTCAACCCCAATCCAAGTCCCACACCAAGGAAACTCTATGCCAATGAAAAGTCATCATATCCGGAAAACATGACAGCACCAAGTATCTGTCGCACCCAACACTGGAAACAAAAAAGGGAGGCCGAAGCCTCCCTTTTAATACAACAGCTTACATACTGAGCAAGAGACGTTGTGGATCTTCCATGCACTCTTTAATCCGTACAAGGAAGGTCACGGCTTCGCGGCCATCGATCAAACGATGGTCATAACTGAGAGCCGTATACATCATCGGACGCACGACTACTTGACCATTGATAGCAACGGGACGTTCTTCGATTTTATGAAGTCCCAGAATACCGCCTTGAGGCATGTTAAGGATCGGGGTTGAAAGCAAAGATCCGAAAACGCCACCATTTGTAATGGTAAAGCTGCCATTGGTCATGTCATCCATGCCCAACTTGCCATCGCGTCCTTTTTTCGCCAGATCACCAAGACTGCCTTCAATCTCTGCAAAGCTCTTCTGATCACAATCACGAATAATTGGAACCATCAAGCCGGATGGAGTCGAAACCGCCATGCCGATATCAAAGAAATGGTTATAGACGATGTCATCACCGTCAATACGCGCATTAACGGCGGGGACATCTTGCATGGCCTGAACAACCGCTTTGGCAAAGAAACAGTTGAAGCCAAGGCGCACACCGTGTTTTTTCTCAAAACCTTCTTTGTATTGCTTACGCACCGCCATAACAGCTGACATATCAATTTCATTGAAGGTCGTCAGCATTGCCGCCGTATTCTGAGCTTCCTTGAGACGGCGAGAGATGGTTTTACGCATCTTGGACATTTTTTCGCGTGACTCTCTCGCAGCAGTAGGAGCTGCTGGTGCCGCAACTGTCGGTGTAGGAGCAGAAGCTGGAGTTACTGGTGCAGGAGCCACAGGAGGATTTTTCAAATGCTCGAGAACATCCCCCTTGGTCAGAGCTCCATCCTTCCCAGTTCCTTTGATCTGATGTGGATTGAGATCATTTTCAGCAACGAGTTTAGCAACCGCTGGAGGAAGGGTCATTGCAGCAGACGCTGAGCTTGTTTCGAGAAACGACAACAAATCTTGTTGGGTAACTTTTCCACCAGCGCCTGAACCTGAAATTTGTGAAGGGTCGAGACCAGCACCATTAACGGCAGCTGCCTCTTTCTGAGCAGCTGGAGCTGACACTGTTGGAGCCGTGGCTGCTTTGGCAGGAGCAGAGGCTGCCCCTCCTCCACCTGGCGTAATCACACCAAGGATAGCTCCAACACCAACATCAGAATCAGCTTCGGCATTTATCGCCGTAAGAACACCAGCAACAGGTGCGTTTACTTCCAAAGTGACTTTGTCTGTTTCTAACTCACAGATTGCTTCGTCTTGAGCGACAGCGTCCCCAACAGATTTCATCCACTGTGCAACTGTGGCTTCGGTAACGGACTCTCCTAAAACGGGCACAGGGATCTCAACTGGATCACCCGTAGCTTCAACTGCACTCGAAGCCGCAACAGCAGCTTCTGCAGGTGCTTCTACTGGTTCTTTTTTTGGTGCTGGAGCAGCAGGTGCTGCAGATTTGTGAACAGGAGCCGTGGATATTTCACCCTCTCCGATTGATCCCAAAACGGCGCCGACTTCAACATCGTCACCCTCTTGAACAAAAACTCCAGAAAGAACACCTGCAACTGAAGCATTTACTTCCAAAGTAACCTTGTCTGTCTCTAGCTCAACGATCGCTTCATCCATGACAACGGCCTCGCCTGGCTGTTTAAGCCATTTGGCGACAGTTGCCTCTGTAACAGATTCCCCAAGTGCCGGAACTACAATTTCGGTGGCCATTTTTTGTCTCTATATATGTTGGTTTATTTTTTTAGATATTCTAATCGAGCTTTTTGCTTAACTATCTAAGCAGTATGTAAAAAAGGGTGATCCATCATAGGACCACCCTTTTCAATTATTCACCGGCTTTTGCCACCGGGCGCAGTTTTTCAACTTTAGTTGCGGCTGCGTCTCGTGCTTCAAGTTCTTCAGCTTTACGTGTCTGAATCCGGCTCATGGCTTTCTTACCAAGCGTAAAGGCATCCTCAAGCAAAGATTCTAGCTGAAGAATGTGCTTCTTACCTGAACCTGTTGCTGGAGAAGCTGCCGTCTTACGACCAGCATAACGAGGACGAATATGTTTGAAGCCCATTTCCTCTGCAACTTCCTCAATAAAGGTAGATACAAAGGACCATGCACCCATGTTCCGATGCTCTTCCTGACACCAAACAAGATCACAATGCTCATATCCTTTTAGGGCTTGAGAAAGCGCCTCGGCAGGGAACGGGTAAAGTTGTTCCAGCCTGATAAGATGAACATTATTCATGCCACGTTTTTCACGCTCATCGAACAGATCGTAATAGACCTTACCCGTACAGAGAACCACCTGCTTAATTTTACTGGGCGGGTTTACTGTATGTTTACAAGGCAAGACACGGTGGAAAGACGTGTTTGGCAACATATCTTCAAGATTTGAGATACAGCGCTTATGACGTAGAAGAGATTTTGGCGTCATAATGATTAGAGGCTTACGGAAACCGCGATGAATCTGACGACGCAGAACGTGAAAATAGTTTGCTGGAGTTGTACAGTTAACAACTTGGATGTTGTCTTCTGCACAAGATTGCAAGAACCGCTCTACCCGACCAGATGAATGCTCAGGCCCTTGACCTTCATAGCCGTGAGGAAGAAGCATCACGACACCAGACATTCTGAGCCATTTCGATTCACCCGACACGATGAACTGATCAATAATAATCTGAGCACCATTAACAAAATCACCGAACTGAGCTTCCCAAAGAACAAGTGCATCAGGTTCGGCAAGAGAGTAGCCGTACTCAAAACCAAGAACGGCCAACTCACTAAGGGGGCTGTTAATAATTTCAGCGTGGGCTTGGCTTTCACGAATATGGTTAAGCGGCTTGTATTCAGTTTGGTCCTGTTGATCGATCCAGGCTGCGTGACGATGGGAGAAAGTCCCGCGATTACAATCCTGCCCCGACAAACGAACCGGATGCCCCTCAACAAGAAGAGTACCATAAGCGAGCGCTTCGGCTGTGCCCCAGTCAATACCCTCACCCGTTTCAAACATTGCCTTCTTGGCTTTGAGCTGGCGGGTTAATTTGCGGTGAATATTAAATTTATCCGGAACTTTACAAAGTGTAGCCCCAACTTCTTTAAGAAGTTCAAGCTTGACGCCTGTATCACCTCGACGAGCATCGTAGCCACGAACGGCGCCCATATGAGCCCACTTGCCTTCAAGCCAATCGGCTTTATTAGGCTTGTAGCCCTCCGAGATAGCAAACTCTTCTTCAAGTTTATCCCACCAAGATTTGTTGATTGCATCAATTTCACTCTTCGTGAGTGCCCCTTCAGCGGATAACTGTTCCGCATAGAGTTCACGCACTGAGCGTTGTTGAGCAATTTTCTTATACATCTGTGGCTGGGTAAATGTAGGCTCATCACCTTCGTTATGGCCAAAACGGCGATAACAGAACATGTCGATGACAACGTCGCTTTTAAAAGTTTGGCGGTATTCAATAGCAATTCGTGCCACGTGAACCACAGCTTCTGGATCATCCCCGTTGACGTGGATAATCGGTGCCTGAATAGCTTTTGCAACGTCTGTACAATACGGGCCAGAACGGGAATGAACCGGATCAGTGGTAAAACCAATTTGGTTGTTCACAATAAAGTGGATCGTCCCGCCAGTGGTGTAACCATCCAGCTCTGAAAGATCCAAAGTTTCGGGAACAAGACCCTGCCCGGCAAAAGCCGCATCGCCATGCAGTAAAATACCCATGATCTTGGTACGATCGACATCGTTCTTCTGATCCTGCTTGGCCCGAACCTTACCAATGACAACAGGATCTACAGCTTCGAGGTGAGACGGGTTAGCCGTCAACGACAAATGAACGGAATTGCCATCAAACTCGCGATCTGATGAGGTTCCAAGATGGTATTTCACATCGCCGGATCCCCCAACATCTTCCGGGTTCGCAGCACCGCCCTTAAACTCGTTAAAAATAGCGCGAAAGGGTTTTCCCATCAGATTTGCAAGAATGTTCAGGCGGCCACGGTGGGCAACTCCAAGAACGACTTCTTCCAGACCTAGAGCTGAACCGCGTTTGAGAATTTGCTCCAAAGCTGGAACCATAGTCTCGGCACCATCCAGTCCAAAACGTTTGGTACCTGTGTATTTTTTACCAAGAAATTGTTCGAAAATCTCTGCAGCAGCCAAACGCTCAAGGATTGCATGCTTACCTTTTGAAGTGAAATCTGTGCGGTTATTTATGCCTTCGATACGTTCTTGAATCCAAGCTTTCTGCTCAGGTTCTTGAATGTGCATAAACTCGACACCGATTTTCCCACAGTAAGTTCTGCGCACGCGCTCTACGATCTGACGCAGAGTTGCGGTCTCAAGCCCTAAGACACCATTAATGAAGATGGGGCGATCCATATCATCATCACCAAAGCCATAGGCTCTGGGATCAAGTTCAGGATGAGGCGTAATTTTTTTCAATCCCAAAGGATCTAAATTAGCTTCCAAATGCCCACGAACACGATAAGCCCTGATCAGCATCAATGCCCGAATAGAATCGAGAATTGCACGACGGTTTTCGTCTTCGTTCAATGGAGCAGTTGTTGTACTGGTTGCGATAGCAGGTGCTGCACCGCGTATACCAGTCAAAAGGTCCTTGGCATCATCTTCAAGGTTTGAGAAGAAGGATTGCCACCCCGCATCTATAGATGCGGGGTTGCTTAGAAACTGAGCATAAAGATCTGCCAGTTCACCGGCTTTAGGGCCAAAGTAGCGGGCTTCATGCCCAACGTTGGTGTTCGCCATCTTAAACGTAACCGAACTGGAGGTTACCAGTTCGGCTCCCTCTCAATTAGGTTGTTTATCCTTGCATCGCTTTCAGCATAGTACTGCCAAGACTAGCAGGAGAATCAGCGACTTGGAAGCCTGCAGATTTCATGGCTTCAATTTTGTCGTCTGCACCACCTTTACCACCAGCAATGATAGCACCAGCATGCCCCATACGACGTCCTGGAGGTGCTGTTACACCTGCGATAAATCCTGCGATTGGTTTTTTCACTTTTGAAGCTGCGAAAAATTCTGCTGCTTCTTCTTCCGCACTACCACCAATTTCACCGATCATGATGATACCCTGGGTTTCATCATCTTCGAGGAACAATTCGAGACAATCAATAAAGTTGGTCCCGTTTACAGGGTCACCACCAATACCGATACAAGTAGACTGGCCGAGGTTTGCAGCAGTTGTTTGAGCAACGGCTTCATAAGTTAAAGTACCTGAGCGTGAAACGATACCAATTTTACCACGCTGATGAATGTGGCCTGGCATAATACCAATCTTACACTCATCTGGAGTAATAACGCCTGGGCAGTTCGGGCCAATCAGTCGGGATTTTGAGCCAACCAGCGCACGTTTTACCCGAACCATATCCAGAACTGGAATGCCTTCGGTAATACAAACGATAAGCTCAACACCGGCATCAACAGCTTCGAGAATTGCGTCGCCAGCGAACGGAGGCGGTACATAGATAACCGAAGCATTCGCTTCTGTTGTGTGTACGGCTTCGGCAACAGTGTTGAACACAGGAAGATCAAGATGGCTTGTGCCACCTTTACCCGGAGTAACACCGCCAACCATCTGAGTGCCATAAGCGGCAGCTTGCTCTGAGTGGAACGTTCCCTGAGCACCAGTAAAGCCCTGACAGATTACACGAGTATTCTTATTTACAAGTACCGACATGTTACGCGGCCTCCTTCACGGCTTTGACCACTTTAGCAGCAGCATCAGCCAGATCATCACCAGAGATAATCGGCAGACCGGATTCCGCCATAATTTTCTTACCAAGATCAACATTTGTGCCTTCAAGGCGTACAACCAAAGGAACACTCAGTGATACTTCGCGTGCAGCAGCAACAACACCTTCGGCGATCACATCACAACGCATGATGCCCCCAAAGATATTGACAAGAATACCTTTTACGTTTGGATCAGAAAGAATGATCTTGAAAGCAACAGTTACACGCTCTTTCGTCGCGCCACCGCCAACATCAAGGAAGTTAGCAGGCTCACTACCATAAAGCTTGATGATATCCATCGTCGCCATCGCAAGGCCTGCACCGTTCACCATGCAGCCAATTTCACCATCAAGAGAAATGTAGTTAAGCTCGTGACGGGCAGCTTCGAGTTCTTTGGCATCTTCTTCGTCTTCATCGCGCATTCCTGCCACATCTTTGTGACGGAAGAGAGCGTTGTCATCGAAGTTCATTTTTGCATCAAGAGCAATAATGTCACCTGCACCAGTTACCACAAGTGGATTGATCTCAACGATGCTGGCGTCGAGTTCCATAAATGCTTTGTACATGGTAGCCATGAACTTAACCGCAGAATTAACCTGCTTACCTTCAAGACCTAGGCCAAAAGCAAGGTTACGTCCGTGGTAAGGCATAAATCCTTCAACTGGATCAATGGCCACTTTGAGAATTTTTTCCGGAGTTGCTTCTGCAACTTCTTCAATTTCCATGCCGCCTTCGGTTGAAGCCATAATCGTTACACGGCTGGTCGCACGGTCAATGAGCATGCCGAGATAAAGTTCGCGCTTAATATCGCAACCTTCTTCGATATAAAGGCGCTTTACTTCTTTACCCGCAGGGCCAGTCTGCTTGGTCACGAGGGTATGACCGAGCATCTTGCGTGCGTTTTCTTTTACATCATCTAGAGATTTGCAGAGACGAACTCCGCCATCGCCTTCGGGGTCATCCGTAAAGCGACCAGCGCCACGTCCACCTGCGTGAATTTGGGATTTCACAACCCAGATTGGACCGCCAAATTCGCGGGCTGCGTTCTCTGCCTCTTCCGGTGTAAATGCAACTGATCCTCTAGGAACGGCTACACCGTACTTTCTCAGCAGCTCTTTAGCTTGATATTCATGAATGTTCATGGGACGCCACAAAGCCTCAATTGTTTTTATTTTTTGAATTCAATTAGAGCCGAAAAGCTCTGGATAGTGATAATATACTCTTTATTCCTAAAACAGCATACTGCGTGATACTTATCGATAGATTAACACCACCAACCGGGAGCGCAACCGCACCGCAGCAATATTTGTCGGAAAACTGACATAAAATGACGCGAATAGTCGGAAAAAAGAAAGGCGTTGGGACCAAAGATCCTCAACGCCTTTCAATTTCCACAATCTTAAGCAGAGTTAATGGTGCGTCGCACAATTAACCTTAAGCTTTTGATTGAATTTCTTTGCACGCAGCAACAAGACCCTTAACGGAGTCAACAGAGCTGGCCAATTCAGCAGATTCGGTTTCGTTCAAATCGATCTCAACAATGCGCTCGACCCCGTTTTCACCAAGGATAGCAGGAACACCGACATAGAGACCATCAACGCCGTACTGACCTTCAAGATACGCAGCACATGGCAGGACACGGCGCTTATCTTTCAAATAACTCTCAGCCATCAAAATTGCTGAAGCAGCCGGTGCATAGAAAGCAGAGCCCGTTTTAAGCAACCCAACAATCTCAGCGCCACCATTTTTGGTTCGCTCAACAATGGAGTCCAACTTCTCTTGGCTCATCCAACCCATTTTGATGAGCTCAGGAAGAGAGATACCAGCAACTGTTGAATGGCGCACCATAGGAACCATGGTGTCACCGTGACCACCAAGAACAAACGCGGTAACATCTTCGACGGAAACATTCATCTCATCCGCAAGGAAATGACGGAAACGTGCGGAATCGAGAACACCAGCCATACCCACGACTTTGTTGGTAGGAAGGCCTGATGCCTGCTGAAGAACCCAAACCATCGCGTCCAGAGGGTTGGTAATACAGATAACAAAAGCATCTGGACAATGTTCTTTGATGCCCGCGCCAACAGATTGCATAACTTTGATGTTAATACCCAGAAGGTCATCGCGGCTCATACCCGGCTTACGCGCAACACCCGCTGTGACGATAACCACGTCTGCACCAGCGATATCAGCGTAGTCATTTGCGCCTTTAAAGTTAGCATCAAACCCTTCAACTGGTGAAAGCTGAGCAAGATCAAGTGCCTTACCTTGCGGAATACCTTCGGCGATATCGAAAAGTACAACATCTCCCAGATCTTTCATTCCAGCCAGCAAAGCGAGAGTCCCGCCAATATTACCTGCACCAACAAGCGCGATCTTTTTACGTGCCATGATTTCTGTCCCTATTCGGATTTCTTCGGCCCGATCGGGCCCTCGACCAACATGCGAAGCAGATAGAATAATCTGCAATAATTACGCAATAATTATAGTGGGATTCCTAACGCGAAAGGTCTGTTTCGGCAAGGAGCTTTGTTGCAACGCACACAAACACGACACAATTTAACCTAAAAGTGACCTCATAAAACAGCCATTTTCCTTCAAAATAATTCGAAATAGAAAATTATTCTGCACAATTTACGCATGTCGTTGCATAGGGAAGAGCCGTGAGACGTCCTTCAGGAATATCTTCTCCGCAACCAGAACAGACTCCATAGGTCTCTTTCTTAATACGGGTTAAGGCTGCACGAATCTGATTAATTTCACCCAATCCTGCCTCTTCAAGCCCCTCAAGAACCTGATCACCTTCGCTCTCGGTGGCATTTTCACCCCAGTCCTGACTATGCGGTTCACGTAAATCATGCTCTATCTGGTCAACCCGAACACCAAGATCTTCCATTCGAGTTCTCAATTGGGCTTCAACTTTCTTCAGATTCAGCATTTGCATCTACTCCCTTCAGACATTGCTATTGGGATGGTGCCACTCGTACAATATCTGTCATTGATACACATCAGGAATAATTATCTAAATTCCTGATCAGATTTTCCGAGTCTTCGGCAGGAGAGGAAATAACCCTCCCCAAAAGTCTAAGGCTTTTTATGAAAAAAAGGAAGTATTTCCTCTGTTTTTCATTTAATCGCAACAATCTCAATTCTTGCGACTATCGAACTCTTAACACTACCCCAAGTGAGACAAAGCAATGTATTCTTGAGATCGCATTTCTTGTAATCTACTAACGGTACGCTCAAATTCAAAAGCGCCATCGCCCTCAGGATATAAATTTTCAGGTTCCGCAGCAGCGGATACGACAAAGTTACACCGATGCTCATACAGAGCATCGATCAATGACATAAAGCGCCGGGCCTTGTCGCGATTGTCGGGCCCCATATTGGGTACTCCAGACATGATAACTGTATGAAAATGTCCTGCAACAGCTAGGTAATCTCCTGGTCCCAGTGCTTCAGCACAAAGTTCCTCAAAACTCACAAATGCGACATTTCGCGCGGCACGTCTAATCTCAAGATGTCGCCCCTTAACTAAAAGAATTTCCGGTTCTGCGATTGCTCCCTCTGTCAATGTGAGGAACGTACTTTCAAGAGCCTGCTCTGCAGCCTTACCAAAAGGGGTATGGTAAACGGGTAAATTCCGCATCCGTTCAAGACGGTAATCGATGCCGGAATCAAGTTGAAGAACGTCTAATCTCTCTTTTAAGATATCAATGAAAGGCAGAAAACTTTCACGCTGTAACCCATTTTCATACAACCTATCTGGTGGCCAATTAGACGTTGCCACCACCACCACTCCGTTCTCAAACAAGGCTTCGAATAAGCGCGCCAAGATCATTGCATCCGCAATATTTACGACGTGGAATTCATCAAAGCAGAGCAAAAGAGTTTCTTGTGCCAATTCCTCCGCAAGATCTGGTAATGGATCTGAGCGCGTCCCCTTATGGCGTTCGCGCCACTTATGTAATCGTTCCTGTACTTCTTGCATGAAGGCATGAAAGTGCACCCGCCTTTTCTTTTCAACAGGCGCTATGGAGAAAAACATATCCATAATCGTAGATTTTCCAGTACCAACACCGCCAAAAAAATACACCCCTTGTGGCGGAGATACCTTTCGACGCCCGAGGCCAAGCCGTTCTTTCCAGCCCCCCATCCCGGTAGATGGTTGATATTTTTTTAAGGCAAGGTAAAGGCTCTGCAGCTTTTCAGCCGCCAACTCCTGGGTTTGGTCCGGGCGAAGTTCTCCTGAATTGCGCATTTCACGATAGAGGAATAGCGGGCCTTCACTCATAGAAGCATTCCAAAAATAAAAGACACCCATTTTATTGATAAAAATTTAACCGGCAAAAGCATTACCGCCCCCCTGAACAATCAAGAATGGTACCATTACAATAAGAGGCTTCTTCAGAGCCAAGCCAGATCACGGCGTTAGCAATTTCTTGGGCAGTCCCCGCACGTCCAGAAGGTATCATCGGCGCTATACGCGCCACCCTTCCCGGCTCCCCACCTGACGCGTGGATTTCTGTATCAATAATACCGGGAGAGACGGCATTGACCCTGATCCCCTCACCACCGACTTCCTTGGCCAAGCCTATTGTCATTGCATCGACCGCTGCCTTTGAAGCGGCATACCATACATATTCTCCAGGTGAGCCAAGACGTGCTGCAATAGAGGAAACCGTTACAATTACGCCGCCGTTTCCACCATGTCTTGTCGACATACGTTTAACCGCGGCTTGAGAACAATAGAGTGCCCCCATCGTATTGATACCAACAACTTGGTTCATAATCTGGGGATCAACCTCGTCAAATCGACAAATTTTACCTGTGATACCAGCATTATTTACAAGCATCGTAACAGGACCAAGTTCAGTTTCAGTGTATCGGAATAGATTTTCAACTTGTTCAAAATCGGAAACATCAGCCTTACAAGCGACCGCGCGACCACCATTGTTATTGATTTCGGCAACCAGAGATTCTGCCTCAGATGATCGATTGTGATAATTGACACAGACAGCATAACCTTTGGATGCAGCCGTACGAGAAATCGCCGCTCCTATACCCCGGCTACCGCCCGTTACAACCATGACCTCATCCATCGCGTTCTCCTGTTTTGGATTTAATATTGCATCGCGAAATCATAAAACCCTGAATTGATTACAATTTCAACAACCAGATCTACCTAAAATAGATATACTAATGATGTATAACGACGAAACCGGAGAATAAAATGAACGAAGATGCCTTAAACATGAATATTCGTAAATTTCTCAAAAAAGTAGGAATCACCTCTCAAAGAGAGATTGAAGCTGCTATTCGCAACGGGCTAGAAGCAGGGAAAGTCAGCGGAAAAGCCACCCTTCCCATATCTGTCAGACTACAATTGCCTGAACTTGGTCTCGACCATCTAATTGAAGGTAAAATTGACCTCGAATAATTTTTTACACATTAAGCGACGGTTTTCTATTTTCCTTGCGTTGAATGAGTATGAAACATTTTATGCCGGAGAAATTATTATGATCAGTAAAAAAACTTTAATCGTCGCAACCAGCATTGCCTTTCTTACTGCTGGGGCAGCTTTCGCCGCAGGTGGTGGCAAGTGGAGTAATCATTTAAAAGATGCTGACACCAACGGAGATGGACAGATCACTCAGGAAGAATTGCAAAATTCTCAGGCAACGCACTTCAGCCAAGCCGACAGCAACAGTGACGGGCAGATCAGCCTCTCTGAAATGGAGCAAGCGATCACCAAACATATCGCTGAAAGAACTAAATCACAGTTCGAAAAAATGGATACCGATAACTCTGGTAACCTTACTGCCGAAGAGTTTAACGCCCGGATGAATAAGATGATGGAGCACCTAGACAGAAATGGTGATGGTATCATTAACGCCGATGAAATACCCAAGCACGGTCGCGGTTAAGGCTAAGTGTCATATAAAAGCACGTAATAATAATGGCTAAAAGAAATCTGGGCCTAGGATGACACAGCCTCATACCCCCGAAGAGGATGCAAAACTGATGGCCCAGGTCGCACAGGGAGACGCAGTCGCCTGTCGTCTCCTTGTGCAACGCCACCTTAGCCCTCTCGTTGGCTTGGCCCTACGAATGACAAGGAACAATTCAGAAGCAGAAGACATTGCCCAAGAAGCCTTTGTCAGGTTATGGAAACAGAGTAAAAACTGGCAACCAAAAGCGAAAATATCAACCTGGCTTTACCGAGTTGCACACAATTTATCGATTGATGCGATCAGACGAAGAGAACGCCAAGGCGTGGCATCTAGCGATATGACTGAAATTGAAGATACAACAACAAATCAATCCGGGATGCGGCACAAACAAGACGTTACCAACCAAGTTCAAGCCGCTATATCTTCTTTACCCGAACGACAGCGCACAGCCATTACGTTGGTGCACCACAGAGACCTGAGTAACAAAGAAGCGGCCAACATAATGGATATTTCAGTTGATGCTCTCGAATCCCTCCTGGCCCGAGGCAGAAGAGGCCTACGCAAAGTGTTAGAGGATCAACGTGAAGATCTGTTAGGAGCACAATTATGACGGATCAAACTCCGCTAAATCAGCAAGATAAAGAACAATTACAGTTCTTACTCGACTGTTACGGAGCTTATGAACATCATTGGCCAGAAGAAAATCGCGCATGGATGTTGCAACTTATGGAAGTGTCCACTGAAGCACAGCAACTGCGCGAACACGCTTCCGAACTGGATAATCTTCTGGATCTAACGCCTTCTGAGCCCGATACAAACCATCTTATGGACGCAATTTTGGCAACGTCTCCAGTCCCGATAAACAAAGAATTTTCCATTTGGAACTTCTGGCCTTACGAGAGCATTTGGCGACCACTATCTGCGCTTACCACAGCTGGTGCTTTTGGCCTCATGCTTGGCACCAGCTCACCAAATTGGATCTACAACCAAGATAACATTGAACTTCAAGAGGCCTACGTTGCCTTTAGCGAAGTTAGTTTTAGTAGTGATTTTCTGGAAGGAGAAATCAACTAATGCCTACTCCATCCAAGAAAGCACTCACGGTACTATTCTCAATATCCCTGATTCTTAATATCTTTTTGGGCGGTCTGATTGGGTCTCACCTATGGCATGCCCGCAGCTTTGGCGGACCTGCTGAATTTGGCAGGCCCAACGCACAAAAAAATAAATGGCAAGACCTGACAGCCAAACAACGTGACTTATTCAAAGACATTTGGCGCGAGCATAAATCAGAAATTAGATCTGGCTTCAAAGAAATGCGCTTATCTCATAAACGCCTGAAAGATAATTTAAAGGGAAAAACTGAGCGTTCTGAATTTGAAGAAGCCTTTGATACTTTCGTCAACGATCAATCGGCAATCCATGGCCAGACAATTGAGAGACTGCTCGATATTGCCATGGCACTACCGCCAGAGGATCGAAGCGTCTTCCTATCTCTTTGGGGAACAGGTCCTGGTCGCCCACGTCCTCATAACCAAGACAGACCCAGAAAACCATAAAGCCAGAAGCAGCAAAGCAAGCGACTACTTACACTTTAATGATGCGACTTTCCGGCAGCATCACGGATGCTGTCGTACCCTTACCTTCTACACTTGCTAAACCAAGCGAGCCTTCGTGAAGGTTACAAAGTTTTTGTGTAATAGATAAGCCTAAACCCGTGCCCTGACTTTGACGTGTCATTGTGCCATCAACTTGAATAAACGGGTTCATGACATCATCCAGCTTGTCCTCAGGAATACCTATTCCCGTATCAATAACTTTGATCAAAATTCCTTCGCCATTGGATTTACTCTCAATCCGGATTTTCCCACCCGCAGGCGTGAATTTAACCGCGTTAGACAGTAAATTAATCAAAATTTGTTTAACGCCTCTTTCATCCGCATACACATTAGGCAGGTCTGATGGAGTATCAACCTCTAACTCAAGGTCACCATGATCGAGACGCGGACGAATGATCGTGACAGAGGAGTCAATCAGCTTATTAAGGTTCAGGCTCTCCTCATTGAGGGAAAACTCACCCGCTTCAATCTTGGAAAGATCGAGAATATCATTGATCAAATGGAGAAGGTGATCACCACTGTTTTTGATGTCCCCCAGATACTCCTGATACTTACGAGAGCCAAGAGGGCCAAAAATTTCCCGCTCCATAAGTTCCGAAAAACCAATGATAGCGTTTAAAGGGGTCCTTAGTTCGTGGCTCATATTTGCCAGAAACTCTGACTTGGCACGGTTGGCTAATTCAGCACTTTCCTTGGCTTCCATCAGCTGGATTTCGGCCAGTCTTTGTTTTGTAATGTCTTCTTTGGTTGCCACATAATTTGTGATCACACCTTGTTCATCAACCACACTGGAAATCGACGCCCATTCCCAAAAGTACTCACCGTTCTTGTGACGGTTTTTAAAGGCGCCGCTCCAAACTTTCCCACTAGAAATTGTTGTCCATAAATTTCGATATTCTTCCGAAGTTGTATGGCCAGACTTTAACATATTAGGATTTTTTCCAATGATTTCATCTGCCGAATATCCCGTAACCTCCAGGAATTTTGGATTAACATATTCTATAATGCCATTGGGGTCAGTGATCTGGATTGAGACCGGATTTTGTTCAATCGCTTTGGAGAGCTTACGCAAATTACTCTCAACTTTTTTTCGTGCAGAAATATCACGGATAAAGGTTACTCTATTGGTTTGTCCATCCAGAATACTTGTCTTCGCACTGATATTTATTTCAAAAAAAGAGCCATTTTTACGCACGCCAACAGCTTCATAAGACCCTTCTTTAGCGTTGGATATATAATCTTGTACTAAGGGCATGGATTCAGGAGCGATCAAATCTTTCGCCCCAAGAGCGATCATCTCTTCATATCCATATCCAAACATTTTAAGAGCAGCATGGTTACAATCATTCATGCCCCCTTTCGAATGAACGATAACAGCTTCGTTGGATAATTCAGAAAGCCGTCGCAAACGTTCTTCACTGATCTTTAGCGCCTGCTCTACTTGTTTTCGTCCTGAGATGTCAATTGAGATGCCAATCAATCCCCCGAGTGTACTATCAGGATTATCGAAACGCGCCTTATGCATAAGGATATGTAAATCCGACCCATCCTCGCGCGTAAATATAGCTTCTTGCTCTTGAGTTCGACCTTTGGCTATTGCCTTTTTATCTGCCTCGACAAAAACATCCGCTAATTTTTCGGGGAAGATCTCATGAGATGTTTTGCCGATGATTTCATCTATATCTCTTCCGATATTTTCAAGAAACAGCTTATTACAGCTGAGGAATTTACCTTCATGGTCCTTGAAATAAACCTGTGCAGGCATCGCATCTATTAACGTCTGTAGGAAATTGTTGTGTTGCTCAACGGCAGACTCGGCAGCTTCGAGTTCGCCAATTTTTTCACTAATCCGTGAAAAGGACGAAATAATTTTAAGTATGCCAATAAAAAGGAAAAGACTTCCGCCGATGTAACTGGCTACAAGGCCAAAGGTCGTCACAGCACCAGATGCTTCGAAGGGAAAGTACCGGCTCAACTGATCATCGTTATTCAGGACATCAAGAAGGCTGCCAAAAGTCAGAAGAGAGAAGCCAACTGCGAGATAACTCCAACCCTTTAATGAGAGATCCTTAGCTGGGCGGCACCAGATAACAACAACGGTAATCACCGAAAAAATAGCTGCTCGAAGAATATCGGCAGTCACATCCAGCATTTCAAAACAGATCCCCTTAACAACCGTGATCCAACAAAACAGCCTGTTGATGCATCACTTCACGTCGACATTCTTTTTCATTGGCGAGATTTTCTCTCATTCTATTGCAGTATCAATAGTGAAAACTAACACGAAGTAAATGCGACAAAATATTTCCAAAAAAAAAGGCCGACACAAAGGTCGGCCTTGTTCATTTCAAATCTACACCACGTAAGATGAAATCAGACTTTACGCTCAACCATCAACTTTTTAATCTCAGCGATAGCTTTAGCAGGATTCAATCCCTTAGGACAGGTTTTTGTACAATTCATGATTGTATGACACCTAAAGAGCCGGAAAGGATCTTCTAAGTTATCCAGACGAGTGCCTGTTTCCTCGTCACGACTATCGGCAATAAAGCGATAAGCCTGAAGTAAAACGGCTGGACCGAGATAGCGATCACCATTCCACCAGTAACTTGGGCAGGATGTTGAACAGCTGAAACAAAGGATACATTCCCAAAGCCCGTCCAATTTCTTACGATCTTCAGGCGTTTGCAAACGTTCTCTTTCCGGTGCCGCAGTTGTTGTTTTTAACCAAGGCTCGATAGACGCATACTGTGCATATACGTGGTTGAGATCGGGCACCAAATCTTTAACCACAGGCATGTGTGGCAGAGGATAAATTTTAACTTCATCATCTCCCTCAACATCGCTGCAAAACTTGGTACAAGCCAGGGTATTACTGCCGTCGATATTCATCGCGCATGAACCACAAACGCCTTCGCGGCAGGACCGGCGGAATGTCAGTGTCGGATCAATCTCATTTTTGATTTTGATCAGGGCATCGAGAACCATCGGTCCACAGCTATCCATGTCAACTTCATAGACGTCTTCGCGTGGCGTTTCACCACTATCAGGATCCCAACGATATACGCGGAATGTCTTGGTTTTTGTCGCACCAGCCGGAGCGGTATGCTTTTTGCCGCTCTTGTTTATTTTTGAGTTGGCTGGAAGTGCAAATTCTACCATTTTTTATTCTCTCCTTGACGCTTTTCCCACCGCACCGACTAGTAAACGCGGGCTTTGGGTGGGAAGGACTGCACTTCATCTGACAATGGCTCGAGATTAACCGGGCGATAATCAAAAGTTACAGTGCCGTCATCGGCACATTTGGCCATGGTGTGTTTCATCCACTTTTTGTCATCGCGATCCGGGAAGTCTTCACGGGCATGGGCGCCACGACTTTCTTCACGGTTTGCCGCACCTGACATCGTCACACGTGCCTGATACATCAGGTTGTCCAACTCAAGCGTTTCAACTAGATCAGAATTCCAGACCATGGAACGATCAGTGACAGATATATCGTCTTTTTTCTTCCAAATCTCACCGAGAGCTTCAACACCTTCGTTCAGGGTCTCACCTGTTCTAAAGACAGCCGCGTGGCCTTGCATTGCTTTTTGCATTTCCAAACGAACTTCAGATGTTTTCATTGAACCTTTGGCATAACGAGCCTTGTCTAAACGTCCGAGCGAGTTATCACCCGCATCTGCCGGAAGATCAGCCTGCTTGGCTCCGGCTTTAACGGTATCAATACAATGCAGAGCGGCACCACGCCCGAAGACCACGAGATCAAGCAGTGAGTTTGATCCCAAGCGGTTCGCGCCGTGAACAGAAACGCAAGCTGCTTCGCCAATCGCCATAAGACCCGGGACTTCTACATTTGGATCACCGTTTTTACTGGTGACAACTTGGCCCGTGTACTTACATGGAATTCCGCCCATGTTGTAATGGCATGTTGGGATCACAGGGATCGGCTCTTTGGCCACGTCAACACCAGCAAAGATACTGGCTGATTCAGCAATACCAGGAAGACGCTCATCGATGATAGCAGGATCAAGGTGTTCAATATGCAAGTTGATGTGATCACCACCAGCGCCAACACCACGACCTTCACGAATTTCCATGGTCATTGCGCGGCTGACAACATCACGTGATGCGAGATCCTTCGCACTCGGAGCATAACGCTCCATAAAGCGCTCGCCTTCAGAGTTGGTCAGATAACCGCCTTCGCCACGAACACCTTCGGTAATCAAACAGCCAGCGCCGTAAATACCCGTTGGGTGGAATTGAACGAATTCCATATCCTGACAATCAAGGCCCGCACGTAAAGCCATACCATTACCATCGCCCGTACAGGTGTGCGCACCAGTACAGGAGAAATAAGCGCGACCATAACCGCCGGTTGCCATAATGACTTTTTGAGCACGGAAACGATGGATTGTACCGTCATCAAGGTTCCATGCCACGACACCGCGACATTCCCCATTTTCCATGATCAAGTCGATGGCGAAGTATTCAATAAAGAATTCCGCATGGCGACGCAGGCTTTGCTGATAGAGCGTATGCAACATGGCGTGACCAGTACGATCAGCAGCAGCACAAGTTCTTTGCGCAATGCCTTCACCGTAGCGGGTCGTCATACCGCCGAAAGGACGTTGATAAATTTTGCCCTCTTCGGTACGGCTGAAAGGCATACCGTAATGCTCAAGTTCAACAATCGCTGGTACGGCTTCACGAACCATGTATTCGATTGAATCCTGATCACCAAGCCAGTCAGATCCCTTAACGGTGTCATACATATGCCAGCGCCAGTCATCTTCGCCCATGTTACCAAGAGAAGCAGATATCCCCCCTTGAGCAGCGACAGTGTGACTACGGGTTGGGAATACTTTTGTTATACAAGCAGTTTTAAGTCCAGCTTCTGCCAATCCCAGTGTCGCACGCAATCCAGCGCCACCGGCTCCGACAACGACCACATCATAGGTGTGATCAATAAACTCATATGCTTTGTTAGATGGAGCAGCGTTCATCGTTTATTTCCTAGCCCCTGAATAAAATCATCAAAATTGAAAGAACACCTGTCAGTCCCAAAACTACGTGGATAGACAGACTCAGGAACAGGGTCACAACCTTGCTTGCTTCGCCATGAACGTAATCTTCGATCACCACCTGCATACCTTGCTGCGAATGAAGCAGACCTACGGAAATGAGAAGGATCAACAGACCCGCCACAATCGGCGACTGTACCCACGCGATAAACTGAGCATGATCCGCACCGGTCATCAAAGCGACCGAAAACACAAACCAAAGCACGAGAGGTACAAGAGCAAGACTGGTCAGGCGTTGTGCCCACCAATGTGAAACACCTTCTTTGGCAGACCCAAGACCACGCGCACGCGCTAAAGGAGTACGAAGCGACATATCAAGCACCTCCCAAGGCATAAGCAAGGCCCCAAAGCCCCAGCGTGATCAATACTGTGAAGATCATCACAGCTTTACCTGATGCATAGGCAGTTTCAAGCTCAAGGCCTTTACCTGCATCCCAATAGAGATGTCGGATACCGTTGCAAAGGTGAAAAACGAGAGCCAGTGTCCACCCGAAAAGCATAAGTCGGCCGAACCATGATCCCAAGAAGGACTGTACAAATTCAAAGTATTCCGGACCACTTGCTGCTGCGACAAGCCACCAGATCAGAACGATTGAGCCAATGGATGTGGCTACGCCCATGATGCGGAATAGAATTGAAAGTACGGAAGTTAATTGAGGACGATACACCTGCAAATGAGGTGAAAGAGGTCTGTTACCCCTGGACATATTTTCTTTCCCGATATTGCGCGCTGGTTCCACAATTTAACTTCGCACGCTTTATATTTTTGCAGAACCCAAAGATTTAACGACGTTAAACCGCATTGCAGCATTAGTCAATGTCAGGCGACAAAACCCCGTCAAAGAACGACAAGACCTCAAACACACTATCTGATTAAGGTTTATGCCACTGCCACTTATTCGCAACACCCCATTCTACTCAAAACACCGCATGTTGCGCCGCAACAAAATCTTCCTCACGTTCTATAAATATTAACGGTATCTCTGCAAAATTTTCTCATAAATTCCTTTATCGTGAATTCTTTTCAAAGCAGCCCTAAAGTCACTCACAAGTGAATCGGGGGTCTTGTTACTGAAGGCCATATACCCTCCTGTCCCCACCTCGAACTCGAACAACTTGCGGACTATCCCTTTTTCATAGCCATTCTTTTTTAGCAAGTGATAGGCCGTCAGCTCATTCTCAAGCCACAAATCTATCCGCCCCTTCACAAGTTTTTCGATATTCAATTCGTTTCGATGCACCTGTTGTATACGCTTAAACGCATGATCCAAAAGATACTGCGTCCGAACGTCTTCCCGCGTAGCACCAATATTATATTTCCTGGCATCCTCCAAAGAGCCAACCTCAATATCAGTCCTGTTTACCAGTGCAAATAAGCCAGCATTATACTCTCCAACGGGACCGATCCACTTGAAGAGATGTTCACGCTTTAGGCTTCGCGCGATCGTAAATATCAGCACATTTTTTTGTTTCAACGCTAGGTCATAAGCCCGAGCCCACGGATAAATTTCAATCTCGACATCCAGATCAAGTTCTTTCAGAACCGCCTGAACAATTTCCGTGCTAACTCCGGTTATTTCACCATTATCAACATAGTTATAGGGAGGAAAGTCATCGGCAACGATCTGAAGAGAACTTGCAGATACTGGCCTTATAGAAAAGAAGGTCAGAACAAACAACAAAGAGAAAATAACCCGGACAGCCTTCATAAACCTGCTCCGACTTTTTGCCAGCACGACGAACTAAGAAATAGCTATTTGTATCAGTAATTGATTAACGTTACGAAAACGCTTCCGTTAGGCAGATCTGTGCCATTTTCAGGCATTCTCGAAATATCCGTCGGTCCCTTACTTTGGCATCAAGACAGTATAATCAAAATCAAGCACAACATCTGGGTGATAGCTGCCATCTTCTTGCTTAAAGGGCATGCTCTCACAGTTATTATTTTTGGTAGCGACCAAACGAACCCTCAATGCACCGAGATCATTCCTGTCTGGTAGGTTGATTTTTTCGAGCACTTCACTCCAGGCATAAATGGTGTCTCCTGCAAAGGTCGGCGCAACATGGGTGCCCCCGTTTATGGCAGCAATCTTGACAGCATTTTCCATCCCATTGAAGGAAAGTGATCTCGCCAAGGAAATAATGTGACCGCCATATATGAGCCGAGCGCCAAAACGCCCTTTGCTTTCGGTATGATTATTAAAATGCACCTTGGCAGTATTCTGATAAAGCCGCGTCGCCATTTGGTGTTCGGCCTCTTCGATCGTCATGCCATCGACATGAATAATCTTTTCACCCACCTCATAGTCACTCCAGCGATAAGGAGAGCCTGAGAGCTTGTCATCAAAAGCCGAAAGGTCGAAGTTTTCTGGGAGGGAAAATTTATTTGCAGGTACAGCCTTATCCAGATCGGGCACTACAGTTTCAGGTGCAGGAGAATCAACCGTTTTCTTTCGAACCATGACCCAGCGAACATACTGAAGGACCTCTTCATTCCGTTGATTACGCCCCGTAGATCGAACATAGACAACCCCGGTTTTGCCGTTAGAGTTTTCTTTTACACCGATGACTTCACTCGTTGTAGTGACGGTGTCACCCGGATAGAGCGGTGCTCCTAAAATTCCTTCAGCATATCCAAGGTTTGCAATAGCATTGAGCGAAATATCGGGAACCGTTTTGCCAAAAACGATATGAAAAGCAAGACAGTCATCAACAGGAGACTTTTCCAGGCCAAGAGATCTGGCGAACTCATCAGAGGAAGATAGCGCGAACCGAGAACCGTAAAGCGCCGTATATAGCGCTTGATCCCCAGCAGTTACGGTGCGAGGCGTGGTGTGTTCTATTTGCATGCCTAAATAGAAATCTTCGAAAAAATTACCTAGTTTGGTCTTGCTCACTTTCGCCTTTTGCTCACTCATAACATTCCCCTTTAGTATTTTATTTATTTTGTTCCTGGCTGGCTTCTTAATTGACCCGTTCCAGGTCGGAGATTATATCTGCCAAGGCGATCAACCTTCTCGCTTCTTCTGCATGCAAGTTCTCAATCAACTGACCGTTCAAGACAACCACCCCCTGCCCTTTACTATCAGCCTCCTCAAAGGCCCGAACGATTGAATGGGCTTTTTCGACCGCGAGAGATGATGGTCCAAACACCTTGTTCGCAGTTAAGATTGTTTTGGGGTGTATTAAGGTCTTCCCATCGAAGCCAAGCTCTAAACCTTGGGCACAGGATTTCTCAAACCCCTCATCATCACTCAAATCTAGACACACCCCATCAACGATTGCGATGTCATAAGCACGCGCGGCCAAAAGGCAAAGCCCAAGAGAGGTGATCACTGGCAGGCGCAATTTTGTATGAATTGCATGAAGATCCTTAACGAGATCCGATGTCCCCATCACGAAACAGGAAATTCTTTTTGATGAAGCGGCAATCTCTTTTGCGTTCAACATACCAAGTGGCGTTTCCATCATACACATGACTGACATCGCCTCTGGAGCCCCTGAGCGATCCATCAGATCGATGAGGTTTTGGACCTGCTCGGCGGTTTCTACTTTTGGAAGAAGGATGGCATCTGCAGAGGTGTTTGCGATGGCTTCGACATCGTCGACGCCCCAAATAGTGTCGAGGCTATTTACCCGGACAATAATTTCGCGGTTGCCATACCCTCCTTGATTGAGAGCCTCTATGATCAAGCCTCGGGCTTCGACTTTGTTGGCTGTTGAAACGGCATCTTCAAGATCGAGTATCAACGCATCCGCAACAAGAGTCCGCCCCTTTTCAAGAGCCCGAGCATTCGATCCCGGCATATAGAGAACCGATCGACGAGGTCTTTGGATAGAAACCATACCCTTTTCCTTACTTGTGCCTGTTTGTATTTATTAGCGCAGCATTATTGTGCACTGCAGCATTTACCGTATCATTCCACCAATCTTCTTTTTAGACAAGACTTTTCCTTTCGTCTTCTACTGCTTTTTCTTTCTAAAAATTACCCCGTACTTAAATTTACAAGACCTCTCTTTAGAGCTACCTCCGATCTTTCGGCTTAATCCAAGTCAATCTAGACATTCAAGATACAAAAAAGGATGCAGAAACATCCACATCCTTTAAGATTATTAGAGAGTACTAGTCACCCTCCCTGTTTTCCAGAACCTAGGCGAATTGTGGCTTTCTCTTCAGGGCAATGAGCCCCCCTGCAGCCACTAAGATTAGCGGGAAGGACATCAATGCTACCGTGCTCCAGTCAAAGGTCGAAATAATTACTCCCGACCCAAAGGATGCCAAGGTCGAGACGAGTGCAACAAGGGTATCATTAGCCCCTTGAACAATGGATTTTTCGTGAGGAGCAAGGCTGTCGTTCAGCATATTCGTGGCACCAATAAATCCAAAATTCCACCCCATCCCGAGTAAAATCAAAGAGACATAAAAGTGTCCAATCTCAATCCCAGCCATTGCTGACCCTGCAGATAACGAAAGTAAAAATAAACCGCAGAATACGATCCGTCCTGACCCAAAACGTGAAATCAAACTCCCAGTGAAGAAACTTGGTGCGAACATGGCTATAACGTGCCAGCGGATAACATCACTTGCTTGGGTTTCGCTAAAACCACACCCAACCATAGCCAAAGGCGTCGGAGCCATCAAAAGAACCATCACACCAAAAGAAACTGCGGCACACAAAATTGCTGTATATACCGGACGACGACGCAGTATTGCGCTCACAGGAACCCTGTTTGCAGTTCGTTTTATTACATCTTGCTCTTTCTTTGGTAAAGCCAGCGCCAGAACAGGAAGGCACCCGATGAGAGATATCACCGTTATTGCCCCATAAGCACCTGCAAAAGGTATCGGAGCGTAATAGTCCTTCGTATAGACAAAAACTTCCGGACCAATAAGTGCCGCGACCAAGCCTGAGCCTAAAGTGATAGAAATTGCCGTCGGACGCCAGGATTCGGACACGACTTCTGCTGCAGCAAACCGGAAATAGCCAAAACAACTCGTCGCAGCCCCCATGGCTCCATGCGCTAAACAGAGCATCAGAAAATTAGCATGAAACAGACTATAAGCTCCAAGTAATCCACCTATTGCGGCAAAACAGGCACCAAGCAAAAAACCTCTTTTACGGCCAAACTTTCCCATAAACACAGACATCGGAGCTGCAAAAAGCATTCCTGCGAGCATTTGCAATGAAACAGGCAATATTGCCAACTCTGTTGCAGGCGCAAGCATGACCCCGGACAACCCGCCAAGGATAATCAACATCGGCATCGGCGTACCGAGTATGGCATTACCGAGCAAGAGAAGAGGGAAGTTAAATCTCTGTCTCACATCCAAAGTTGGGGAATTCATATTATTGCTACCTTAGGAATTTGTTTGACGAGCGTAACCCTAACCCGCTAACAATTTGACTTAAATGATATTTCAGCATCATATTTTGCCAAATACGACGTAACACAATTAAGGGATAAACCGCATGATAGAGACAAGAATGATCGATGTTTTTGTGTTTGACGGCGTTAACCTTCTAGATATCAGCGGTCCTGTTCAGGCTTTTCATAGCACACCAGGAGCAAAGATAACTCCCTACAAACACCGTTTTATCACTCTTGAAGGGGAAAATGCTCGGACATCCTGTGGTATGGAAATCGTTGCACAAGGGTCTCTAAATAATTTGACCGATCAAGCTGATCTTCTGATTCCCGGTGGTGGCGGTGTAGATAACTACCTAAACAATGAAAAACTTGCTGAAGTTTTGCGAATTTTTTTAACCAACTCAGACACGAGCCGATTAATTTCCATCTGCTCAGGCTCTTTAATACTCGCGGCATCCGGTATATTGGATGGACGGAAGGCAACAACTCACTGGTCACGCGCCCAAATGGCACAGAGCATGTTTCCAAATGTGATCTGGAAACTCGATACCATCTACACCAGGTCTGATCGGATCTATACTTCTGCTGGCGTTTCAACCGGAATAGATCTCGCCCTCTCCATTATCGAAGAAGACCATGGTACAAGCATATCCCTCGATGTTGCGCAAGAACTGGTGGTTTATCTCAGGCGTAACGGGGGACAACGTCAGTTTTCTCATCTTCTGGAAGCGCAAATCAAGCTTGAACCAAGATTGTTAAATCTGGTCGACAAAATCACCAACAATCCTGCTCAGAACTGGACGTTATCAGAGCTCGCAAAGCAGGCGAATATGAGCCCTCGGACATTGGATCGAAAATTCAATCAAACCCTCAATGCATCTCCGGTTCAATTTGTTGAACTCACCAGGTTAAATCAGGCCCGTGTTCTTTTATCCAAAGGGGTATCCATGAAACAAGTCGCTGGGCTCTGCGGCTTTGGTGATCTCCAAAAAATGCGTCGCAGCTTTAGCCGAAATCTCGGCATTACCACAACGGAGTACATGCAACATTTTGGCCCCGCAGAACACTAGCAAGCTCTGGCTAATAATTCATCAGAGCTGATTATTTAGCTCGGCTCAAAAAAAGGGCTCGGAAAAATTCCGAGCCCTGCAAGTACGACAGAGGAGGACATTAAGAACAACCTCAGCTTAGCTGAGATGGTCCTTAATAAGCAGTTCAGCAATCTGAACCGCATTAAGGGCAGCGCCCTTACGCAAGTTGTCAGCGACAACCCACAAATTAAGGCCGTAATCCACGGTTGGATCAGTACGAACACGGCTAACAAAAGTCGCATCTTCACCAGCAGCTTCCTGCGGTGTGACATAGCCTTCGTCCTGACGGTGGTCGATTACAGTAATACCTGGTGTGTCTTTTAAAAGTTCACGCGCTTTTTCCACAGTGACTTCTTTTTCAAACTCAACAGATATCGCTTCGGCGTGGCCAATAAAGACAGGAACACGCACACAAGTTGCCGTGACCTTGATTTTAGGATCGAGAATTTTTTTGGTCTCGACCATCATCTTCCATTCTTCTTTGGTGTAACCATCATCCATGAACACATCAATGTGCGGGATCACGTTGAAAGCGATCTGCTTGGTAAAGCACTCTTTAACGATAGGGTCGTTAACAAAGATACCGCGTGTCTGATTGAAAAGCTCATCCATCGCGTCTTTACCAGAACCAGAAACCGCCTGATAAGTAGAGACAACCACACGCTTGATCACACCAGCATCGTGCAAAGGTTTAAGCACGTGTACCATCTGAATCGTAGAGCAGTTCGGGTTCGCTATAATGTTACGTTTTTTGTAACCAGCAAGATCTTCTGGGTTAACTTCAGGCACAATCAACGGCACATCAGGGTCCATGCGAAAATGAGATGTGTTATCGATCACAATTGCACCAGCGGCAGCAGCTTTTGGTGAATACTCCGCAGACACTGCAGCACCTGGGGAGGACAGAACAATATCAGTGCCCTTAAAGTCAAAAGTCGCCAAGTTCTGTACAGTTAACTCTCCAACATCACCAAAAGACACGTTTGTGCCTGCGGAACGGCTAGAAGCTAGAACTGTAATATCTTTGATATCAAATCCGCGTTCAGACAGAGTTGTTAGAACTTCACGACCGACGGCGCCAGTAGCACCTATTACTGCAATCTTGTGACCCATGGCTTTAGCCTATGCTCTTTCAGTTGCTGGTCTCACAATGAGACCGTTTCAAATATCTTCGCATCTATCTGCCTTTGGCAGAAATAGAAGCCCTAAAGAAAAAGGGCCGCCCCTCAATGGGACGGCCCTTTTATCAGCCTTTATTCCCGAGAGGATTTACCTTCTGTCGCCCATCTTCACCTTAGTGGTGGTGACAGGCGCGCTGGTAATCATGGTCCAGGTGGTTGTCGCGGTTGCAACTGGACGCGCAGCAGAGAACGCACGACGAAGAAACTTCGCAGTGTGTGCAGCGCGCGATGCGTTATGTGCAACGTGATTAAACATTAAAAAAAACCTAGTCCACTCGGGTATTAACTCGGTGGCTAACCTAATCAGCTTTAAACAGGCGGTCAACCGAGAAGTGATCGATTCTTTAACATTACATCAAAGAAACCAAATTGTCCCCTGACAACATGTTCAAAAGAAAAGGGACGCACTGCAGCGTCCCCTTCTACATAATCTCGAAAAGATTATATTAAGCAGCCTGCTCATCAAGTTCGCGAAGTAGAGCGGTACCCATACCTTCGGTAGAAACCAGTTCACAGCCATCAGCCATGATGTCTCCGGTACGTTTGCCGGAAGACAGAACCTTGGTCACTGCATTTTCAATCAAATCAGCTTCGTCACCCATGCCGAAAGAATAGCGCAGGTTCATAGCAAAGGAGAGAATTGTTGCCAACGGATTAGCTTTACTCTCGCCAGCAATGTCTGGTGCAGAACCATGGACGGGTTCGTACATCGCTTTACGACGACCCGTTGCATCTGTTGCCCCCAAAGAAGCAGATGGCAACATACCGAGAGAGCCTGTAAGCATCGCAGCCGTATCAGAAAGCATATCCCCGAAAAGGTTGTCGGTCAGGATAACATCGAACTGTTTAGGCGTGCGGACCAACTGCATGGAACAGTTATCAGCATACATATGTGAAAGTTCAATATCATCGAAACCTTCACCGTGAAGCTTGGTTACTTCTTCGCGCCATAGCAGGCCTGATTCCATAACGTTTGCTTTTTCAACGGAACAAACCCGACTGTCACGTTTACGCGCGAGATCAAAAGCAACCTCGGCAACACGGCGGATTTCAGAAGTGGTGTAAACTTGCGTGTTAATACCACGACGCTCACCATTTGGAAGCGTTTCAATACCGCGGGGTTCGCCGAAGTACACTCCACCAGTGAGTTCGCGAACGATCATGATATCAAGACCAGAAACCAACTCAGGCTTAAGCGATGAAGCTTCTACAAGCGCATCAAAGCAAAGGGCTGGACGGAGGTTAGCAAAGAGCTCCATTTCTTTACGCAAACGCAGCAAGCCGCGCTCTGGCTTGATGGAAAAATCAAGGTTGTCCCACTGCGGACCACCAACAGCACCCAACAAAACGGCGTCGGCTTCCATCGCCTTGTCCATTGTCTCATCCGCGAGCGGCACACCGTGTTTGTCGATAGCTGCGCCACCAACGAGATCTTCGGTGATGTCAAAGCTCACTGCACGGCGTTTATCCATCCAGTCAACAACGCGGTTCACTTCGCGCATTACTTCTGGACCAATACCATCACCGGCGAGAATCAATAGATTTTTGTTAGATGCCATTTTCCGCTTCCGCACTTTCTTACAAAAAGACGGCTGGCAAATGCCAGCCCACACTATCAGTAGTATTATTAGCTAGTATTTATTAACTCTGGACCTTCATTGATCCATAATCTTCATTGACTGGGTTAGCAGTCAAAAAAGTGGGGACCTAAATCAGCCCCCACCTAATTCCTTACAGCCAAGGCTGCGTCGCTTTACGCTGATTTTCAAACTTGTCGATATGTGCTGACTTCTCAAAAGTCAGACCGATATCATCCAAGCCGTTCAACAGGCAATGTTTGCGATGGGCATCAACTTCAAACTTAAGCGTACCACCATCAGGACCTTTGATTTCCTGCGTCTCAAGATCGACAGAAACGACAGCGTTTGAACCACGCTTGGCATCATCCATCAGTTTGTCGACATCTTCCTGCGGCAAAGCGATTGGCAAGATGCCGTTCTTGAAGCAGTTATTATAAAAGATATCAGCAAAGCTTGGTGCGATAACGCAGCGAATACCTTGGTCCAAAAGGGCCCAAGGCGCATGTTCACGTGAAGAACCACAACCAAAGTTATCCCCGGTCACAAGGATCTGAGCTTCTTTATACGCAGGCTCGTCCAAAACGAAATCAACCGGGTTACCAGCTTCGTCGGTACGCAGTTCATAAAAGAGACCCGCTTTTAAACCTGTCCGTTTAACAGTTTTTAGAAACTGTTTTGGGATGATCATATCGGTATCGATGTTCACCAATGGCAGCGGAGCAGCCACAGAGGTGAGTGATGTAAACTTATCCATTCTCTGTTTTTCCTTTAGCTTCTACGCTTAATCGTAATTACGAACATCATCAAAGTGGCCTGCAATTGCCGCAACCGTTGCCATTGCGGGGCTCACAAGGTGTGTCCGACCACCGCGGCCTTGACGGCCTTCGAAATTACGGTTCGATGTTGATGCACAACGTTCCCCAGGAGAAAGACGGTCAGCATTCATTGCCAGACACATGGAGCAACCAGGCTCACGCCAGTCAAAACCAGCTGCGATAAAGATCTCATCAAGACCTTCTTCTTCCGCCTGGAGTTTAACCAATCCAGAACCCGGAACGATCATTGCGTATACGCTTTCAGCAACCTTGCGGCCTTTGGCAATACGGGCAACTTCACGGAGATCTTCGATACGACCATTGGTACAAGACCCAATGAATACTTTATCGATGGAAATGTCCTGAATTGCCTGACCAGGCTTGAGGTCCATGTATTCAAGAGAACGTTCAATTGCAGATTTTTTGTTGTCGTCACGCCCATCTGAAGGAGCAGGAACGGATGCAGAAATACCAACTACGTCTTCGGGTGAAGTTCCCCAGGTAACCTGAGGTTCGATATCAGACGCCTTAACCACGATCTCTTTATCGTAAGTAGCCCCTTCATCAGATGGAAGCGTTTTCCAATGAGCAACAGCCTGTTCCCAGTTCCCGGCTTTGGGGGAAAGTGGGCGACCTTTGCAATATTCGAACGTAACGTCATCAGGGGCGATCAAACCGGCACGCGCGCCAGCTTCGATAGACATATTACAGATGGTCATACGACCTTCCATTGATAGGTTACGCATGGCTTCACCAGCATACTCAATCACATATCCTGTTCCGCCAGCAGTACCGATCACACCAATGATATGCAAAATCATATCTTTGGCCGTAACCCCTGGCAGAAGATCACCTTCAACCGAAATACGCATGGTTTTGGCAGGTTTTTGGATCAAAGTTTGAGTGGCCAGAACGTGCTCAACCTCAGAAGTACCAATACCGAAGGCCAGAGACCCAAAGGCACCGTGTGTCGCAGTATGACTGTCACCACAAACGATTGTCATTCCCGGAAGCGTAAAGCCCTGCTCTGGACCAATGATGTGAACAACACCCTGACGGATATCATCCATGCCAAACAGTTGAACACCGAACTCTTCACAGTTACTCGAGAGCGTTTCAACCTGAATACGGCTTTCTTCGTCTTCAATACCCTGAGCACGGCCAGAAGTAGGCACATTATGGTCAGGTACTGCTAAAGTATTCTCTGGGCGGCGCACTTTGCGGCCAGTCATACGAAGTCCTTCAAAAGCCTGTGGGCTTGTTACTTCGTGTACCAGATGGCGATCAATATAAAGCAAACAGGTTCCGTCATCTTGACTGTGAACCAAATGACTATCCCAAATCTTTTCGAAAAGGGTCCGCGGGTTACTCATCCTAACAAAGTCCTCGTTTTTTTATTGGCGGCTATACCCCACCTATCAAGCCCTGCCTTTCAGGCAAAACCTTTAACAGTGGCCAGAAATCAATCTTGCGACCATTTCTACAAGTTTGGCCTACAAATTTGGGCCAAGTTCGAGCGGAGCATAGCGCTTTCGCACTGCGGCGAAAAGTCCTTTAGAACGATTGATTCTCTTTTTTGTGGCTATTATATAAGAAAATTTCATATCTGTCGTGTAATTAGCTATTTTTCTACACTTAGGCTTCGTTAAATATTGAACCATTTTCTTAGAAAAACCCTCTTTTCCTCAATTTTATTAAAGGGAATTTCGTGAGGGCAAAACCATTATAAAACAATATTTTAAGGCTACGCTTCACGGAAATAGACCATTTCTGCCACAAGTTTGTTACTGGACGAACACCCCCAAAATCACCTCATTGTATACATAATGTGCGCATAAGTCCGCGGCAGGGTGTTAGCAGGCTAAACTTGGGAGTGCATTACATGGCCCGTAAATTAAGAATCCTCTTATTACCATGCCTAATGGTGGTCGGGCTTTTTGTCAGTGGTTTCGCCTCTTTTGACGCTTTACTCGCGCCTGATGCGGAATCCATTCCACGCTGGAATTCCTTCGATCCCGAAAGCACGACGACCATCAAAGTCAAAAATTGGAATCTTTTTCTCAAAAATTACCGAGAAGAAAGTTACGATGGAATTGCACGCATTGCCTATCACAGGGTTTCACTTAACGACCGGCTTGTGCTCAGGGATTTTATTGAACAACTTCAGAGCATCTCCGTAAGCAAACTCAATCGCAAAGAACAACTCGCCTATTGGATTAATCTCTATAATGCGACAACGGTTCAAATCGTCCTCGATCATATGCCGATAGAAAGTATTCGCGATATTGACATATCGCCAGGGTTATTTGCATCCGGCCCATGGGGGAAAAAACTCCTCCGGGTTGAAGGCGAAAAACTATCCCTCAATGACATCGAGCACGGAATACTCCGCCCAGGCTGGAAAGACCCCCGCATACATTACGCGCTGAACTGCGCTTCTCTTGGTTGTCCTGACATCCCCAAAAAAGCCATTACCGCCAAAAACAGCGATAGCCAGCTTACGTTTGCCGCCAAACACTTCATAGATCATCCAAGGGCTATTACTATCCCTGAGAACAACGAGGCCATCGTCTCAAGCATCTACGTTTGGTTTAAGGAAGACTTTGGCGGGAGTGATGCCGCCATCTTGGACCATATGCGCACCTATGCTTCCAAAGAAAAAAAGAAAGCCTTGATGAATGTCAGGTCTTTGGAAAGTCATCGGTATGATTGGAATCTAAACGCTGTTCCTGTTGTTGCCACGGCCTCAACAGGATCCTAGGGACAGGACTTATTATTTCCACCTATCGGCTACAGACCAAAAACAAGGATAAAAGCCTAGGTTCACGTTGTCCGTATTCGTTTTCGATTTCATTTCTAAAGCACTAAAAAGGGCGCCACACAGCGCCCTTTTTTTAAACAGTAGACCTGACCGGAGAAGCTCGCGGTCAGATCAATGTTTAGATTATTTCTTCTTCTTAGAAGCAGCTTTAACAGCGGCTTTTTCTGCACGCTCAACAGCAGCAGCTTTACCCGCAGCACCAGTGGTTTTTTCTGCGATACGTGCAGATTTACCACGACGGTCACGAAGATAGTAAAGTTTCGCACGACGCACATCACCACGACGGATCAATTCAATTGAATCAACACGTGGGCTGTAAAGTGGGAAAATACGCTCAACGCCTTCGCCGTAAGAAATTTTACGTACGTTGAAAGCAGAGTTTAAACCAGCATTTTTACGTGCAATACAAACGCCTTCAAAAGCCTGGATACGCTCGCGAGTACCCTCAACAACTTTAACGTTTACGCGGATGGTGTCTCCAGCAGAAAAATCAGGGATTTTTTTGCCTTCAGTAAGCTTGGCAATCTGGTCAGCTTCGAGCTTCTCGATTACATTCATGTTTCTATCCTCTACCATTCTTTTGGGGCCATTGACCCGTTTAGCTTTTCAACGGACCTATCGGCCCAGTTTGGTATCGTTATGTTTATCCAAGTATTTGTCCCATAAGTCGGGACGTCTTTTCTTGGTAATCTCTTCCGCCTGTTCCTGACGCCACTGTTTTATCTTCCCATGGTGACCAGAGGATAAAACCTCGGGCACCTTACGATCTTGCCATTCGGCAGGTCGCGTATAGAGCGGATACTCCAGTAAGCCAGTTTCAAACGATTCCTCGTCTGCAGATTCCCGGTTTCCCATAACCCCCGGCAATAAACGAATGACAGCATCCATTAGGATAAGTGCTGCCTGTTCACCACCAGACAAAATGTAATCACCAACCGAAACCTCTATCACCTCATGCGCGTCCAAGACCCGCTGGTCGATCCCCTCATAACGCCCGCAAAGGAGTGTCACTCCGGGTCCTGCCGCAAGCTCCTTGACCAAATCTTGATCCAGAAGCCGTCCACGCGGCGAGAGATAGATAACCGGGCCAGCTTTGCTAGCCACTGAGTTCAAGGCTGCATCGACAATATCAGGACGCATTACCAAGCCAGCGCCACCCCCGAAAGGGATCGCATCAACAGTACGGTGTTTGTCATGCGCAAAATCGCGAATGTCCACCTTATCCAACTCCCAGATCCCTTTTTCAAGGGCCTTGCCCGCTAGGGATAACCCTAGAGAACCCGGAAACATTTCCGGATGGAGCGAAAGTACTGTTGCTGTCCAGTTGGTAGTCACGTTATCCAACATCCTGTCGAGCAACCCGGTTTGAAAAACGAGAACACCAGATCATAAATCCAGCCTCTAGTCTTCCCGACCCAGAACCACTTCGGGCATATCGACGACGATACGTTTCCCCTCAAGGTCCACGACCGGAACAGAGCTTTCATTAAAGCTGACCATTTCCGGTTGTCCGCCGACATTGTCAAATTCAAGAATATCACCCGCTCCGAAATCGAATACGCCCTTAACAGTACCAAGAACCTCACCTTTGGGATTCTCGACCCTAAGGCCTACAAGATCAGAGTAGTAATATTCGTTGTCTTCGATCAGTTTTGGCAGAAGATCACGGTTAACATACAGTTTTGTTCCCCGCATTTCTTGGGCGCGATCACGATCTTTCACACCCTCAAGCCGCGTTAGAACGGTACCCTTGGCATAGCCCGTAATAGTGATTTCAAAGCGGTTTCCCGCGTCATCCACCACTGGTCCGAATGCCGCCACGTCTTCAGGAACTTCTGTATAGCTTTTGATCTTAACCTGGCCACGCACTCCGTGCGCCCCAGCGATCACGCCTACACAAACTCTATCTTCGTGGTTTAATGCCATGAGCTTTTAGAAATCCTATACAGCCGAGTTACTCAGCAGCGCTATCGGCAGAAGCTGCAGCAGCTTCTTCAGCGGCGGCTTCAGCAGCCATACGCTTTTCTTCAAGACGCTCTTTAGCTTTTGCTTTCAGCTGATTTTTCTTGGTCTGTTCTGGAACAGCAGGCTTTGCAGCAAGACCGAGATCGCCCAAGAAACGAGCAACACGGTCCGTTGGCTGAGCACCAGTGGAGAGCCAATATTTTACTCGGTCTTCGTCCAACTTCAGACGATCCGGGTGATCTTTTGGTACCATTGGATTGTAGGCACCAATTTTTTCGATAAAGCGACCATCACGTGGAGCACGAACGTCAGCAACTACGATACGGTAGTATGGACGTTTCTTGGCGCCGCCGCGGGCGAGGCGAATTTTAACAGCCATTTCAGTTCCTCTTGTTAAACACTAAACTAAACTTAATTCACGACTTACTCAGAAGCTTTCTTTCCTGGGTCCCCAACTATTTTGGGAAGCCCATTCCAGGCGGCATCAAATCTTGCAACCCACCACGCATCATGCCTTTTTTGCCCATCTTCTGGACTTTTTTCATCATACGGGCAGCTTCTTGTTGTTGCTTGAGAAGCTTATTCACATCTTGAACGGAAGTCCCAGAACCACCGGCAATACGGGTACGCCGTTTTGCTTTGATAATTTCTGGTTTTTCACGTTCTCGAGGTGTCATGGATGAAATGATCGCCAATTGACGGTTGATGATTTTGTCATCGACCTTGGCGTCTTTCAATTTCTTCATTTGGGCAGAGTTCATCCCAGGAAGCATATTCATCAAGCTGGACATTCCGCCCATCTTTTGCATTTGCTTGAGCTGACTTGCCAAATCATTCAGGTCAAACTTACCCTTCTTCATTTTCGCGGCGAGTTTTTCTGCTTCTTCCTCGTCAAAGGATTCAGCAGCTTTTTCGACCAACGAAACCACATCGCCCATACCCAGAATTCGGGAAGCGACACGCGAAGGGTGGAAGTCTTCGAGTTCTTCTAGCTTTTCACCAACACCCATCAATTTGATTGGGCAGCCAGTAACGGCTCTCATAGAAAGTGCGGCACCACCACGTGCATCACCATCCATACGGGTCATCACGATACCCGTCAAACCAAGCTTTTGATTAAAGGTATCAGCAACAGTAACCGCGTCTTGACCTGTCATCGCGTCAGCAACAAGCAGCGTTTCAGCTGGCTTCGTTGCATCACGGACACTTTCGACCTCAGCCATCAGCTGTTCGTCGATAGCCAGACGGCCAGCGGTATCGAGCATAACAACGTCGAAGCCTTCAAGCGCACCTGTTTGAACGGCACGCTTGGCGATGGCGACAGGCTGCTCGCCCGGAACTATATTTAAGGTCCGCACACCGATCTGAGCACCGAGCAGTGCTAGCTGTTGTTGGGCAGCAGGGCGTTGTACGTCAAGAGAAGCCATCAAGACTTTCTTGCGATCTTTTTCGGTTAGGCGTTTAGAAATTTTCGCCGTAGAGGTTGTTTTACCAGAACCCTGCAAGCCAACCATCATAATGACAGCTGGAGGGGTTACCTGTAGATTAAGAGCAACGTGGTCAGAGCCAAGCATTTCTGCGAGGTGATCGTTAACGATCTTGATCACCATCTGACCCGGCGTAACCGACTTCAAGACATCTTGCCCAACAGCTTCAGTCTTGACCTTTTCAACAAAGTCTTTGACCACAGGAAGAGCCACGTCAGCCTCAAGCAAAGCAACGCGCACTTCACGCAGAGCAGCTGTCACATCAGCTTCGCTCAATGCGCCGCGGCGTTTCAGCTTGTCAAAGACTGAACCCAGACGTTCCTGAAGGCTATCGAACATATTGTTCCTCTTTCCAAAACAACCAGCAAATAGAGCTGGAAACGACAATCACATACGCCAAACGCAATTTACGCCAGTGCGCGATACTCGCGGACTGGCGGAGCTCCTTGGAGCTGGATGCTTTGACCCATGACAGATATTTGATCGGAACCTATTAAAAACGGCCCTCTGGGTCAAGTTATTTCAACCAAGCTCTCGCTTACATCGGATTCTGGCCAATGTTAAACCATCAAAGCCTGGAGTCGACAAAGACTTTCTTATGAAATTTGCATCGTTTCGATGTCTCAAATCAACAACATACCGCCACACCTAAAAAGAGCGTAAAATTTTAGATAAACACCCATGAGTAATTAACACGGAATTAACTCATACATACTATTGTAAGCGTGCTAAACATTACTAATATACTTGCCATATATTAGAACACACTAGTGTATCTATAGTTATGCTCGCGCTAACAAATGTAACAGCCCCAATTGGGAGACTAGCATGATGGCGCCTTCCCTACGACACCTTCTCTTTGCCAGCACGACCAGTTTGCTTGTGGCAATAACAATGCTCTTCCCTTTTAAAATTAATTATGTAGGTCTCAACCTGCAGAACAATTTTGCATACTCTGATAATGGAAATGGAAACGGTGGCAGAAACAGCGACGATAATGCGCCTCATCCCTCCCCCGCAGCCTTAAAAGAAGCTTCACTTAATTTTGGTGTAGGCAAAGTTGCTGCTTACGCAGACGCAGTAGCCACACCCAACACAACAAAGGATATTCTCGCTGAAGCCACTGAGGCAACTGCAGCGGCCATAGTAGAAGCCAAAATTCAAGCTGCCGAAGCAGCCGTAGCCGAGACCGTAGCCGTGGTCGCTCAAGCAACCGCTAAGACAGTGGCTGCAGAAGCAGTCAGCGCACAAATAGCTGCAGATGTTGAAGCCACTGTAGTTGCTGAAGCCCAAGCCAACGTAACGACACAAACAGAAGAAGCCATTGCCGCGCAAGAAGTAGCTGATGGTGCACAAGAACTCGCGGATGCAACCCCGAGTGACCCGGACCTAACAGCCGCCGCAACACATGCACAAGGCCTTGCCGATGCTGAAGCAGCAGAAGCCGCGGAAGCTCAGCAAGCTGTCGAGAAAGAAGCTGTAGAAGCTGTTAAGGCCCAAGCCACTGCAGATACAAAAGCAACAGAAGCAATTGCTGCTGCAACAGCTGCAACAATTGCCCAAGTCACAGCAGAGAAAGAGCTTGCGGAAGCTATTGCAGCAGAAGAAACGGCAGAAACAAAGGAGGCAGACTTCCAAAGCGCCGCCAAGAGAGAAGCTGGATCGCTTATAAATTCTGTAGCTAAGGAAGTCACAAGTGAAGTTAAAAATGCCGTGAATGCATCGTTCTACATTGAAAGCGCACTAGATGAATAAAACCATTTATCTTGTAGAGCCGAGCTTTTCGATCAAACAAAGACGAGAACACACTGAGCTATCCATCATGCCGTAATCTCCCTGCGTTACGACAGCCCCTATTAAATCGGCATAACCCCCTCGAAAAGCCACCTGCCCATCATAGCAAAATCCCCGCCCAAAGATAATAATAAGATCAAAACGCTCTAGGTCGCCGTTTGCCACGTCACCAAATCGGTTTCGAATAAATTCTGAGACAGGATTCAAGCAATTTATATAGACTCATACACACTCTAACCTGTACTTATTGAAGAAAAGGGTATCTCGACACCCCCCAGAACATCTGGCCAATATCAATGATGAATTCACGAGAGAGCAAAACAGTATGAGTGGTAGAGCTTTTATAAAAATGCATGGCCTTGGCAACGATTTCGTTGTCATTGACGCTCGTGAAGAACCCTTTATCCCAACCGAAGAACAGTCTCGGTTGATAGCTGATCGTCGTTTTGGGATTGGTTGTGATCAATTCATCATTATTGAAAAGAGTAATCATCCCGATGCAGATGCTTTTATGCGAATCAAAAATGCAGACGGTTCCGAAGTTGGCGCTTGCGGGAATGCAACACGCTGTATTGCCTCTCTCATAATGAACGAAACCGATCGAAACACCGTCACAGTAGAAACTTTAGCTGGCCTACTTCACGCTGAAAGAGAAGAAAGCGGCCTGATTACCGCCAACATGGGCTTGGCGCGATTAAATTGGCAAGACATCCCTCTCGCCGAAGAGAGAGATACACTTAACATTGGCATTAAATTGCCCCCCTTGCGCAATCCTGTAGGCGTTAATATGGGCAACCCTCACGCCGTATTTTTTGTAGAAGACGCCGAAGCAATCGAGCTAGAAGCCTTGGGCCCCCGCCTGGAACACCATCCAATGTTCCCGGAACGCGCAAATATTAGTGTTGCCTCTCTCGTCGGCGAAGATCACATCAGGTTGCGCGTTTTTGAGCGGGGCGTTGGTATTACTTCTGCTTGTGGGTCAGGAGCCTGCGCAGCAGGCGTTGCTGCTGCCCGTCGTGGCCTGACTGGAAGAAAAGTTCGCGTTGACCTCGACGGAGGTCCCCTTTTCATTGACTGGCAAGGAGATGGAACCGTCTTAATGACTGGCCCCGTTTCCACCGCCTTTGAAGGTCACATTGCCCCAGAATTACTTCAATAGGCGTAGCAGCTAAAGAAATTTGAAAAATTATTACTAAAACTATCCCTTCCGGTTAATTCCCGGTTGATCTTCCACCTGAAGATGTACATGTTTCTTATAACGTTTCAGGGGGAAATTAATGCGTTATTTGGTTTTAACACTTCTATTCGGCATGATACTTTCAGGTTGTCAAACGACTAATGTTTCGAAAGAAAGCCCTCATGGCGCCTATTATGTTGGAGGCGATATTACCCATGGCGGGGCACTCAGACAGTTTACATCTGACACAGACAAAGTCTTCACCAATAGAGAATTACGCAATACGACACTTCTGATCTACAATCATGGCACCGTTAGCTCTGGTATTCACCAGAAATGCAGAACAGACTGGATGCCTCCTTATGTCCGCCTATTGACCTACAAAGATCCCAACATTGTAGCTTATTATTTTTGTTCACAGGAATCTGGAGGAAATTCAGGAGACAGTATAGTTAATCAGGTCCATTACAAAAGAGGGATCGAGATTGCTAAACTGGCTGATAAATTCCAAAAACTTGGTATCCCATATGATAATATCTTTTTGATGGGCCATTCTGGTGGTGCCTCATCAAGTCTCATGGCTGCGAGCAGAACTCCAGAAAAATTCAACAGTTTTATTGTTACAGCACCCGGTTATGGCTACGCCTACCTCCGCAATACTCGGCAAGGTCTGAACTACGGGACTCTATACGAAAATTGGAAAACCGTCATTCAACGCGGAAAAGAAGCCAAAGGAATAGTTTATGCCTTTCCAGGAGACATTTATTCTCCTGCCAAGGATCTAAATTTCATGAAATCCATGAAGAATATCGACTACCGTGTGCTATCAAATAAAGATGATCCCGGCTGTGGGATTGAGCAAATTCACGCTTACCCCTGGACAGATTGTTTCGTAAAAGGGCAAACCCTAGACATCCTTAACTATATTCTAAAGAACCGAGTACAGATCTCTGGAGCCCAGATTTTCGCAAAAGCCAAAGTAAAAAGTATTGATCATCGTAGACATGGAGTTTTCTACACGCCAAGAGACAACCCTTATCGTAAACATTTTGGGAAATTTCCAACGGACCAGACGTTTAATGAAAAGGTTTCAACCGCATTCGAAAACCGTAACCCTAATAAAACTGTTGTTTTTGTTTACAGCCATGATCTAACCAACAGGGGAAGCTCTAACAGATGTGACCCGACAAACTTACCTTTTTATCTTCGCAATCTAATTGAACTTAACACTCGCTTTGTTGCCTATAGCTTTTGCGCACCAGAAACTGTCAATTCACTTAACGCTACAACCACGAGTGTTACGCGTCATAAAACCAGACTATCTGAACTAAAAACCCTGCTTAACAAGCTCAAAGATAAAAAAGTAAAGCCAGAGAATATTTTTCTAGTTGGGGACAATTATGGCGCTACAACAAATATCCTAGCTGCCTTAGAGTTTGGGAATAAATTCAACAGTCATATTTCTTTTTTCCCAGACCGAGATCCTCTTTTAAAGCGCCCTCATGCATTTTTTGACAAGATCGATGAACTTAGCCAAAATCCGAGCAAAGCAATATTAATCGCAAGCAAAGCGCCAGGCCTTGTTTATTCAAAACAAGAATTGCTCAAAGGAAGCCCACTGAAGACCGTTGCTGAGAATAATCGCTGGTCATTTGTAATTAGTGGCCTTTGTGATAACAGCCAAAAAGTGGGGTACAATGACAATTGCTTCTATGACAAGAACAAAGAGAATATTATGCAATTTGTTCGAGATAGCCTTAAACAACCTCATCAGCAACCTTCTTCCTAGACCTAATCATGGTTAAAACTTTCGTGATAATACGTTTCTTCTTCCTCTTTCTTGGCCTCGGCTTGCTTACGGCCTGCCAGAGCACCAAACCAATTAAAATCGAAGATCCACACGGGGCTTTTGCAATTGGGAAAGACTTTGTCACTGTGAAGAAAGAGAATTTCAACGCTGCCTTAGCCCAAAACATTCCCAATCCTGAAAAGACCATCCTCTTTATATATAATCATGGCACAGAAAACGGCGGCCACGGGCAAGAATGCTTTCCGAACTCCATTCCCTCCTATGCCAGAGCGATTGTAAGACAGCACTCTGAGACGGCAATTTATTACCTTTGCTCCCAAGAAGTTGGTGTCAATGTGGGGGGAGATCCTAAAAAACAACGTTATTTCCGACGCAGTGACGAGATTGCGCGCATTCTTGGGATCTTTAGCAAACACGGGATCACAGCAGATCGAACATTTCTTCTTGGTCACTCTGGTGGAGCATCGACCACTCTTATTGCCGCAGCAGACATTCCAGAAATGTTTAACGGATTTATTGTTTCATCGCCGGGTTATGGCTTTGCCCATACTGGTAGAAGTCGGGATTCTGAAGATCTCGCTCCACACTATGAAACTTGGAAAGCAGGTATAGAGAAAGCAACCGAGAAGAAAGGTTTAGTCTATAGCTTTGAAGGAGATTTAATCGCCCCTCCCAAAGATCTCGATTTCATAGCCAACATACCCCGTGTCAAACTTATCATTCAAAAGCCAGCCGACTGTGGTATCCCCGACCCTCATGGATATCCTTGGAGCCGATGTTTTCGCCAAAAGGAAACACCCATAATTTGGAAGTTTATTAAAGAGCAACTCTCAGCTTCCCAAAAGTCGTTAGCGCTCACAAATTAATGGCTTCACAGAATATCTCCTCCTCGTACATACCTGACTTGCACAAGCGTGTCTGGACAAGGGCTTTTTGATAGTTCATAACACCGAAATGACTAAGCCCCTGACAGACCCGAAGATCGTCACCTTTGGTTGCCGCCTCAACACCTATGAGTCTGAGGTGATGCGTCAGCATGCCCGCGAGGCAGGCTTGTCAGATACCATCATCTTCAATACCTGCGCAGTGACCACCGAAGCTGAACGCCAAGCAAGGCAGAGCATTCGCAAAGCACGTCGTAATAATCCTGATGCCAAAATCATCGTGACAGGGTGCGCTGCTCAGATTAACCCAGAGCTTTATGCAGGCATGGAAGAAGTTGACCACGTTATGGGCAACGAAGAAAAATTAAAGCGCGAGAGTTTTAATTTGAGTGAAAATGCCTCCGTAGCTGTTAACGACATCATGGAAGTAAAAGAGACCGCAGCCCATCTTGTCCACGGCTTCGAAGAGCATACCCGCGCTTTTGTTCAAATCCAGCAAGGGTGCAACCATCGCTGTACCTTCTGCATCATTCCTTTTGGCCGGGGCAACAACCGATCTGTTCCCATCGGGGCCATTACCGAACAGGTCAGATTACTCGTCAACAACGGCGTCAAAGAAGTTGTTCTTACCGGCGTAGATATTACGGACTACGGTTTAGACTTACCTGGTACACCAACACTTGGCCAAATGACAAAACGTCTTCTCGCCCAGGTTCCAGAGTTAAAACGCTTACGGCTTTCATCCTTAGATCCCGTAGAGATCGACGAAGACACCTACCGTCTGTTCGGCGAAGAACCGCGCATAATGCCTCACCTGCACATCTCCTTACAGGCTGGCGATGATATGGTGCTAAAACGAATGAAGCGAAGGCATCTCAGACAGCATGTTGTTGAGATGGTTGAGCGCGCCCGTGCTCTGCGCCCCGATGTGGTTTTTGGTGCTGACATTATTGCTGGCTTCCCAACCGAAACCGATGAGATGTTCGAAAATACCTTTAACTTGGTCAATGAGCTCAACCTGACGTATCTTCATGTCTTCCCTTACTCTGAAAGACCCGGAACTCCTGCCGCAAAAATGCCTCAGGTTCCTGGTAACATTCGTAAAGAAAGAGCTGGACGATTACGAAGGGCTGGTGAGATTTCAGAACAAGGCTTTATGCAAAGCCGGGTCGGGACAACGGCTCAGGTTCTGATCGAAAAAAATGGCTTTGGACGAAGCGAGCACTACGCTCCGGTTCAAGTCGAAGCCCTTGAAGGTGATTTAACAGGCCAAGTGGTCCCGGTTTATATTGCTGGTGTTCGAGGTGACAAGCTACTCGCCTATCCTCTTGGTACAAAAGCAGCAGAAGACGCCAGAGCAAAATTTGCAGCCCAATAATAACGTTAACAGCTCCTGATAAAGAACGGTTCCAAAATGAGTGACGAAAACAAAAAAGGCGGTTGGTTTGCCCGTCTCAAAGCAGGGCTAAGTCGTTCGTCATCCAAACTCGGCGATGGCATCGGTGGTATCTTCACAAAGAAGAAACTTGACGACGAAAGTATTGAAGAATTAGAGGATCTATTGATCATTTCTGATCTCGGCGTCGCTACCGCAGCCAAGCTTACAGGGAACCTCGCCAAAACCCGATTTAACAAAGATATCGAGCCTCGAGAAGTATCCGAAGCTCTTGCCGCTGACATCCAGGTAATCCTCGAGCCCGTCGCCAAACCTCTTGAAATTGACCAGACAAAATCACCCCATGTTATTCTTATGGTCGGGGTTAATGGCAGCGGAAAAACCACTACAATTGGTAAGCTGGCCACTCAATACAAAGCTCAAGGCCTAAAAGTTATGCTCGCCGCAGGAGATACATTTCGTGCAGCAGCCGTCGAACAATTACAAATTTGGGGAGAACGCACTGGCTGCGAAGTCATTGCCAAGGAAACTGGTGTCGATGCTGCCGGCCTTGCTTATGAAGCAATTGAACGCGCACGCTCCGAACAGGCCGATGTACTCCTTATCGATACAGCTGGCCGCCTCCACAACAAGTCAGACCTTATGGCTGAACTTCAAAAGATCACACGTGTCATAAAGAAGCTGGATGAAAATGCTCCCCATGACACCGTCCTGGTTCTCGATGCCACAACGGGCCAGAATGCGGTATCTCAGGTTGGCACATTCAAAGAACTGATAGAGATTACCGGCCTTATTGTCACCAAGCTTGATGGTTCTGCTCGCGGCGGTATTTTGGTTGCTCTTGCAGAGAAATTTGGCTTGCCCGTTCATGCGATTGGCGTCGGCGAAACAGCCAACGATTTGCGCCCCTTCACGGCAAAAGATTTTTCCCGCTCTCTAATGGGCTTGGAAAACACTTCAAACTAGGCGACTAAATTGTAATATTTAAGGGTTCGATTATGAAGACTGTTTCAACCTTATCATTAATCTGCGCCCTTACTTTCACAATTTTTTCACCCGGTTATGCCGAAGAAACAAAGAAGCTCAATTCTAACGAAGTCATTCAGGAATACGGTAAGATTGCCACAGGCCTCGCATTGGAAGAACGTTGCCTACTTCTTTCCCCTCAAGCGACAAGAGAATATTACTGGCAACAGTATATGATAGATTCTGCATTGAATAAGATATTTTCAGAAGCTCCGGTCCTGAACATGGTGCGCGGGAGCGCGCTCCAAACATCTCGAGATGAGCGTTTCAAGTGTGACGCAGAATCTCAAGATTTCATTGAACACTCCCTACAAAGAGCGCGGGACCTCAATAAAAAGCTAACGGGCCAAGTTTTCGAAGCCAACGTCAGCGACCAATTTTTTGACCAAGAGCGCCTGACAGTCGTGGCCGCGGCCGCTGGTACAAATGCTATTTGTAAACATCTATTGCCTGAGTATGAGGAACAACTCCGCGTTGGCCTAGAGGCCCTTAAGAAGACCTTTGAAGATCTGTACGCTTTTGAAGCAGGTACCATCGCAATTTCAATAGCCTACCAAGAGGCAAGTAGCCAACCCAAAAGTTCTTGTGGAGACGTCACACGCCGACAAGCACTCCAAGGCTGGCAATTAACAAGATTATTGATGAAACAATCCCGGTTAGCTTTTGCGACCAAATAGGAAGTTGATTTAGGGGGAAGCTCTCTTCTCTGATGAGACCAGCTAAGCATTTCCCTAATCGATTCTAGTCAGTCTATCTATAGTGACACTTGACTATTTTTGGCGACACCGGGCTTGTGACAGCACACAGATCAACTCGAACATCAGGTTCACTCCGACAATCGCTGTGCCCCCAGACTGATCGAAGGGTGGAGAGACCTCTACCAAATCTGCGCCAATTAAATTTAAGTCTCCTAAACTCCTGATCATGACCTGAGCGTCAAACGGGGTATAACCCCCAATCTCCGGGGTCCCAGTGCCTGGCGCATAACAGGGATCTAGACAATCAATATCAAAAGTCACATAGGTTCTTTGATCGCCAACCACACGGTGAATTTCTGCAATGACCTTCTCTATACCAAGGTCAAAATATTCCTCAATTGTGATAACCCGGATACCTACTTCCTGCGCGTACTCTTCATCTGACCTGTCATAACGCGACCCTCGAATACCAATTTGGACAACTCTTTTAGGGTCAAGGAGGTTTTCTTCGATTGCTCGACGAAAGGGTGTGCCGTGGGTCAACTTACTGCCACCGAAGTAGCTATCGTTAACGTCCATATGCGCATCAAAATGGACCATACCGACAGGACCACTATCCCCAACCAATCCTCTTAAAATGGGCAAAGAAATCATATGATCGCCACCAGCGACCATTGGCATAACCCCGAGCCTTCGGATTTCAGCCATATACTCTGTAACCCGTTGCATGGTCATATCCAGGTCAACCGGGTTCACCTTTACATCGCCAAAATCCGCGATCTTACAATCATCGAATGGCGCAACCCACGTCGCCCCATTGTATCGGCGAATAAGGCTGGACATATCACGTAATTGCCGAGGCCCATGCCGCGTTCCTGGTCTGTTGGTTACCCCTGCGTCCCAGGGAACACCGATAATGCCAATATCATATCCCTCGAACTCAGTTACATGCGGCAGTCGCATAAAAGTTGCTATGCCACTAAACCGTGGCATATCCATCCCGTCCGGCGGCAATACAGTGCTGTTGCTCATAACTAAGTCTCTCCTAATCTCAAAAAATTATATTCTTTAGTTTTGATCACTTATTAATTTCTATAAATTCAAATGTAATGAAGGTTACTTTGGGAAAAATCAAACTATGCAGTTAGACACAATAGATCTCAGACAATTACGAGTTTTTCTGACCGTCGCCGATTGCAGAGGATTTTCTCCTGCCCAAGCCGAACTCAACATAAGCGTCTCCACCATCAGCACTCAAATGTCAGATTTGGAAACACGTTTAGGTCTTAGATTATGTCAGCGTGGACGAAGTGGTTTCTCCCTTACAGAGGATGGAGAGCGTATTTACAAAGCGGCCCAAACTCTCTTCCGACAAATCGATGGCTTCAACAACGAAGTTTATGATTTGAGACAAGAGCTTAGCGGCAAGTTATCCCTCGGGTTTGCAGATAACCTTGTTACCCACCCCACGTCTCCGATAACACAGGCTCTCGACAAGCTCTTCAGCCTGGAGGGCGAAATAGAAATATTGCTCAATGTTCTATCGCCCAATCTACTTGAAAGGGAATTATTAGATCAACGCCTGGATATCATCATCGGGGCTTTTCCCCGGCATCTTCAAGGCATCAACTATCAACCTTTATTTGATGAACGCCAGAGTCTTTATTGCGGGTCTCGACATCCTCTCTTCACAAAGAACGAGAAGGAACTGGCGTCTATTGACCTGAAAGAATTCCGGATTGCGCAACGAGGATATACCGCAGGGCGCCCCCATCCATCCAACCTGAAAGCCGCTTCATCAGGCGCGATATCCTATCATATGGAAGGTTTGGTTTATCTCGTGCTGTCTGGACATTTCTTAGCCCACCTTCCCGACCATTATGCAAAAAAATGGGTCACTTCAGGAGAAATCAAAGAACTTTGCCCGCATAGCCAGAGCTACATATCAACTTTTGAAATCGCTTCTCGTGCGGGAACGCATCCCTCTCCCGTACAACGCGCCTTTCTCAAAGCATTGTTATCCAATTAAACACAGGCCCCAAACTCTCTTGAGAGGAGAGTTTGGGGCCTGTTTCGTAAAATATTCTAAATCTTAAAGAGAACGAAGTTAAGCTTCTCTAATCTGATGAATAAAGTCATCAACCTGAGCATTGAGCATTTCCGATTGCTTTGAAAGCTCGGACGCAGCACTGAGTACATCCTGAGCCGCACGGCCGGTTTCCTCCACACCATCGGTTACATCTGATATGGTCGTCGAAACCTCTCCGGTCGCAACCGCAGCTTCTTGGACATTTCGAGATATCTCCAAAGTCGCAGCGCCCTGTTCTTCCACAGCAGCAGCCACTGAAGCTGTGATCTCGTTAATCTGCTCAATTGTACCGGTAATTTTACCAATAGATTCAGCTGCTGTATCCGTAGCCCCTTGAATACCTGTAATTTGTTGAGAGATATCTTCGGTTGCTTTTGCTGTTTGCGTCGCAAGGTTTTTCACTTCACTGGCCACAACCGCAAAGCCTTTGCCTGCATCTCCAGCCCGCGCTGCTTCGATGGTTGCATTCAAAGCAAGAAGGTTTGTCTGTTCGGCAATGTCTGAGATAAGTTTAATAACTTCCCCGATCTTTGTTGAGGCCTCAAGAAGCCCCGTCACTTGTTGATTGGCGTCATCCGCCCGATCAACAGCATCTTGAGCAATAGTCGTTGACTGGCTCACCTGACGACTGATTTCGTTGATGGAACTTGAAAGCTCTTCAGCCGCAGCAGCAACCGTTTGTACGTTACCTGACGCATTTTCTGATGCAGACGTAACCGCTACCGCCTGTTGAGAAGTGTTTCCAGCTGTCGCCTGCATTCCTTCAGAGGTACTACGCATTTCCGTCGCAGCAGAAGATACGGTTTGCACGATACCTTTGACTTCATTCTCAAAACGATCAGCCAAATCAATCATGGCCTGCCGTTTTTCTTCTTCGTTACGTTTAGCGACTGCAGCATGTTCGTCTTCGAGTTTTTTCACTTCTGCTGCATTATCTCTAAAAACTAAAACAGCACGGGCCATTTCAGCGATTTCATCATGACCATTGGCGCCTTTAATTTCTGCTTCCAGATTGCCATCAACCAATTCTTGCATGGATGAGGTAATAGATTTCACAGGCAAAATCACTCGAACGGCAACAATCCAGAACGACACCAGCCCCGCAGCCACCCCTATTGAAAGAATGATCGCGGCGGCAATCATTCTGTTCCAGCTATCCGCAGCAGCAGCATTTGCAAGGGCGACAGAACTTTCTGTCGTCAAATCAACCAGCGTCCAGATTGGCGCGATTGAGGCCTCTGATTTTTTCGACCACGTTGTTTCATCCATGGGGTAATCGTCACCTCGAATACCTTTCTTATAGATGTCCGCCCTTAATCCCTGATAGTCGTCAACGCTAAAGAAATTCTCCCCCAAGCTTTTGACCACATCTGAAATTTCAGTCGAGGCACTGGGTTTCGCAGAATAAGCCAAAAAGTCCTGCCATGCGATCTCTAGCCGACCACGATCAGTGTAGAAATTCTGGAGCCGGGTCCCCCGCAACTTGACCTTTTTTGAAATAGCATAGGCCAATCCTGCTTTTTCGCGACTGGCATATTCGCTCATGATCCAGGCACTATCTTTTAGTTGCTGTACGGTGTTGAAATTTGCGCCAGCTTTTGCGGGTTGAAAGGCAGATCGCTCTCGGAGCTCTTTTGATGCCATAATCATACCAGTGATAGCGGGCTCCGCTGCGGTTCCAACTTTACGATCTCTTTGAAATTTGGGGACCGACACATACACGTCTATTAAGGGGCGGATCTCGACTAGTGCAGCATGTACATCGTGGACTTGCTGTAAAACGGTATCTTTATTAGCAAAGGCAGCATTAGCCTGTAGCCACTCTGTAGCTTGTACATAGTTTTCATCAGCCTTCGTACGCGCTGAAATAATTGATTGCTGTTGTGTATCGGTAATTTCTTTACTCGAAGCAATTGCAACAGAAGAGAGCGCTCTTTCTTCTGCCCAGTATTTTGCCGCTGTAATCAACTGCCCTTCGACACGGTTATATTCAAGAGTTGCCTGGGCATCTTGATAATCTTTCCAGTCTTGAAGAAAGGAACTGGCAGCTTGATAGATTACAAGACCGGTCAAAATTAAAGCAACCGCGTACAAGCTGTTGCGAATTGTAAGGGCTCTAGACAACATTTACCTACTCCATACCGAAGGACATTAAGCTAACTTATTTCTTCTGCCGGTATGGAAAGTAAGGGAGTATATTTTAACAAGTAACTAACGAAGGCGATAAAATTAAAATTAAATAAAAAAAACAACTTATATGAAAGTCATATTAAAGTTTTACTACAACTTACGGGTATCATTGCTTTGATCAATAGTATTCATCACCCCAATCTATACTTACCAACTCCCCTACCTTGCCACTATCACTTACGGAATAAACCCGTCTTCTCCTGTGGGATTGGTAAAGGGTGGAAAAGCCTTTTGGTCTTTAATTTTTTCGTATTGCCTGAGAGACCAGTGGACAGAGGGGAAGGCAATATTATTCCAGGGAATATCTTGCCATGAATAAAGGCCAACTTCCTGGCTTTCTGGACCTGGAGAAATTTCAGGGGTAGTAAGGACTGCCCGATAGATAATCTGTATTTGGCTGATACTTGGTATAGAGTATACTGCGAGAACCTGATTTATAGATAGTTTTGCCCTCGCCTCTTCCCACACCTCTCGACATGCCCCCTCTTCAGCAGACTCATTGAGTTCCAAATATCCAGCTGGCAATGTCCAAAAACCTTTGCGTGGCTCGATAGCTCTTTTGACCAGAAGAATTTTATCTTCCCAAGTAGCTACCGCTCCGACGACAATCTTTGGGTTTTCATAGATAACATACTCACAAGAATCACAAACCAAGCGCTCTCTATCATCATCGGATGGTACACGGCGGGAGAAAGCCGCATCGGGGGGAATATGTAAATGGTCATCACTCATATTTACAGTTTGTCGGGGCGGCATCCATCCTTCAAGTTTTATGTCTTCATGTTAAATAAAAACCTCCTAATTTCACGCTAGCGAGGAGAAAGGTGAACACCTGCAAGCATACACCGTACTGAGCCTCCAGCCATTTCAATGGTCGGTATCGTTAAAGGGATGAGCGGCAGATAGTTTTCAATTACTCGAATTTGATCTGCGCTTAAGGAGCTGTAGGCTGAAGTTGACAAGGTAAGCACGCGTCCCTCTCGCCCCTGTAATTCAAGCATATTCCCTGCAAAATTCCTTATTTGATCTAGCGATAGATCAATAATCTCTCGCCCCGTTTCACGAAACCTATTTATAAGCTCATTGCGCCGCGCCTGATCTTTAACCATATCTAGGCAGATGAGAACTAGGTCTGTGGCAATGCACATCAAAACATTGGTATGGTAAACTGGAGTGCCATTTTCGTCCCCAGTATCAAAAACCATCGGTTCATAGTTAAACTGGGTACAAAACCGCTCTAATAAAACAGGATCAGTTCGTTTTGAGCGCGCTGCATAGGCGACGCGATCAATATGATCTAACACCATCGCCCCTGTACCCTCGAGGAATAATTCGTCGAACTCCATACCCGAATAATCCACAATATCTTGCACGCGGTAGTCTCGCTTTAAGAGCTCAATCACGTCTGAACGACGTTCTTTACGCCGATTTTCTGCAAACATTGGGTATATCGCGACCTGCCCACCAGGATGAGTAGAGAACCAATTATTTGGAAACACTGAATCTGGTGTATCGCTTGTTTGATCCTCAAAGGCATGAACGCGAACACCATGACTTTGGAGAACATCGATAACCTTACTCACCTCTGTATAGGCTGCGCTTGCTATATCGAATTGATCGTCGCCTTGTTTTATTTGAAAGGCGTTGTCTGACTGCGTTTCAGGATTAGGTACAAAGTGATGCGGCCTGATCATGATCACAGCTACGGGTGTCTGTGGGCTACGTCGATTGTTGCCAGAGGACATTTTATTCAAAAACTTAGAAATAGCCATCACGCGGACCGCCTCTTTTGCGGAAGAACCATTCCGAATAAATCCCGAGGATCTTGGGGGTCCGCTATCATATCAAGCAACTGGTATTGACCGGACTTATCAATTAGGCTTTTCAGATAACGTAAGGCAGAGAAATCCTCAATTGCGAAACCAACACTATCAAAAATAGTGGTTCTTGAAGCATCTCGAGGTCGCCCTTGTCCTTCTTGAATTATCGTCCACATTTCGGTAACGGGGTAATCGTCATTCAACTGTTGGATCTCCCCCTCTATACGCGTTTGCGGTAAATATTCGGCAAATATATCCGATCGCAGTAGAATATCTTTGTGGAGCTCCGTTTTCCCAGGGCAATCCCCGCCGACAGCATTAATATGAACACCCGCCCCGACCATATTATCGTTGAGGATAGTGGCATTTTGTTTGTCTGCGGTAGCTGTTGTAATAATCTCGGCGCCCATAACGGCTTCTTGCGCACTGTTGCAACACTGAATATCAAAGCCCCAACCCAATAAATTCTTTGCACATTTTTCCATCGCCATAGGGTCTATATCGAATAACCTTATTTTTGTTACTCCAACAATAGCTTTAAAGCCTAGAGCTTGGAATTCAGACTGAGCACCGTTCCCTATCATTGCCATGGTTTGCGCCCCCTTAGGCGCTAAATACTTGGCCATAAGCGCAGAAGTTGCCGCAGTACGAAGCGCCGTCAAAATTGTCATCTCAGACAAAAGAATAGGATATCCACTGCTGACATCAGACAGAGCACCAAAGGCGGTAACGGTTTGCAGGCCTCTTTGATAGTTTTTGGGGTGGCCATTTACATATTTGAAACTGTATTGATCACCATCACTGGTGGGCATCAACTCGACTACACCCTCTTTTGAATGAGAGGCAACACGCGGCGTTTTATCGAACAATGCCCAGCGCTTGAAATCCTCTTCAATACAATCCGCGAGCTCCTGTAAAATCGTCTCAATGCCAACCATTGAGATGATTTTTTTCATGTGGCCAACGCTGATGAATGGAACAAGATTTTGATCAATTTTGGTACCTAAGGCCATAACAATTCCCCAGTTATAAAGGAGTTATCACATCATATACGGTTTGAGTTGTGTGAATTGACCAAACGATAAAAGAGGAAAATCATGATAAAAATAGTAATATATTGCAAATATCGTCATATTTTTATACATATCATCAAAGAAAATTGTAATTATTACCAACCACACTCAAGACGAGTACATTAGAATGCATAATTTTGATACCCTAGATAGAGAATTGATCTCCATCCTGCGCAAAGACGGCCGCGCACCACTTTCAAAATTATCAGAGATACTGAAAGTTTCCCGCGGCACAGTGCAAAATCGACTGGATCGATTACTGAACTCTGGCGCATTACTCGGTTTCACCATTCGTGTCAGAGAAGATTCTGAACCTGATACGGTCAAGGCCATTATGACCATTGAGGTCACGGGAAAATCGACAACTCAGGTCATAAAGAAACTGCGTGGCATGCCTAAATTACACAGGCTCCACACCACTAATGGCAGTTGGGATCTCGTCGCAGAGATACAAGTATCGAACCTGCTTGAGTTTGACCGCGTGCTCAGGGAAGTAAGGACTATCGACGGCATTCTAAACAGTGAAACCAGTATACTGCTCAGCTCAGTGTAAAACTTTACAAGTGAAATCTATTAGAGCGGCCGACTAAACGGTAATATTTAGAAATGAACCGCGTGGAAGAATTCTACCTGATTCAGCCGCGAACCTAGCTGCATCAAACAGCTCTTTCAGCTTCTCCGTAATACCAAGAGATCTGAGATCTCCGGTAAACGGCTTCAGTAACTTCTGAACCGATATCCCGGTTTTCACATCTTGTTTTTTTAAAGCCGGGGCCAGTGATTTACTTCGCCCGTCTACAGATACGCTTCCCGGGACATCAAGAGCCGGAACACCAAAATCAGATTTATTTGTAATTTTCATGACGAAGATAGTGGCAGCAGCCTGTAAAAATTCAGTTAAGTTTTATACAAAGTTAAATACAAATTATATTTGAGTAGAAAGCAACTATTTATAAGGGAAAAACACCCAGCATCCTATCTAATTCAGATAAATTGAGTCCGATTCTTATAATTTCCTGTGATTACTTGCACTCGATTCTAGATATGACAGTTTTGTTAACACCATCTACTTGGTAACCGATACTTATCGTTCGCCACTATATTTAGTATTAATACAGAATTAGTAACCACATACTTAGGCATCAGTTTAAAAATTAAGACTATCTTCATAAATGTCATCGTAATTTTCCACTATTGAAGAATCTGCCTCGTAGTGGATTCTTAAATTACTACTGGAAAAAAGTCAGCCAATAATGGCTGTTACCGCGCATGTAGCGCAAATGGGGTTAAGAAAGCGGGGGTTCCTTTGCCGGAGGACCAAGATACGAACCTGCAGAAATTACTGTCGATGGCTTTGGACCGCTCGGTCAAAGGCCGCGAAACTCTTGCGCGCACAATTGGTAAATTGTTTTCAGAGGAAGAACGGGCTTTATCTGAACTAGAGCGCGCGCTCATGACAGATATCCTCGGCAAGCTTATCAGCGATATTGAGATCATTGTTCGTAAAGCGCTCAGTGAAGAGCTTTCCTCAACAAAAACCGTCCCTCATGAATTAATCCTCATGCTCGCAAATGACGAGATAGAGGTTGCTCGACCTATTCTTCTTGAAAGTAGCATTGTCGAAGACCAAGATTTGGTCGACATCATCAAGACGAGGACACATCAACACCAACTCTCTATCGCAATGCGAAATGATATTAGTAAAGATGTTTCCGACGCCCTTGTTAACACGGGGAAAAAGGATGTTATCAAAACTCTATTGGATAACAAAAACGCTGAAGTATCCGAATTAACGCTTGAATATTTAACCGATCAATCCCGTAGAATTGACGATTTCCAAGAACCCCTCATTAATCGTGATGACCTGCCCCCTCATCTGGCAGAACGCATGTATTGGTGGGTCTCGGCCTCCCTAAGGGCTCATATACTCAGGAACTTCCCCGTCGACATACAGGACCTTGATAACAAGATCCAATCAGGAATTCATAAACTCGTCGATCAGGATCGATTGGTCGCTCAAAAGGTAACCCCTGCATCCAAGCTTGCTCATAGCCTTGAAAAAAATAAACTTTTGACTTCCGATACTCTTGTGCAAGCCCTGCGCCAGGGCGAGATCGAACTTTTTGAGACAATGTTTTGTCAAATGAGTGGCTTTAGACCCGCTGGTATTCAAAAAGCTCTCTACAGAACCAAAGGAGAAGGCATCGCAATCCTTTGCCTTTCAATGGGTATCCCCAAGCAAACCTTTGCCTCAATTTTCCTCTTAAGCCGAAAAGGCAGTCCACAAGGTCTAAAAACCGACCCTCGGGACCTATCGAGAGCGATGTTGATCTATGATAAAGTAAAGCAGGAAGACGCAAAGCTGATCGCAGATAGTTGGAAGATGGACCCTAAATATCAAGAAGCCGTCAAAGACCTAGAACAAACAGCGTTAGCCAAAAAAGCAGCTGGTGGAGCGAGAGCATCGTGATGGCAAAACAATCTAAGGGCCGCATCGTAAAGTTACCGAAAGATCGCGACCATAAGAACAAGCCCGTTGGTCTCCCTCATAATTTAAGTGGAGCCTTCGAAGCGATATCTGCGTTGAAGAACGACATTGTCCACAATGGACCGCCAACCTGTGTTGTGAGCAGTGAAGGGCAGATCATCTTTGCCAACGACGCTTTTGAAAAAATTGCCAACGCAATTGATGATACCGGTTTAATTGAAAACGCCATTGCGCCGCCATATAGCCCTGCTGAAATCCTCGCGATTAAGCAAGCGGGTGGTACAAATCCCGATGAATATACCATCATAGACGACGGAGAGGTTAAACATTACCTCGCGTCTTATCACTTCATCGACAGCATTAACAATCAACCGGGTGCCACCGCAGTCGTCCTTCGTCCAAATGATGAAAATGTGCAAATCAAAGATTCTCTAGCCGCCCTTCAGAGCCGTTTAACAGACATGGCTCGCCTGGTATCTGACTGGACTTGGGAAACAGATAAAAATTTAAAAATAACTTACGCCTCCCCTCAAGTGCAAAAGGCCTTGGGCTTTCATCCGAGTGAGCTGCTGGGCCGTAACATCAGGGACTTGATAAACGAAGAGACCCATCTCTTCGGTGATATTAAAATTAAGGACCTTCGCCAACCCTTTAGAGATGAGCAACTTACAATAAAGAACCGCGGTGACGAAGAACGGTTGTTTCTTGTAAGTGGTTTACCTTTTTATACCAGTGACACTGGTGAGTACTCAGGTTATCGGGGAAGCGCGCGGGACGTAACAGAACAACAGTATCAGCAAGGCGCTTTACGTGTAGCCAAAGAGCACGCCGAAATTGCCAATAGAGCAAAGTCAGAATTTTTGGCAAACATGAGCCATGAATTACGGACTCCTTTAAATGCCATCATTGGCTTTTCAGAAATGATGTCGTCTCAGCTCCTCGGGCCTTTGGGGAACAAGCAATACCACGAGTACTCGCACGACATTCACGCTTCCGCCCGTCATTTGCTCAGCGTTATTAATGATATTCTGGATGTCGCAAAGATTGAAGCTGGTAAATTGGAGCTGATGGAGGATACGACTGATCCTCTAAAACTAGCAGTATCCGTCCAAAGATTAATGATAGAGCGCGCTGAAAATGCGGGCCTCAAGTTAAAGCTATCATTGCCTTCTAAACTCCCAATGATCCATGCGGATCAACGGAAAATGAAGCAGGTTCTCATCAACATTCTAGCCAATGCAGTCAAGTTCACCCCCTCCGGCGGGATCGTTGAACTGGCAGGCGGTGTGAACGATGATGGTGATTTTGAATTTATCATCATGGATACTGGTATCGGCATGTCAGAAGAAGATATTCCAAAGGCATTTGAGCCCTTTGCTCAAATAGACAGCACACTTAGTCGACAATTTGACGGTACTGGCTTGGGCCTCCCCTTAGCCTTGGGCCTCGTTCGTCTTCATGGCGGAGACCTTTCCATGACCAGTGAACCAGGTAAAGGGACTACTGTTAAGTGTGTACTCCCCGGATCGCGAATCCTGGCGGAGTAATTCCCCCTACTGCATCCAAGAACTATATCCCCTTGCTGCAACGCAGCATTATTTCTTATGCTATAAATGAAAACAATGCCGCCAAGCGTTTTGCTATGCTAGGTTCCAGTCTCCACTTCCTCTATCTGGAGTCCTTCCTAAGTTATGCCAAGCAACCACCCAGATAATTTTGGCTCCATAAAAGGCGCATATAAACAAGGTTGCAAGGATGCTCTTGCGATACCTGCACTCATCCTCGGCTTTACTTATATGGGCTTCGGAGCGCTGGTCAGTGAAACTGGCTTAGAGATTTGGCATGCACTCATTTCCACAGGAATTAACTGGGCAGTACCTGGACAGATAGCAACAATGGAACTTTATGCAATCGATGCTTCATTGTTAGTGATTGCTGCTGCGGTAGGATTAATCAACTGTCGACTGATGCCAATGACGATAGTGTTGATGCCCCATATCCGAAATAAAACGTCTCCCAGAATTGCTTATTATTTTTTCAGTAATTTTATCGCGGTAACAGGTTGGGCTGCAGCGATGAAACAATGTCCAAGATTACCAGAAGAGCAACGACTTCCTTACTTCGTAGGCTTTGTTGTTCCATTGTGGAGCATATGCATGCTCTCAACTTGTATTGGGTTTTATCTCCCTGACGTACTCCCTGCAGAAGTGACAATGGGGCTGGTTTTTCTTAATCCAGTATATTTCATGTTGGTTTTCTTAGCTGATTTCAGCCAACCCGGTCGACCTACGGCCCTTATATTGGGTGCGATACTCGGTCCACTGACGTTTTTACTTACCCCGGATTGGAGCCTGCTGGTTACCGGGCTGTTTGCTGGAACGATTGCCTTTATTGTCAGTGAGTACTTTCCCAAGGATAAGACAATCTGATGCCCGAGCTCCATGACATCTTCACTCCTGAGTTTATGGCACCTATGGCCGCTCTCGGCGTTGCAGCCGCCGTTACCTATTTCTGGCGTGGTCTCGGCGTTGCAGTATCGGGAAAGATTGATAAAGATTCAGCTCTATTCAGATGGGTCACCTGCGTTGCCTATGCTCTGTTAGCAGGCTTAATTGCGCGGATGATTCTCTTGCCGATAGGACCTCTTGCAGAGCTGGGTTTGGGACAGCGCGCAGGCGCAACGATCATTTCACTCGCTGTTTTTTTTCTGACACGAAAAAATTTACTCGCGGGGGTCGCCTCCGGCGCTGTAGCTCTGGTTTTGATGGCCAAACTGGGCCCTCTTTAAAAGGCCCAGTTTCTAGATACCAATCCGTTTACAAACTATGTTTTAAGCCGCCTCTTGAAGAGCCTTAACACCGGGCAACGTTTTACCTTCTAGCCACTCCAAGAATGCCCCGCCTGCCGTCGAAATATATGTAAAGTCATCGGCGACCCCGGCATGGATAAGTGCAGATACGGTGTCACCGCCCCCCGCAACAGTCAAAAGAGACCCTTCTTTTGTCAAAGCTGCTGCGGATTGAGCAACGACATTGGTTGCTGCATCAAATGGTTCTGTTTCAAAGCAACCAAGTGGGCCGTTCCATACCAACGTTTTACAACTTTCCAATTCTTTAGAAATTTCCAAAGCCGCATTGGTACCCGCATCCAAGATCATCTGGTCTGCCGGGACTGAATTAGCAGCCACAACAGACGAAGCGGTTCCCGGTGCAAGTTCACTTGCAACAACGACATCACTTGGCAGCATAACCTTGCAGCCTTTAGCCTTTGCTTCTTGCAAGATAGCCAGAGCAGTGTCTGCCAAATCATCTTCACAAAGAGAACGCCCGACTTCAATACCCTGTGCGTTCAAGAAAGTATTCGCCATACCTCCTCCAATAACCAGAACATCAACTTTGCCGACCAAATTACCGAGCAGCTCTAGCTTGGTAGAAACCTTGGCTCCACCAACGAGAGCAGCCACCGGACGCTTGGGTTGTCCAAGAGCCTGTTCAAGGTGCTCCAGCTCTGTTTGCATCAATCGACCAGCAGCAGCAGGAAGTAACCGGACCAGAGCTTCCGTAGAAGCGTGGGCGCGGTGGGCCGCTGAAAAGGCATCATTGATATAAACATCGCCGAGTTTGGCAAGCTCTGATGCAAAAGCTGGGTCGTTTGCTTCTTCTCCGGCATGATAGCGCAGATTTTCCAGAAGCAAGATTTCCCCATCATCCAATTGGCCGATGAGTGCGGCAACTTCTGGCCCGATGCAATTTGTGGCAAAGGTAACCTTTTCCCCACCCAAAGCATCTGAAAGGCCCTTGGCGACCGGGGCCAAACTCATTTCGGGTACCACAACTCCTTTTGGACGACCAAAATGTGCCATCAACACAACTTTAGCCCCTTGGGATTGAAGGTCTTTTATGGTCGGCAACACCCGAACGATACGACTGTTATCTGTGATCTTTCCATCACGTATAGGGACATTAAAATCCACACGGACGAGGACGCGCTTACCGCTCAGTTGAAGATCGTCAATTGTTTTAAACTGGCTCATGATTACTTCCTGTTGTTCTGGTATGACATCTGGCGCCCAGGTAGTTTTTTAGTTAAAGGAAGTGGTATAGCGTCCCTTCTCTCAGTTCAAGAAAGAATTCAGCACGGACCATCCCTGCGCTATACTCATTTGGGCCTATTTCTGGAGTTATTCATACCGTGATCCACGATCTCAATCTTCGCATAAGGAAGGCGCTGGAAACCGTCGCCAAGCAAAAGTCGACAATCAGCTATCGGATGCTTGCGATTGAAGCAGAAATTCCAGGGCCACAAGTCATTCACAAACTGACCCTCTGTCTCGAAGAAATATTCCGAGAAGATCACGCGAAAGGTGAAGTATCTATTGCAGCACTCGCCGTCAGTCGTGGAGAACCAGCAATACCTCGTCCCGGTTTTTTCATTTTACTGCGAGAGCTTGGTCTCTATGACGGGGCAGACCATGGGCCCGAAGCGATGGCAAAACACATCTTGTTACTGGAAGAGATATACGAAATCACCGCAGATAAATAAAACTTTCTTATAAAAGAAAACAGGGCCAGACTTCCATCCGACCCTGTCATTTATTCACAACATCTGAAGCTTAATTACCGCAAGTAAGCTCTTTAAATCCATCACAGCGATAGCTTGAGCAGATCTGCTTTGAGCCCATATTAATTGTCGGAAACAACGAGCCAATGTTGTCGTCACGCACCCAGGCCAACGCTTTTGTAAAACCTTTTTTAGTACACCACTCACGTGCCGCAGGCTCTCCGCAATTAGTTCCTGGTGTCAGGCAATAATTCAATCGATAGGCATCGTAGACAGGATACTCAAAAGTCGATCCTCCAGCTGGACGGCTGGCGACTTGCTCGGCTGTTTCTGTCGGCAAACTTCCTTGTCCTGTCACACTTGGCGTTCCCAAAGATTGGCTAGCAACAGTTGTTTCAGGTTGCGCCTCGAACAACTGATAAGAAGGCGTAAACAACGGATTCTCAGATTCAGAAGTAATAACTTGCCGCTGTAGCTCGCCTTCGGGTGTTGGCGAAGGTTTCGGGATCAAGGCATCATCCCCAGCAGGGGTAATTCCAGCCGCAGCCAGATCCGCGTCTGCACCACTGTATAGAGGAGCCTGTTGAGCGGGCACTTGAACTTGAGGACTAAGAACAGCCTGTTGGCTTTGCACGGATGGAGCAGCCCCAACAAGCGGTGCTGGCTTTACAATAGCAGCAGCTGGGGCCTCTACGACGACGGGCGTTGAAGGTTGAGCTGAAACGACAGGTTTCACAATGGCAGTTGTCGGCGTAGCGGAGGCAACCGCAAGACCCGCTATTGAAGAGGCAGGTCCAGAGACGTACTCCACCATTACTGAGCGAGCGCGTCCTTTATAGCCATAATCAGCCAAGTTGAACTTGTGGATACTCTTCGCCTTAAAGGGAAAAGTGACATGATTTCCCTGACAATCGGGAAAATCATAAAGGGTTGCCCGCACGTCATGTTTAACCGTTTGATAAGCCTTATCATAGGCCTCAGGGTGCATAAAGATCAGCTGATCACTATTATCAAATCGATAGGTTCCGCGCGCACCGCCATAGGTTTCTGGGCCAACCAGATTTTGGCAATACCCGGTTTTACCACCATCCCAGGCCGGAACAAAGGCGCGTCGATAATTCAGCTGATCCAGGACATTTCCACAACCACGGCTATAGGTATTTAGACGCTGCAACATCAGCACTCCGGGAGGAGGACCAACGTCTCTGCGATAAACAATCATCGAGGAATAGGTATCATCTTTGGGCGCAGGCAGAGACAAAGCTGTATCGCCAGTACGCTTTAGAGGCAAAAGGTCCGCAGTCGCCCCTTGCCATAACATATGGGGCTCTTCTCGCGTACCCAACAGAGGCGCACAGGATTTATCTGTGGTTTGGAAAAGTGGTTCCTCAAAGAGAATCGCCCCAACCTGAGAGCCGAGCTTAAAGGAGGAAATACGTCCGGCAAGATCACCTAACGAGGGAACAAAAGAATACAGCTGGCCTTCTGCCAAACTGAAAACCTTTGCAGCGCCAGAATATTCTTTCCCATCGAAAGCAATAAGTTGATTTGGAGCAACTTCAGCACCAACCTCTTGAGCCTGAACACTTAATGATATTGAGCTAACGCCAGCCAGTAAGGCCACCATTGTTCCAGCAACCCGCCGTAATGCTCTCATCTAACATACTTCCCTGTTTCAAACTGGCCGGGTACAAACTGGTAGATACGCTCCAGCCCGGCAAATAAGCCCAATATACGAACTCAATAAAAATCTAACGCAAAATAACAGGATACCTACTGAAAGAAAACCACCTTGATTTTCTGCCTCCCTAAGAGCGTCTTCATTGTAAAATTTACGGCAAAATCCATGTCAGAAATCATGATCGGTGCAGACACAAAAAAGCGGCCCGAAATTCGGACCGCTTTTTAAATTAGCCGTATGAAATATTAAGATGCGCTCGCGAAACGCTCTGCAACATATTCCCAGTTAACAAGGCTATCAACAAACGCTTTAACGTAATCTGGACGCGCGTTGCGATAATCAATGTAATAAGAATGTTCCCATACATCACAACCAAGTAGCGCGTGACCACCCGTTACCAATGGATTTTCGCCATTAGCCGTTTTAGTCACCGCAAGTTTGCCGCTATCATCCAGCACCAACCAGCACCAACCAGAACCGAACTGAGTAACACCTGCATTTACAAAGTCAGCTTTAAATTGGTCAACACTACCGAAATCTTCGACAATTTTTTTCTCTAGCTCACCAGGAATGGAACCGCCACCGTTTGGCTTCATCATGTTCCAGAACTCAATATGGTTCCAGTGTTGAGCTGCATTGTTAAAAATGCCGGCTTTAGATGCATCACCAAAAGAGCCTTTAACGATTTCTTCTAAAGACTTGCCTTCAAGATCGGTACCAGCAAGAAGCTTGTTACCGTTTACTACGTATGCATTGTGATGTTTGTCGTGGTGAAACTCTAAAGTTTCTGAAGACATAAAAGGTCCCAAAGCATCGTAGGCGTATGGAAGAGCTGGTAGTTCAAGAGCCATGAGTCATTCCCCAATTCATAATTTTAATCTTGGATTTTAATATTGGTTATACTTGTTTCTGCCGCACCTTAGCTCTTTTCTCCCTGGCTTCAAAAGCGAAAATCCCTTTATAAGGTGATATTCATTTTACACCGACAAAAAAAAGCCAAAACGTAAGACACAATATGTGGGTCTTACGCGGCAAATTTAAGAGCTATTTCTCTATTTTTTTTGTTAAGGTAGACAAACAATCCAAGGTCTCTTCGCTGACATGGTGTTCAATACCCTCAGCGTCAATTTCCGCGGTTGCATCACTCACACCTACCGCCTTCAAAAACCGGACGACAATTTCGTGTCGACGTCTTGCGGCTGTAGCCATTTCTCTCCCTTCATCGGTCAAAAATATTGATCGATAGGGTTTTGAAATAACCAGTCCTTCGCGTTGTAGTCTGGCAATTATTTTATTTACAGTGGCATGACTAACACCCATGCGCTCAGCAAGTTCAACAACCCGCGCTTCACCGTTTGCGTTAATAAGATCATCGATTAGCTCGACATAATCCTCTGCGACTTCGGTTTTATGAGCTTCGCGGACCCGTTCAAATTTGGCGGCCTGTTGCCCAGCATCTTCCAGTTCGGAACTGACAAGATCTGAATTTTCTGGGTCAGAATTTGATGTCATGGACTATATAAAACCTTTCGCCATTCTCGAATGTTCACAATCTTACTTAGAGGACCTTACTGGTAGGCCTTGCATTATAGGGCCTTACTTACAGGAAAGATCTCCTTATGTAAAAGGAGCGATCCCTCGCAAAGTTCCATATTCAAGCGAATTCTACATGCTTCTATCGTTCTGATAACAATTTTGCAAATAGTCCTTCAACCAGCTTTTTTGTTTCAACACAGCTCCGAATTACAGCCTTTAGAGCTGGCAATTATCACCCACTCTATAGCCGTTGACAATAAATGTAGCCTAGGCTACAAAACAATCACAAGACAACATATTTATCATACAACAACAGGCACCAGATATTATACTGGAAAAGGTTTTTTTTAAATGCTCCGAATTCAGTTCACATTTTTAACAGCATTATTATGTACTGTCCTTTCAGTCTTTGTCCTTAGCAACGCTGCTCGGGCTGACAAACCTGTTGTCGTAACAACGATTGCTCAAATCGCGGATGTTGTCAGCCATATCGTCGGCGACAAAATGGTCGTGGATAGTCTCATGGGCGAAGGGGTTGACCCACACACTTATCGCATGAACCGTTACGACGTTGCCGCTCTTACAAAAGCCGACATCATTCTCTACAACGGTATCTATCTCGAAGCCCAGATGGAAGATGCCCTTGAGCGAATGGCAGAAAATAAACCCGTCATTGCGTTAGCCGAATCTATCGACAAATCCCTTCTCCTCAGGAGCCTGGATTACAAAAATAAAAATGATCCCCATGTGTGGATGGATGTTCGCAAATGGATGGCTGTGACGAGTAAAGTTCTCGAAGTTATCAAAGATTTTGATCCCGAGAATACTGCCTTTTATGATAAAAATGCTTCCGAATATTTGATAAAGCTGGAACAGCTCAACGGGTATGTAGAAACTGTACTCGCTACAGTACCTGAAAACGAACGCGTGGTTATTTCTGCCCACGATGCCTTCAATTATTTTGGCCAGGCTTATGGTTTTGAAGTCATCGGCATTCAAGGCCTCAGCACGGCAAGTGAAGCTGGACTTAAGAAAATTGAGAGCCTTGTGGACCTTATCGTTTCACGCAAACTCAAAGCAGTTTTTGTAGAAAGTTCTGTCGCAGATCGAAACGTTCGCGCCTTGATTGAGGGTGCCCAGGCACGGGGGCATTCCATTGAAATTGGTGGCACACTGTTTTCAGACGCCATGGGCCCAGCTGGTACTTACGAAGGCACCTACATCGGTATGCTCGATCACAATTCCACTGTGATAAGTCGCGCACTGGGTGGGGTTGCTCCTGTCGCCGGCATGAGCAAACAGTTAACCCTTGCTCAAAAAACAGCCGAATAGGGCTAGAGGATTTCACCATGATCGCAAAACTTCTAAAGCTCCAACCGAATAAATCGCTGACATCCGAGGAAGCTAAACGTGCTCCTCTCGCTATCGAAGGGCTGTCTGTATCCTACCACCACAAACCAGTGGTATGGGACCTCTCTTTTGTCGCCCCTGAAAAAGGGCTTGTCGCGGTAGTGGGACCAAATGGAGCTGGTAAATCTACTTTTATCAAAGCAGCCCTTGGGCTTATTCCCAAATTGTCTGGTGAGATTACTGTTTACGGCAAGCCAGTTGATCAACAACGCAAGCTCATCGGGTATGTCCCCCAACGTGGGAGTGTGGATTGGGATTTTCCAGCGTCTGCCCTCGATGTTGTCACCATGGGTCTTTATGGCAAAGTAGGCTGGCTTCGGCCTATTAGAAAAAGCCACAAGCAAGAAGCTTTGTCTTATTTGGATAAAGTTGGCATGGCAGATTTTGCTGATCGCCAAATTGGTCAATTATCTGGCGGCCAGCAACAGCGTGTTTTCCTTGCACGTGCTCTCGCCCAGGATGCACTACTTTACTTTATGGATGAGCCTTTCGTTGGCGTCGATGCTGCCACAGAACGCGCGATCATCAACGTTCTGAAAAAATTAAAAGACCAAGGCAAAACTGTCATTTGTGTCCATCATGATTTGCAATCCGCCCCTGATTATTTTGACCATGCATTGATCCTCAACGTACGTCCCGTTGCAAGTGGTCCGATGGCCGAGACTTTCACATCCGAAAACTTACAGCGCGCTTATGGTGGACGACTTGCGCCCTCAGAACTCTCGGGGCTTGTCGCGATGGCAAGTGAATAACGCCGTCTGGTAACGATCTTCACATATAGTATGTTTAAAAGGCGAGCCCGTGCTTCACGACCTCTTTGAAATTCTGAGCTTCCAAAGCGGCTACAATACCAATGTTGTTTTGCTGGGTTCTGGCTTACTTGGCACCGCAGGTGGTGTTGTCGGCGTTTTTTCTCTTCTACGAAAACGTGCCCTTATAAGCGATGCCATCAGTCACGCAACGTTACCCGGGATCACCCTTGGATTTCTCGTCGCCCTTGCACTCACGGGGACAGGAAAAAGCCTGCCCTTCCTCATGATTGGCTCCACCCTCAGTGGCATACTCGGCGTCCTCTTGGTTCAATGGATCAAGGATAACACCCGCCTTCCGGAAGATTCGGCAATTGGCACTGTCTTAAGTTCCTTTTTCGGGCTCGGCGTTGTCCTTATGAGCTACATACAGAACTTAAAAAGTGGTAGCCAGGCCGGACTTGAAAGCTATCTCCTAGGTTCAACCGCCAGCATGCTGCAAAGTGAAGCTGAAATGATCGCTTTTTCAGCACTTGCCATTACCATCTTGGCCATCTTGTTCATGAAGGAATTTGGCCTTGTCTGTTTCGATCCGGAATACGCGGCTTCGCGCGGATGGGCGGTGAGCAAAATTGACCTCTTGATGATGGCTTTACTGTTAGCTGTCGTGGTTATTGGCCTTAAAACCGTCGGCCTCATCCTTATTATTGCGCTGGTGATTATTCCCCCCGTCGCAGCAAGGTTTTGGACTGACCGCTTAGGTTTGATGGTGAGCATTTCAGCCTTCACAGGCGGTTTAAGCTGTTATCTTGGCGCAGCTCTATCGGCTCTGACCCCAGATCTTCCATCCGGTGCAACCATTGTCCTGACTGCAACATCAATTTTCACACTGTCTCTTCTCTTTGCCCCCAAACGTGGCATCGTTGCTGTCGCCTTGCGCCAGTTATCTTTCCGGTTAAAGATTACCCGGCGGCGGGCGTTACTTTCTTTGGATAAAGGGCCAGCAAGCCTCACTCTCCTCCCGAGCCTGCTGCTAAGGCGCGAGGGTGTTATCAATAGCTCTGGTGAGCTGACATCCCAAGGGAAGAAGGTTGTCTCTCTCATGGCGCATGATCAGGCTTTGTGGAACCAATACCTAAGCGATTATCCCGAAGAAGCCTTTGCCCAAAACAAATGGTCCCTTGTCATGATTACAGACGTGCTTTCGTTTGATTTAATAAAAGAGTTGGAAAACTCTATCTCAGGCCAAAATTTAAGCGCGGGCCAAAACTTAGTCTCCGGCCCCCTTAAGGATATCAGCTAATGGATTTACCTCTTGCCGATTTCCTTCAGATCGACTTTCCCGCGCTCCTTGTCGCCTGCCTTGCTGGCTTGTGCTGTGGGCTGCCCGGTAACTTCCTTGTTTTAAGAAAACAGAGTCTAATCGGTGATGCCATGAGCCACGTTGTGCTTCCAGGGATTGTCGTTGGCTATCTTCTTTCAGGAACTCTGGACACAATCCCCATGCTTCTTGGGGCTTTGGGAGCTGCGCTTATTTCTGCTCTGCTCATTGAGCTTATTCGTCGCCTTGGTAATGTCGAACCCGGTGCGGCAATGGGGGTTGTTTTCACCTCTATGTTCGCCCTTGGCGTGCTTATTCTTGAACAGACCGGAGCTTCAGGTGTTCACCTCGATGTCGAACATGCTCTTTATGGAAATTTGGAATCAACCCTGTGGTTTGGGCTCAACAACTGGTCTGACATTCTCTCAACAGACGCCTTTGAACAAATGCCCGGGAGTATCCGCCGATTAGGGCTTGTAACACTTGCCGTATTTTTCGTCATCGTTATCTTTTTCAAAGAATTAAAACTCTCAACCTTTGATCCGGCGATGGCGACGTCATTGGGCTTTAATGCAAAATACATCTCTATTGGATTGATCATTGTCACGGCAACTTCGGCTGTTGCGGCATTTGATGCTGTTGGATCAATACTGGTTATCGCAATGTTTATCTGCCCTGCGGCAACCGCCCGAATGTGGACCGACCGCCTCAGCTCTCAGCTCTTACTTTCAGCTGTATTTGCACTTTTATCAGGATCACTAGGGTATCTTGTTGCTGCTTTTGGTCCGTTTTTACTCGGTGCCGACTATGCCCTTAATGCTGCAGGAATGATCGCCGTAATTGCCTGTGTTCTCCAAGGGATATCCATGGTTTTTGCCCCAAACCACGGAACCTTCGGACGCTTCCTCAAGCAAAGAAAAGCAATGCAGTTACCAACCTCCGTTTGAGGTTATTTATTAAGTACGTTCTCCAGAACATCGAGCGCTTTGTTAGTCAAGATGTCGATAAGAACAACGTCATCATCAACAATAACAAATTTACTATTTGTTCGACGAGGCAGGTTACTTCTCAAGCTGTAGGGTAGATCACGTTTTGCCAAGCCTGGTGGTAAAGCCCCTTTTTCGTCGAGTTGCTTTTGTAAACCAGGAGGAAGGCTGCCTTTTTTGGCCAGGCCGGGTGGAAGGCCTTTTTTCTTGCCCTTAGTTTTTTTAGATTTTCCTGTGGAAACAGTGTCTTTACCAAAATAGGGATTAATAACGGTTTTTTCGATATCAGTAATTACATCTTCCAAAACATCCGCCTGAGACGTTTGTGATGCCTGAACTGGCGACACCTCAAAAATGCCAACAGCCGTAATGCCCAAAGTAAAGGCAAAGGTAGCGGCCCCAAGATATCTAAACATAAATGATTGCATCAATTCGTCCCTTCTATTTAGTCAACAGGGACACTATAAAGAAAAAGAGGCAAAAATAGGATTCAGGAGTTATACTTAGCCTAAATCTGTTCGCCTGGGGCGGGCAATTTTCTCTCAGACAATGGCGTACAGCCAAAAAAGTTTCGATAGCACCGTGAAAAATGGGCCGAAGAATTGTAGCCGCACGCCAAAGCAACCTCAATGATCCGCATCTTGGTTTGCATTATCAGTTGGCGGCTACGATAAAGCCTAAGCTCACTGTAATACCGTGCTGGTGACTTGTTGAATTGCTTGCTAAACATGCGCTCCAACTGCCGACGAGATGACCCAGCAATCTTTGATAGTTCTTCAAGCCCAAGCGGCTCTTCCAAATGGTCTTCCATAATCTGGATAACACGGAGCAAGCGCTGATCTTGGATGGAATACCGTGCAGAAAGGCCAAAGTATTGGAATTCTCGACGGTCCCTGATCCGCTCGTGAACGAACTGATCCGCAACCATTCTGGCCAATTCGAAACCATGTAAATCAGATATAAAATTCAACATCATATCCAGGCCAGCAGTGCCGCCAACACAGGTAAAACCTTTGGTGCTTACTTCAAAAAGTTCATTAGAGGTTTCTATTTCAGGGAAGGTTTCGTTGAAGGCAGAGAGATATTCCCAATGAACCGCGCACTTTGCATGATCTATCAGCCCAGCCTTTGCCAGATAATAAGAAGCCGTATAGAGCGCGCCAATGACTTTGCCCTGACGCCCGAGGGTCCGGAGCCAGGAAATCAAGCTCTCTGCTTCAAAAGCAGAAACGTTATGCCCACCGCAGAGTATGATATTTTCCGGATCACCTGCCTCATGAAGGTTCCCCTGGACCTCTAAACGCAATCCATTTGAGGCTTCCACATTTCTCCCATCAAGAGAATAGACAGGACAATCGTACAATTCTTTTCGGGCAACTTTGTTGGCTACCCTCAAGGGTTCCATCGCAAAGGTGAAAGAATTCATCGAAAATCCAGGCAAAAGTAGAAACCCAACACGGCGTGTCGATCCTTCTTTTGGTTCTGGAAACATGTTTTTCTCGATCAATGATATTTTCACACATGTCGCTTTTTACACAAAACGACAAACTTAGTTCTAAGTCCCCTTAGCAAAACTATCAAGAGATCAAACGAAAAAAGACTGCATTCCAGCAGCCTTTTCTCGAAACAGCTATTTCTCAATGCTATTTATTATTGCTCCAGTACTCGACCGCAGCACCGACACCCTTACCCGGCTCGATATCCATACCCATATCGCGCATAACCAACTCGGCACCACCAAGAGCGCTGAAAAGCATACACTCATTCAAATCACCAAGATGGCCTATCCGGAAGAGTTTACCCGCAACCAAGGCAAGGCCACCACCAAGAGATAAGTTGTAGTCAGTGTAAGCTCGCTTAACGATTTCCTGACCATCAATGTGATCTGGCACCATTACACCCGTTACAGTATCAGACTGCCATTCAGGTTTTGTTGCACAGGTCGTTAGGCCCCAGGCACTCACAGCACGACGGACACCTTCGGCAAGACGTTTATGACGGCTCCAAACATTCTCCATACCTTCTGCAAGCAGGGTATCAACGGAAGCCCGTAAACCACGGAGAAGTCCCATCGCAGGGGTATAAGGCCCAAAACCTGTACGAGTCTGATTGATCATCATTTTGAAATCAAAATAAAACCGAGGACAGGTTGCTGTTTCACCAGCTGCCAATGCTTTCTGGCTCACACCAACAATCCCAAGACCCGTTGGCAGCATAAAGCCCTTTTGAGAGCCAGCAACGGCAAGATCGACGCCCCAGGCATCCATCTCAAATTCAATCGCACCGATTGAGCTGATGCCATCAACATAAAGAAGAGCTGGGTGATTAGAGGCATCCATAGCCTGGCGAACACCTTTGATATCAGATGTTACACCCGTCGCTGTTTCGTTATGGCAAACCACGATACCTTTGATCTCATGATCGGTATCTGCGGCCAATCGCTCAGCAATGACCTCAACTGGCGCACCTTCACCCCATGGCACATCAATATCTTCGACTTCAATACCCAACGCGCGACAAGAATCAATCCAAAGACTTGAAAACTGACCAAACCGGGCCGTTAGAATTTTGTCCCCAGGAGACAAAGTATTCGTAATAGCGGCTTCCCATCCGCCCGTACCGGAAGAAGGGAAAACAACCACTTCACCCTTTTCTGTACGGAACACTTTTTTTAGGTCTTCAAATAGCGGAACCATGAAATCGGGAGCTGAAGATGCCCGGTGGTCTTCGGTGTTGACGTCCATTGCCAATCGAATGTGCTCAGGCATATTCGTTGGACCAGGAATGAAAAGAGAATTGCGGCCAGCCATGGATAGAATCCCTCAATAAATAATGACTAATAATAATTAGCTGAGAGATTACGCTTTAGCCGTTTTATCAAAAAGCTCGAAATCGGATCAGGAATTGTGCCGTGAACGCAAAAATACTTTAAAATCGCCGATACAGCCGCCCCACTTACTTGTTCTCTAGCTGGCAACAACCTCATCTGTTGCATAGTATTCACGGTTTTTATCCGTTGCCGCGCGAAGGACCTTCCGCAAATCTGCAGGAGATATTGGCTTTGAGAGATAATCATCCATTCCAGCGGCGAGATAGTTCTCTCTGTCGCCTTCCATAGCATTTGCCGTTAGTGCCACAATAAATACGCTGGCGGAATCTAACTCCATCCCACGTATTTTTTCAGTCGCTTCAATCCCGTCCATTTCTGGCATCTGAATATCCATGAAGATCATATCGTAACTTCGGTTCTTAACCGCATTTACGGCTTCGATACCATTGGTTACAAGATCAACATCATGCCCCGCTTTGTTCAGCATGGTACTTAAGACAAAACGATTGATTTCATTATCCTCAACCACCAAAACGCGCAAAGATGGCTGGTTCGGCTCCGGCTGTAACAGAACGTTTAAGTTCTCTTCTTTATGCTCAACAACCGCATTCCGATCTCCTCGTGAACAAGGTAGAATGAGCGAGAAGCTACTGCCCTGCCCTTGGGTGCTTTCCACCAGGATATCGCCGCCCATTAATTTGGCGAGTTCTTTACAGATCGCCAAACCAAGTCCCGTACCGCCAAACCGTCGTGCATGCTGAGCGTGCCCCTGAGTGAACTTATCGAACAGCCGTGACACCTCTTCTTTTGCAATACCTGGCCCTGTGTCATGAACCGATAACATCAAATCTATACGACCATCGCCTCTTGGCTGATAAGACACCGCAATCTTTACTCCCCCCTCTTCCGTATAATTTATCGCATTACTGACCAAGTTATACAGAATTTGCCTTAATCGAAGAGGATCAGCATGAAGCAGACGTGGCATGTCATCCGCAATGACGAACTCTAATTCCAGAGATTTGCTCGCAGCTCTGGGCTTCCATAAGGTATAAGCAGCCTTTACCAGGGCAAGAAAATCAAAATCTCGCTCTTCAACTTTCAAAAGCTTGGCTTCTATTTTCGAGATATCCAAAATATCATTCAACAACCCCATCAGGATGGTTCCTGATTCGCGTATGATCTCTAATTGATCTCGCAATCTTGAATCGGGCTCTTCCGCAAGCAAGACATGCGTCATGCCTAAAATCCCGTTCATGGGAGTGCGAATTTCGTGACTCATCGTTGCCAAGAACTCGCTCATGGCCAAATTGGCCCGCTCGGCAACTTCCTTTGACCCCTGAATAGTTTGCATTTGTCGAAACATAAGGAAGAACATTAGCGCCAAGACGCCAAAAAGAAGAACGATAGAGACTAGGACCCAACCGTAAAGCTGAGCAACTTTTGCGCGCCCCTTATAGTTGTTTTGGTTGAGAACCTTTCGACTATCAGAGACAAAATTTCGAATAACACTATCAAAGGAGCTCAGCTCCCGGATCATCGTTGCGATATACCGATCTGTGGGGATATCTGTGTTTGACGAGAATTTATTTAACCTGAGCGTAAGGTTATCCAGTCGCCTGATCCCATTTATAAAAAAGGTTTCACTCTCTAGGCTACGACGTGTTGTGCCTTTATTGATAGCTTCAACCTTGGTTACAAAAACATCATAACGGTTGCTTATCGTTTCTCGAATACCTTCTCTTTTTGGATCGGCTTCATGAAGACTATCCAGAAGCCGGTAGTATTCAGATTGAACGCTATAAACATCCCAACCAGTATTTTGATAACCGGACTCCTCGAAGTCCCGCAGGGAAAACACAGACGTAATCAACAGTCCACCAGCGATGGAAGCCAAAAGCAATGACATCGCCAATGCAAAAGCAACTCTCCGCTCGATAACACCATACCTACGCATTCACGAACCCCCAACCTCAGGCATATCCATAATATGAATTCATTTAATATTACTAGGTTTAAATAACACGGTTACAGGGTATTTTTCCCAGAAAAAAGTAAAGGAAGTTGAAATTTCATTGATAATACCTATAACTCCCCTGCCTATCTATAGTTTCAAGACCTGCGACACAGCTCAATTGATCGTAAACGTTTTAAACGTAAAATATTTATCAAATGCAAGTACTTGCAATCGTAGTTAAGCAAGCGCAGGATACCGTTTCCTTAATCACGCTTTCGCTTGGTAATCCTCAAATGTCTATAGAAACCTGGCTACTTTTTGTTGCCATCAGTTTTGCACCCGCTATAAGCCCCGGCCCCGGCGTATTCTTAGCCCTTTCCAATACCATACGTTACGGCGGCAAGGCCACGATTTGGTCTGCAGCTGGGAACGCCTTCGGGCTGATGATACTAGGGTTGGCTACGGCGATCGGCCTAGGCGCCTTGATGGTAACTTCAGCTCTGGCCTTTACTATTCTAAAATTTATCGGTGCGGGGTATCTGATCTGGCTTGGAATTAAAACCTGGCGTGACAAAAGCTCCATGGAGCAAAATGACGGTGACGCCGCTGCACCAAATAAATATAAACTCTTTTCGACTGCGTTATTTGTATCCGTAACAAATCCCAAAGCAATCGTCGTCATTATTGCACTTTTCCCGCCATTCATGTCCTCAGAAGGAAATGCGTTACTTCAGGCCTCAATTCTTTCAGTTACATATGCAGCGCTTTGCTTTTTAAACCATTTAGCAATTGCCCTAATGGGCGGACGTTTAAGAAACGTTATGAGCGATATAAAGCGCATTCGCATTGTGCGCCGGGTACTTGGCGCTACCTTTATGAGTTTTGGCGCTGTGTTGGCTTCAGCCCAACGCTGATACCAAGCTGCATAGCTGACCAGATTAAACTTTCGGCTATGCGACTTGGTATAATACTTTTTACCAGCCCATGCGATCGGCGAAATCGTGCCAACGGATCATCATCGGCATAAACCAAGGGTTTCCATTGTAGAAAGGCTTACTATCGAATGACAGGCTATCCAACTCAGTGTGTCCATCGGGGTCGCCTAAAACTTTGAGCGCCGTTTTTCGACCGAAATATACCGCCCGTCCAACGCCTGATCCACAATAACCTATCGCATAGTGAACGCCCTCAACCATGCCAACATGTGGTGCATGATCAAAAGTGTACGCAACAACGCCGGACCAGCCATATTCGACTTTGGTGGTTTCAAGTTGCGGATAAATTCGCCGCATCGCAGTCCCTAAGTGACTGACATATTGATCTGGTTTTTCTTTCAGACTTCCCGCACGCCCCCCGAAGACCATTCTTTTACCATCCGGAGAGGGACGGTAATAAAATACAAGCCGATGCGTATCTCCATGCCCCCGAAGATTTGGTGATAACTCTAATATTTTGGATTCAGGCAATTCTTCCGTAGATATCACAGCGGATCGGATCGGGATCAAACGCCGACTGAACCACTTGAGATGCTTTGGCGTGTAACCATTGGTCGCGACAATAACATTTTTGGCCCTGACAACAGCGGTTTCTGTTCGGACTTCAAGCTGACCTTCCGGACCGGAAACATCAACAACGCTTTGCCCGCCATAGATACGGGCGCCAGCGTCGGTGGCTTTTTCGAGTAAGCCCTGTAATAAAAGAGCGGGTTGTAACGTCCCATCCTCTTCATATACCGCTCCACCATGGTAAAAGTCCGATCCAATTTCCTTATGCTGATCAGCTTTACTAATCATATAGGTTTTCAGACCGAGTTCTTTTTGCATCGTCTCAAGCTGACGCGCCAGACTATCGTAATGCTTGGGATGTGCCACTCCCCTAAAACGCCCCCTCATATTGAGGTCACAATCGATGTTTTCTTCTTTCACAAAAGAAACTAACGAGCGCATGCAATCCAGGCTCTCGTGCATTATCGCTCTGGCTTTGTTTTTCCCATAAGCCTGCTCAAGCCCCTTGAGGCCGAGTTTATGGAAACTGGGGCCGAGCAATCCTCCGTTTCGAGAAGAGCACCCCCATCCGGGTCTTTCTGCATCTAAAACAACGACATCACGTCCTGCGCGAGCAAGCGTGAGGGCCGCTGAAAGGCCAGTATAACCTGCTCCGACGATGACAACGTCTGCTCTTTCAGGTGGCATGTTTGGTTGGGAAAAACGGTCGGGTTCAAAGCGCGAATCAGCCCACCAATAAGGGCGGTGTGTGTATGATTGAGGTCCAGTCATGGCCGTACTCTATTTTTGGGGAAGGTTTGTGCGAAGAGACTCGTATATTTTATGCAACGCTTCGCATGCTGCCATGACTTGTGATGAATAGGAAGAAACAATCCTCTGTATATGTATGTTTTTTGGAAATCGAGTGATCTATCTCTTATCCAGCGGAATTTCTGTCGTTTCCTTGATTTTTTCCATTGAAAAATATGAAGTCACATCATGCAGCGGTGCGGTCCGGATAATCTTCTTATAAACCCGGTCATAATCCTCAATGCTGGCGACAAGAATTTTCAAAAGATAATCTACATTTCCGTTGAGACGATGAAACTCGACGACCTCATCAATTTTGCTCACACCTTCGGAAAATTTTTCCAACCAGCCATCACCATGCTGCGCCGTTCTAATTTCGACAAAAACAGTAAGCCCTTTACCAACCATAGTCGGATCAACAAGAGAGACCTGTTTTTTAATGACGCCGTTTTCTTGAAGTAATTTGATACGACGCCAGCAGGCGTTTGTTGACAAGTTCACAATCTCGGCAATCTCAGAAGCTGGTCTGCTCGAATCACGTTGCAGTTCTTTTAAAATCCGTAAATCAATCTCATCCAACTTCATCGTCGTGCTTTCTTGTGAAAATTTCTCAATATTTATGTAAATTAACCCAAATAATGAGAAAAATACTTCGCTTCGTCAATATACATTAAGAATAGAAACAACAAATAAACTTAAAAAAACTTGGTGAATTTAATGAAAAAACTATTGGATAGCCTCTTTACCGATCATCCACAGTCCGTAAATGAAACTTATTTCGAGCACATGGGCCAGGCCCTCTACTTTTCATTTAACATGGGTGTTGGCTTCTTTGTATGCCTTTGCCACGCGTTTATTCCAGGCGCCTTTGAAAAGACCGGCAGCCAAATGGTGACTAAACTTTATGATCGTATGGTACAAAACCGTATGCGTAACCAATCCAAGCAGGATGTTGCCATGGATACCGCAGAGATCAATAACGCGTCTTAATTTAGAGTGCATAAATAAGACTTTTACAAAGGGCCTCTTCTTTAGTTTAAAGAAAGCCCTTTATTAAATTTTCTTATGATCAGACATTCGTGCGATTTGCTCATAGATAATTACTATGATCAATGCTAATGCAATCCCCACCCTATTGAATGTCGAACTGAGTCCGCCATGCCCATACTTATTTACGGTACCGAGAAATATTCCCAATTCAGAACACTGATGCCTGGAATAATTCTCTCAGTCGTCCTCGCATTTGCCGCGACCTTTATTTCTGATCATCACGGTGGGCCTACTCTCCTCTATGCCCTGTTATTCGGTATGAGCCTCAATTCACTTATCGAAGGATCTTCCGCCAAACCTGGGATCGAGTTCACAGGCAGATCTGTTCTCAGAATCGGCGTCGCCCTATTGGGTGCTAGAATTGGTCTAGATCAGATCTCCCAATTAGGGCTCAACTCTACTCTTGTTCTTATCTTCGCCGTCATCACAACTATCGTTGCAGGTGTCTTTTTAGCCCGGTTATTCGGGTTTGATAAACGATTTGGCCTATTAACAGGAGGGGCGACAGCGATTTGCGGCGCCTCTGCCGCTCTTGCCATATCCGCCGCGATGCCGCCCTCAGAAAACAGAGAACGGACAACACTTTTTGCTGTGGTGGCGGTTACGACGTTGAGCACGATGGCTATGATCCTGTATCCGCCATTTGCCTTATGGCTGAATATGAGCCCAGAAGAGTCTGGTTTCTTTATTGGCGGTACCATTCATGACGTCGCACAAGTGGTGGGCGCAGGCTATTCTATTTCCACAGAAGCAGGAGATTCAGCAACAGTCGCCAAGCTTTTCCGGGTAGCTTTACTGGTTCCAATAACGCTATTTGTAACCACAATCTTCAAACAAACCAGCCAAAACAAAGTGAAGGCTTACCTTCCTCCTCTTTTTCTCATTGGTTTTATCGCGTTTACTGGTCTGCGTTCTGCTGGGTTCTTGTCAGAGCAAATTATTTCTCAACTCTCTGAGCTTTCAAGATGGTGCCTGGTAACAGCAATTGCAGCCGTCGGCCTCAAAACTTCCCTTCGCGATGTCCTGCAGGTCGGACATCAAGCTCTTATTTTGGTAGTGGTGGAAACACTGATTATCGCTGGTATCATCATCGCAAGTATCTTTTTGATGCGGTGATATCCGCAAAGATTTACTTATTAGAAATGTGCATAAGAAGACGTGCTGAGTGTAAGCTCGACTACTGAGTAGAGCTTGTAGCTCGATTTGAAAAATACCAATCATCATCGATTTTATGAACTCTCTCATAGCCCAGAGCCGACAACATCTCTATCTGCTCGTGTGAATCATTGACAATTTCTATCTGCAACAAGCAGATATTTTCTCTCAAAGTTTTCTCCATACCCCTTAAGACGATCTTTTCGTACCCTTCGACATCAATCTTTATGAGCAGCTCTCTACCATTAAAGCTCAATACTTCATCAATCGACTTTTGTTCTACCGTAATCGATTGATACTCCTCAGAATTTTTTTCGGAATGGATTAACGCATAACTCTCGCTGCTTTCAGCAACATAAGAGTGGCCCGTACTATTTCCGGATGCCATCCTGAAAGTAATTTCACCTGCCACATCCCCGACGGCAAGAGGGTGAACAGTCACATCATCAAGAAGAGAGTTCATACGAATATGCCCCCGAAGATGATTTACATTCCGTGGGTCACATTCAAAACTATGCACAATAGGAGCAGCTTTATTTTTACCGAGGACACAAGAATACAATCCAAAGTTTGCTCCTATATCAAGGAACGCATCGAAATCATACATCTGGGCTTGCTTTAACATATAAGCTAAATGCAAATTTTCATATCCGCCTTCAACCCACATGCGCCTATCAATATAATTTGAGGGTTGCATTACAAACTCGGCCCCAAAAAAACGAACAACTTTCCATTTGGTACGGCTGAAATGTTTATAATAAAATCGATGTGCGCTTGTATTTATTCTGCGGAGTATTGTCATTCATTCATCAACAATCATTTTGCATTATTTTATTCATTACTTACTGAAAATAAAAAATAAATCAACGCTCAATGCTCTTACCTCCACAAACATAGTGGTTACACCCCACTATTAATATGCACTCCACAATCAACGATAAACCATACAAGCAATAACCCTGATATAAACTCAGAAAAGATAAGGGAAAAGAAATACTTCTTCTAAAACATTTCAACGAGAATTTACCTTGCCAAGGCCGCTATAATCCTCACCCACGAACGAATTCCTTTATGGAAACTCTTGAGGTCATACTTTTCATTTGGGCTATGAATGCGATCGTCTTCGAGGGCAAAGCCGACCAGAAGCGTTTCCATATCAAGCACCCGGCGAAACTCGGTTGTGATCGGAATAGAACCACCGGATCCCATCAAAACGGTTTCTTTGTTCCACTCATCAGACAAGGCTTGAATTACTTTTTGAGTTTCAGGCATGTCAGTGTCTACGATCAGAGGACCAAATTCACCACCAACACTTTCGTATTCCACGGTACAATCGGCAGGCAGCCTGGCTTCGACAAAGGCACGGAAGGCGTCTCTGATTTTGTCAGGTTCTTGTGTTCCCACAAGGCGAAAGGTGAGCTTGGCATTCGCTTCGGCAGGAATGACTGTTTTTGATCCCAACCCTTTATAACCTCCCCAGATGCCATTTACTTCACAAGTGGGGCGTGAGGTAATCTGTTCGAGGACTGAATATCCCTCTTCCCCAGCCGGAATGGAAAGACCGATTTCGTTCAGGTAATCCTGCCCGTCAAACCCCAAGCTATCCCATTGCTTTTTAATATCCGCGGGGAGTTCATCTACCCCATCATAAAAGCCAGGAATTTGAACACGCCCCTGGGCATCACGAAGATCGGCTATTATCGCTGACATTACGTGCAAAGGATTGCGCGCAGCAGATCCATAGGCCCCAGAATGCAGGTCCCTGTCTGCAGCCCTGATCACGAGGTTTTCTTTCATCATGCCCCGAAGACGAACCGTTATCGCCGGGGTTTCCCGATCCCACATGGTGGTATCACAAACCAGCGCCAAATCGGCTTTAAGTTCTTCTTTGTTTTCGGCAAGAAAAGCATCAAGGCTCGGGCTCCCAGTTTCTTCTTCACCTTCAAATATGATCGAGGTATTCAAAGGCAGTTTTCCTGTAACCGCCCGCCAAGCTCGGCAAGCTTCCAGAAAGGTAAGAAGTTGACCTTTGTCATCCGAAGTCCCACGCCCGGTCAGCTGCTTTGATCCATCCGGCATCTCGGCAATAAAAGGTTCAAATGGTGGCTTTTCCCATAGCTCAAGCGGATCGACAGGCTGGACATCGTAATGGCCATAGAACAGAACGTGCGGACCTTCTGGCTGATCAGGGGTATGGGCTATGACCATAGGATGACCAGGAGTTGGGCGAATCGTTGCATGGAAACTCAAGTCATTTAGCTCGCGCTCCAGCCATTCAGCCGCTTTTTGACACTCCGCTTTATAAGCGGGGTCTGTCGAAATACTTTCAATCCGAACAAGGTCGAATAACCGTTCGATACTTTCTTCTAGATGGCCGTCAACGTGGGACAGTACCTGCTCCAGAGCGCTCATTTTATTGCTCCCCGTGTGTTTGTTATTTTTAATTATGCCTTTGCAATGCAAAGCGCTGATCTATCTCTCAAACAGGTTACTGACTGAAATTCCCATGAGAATAATGCCGACCAACGGGATGAAATTACGCAATCACGCTATCAGAACCTAACTCGACTAGGCAAGTTTTGTTTACCTAATTTCCGTTAAACTCGAAAAGATAAATAAAAGACCCTTTTTAATCAGCTTTTTATCCGATTTTTATCTGAGACTTTTTATTCAGTTAATGCTTCACTAGAACATGATTTTATTTGCCCTCATACATCGAGATTTCCATGACTGATAAACCACTTTCTTCCACGACCCTGGGCATTCTTGGCGTTGGATATTTTGCCTCTTACTTTATAGCTGGCCTGCGTAAAGGCGGTTTTGAAGGACAGATCCTGCTCTCCCCCAGAAATGCTGAGACAGCGAGCAAGCTTGCCAAAACTCATAACGGCTCCATAGCCGCAACCAATCAGGAAGTCATAGATCGTTCTGACATAGTCTTGCTCTCGGTTAAACCCGAACATTTGCGGGCACTTCTCACGGAACTTGTTTTTCGAGATGATCAGACGATAATCTCTGCGATCGCAGGCATCTCTGTTGAAAATCATCACAAAGCAGGTCGGTTACCAAAAACTCTTATTCGTATGATACCAGTATGTTGTATTGCAGCGGGCGAAGGTGTCGTTCCGATATACCCTGCCAATAAAACAGTCGAAACCATAGCCCGTTTTGCAGGGGCTCCTGTCGTTTTCAACAGTGAAGAAGAGTTTGACCTTTCACTTGCAGCCTCTTGCATGAACGGGTGGCTTTATGAATTATTTGGCAGTATGGCTCAATGGCTCGAGAACAAAGGCCTGCCTCCAGAAACCGCACGGGCCTTAGTTCTTCATAATGTTCGTGGAGCAACGGGTTATGCCCTTTTAAAAGGAAGCGAAGACCTTACCAGTATCACAAACGGCATTGCCACAGAGGGAACTTACACTCTGAAAGGCCTGGACGTATTAAAAGAACAACAAGGAATAACCGCATGGGATAAGGCGCTCGATGAGGTCCATGCGAACTTAACAAAGGATAACGAGAAAACCTGCATTTGAAGATCACAAACCTCTGAGTTAGACGTGATCTCTCTTACCTCTAAAGTAATAACATCAAAGCATTACCTAGCAGGATCCGTCACGTACATGAAATACCTCGCCCAAGCCTTGTTTCTTCTAAGTTTGCTCACACTCTCTCTGCTCATACAAAGGGCAGCGCATGCTGCTTCTCCATGCCGAGAGAATGGTCGTTGTGAATTAGACGGCCGGACATACCAAGTCAAAGCTCCAGAAAACTGGGATGGCGTATCCCCTCTCCCGGTACTCATACATTTTCATGGCTGGGGCCGAACGGGCAGCAACGTGCTGAACAATCCCCGTATAACCAATGCCACAGAGAATAACGGCTTTTTACTGGTTGCCCCGGATGGACTTGGCAAAAGTTGGGACTTCTGGGGGAATTCCTCACGCGACACCCCTTTCATACGATCGCTCACGAAAGACCTTCCCCAGAAATGGCCAATCGATAGCAGCCAGATTTACGTTTCAGGGTTTTCATACGGTGGCGCAATGGCTTGGCGCCTGGCTTGTGAAAGTGGGGACCAATTCGCTGGCATCCTGCCCATTGCAGATACTCTTTGGCAACAGGACACTATAAACTGCAAAGGCGGCCCGATTAACGTCGCCCAGGTTCATGGGTTAAAAGACAACGTGATGAGGTTACCGCGCGGAGAAACTGGCGATGATCCACTCAACGGAATAGAGCTTTGCCGCCGGACCAATAACTGTAAAGCAGAACCAGACCTCGTCGAAAAATTAGATATCTTCACCTGCCATCACTGGACAAGTTGTGACAGCGGTAAAGATACATCAATCTGCCTACACAACTACGGCCACATGATACCTAAAGGTTGGCTGAACTTGGCCTTGGCAGAAGCAGTAAAAAAGTAATGTGAAACCATCATATATCAATTTTACGCATCCAATACTCCCCCGGCATTATAAACAGCCGTGCATTCTTCTTCTCTACTGTTTATAGATGAAGCTCAGCGAGATATTTCACGGACAGGACCCTTTATGTGTGGCATCGCAGGTTTTATTGACTGCAAGGCAAGCGACATTCAAAAGCGGGAAAACATAGCCCACTCTATGGGGGAGGCAATGTACAGACGCGGCCCAGATGGGGGTGATATCTGGGTGTCTTCTGATCACGGCATCGCTTTTTCACATCGAAGACTATCTATAATTGATCTGTCGAGCGCAGGACAACAGCCAATGACCTCATCCTGTGGTCGTTTTGTGTTGGTTTATAATGGTGAAATTTATAATGCAGCGGACATTCGGCCTAAGATTATCGCTCAAAAAGGCACAAACTTTAAAGGTCATTCCGACACAGAAGTCCTCCTCGAGGCTATCGCCACATGGGGCCTGGAAGATACCCTGGATCAGCTCATCGGTATGTTCGTTTTTGCATTATGGGACAAACGGGAAAAAAGGCTTACCCTCTGCCGTGATCGCCTAGGCATAAAACCCCTTTATTGGAGTTACAACAACGGATCCTTAATTTTCGGATCGATCCTTAAAGCTCTGAAAATTCACCCCAATTGCCCAAAACAAATTGACCACGATGCTGTCGCTTCTTATCTACGTTTCAACTATATACCAGCGCCACAATCAATATACAAAGACGTCAACAAGCTTCTTCCGGGCCAATTACTAACCTTTGATCTAGAAGGCAATAAAACACCCCACCTTTCGACATACTGGAACCTTGAAGACGCCGTATCAAGAGGCCAACAAAAGCCTTTTTCAGGCACAGACGAAGATGCAATAAATACGCTTGAGAATTTACTTGAGGATGCTGTTGGCAAACGGATGATATCCGATGTCCCCTTTGGCGCTTTTCTTTCTGGTGGCATTGATTCCAGCACCGTAGCTGCTTTGATGCAAAAACAATCATCCTCGCCAGTAAACACCTTTTCTATTGGCTTTGAGGATCAAGGTTATAACGAAGCACAACATGCCGCTGAAGTCGCTAAACACCTCGGAACCAATCACACAGAGCTCTATGTAACACCAACAGAAGCCAGAGACGTCATCCCTCACCTCCCGGATATTTATGACGAGCCTTTTGCTGACTCCTCTCAAATCCCAACATATCTCGTTTCAAAGTTAACCCGAGAACACGTCACCGTTGCCCTCTCTGGCGACGGTGGAGATGAGCTTTTTGGTGGCTACAGGCGCCATATTACAGCGCATCAATATGGGGATCGAATTAACAACATTCCCAAAGCACTTCGTAGCTTAAGCTCCTGTGCCATTAGAAGCCTATCTCCTCAAACTTGGAACAAGCTTTTTCAAATCGTCCCTGCCTCGCGCAGGCCGAGCCACCCTGGTGATACTCTATATAAATTGGCCAGCGTGTTGGGAGAAGATTCAGATGGGTATTACCGGACTCTTGTTAGTAACTGGCAAAACCCTGATAGCCTGCTACTCAAAGGTCGCGAGCACAAAGGGTTAATTTGGAACTCCGAGCTCAACAAATCTATCCCAAACGCCGTTGATCGTATGCAATATCTCGACACCCAAACTTATCTGCCGGATGACATCCTCACTAAAGTGGACCGCGCGTCAATGGCCGCCTCTCTAGAAGCTAGAGTACCCATTCTTGATCATCGTATTGTCGAATTTTCATGGTCTTTGCCGCAGCATATGAAAATACGTAATGGTCAAGGAAAATGGCTCTTGAGGAAAGTTTTGGACAAACATGTCCCCAAACAGCTAATAGATAGACCAAAAATGGGTTTTGGTGTACCAATCGACAGCTGGTTACGTGGTCCTTTAAAAGAGTGGGCGAACGACCTTCTCTCTGTGCATGCATTGAAAGAACAAGGCCTACTGGAGCCAGAGAGTGTACAGCAAAAACTTAAAGAGCACATGGCAGGCAGCCATAATTGGCAGCACCAACTATGGAACGTATTGATGCTGCAATCATGGTTGAAAAGTAACTAGGTGTTTGGTCCCAGTTTTTAGTGGTACATTATTTTCCTTGGAATGGAAGGATGCAC
>CAJXUS010000005.1 GCA_913060675.1 uncultured Rhodospirillales bacterium
CATACGAGATCAGCCTCGGTCTCGTGGGCTCGGAGATGTGTATAAGAGACAGCGCCACAACTATATGACGCTGGAGGGCATCACAGTGCTGGGCCTTGATTTGTTCAATGGCCCAGTTTCTAGAAACCATCACGGGTGTATTTGATAAAAACAACAAGCCAGTTAACTGGTCATCTTGGAAGACGGCAATCCTGTAGTCAGATGATTTGTCGTCACCATAACTGAGCCATTGCGTATTTTCTTGGCTTCCGAAAAGGTGCTTGGCAAGGCGGTGGTAATCACCATCCGACTGGAGGTCTGCAAATTCGATACGCCACCCTCCATCTATTTTTGCGATCGCCGTATAGGCGTGGGATAGATCTCGGGGTTTATTCTTGAGCACCGCAAACCCATAAGATTTGGCATCGAATTTCGTGATAAAGACGGGGGTGTTTTTAGAGGCAGGCTGTCCTGAAAAAGGATCAACTTCGGCGGGGATAAGAGTATTAATACGCGCTTTTGACGAAGATTGATCATTCCAGTGCATGGGTACAAAAATCTGCCCCCTAGCGACCCGGGGTGTCACGAGGGCCCGGACCAAAATATGGCCGTGCTCGTTCTCAACTTGAACAATATCTGCATCCCGGACACCAAAGTGAAGTGCGTCTTCAGGGTTTATTTCGACGAAAGGCTCTGCGATATGCTGGGACAACCGGGTTGATCGCCCAGTACGGGTAAGGGTGTGCCAGTGATCGCGTATTCTCCCGGTGTTCAGAGTGAGAGGTCGAGACGGCGTTGTTTGTTGGGTCGCTCGGGATACAACAGGGATCAACCTTGCTTTGCGATCAGGAGTATAAAACTGTCCGTCAGCAAAAAAGCGGGTCACTCCAGGTGCCGATCCTTTGGCATAGGGCCATTGAAAGGGCGAAAGATTGTTAAAGTCATGCTCGTTGATCGCACAAAGGGCTGAGATATTAAAATCCCGCTCAGGCATGCTCTCCTCTGGTCCGTTTTCAAAACCCGAAAGTGCCGCGTGTTCTGCAAAAATTTCTGATGCAGAGTTGTATTGGAAGGCTTGGGGGAAACCCATACGCTTACCGACTTCGGCCAATTGCCACCAGTCTGGTTTCGCGGATCCTTTTTGGGACAAAAACCGTCTTTGCCGTGAAATCCGGCGTTCTGAATTTGTAACGGTGCCATCCTTTTCTCCCCAATCCGCAGAAGGGAGAAGCACGTTGGCATAGGCGGTGGTATCCGTGTTTTTCAAAACATCCGAGACCACGACAAACGGGCAATTTTTTAAGGCTTCGACAACACCGTCGGCTTCGGGCAAGCTAACCACAGGATTGGTCGCCATAATCCAAAGCGCCTTGATTCTTCCATCACCAACGGCCTTGAACATATCAACGGCTTTTAATCCGGATTTTTGCGCAATGTTTGGGGCTTTCCAAAAACGCTGCACAATATCCCGGTGTCCACTATTTTCAATATCCATATGCGCGGCAAGCATATTGGCCAAACCACCGACTTCCCTGCCGCCCATAGCATTCGGTTGCCCGGTAACTGAAAAAGGCCCCGTGCCTTCTTTACCAATGCGCCCGGTGGCGAGGTGACAGTTGATAATCGCGTTTACTTTATCTGTGCCAGATTTGGATTGATTTACACCCTGGCTGAAGACAGTGACTGTTTTCTCACGGGCGAGGAAAAGGTTGTAAAATTCACTTATTTCTTCTGGCGATAGGCCCGTGAGGTCACTTAGGGTTTCAAAATCAGATGACCCGGCGGCAGCACTTATGGTCTCTTCAAAACCGATGGTGTGGTCATTGATATAATCAAAATCAAAAGCGTCCTGATGGGCGAGATGGTGTAACAGGCCGGTGAAAAGCGCGACGTCCCCATCCGGTTTGATTGCGAGATGGAGATCCGCGATATCTGCGCTCATGGTTTTACGTGGATCGATCAATACCACCTTCATATCTGGACGAAGAGCCTTTGCGGCCGCAATGCGTTGGTACAGAACAGGATGGCACCAGGCGAGATTTGAGCCGACGAGGACGATCAGATCTGCAAGTTCGAGGTCTTGGTAAGTGCCGGGAACGGTATCACTGCCAAAAGCCCGGCGCTGCCCCGCCACAGAGGACGCCATGCACAATCTGGAATTGGTGTCGATATTGGCTGAACCGATAAAACCCTTCATCAGTTTGTTGGCGACATAATAGTCCTCGGTCAGGATTTGACCTGAAACATAAAAGGCTACTGAATCAGGGCCGTATTTTGAGATGGTGTCTTTGAATTTTTGTGCAACAAGGTCCAGAGCACTATCCCAGTTCGAGGGTTCTCCGTTGATGTACGGATCCAGTAACCGCCCGTCGAGGCCAAGAGTTTCTCCCAAGGCCGATCCCTTGGAGCACAACCTGCCAAAGTTGGACGGGTGATCAGGATCTCCCTTAATGATGACATTATTTCGGGCATCGCGTTTTGTAATGACACCACAGCCAACACCGCAATAGGGACACGTTGTCTTTACCTCAATACTGGCTTCAGGAATTGGGAACATCAGATCTAATTACCCGTTTTTTGCAGAAAGACTGATCAGGATTTCATTGCCGATTAGTTTGGTGGGAAAGGCCAGGGTCTGTCCTTTGTCTGCGCCTTGAGTGAGCCCGCTTTCCAAAGAGATGACCCAGTTATGCAAGGGACAGGTCACACAGCCGTCGTGTACGATGCCCTGACTTAAGGGGCCGTTTTTATGCGGGCATTTGTCTTCTATGGCGTATATTTTGTTTTCCGCGGTTCTAAAAAGGGCAATGGTCATATCTCCGTTTTTGATACAGCGGGCTCCCCGAAGCGGGATTTCATTGATAGATCCGATGGAAACCCACTCTTCAACATGCTCTCTTTGTAAAAGTGCACTCATTCTGCTGCCTCCCGAAGATCAAGGGTCGCAAGGGGATTGAACTCGTGTTTATCCTTGCCCGAAACACGCTCTGACCAGGGGTCGACTTGGGCAAATTTTTGGCTGAACACGAAGTTATCGTAATAAGTTTTGCGTTTATCAGCCTGGTCCATAATCTGCGATCTGATTTCATCCAACCCGATCCTGTCGGCCCATTTGTAGATGCGCTCTAGATAGTGACCTTGCTCGCGGTACATCTGTGCCAGCGCAACGACATGTTCCATAACGTCTTCTTCGGTTTGCACCATGCCGAGGACTTGGGTGCCTTTAATGTCGAGGCCAGCAGCCCCGGCAAAGTGGATTTCGTAACCCCCGCTTAGGCAAATCACCCCGATATCTTTGCAGGTAGCCTCTGCACAATTTCGAGGACAGCCGGATACGGCAAGTTTGAGCTTTGCAGGTGTCCACGATCCCCACATAAATTTTTCCAGCTTGATGCCTAGACCCGTAGAATCCTGAGTGCCAAAACGGCACCAGTCACTGCCAACGCAGGTTTTTACGGTACGGAGGCCTTTGGCATAGGCCTGTCCGGAGACAAATCCAGCTTGGCCAAGATCAGCCCACACAGCAGGCAGATCGTCTTTTTTGATGCCGAGCATATCAATACGTTGGCCGCCGGTGACTTTCACCGCAGGGATGTCAAACTTATCGACAACGTCTGCAATAGCGCGCAGTTCATTCGAGGACGTCATGCCACCCCACATTCGGGGGACAACGGAATAGGTACCGTCCTTTTGAATGTTGGCATGGACGCGCTCATTGATATAACGCGACTGGTAATCATCGGCGTATTCATCGGGCCAGTCACAGACCAGATAATAGTTCAGTGCCGGACGGCATTTGGGGCAACCACAAGAGGTCTTCCACTCAAGCTCCTGCATGACGCTTGGAATGGTCTTTAGTCCCTTGGCCTTTATCAAACGGCGCACATCGCCATTACTGAGATCTGAGCAGGCGCAAATAGGCTGAATTGTTGTCGTGCTGATTTCTTCACCAGTTGCCAGGGACAAAAGCTGTTTGACGAGACCAGTACAGGTTCCACAGGATGCGGAGGCTTTGGTATGAGCACGAACTTCGTCGAGCGTGCTCAGGCCTTTATCCGTGATCGTATTGACGATTTGTGATTTGCATATGCCGTTACACCCGCAGATTTCCGCATCATCTGGTAAGGCTGCAACGGCCGCCGTAGGGTCCAGGGGGGCACCTCCCTGAAACATCTGGCCAAAGACCAAGGTATCGCGCATGGCGGATACATCGGTTCCCTTTTTCAAAAGATCAAAGAACCAGGGACCATCGGCGGTATCTCCATAAAGAACAGCCCCGATAACCTTGTTATCCTTGAGGACAATACGTTTGTATACGCCCGCTTGCGCATCGCGGAGAACGATTTCCTCTCGGTCGTCGCCTTCGGCAAAGTCGCCAGCGGAATAAAGATCTATTCCAGTGACCTTCAACTTCGTTGCTGTAACGGATCCCTTGTACTCTTTCGAAGCGCCTAATAGATTTTGAGCAAGGACCTTTCCCATATCATAGAGCGGGGCGACCAGGCCGTAACATTGGCCATCGTGTTCCACACACTCACCCAGGGCATAGATATCCATGTCGGACGTCTGCATCTGGTCATCGACAACAATACCGCGATTACACGCGATGCCACTGTCGCTTGCCAGTTGTGTATTGGGACGAATGCCCACAGCCATAACGACGATGGTGGCGTCAATAATACTGCCATCATCCAGTTGAACGCCTGTGACCTTACCATTTTCGCCGAGGATCTTATGGGTGTTTGCTTTGGTGATGACATCGATGTTTCGGTCGGTAATGGCTTTTTCGAGCAAGTAACCTGCCGCTTGATCCAACTGGCGTTCCATCAGGGTGGGCATCAGGTGAAGAACACTCACCTCCATGCCCTGTTTGCGTAATCCAGCCGCAGCTTCCAGCCCAAGGAGGCCGCCGCCGATGACGACAGCGCGCCCACCTGCTTTGGCTGCGTCCAGCATTTGCTCAACATCGTCGAAGTCGCGGTATACCAGCACACCCTCAAAGTCATGGCCGGGAAGGGGAATGACAAAGGGGTTGGATCCTGTTGCAATTACCAGCGTGTCGTAGGAAAGGGTAATACCGTTTTCAGACGTTACACGTTTGGCGGTGCGATCGATTTGAGATACCCGGGCATTTTTGTGCAAGGTCACCCCGTGTTCCTGATACCAGGCATCATCGTGGGTGATGATATCTTCGTAAGTCTTTTCTCCCGATAACACGGGTGAAAGCATCAGGCGGTTATAGTTCACCCGAGGTTCTGCATTGAAGATGGTGACATCGTAGGCATCTGGATCTGCGTCGAACAGGTGTTCAAGCATTCTCCCCGGTGCCATGCCATTACCGATAATGACGAGATTTTTTTTCATAACTTCTTCTCCGGCGGCTTGGTTGGGCCGCATTTGCTCATCGTATTTTTAGGCCGCGTTTTTAGGCGACATTTTTAGCCACAATTTTGGGTATAATTTCTGGTAAAGTTTCAGGCATAGTTTCAGGCATAGTTTCAGGCATAGTTTCAGGCATAGTTTCAGCCATAATTTTAGGGAGCGTTTTCTGTGCACTTTGGCGCGCTATCCTGGTGGCACTTTTCTGCTGGATAGATTTGAGCTGGTCTTCACTGGGGTGTGCGCCACCTTCATAGGCTTCGAGAAAATCAAGCAGTTCTTCGCGGTATGCATAATAATCGGGATGATCGAGCAACTCTTTGCGCGAGCGCGGTCTTGGCAAATCAACCTCCATAATATTGCCGATCCGGGCATTGGGGCCGTTGGACATCATCACAACCCGGTCGGCCAGTAAAATGGCTTCGTCTACATCGTGGGTGACGCAAATGGCGGTTACCTGGGTTTGTTTCCAGACTTCCATCAGCACGTCTTGAAGCTCCCAACGGGTCAGGCTGTCTAGCATGCCAAAGGGCTCATCAAGCAGAAGCAGCTTGGGCGAGAGGGCAAAGGCGCGGGCAATGCCGACACGCTGTTTCATGCCGCTTGATAATTCCGCGGCACTGCGGTGCAAGCTGTCGCCGAGCCCCACAAGCGAGAGGTAATATTCCGCAACATCACGGCGTTCGGCTTTGCTGGCCTTCGGGTAGACCTGGTCTACCCCGAGCTTCACATTCTCAAACGCCGTAAGCCAGGGCATCAGGGACGGCGATTGGAACACGACCCCTTTGTCGGGTCCTGCTTGTTTAATATGCCGGCTATCTAAAACTATGCCGCCTTCAGAGATGTCGTTCAGGCCAGCGGCCATGGACAAGACGGTTGATTTTCCACATCCCGAATGGCCGATAAGAGTAATGAATTCACCCTTTTTCACTTTTAGATCAAAACCATCAACAACAGTCAGAGGCCCTTTTGGGGTCGGATATTTTTTTTTGACCTGGCTGAAATCAACAAACTTTTTATCCATAACCGACCCTGCTGGTTTTTTGTGTGCAGAAGGTTTTTGTGGTGTTTGAGGCGTCGGTACGATGGTTGGAAAAGTGTTCTCTACCTTGTTCTCAGAGCTTTCTCTCGCGCCTAGGTTCAACAAATAATCTGTGATCTCGGCACGAAGTCTTATGAATTCCGCGTTGCTGTTCATAGCTGCGCGATCTCTTGGGCGGGCAAGGTTTATTTTGAATTCTGGTCCAAGCGTAGCTCGTGGCCCAAGGGAGAGGGGGATTACGCGATCCGCAAGTAAGATAGCCTCATCCACATCATTGGTGATCAGGATGATGGTTTTCTTTTCTTTTACAGAAATATCGGAAAACTCATCTTGAAGTTTAGCTCTGGTGAGGGCGTCCAGAGCTGACAGTGGTTCATCCAGGAGAAGAACTTCAGGCTGCATGGCAAGCGCCCGAGCTACCGCAACACGTTGTCTCATGCCGCCAGAAAGCTCAGATGGCATGCGATCACTGGCGTGAGATAAACCCACCATATCTATATATTTTGTTACGATGTCCTGGCGGTCTTGTTTGCTCTTTTTCTTGAATACTGTGTTAACGGCTAAGTCGATGTTCTGCTTAACGGTTAACCAAGGCATCAAGGAATAGTTTTGAAAAACAACGCCTCTGTCATGGCTCGGCCCATCGATTTCTTTACCCTTATAGATCACGCCACCTTTGTCTGGCTGGATAAGCCCTGCCAGGGCCGATATGAGAGTGGTTTTACCCGAGCCGGAAAAGCCGAGAATTGCAATAAACTCTCCTTCCTCTATATCGAGAAAGAGATCGTCGAGGACTTCATTGCGGTGTGCGCCTTCACCGTAATGTTTTGACAGACCGGATATTTGTAATATTCCCATTACCCGCTCCTATCTATTACTGGTGAAGGTAAAGGCCTGCTGCAAAGCGTGCATCAGGCGGTCCAGCATGAAACCAATCAAGCCGATCGTGAGAACAGCCACCATAATTTTTGCCAGCGATTGAGAAGAGCCGTTTTGGAATTCATCCCAGACAAACTTTCCAAGGCCAGGGTTTTGAGCGAGCATTTCCGCCGCGATCAATACCATCCAGCCCACGCCAAGGGATAAACGAAGGCCCGTGAAGATAAGCGGCAATGATGAAGGTAATACGAGCTTGGTTACGATTTGCCGTGTCGGAAGGCGTAATACTTTGCCGACATTCATCAGATCCTCATCAATGGAAGCAACACCAAGTGACGTATTTATGAGAGTTGGCCAAAGAGAGCACAGGGTAACGGTCACTGCAGAGACGACCATAGATTTTGGCAACCAGTCATACGCATCTACATAAAGAGCAGACACAATCATGGTGACAATTGGCAACCATGCTAAAGGGGAAACGGGTTTGAATATTTGGATAAGGGGGCTTATTGCGCCGTTAACGCCCTTTGATAAACCAGAAGCAATGCCAAGAGGTACAGCAATGATTGTTGCAATCACAAAGCCGAGAGCCACGGTCCCTAGAGACGTGAAAATTTGATCAATGTAGGACTGTTTTCCTGTGAAAGTTCTATGTTTGACTTTATCTGCGTTGCCTGCTGCGATTAGCTTGGCATTACGCTGGTCTTGTCTTTGGTAAAAGGCAGCAGCTTTTTCACGGGTGCGCAGGTGGTCTGCCCATAAGTTTTGGGCTTGTTCAAATACTTGCGCGGGACCCGGAATGGTTCCAAGAGAAGTTTCTACTTTTGGTGCCAGCCCACCCCACAAAAAAAGGAAAAGACTGATCCCAAGTAGGGGAATAAACAATGTACTGCGCAGTGTTGAAAGTTGTTCTTTTGAGTTTCCGCCTGCGGCGATCTTCATAAGTGGTACCAACCAGGAAAATCCCAAGGCATTGAGCCAGCCGCTTGATTTATTTATGGCGGATAGAATTTTCTCTTTTTTTAATGCTTTATATTGTTCTGGAGTGTCTGAAATACTGGCCACAAACTTGGTCCTTCGCACTATATAAATCGTCGAATAGGTTGTCATTAGCGGGGTCGGAAGAGGAAATGCTGTCCCTCAACCAACCCCTGCTAAAACCTTGGGGCATTAAGAGCCGGGGATAGATTTGTCTTTGATTGTCTGGCCAGATTTGAAACCGATTGTCAGTGCGTCTATATAAGCGTTCGGCTTTTTCCCATTATACTCAATACCATCCAGAAAGGCCGCCGTGGCTGGTCGATAGCCGTCACTGTTCCTCGGAAAGTCTGATTCTAAGGCGTGATTTTCTTCGACCAATAATGCGGCTGCTTTTAAGTAAATATCAGGTTGGTAAACTGACTTGGCGATTTCTGCGTACCATGTGTCACCTTTATGGTCAGCAATTTGGCCCCAACGTCGCATTTGGGTCAGATACCAAATGGCATCAGAGTAGAAGGGATAGGTTGCGTCGTGGCGAAAGAAGACGTTGAAATCAGGGACGGGCCTTTTATCGCCCTTTTCATATTCAAAAGTTCCTGTCATTGAACTTGCAATGACCTCAGCATCAGCACCGACGTATTCTGATTGGGAAAGAATACGAACTGCTTCAGGACGGTTTTCATTATCGTTTTCATCCAGCCATTTCGCGGCACGGATCAAGGCTTTGGTAAGGGCGAGTGTTGTATTGGGATTTGTGTCCGTAAAATCTTTGGTAAGGCCAAAAACTTTCTCAGGATTGTTTTGCCAAATTTCATAATCGGTAATAACCGGAACGCCGATCCCTTTGAAGACGGCTTGTTGATTCCAGGGTTCACCAACGCTGTAGCCGTAAATCGTTCCGGCTTCGAGCGTTACTGGCATTTGCGGAGGCGGTGTAACACTTAAATAGGCATCTGCCTGGAGTTGGCCTGATGTATCTTCAGGTGAGTAATACCCAGGGTGAATGCCACCCGCAGCCAACCAATATCTTAGTTCATAGTTATGAGTGGAGACTGGAAATACCATACCCATGTTGAAAGGCTTGCCTTGGTCTTTGTAGGTTTCAACAACAGGTTTCAGCGCTTTGGCACTTATGGGGTGAACGGGTCTCCCATTTTCATGGGGGACGTTTTCCTTCATCAGCGACCAGACGTCATTGGATACTGTGATCGCGTTGCCGTTTAGATCCATGGAAAATGGCGTAACAATGTGGGCTTTGGTGCCGTAGCCAATTGTTGCGGCGAGCGGTTGCCCTGCAAGCATATGGGCACCATCCAACTCACCGGTAATGACCCGGTCTAGTAATACTTTCCAGTTGGCTTGTGGTTCCAGGGTAACAAACAGGCCCTCGTCTTCGAAGAAACCTTTCTCATAGGCAATCGCAAGCGGAGCCATATCGGTGAGTTTGATAAAGCCAAGTGTTAGTTCATCCTTTTCTACATTAAGGATATCCGCTTGAACCGATGTCAGGGTGATCATTGCTATTGCAGAAGATAGAGCTAAGACCCCTGATAGTTTTAGGAACCGGGTAATAATAGGTTTATTGCTTTTCTTTGCCGTCCGGTCACATTCTTCTTCCATTATCCTGTCCCGTAATCCTTGAATTGGTGTCTGTAAATGTTCTTCAAATTTGTTCTGAACTAGCTATAGCTTTTGCTAGTGTTGCTGTCTGCTGCTATAAAATTCCAAATGCGATGCAAAAAATGCAACGCTTTGTCGGGCGAGGGGAAAAAGTGATGATGCGGCACGAGTTGGTTTTTCATTATTTGGATAAAGTTGCGCGCATTGGTTCTATTCGGCGTGCCGCAGAGGAACTCGCAATTACACCTTCAGCTTTGAATCGACGAATTTTGGGTATAGAAGAAGAACTCGGGGTTGAGATATTTGAACGCCATTCAGCGGGGGTCCGACTTAATGTTGCGGGTGAGATATTTCTCCAACATGTTCGCAATCAAATCGCGGACCTAGAACGGGTAAGGTCTCGGATCGCTGATTTGTCAGGCATGCGTCGAGGACACGTTAACATTGCCTGTACGCGGGAGGTGTCGCGGTATTTCTTACCCTTGGAAATAGAGAAGTATCGTGCTGAGTACCCAGCTGTAACCTTTGGGATAAACTTGTTTGAACGCGGCGAAGCCGAGCTTTCACTTACTGATAACAGCAATGATATTGCGCTCGTATTTGAGCCTCTTAGATTGACGGAGTTTCAAACGGTTTTCTCTGTTCAACAACCGATATATTGCATCATGTCGGTTTCACATCCTTTAGCCAAAAGGAAGTCTCTTCGCCTCTATGACTGTACGGAATTTCCACTCCTTTTACCGAACAAAGGAGAAGGCATTCGGCAAGTACTCGATAATGCATCGGCAAAAACCGGACTTGTTCTGGAGCCAACAGTCGAATCAAATAGCCTGGATCTACTTCAGATGTTGTCTTTAAATGGAGAAAACCTAAGTTTTGCCATTGCGATAAACCTTCAGCCTCTCCTCGATAATCATAATCTGGCAGCAGTGCCTCTTGATATCAGAGATGTTTCGGGTGGTTTTTTATTTGCGGGGCATCTCAAAGGTCGTACATTACCCGTTGCAGCAGCACGCTTTCTTGAAGATATTTCTAAACAATTAGGCCTAAGTTTTGGCTGATATTTGAAAATCAAAAAGTATGAATTTACTTGTCTTGCATGGATTTGGATTCTAGAGAAAATACTTATATTTTAAGCTTTTGAGAATAAGGGCCACGAGGACGTGGCAAAAAAGGATAAAAATGGTCGGACGGGTCATCCAAGTTGTTCTTCTCTGTTTTGTTGTCGGCGTTATTCTCGCGGCATTTAACACCGATGCTTTAGGGCTTTTAAATTGGACAATAGAAAATTTTCAAAAAGTTATTGAATCGACCCGTAAATTCATTGATTGGGGCGGGCATTATATCCTTCTTGGTGCGGGCATAGTTTTGCCAATCGTTGCAATTAATTTGATATTTAAATTTATAAAAAATCGGCGATCATCTCATGAAAATGAGTGATTTTTTTTCAGAATAATACAAAAAAAGATATCATTTTTTTCAAATATTTACATTCCAGTAACGGTCATTTTGGTAGCTTAGAGAGAGACGAACGACGCGTGCTCTTCAAAAGGGTATGCGTATCAGCAGTTCAGGGCCAAATATTACTGTAAATGGATGAGCTTTCTCGTGATTGCCATGGACTTAAATTGAAGACAGAGATCAGACATATCCTCGACGCACTCCCCGATTTAGCAATGCTGGTTCGGGGAAGAGAGGTTGTATTTTGCAATAAAGCCGGGCGTAAAATATTAGGAGGCGCTAAAAAAGCGCAATTCACCCCTTGCTCCTTGATCAGTTTAATCGATGTTGAATATCACGAGGTGTTTTCGGATATTTGGGAGGATCTTCTCAGTAGGGGTAAAACCGATTTTCCTTTGAAAATGCTGGGGTCGGATAAGAGCTCTCATGAAATCATGTTTTATGTGGAAACTGTTGAGGACATAGATAAAGACACCATAGTTCTTTATGGCAGAGATTTTTCACAAGCCAAAAGGAACGCGGCAGCCCTTGTCGAGAGCGAGCTCTCTCAGCGCATCCTTAAAGATGCAGCTCTTTCCTTCCTTTGTATTTGTGACGACAATGGTATTAGCTATATGAACCCGGCGGGATTACGTTTGCTGGAAGGAAAAAAAGCAGAAGAGGTTATTGGGCGAAAATTTTCTGATCTGGTTCATCCTGATTATCAGTCTGTTTTCAAAAAAGACTTTAATATGCTCGCCGCAGAGACACAGGCTCTTCCCATGAAACTAATTGGCCTCAAGGGAAATGAACTACGCGTTGAAATGTTGGTTTCAAAGTTCAGACATGCTGGACGTAGTGGATTTCTCATTGAAGCCAAAGATATAAACGACCTACTTTTACGACAAGAAGAATTGCTCAGAATCCAAGGTGTGCTCAAGCAAAAAGTCGCGGAACGGACTCAAGAATTAACTGCAGAAATAAAGGCTCGAATACAAGCGCAAGAAACTGTGGAACACATGACCTTCCACGATGCACTTACAGGTCTTGGCAACAGAATGCAGTTTGTTCGTTACGTTGACGAAGAAGCTGTTGTTCTTGATCAGAAAAAAATTGGCGATGAAGACCGGAAATGGGCTGTTCTGGTATTAGATCTTGATCATTTCAAAGATCTTAACGATATCTTTGGGCGTGAGACTGGAGATCAACTCCTACGACAAATAGCTGGCCTATTAGAAGAAGAAATGGTTGTTGGTGCGCATCTCGCACGTCTTGGTGGCGACGAATTTGCGCTTATGCTTCCCTATGAAAACGATACCGATCCTGAAAATTGTGCCCAAAGAATCCTACTGCGGATGGGGAAAGCCTTTTTCTTAAGCGGCAAGGAAATTTACTCAGGGTGTAGCGTCGGGATTGCTCTCGCGCCTCAGCACGGGAATAATGCCGCCGAACTACTTGGGCATGCGGAAATGGCTTTATATCATGCCAAAAACAAGGGGCGCTCTACCTATTCATTTTTTAACTCAGAGCTCAAACAAAGTATTGCTGAAAGTAGCCGCCTGGAGCACCTACTTCGTGCCGCGTTAGAGAAAAATGAGTTTGAGCTTTATTATCAGCCTCAAGTGGAATTACAAACCGGAAGGTTAATTGGGGCAGAAGCGTTAATACGGTGGCACAGCAGCGACGGGATGATTAGCCCAGATCGTTTTATTCCGATTGCTGAAAAAACAGGATTGATTGATCCTATCACCGACTGGGTAATGACCACAGCTTGTACCCAAGCAAGAGAATGGCAGAATATCCTTCCGGGTATTCGTGTGGCTGTAAATCTTTCTGCTATATCCTTTAGACAGGTCGATTTTGTGAGTAAGGTCCGTGAAGTTTTAGATTTTACTCAGGTGAGTCCCGATTGCCTTGAGCTTGAAATTACTGAAACAGCGATTATGGCCGATTTCAAAGAAGCTGACCGGATACTGAACAGTCTAGCAGAACTGGGTGTGCATCTTGCTATCGATGATTTTGGAACGGGGTATTCGTCCCTTTCATATTTGAAACGGTTTCCCGTGGATAAGCTGAAAATTGATAAATCATTTGTGATGAAATTAGACCAAAATCAGGATGATGCGGCGATTACAGCAGCCATTATCTCCATGGCACATGCTATGGGGACCAAGGTGTTGGCAGAAGGCGTTGAAGAGAAGACACATATGCTCTTTTTGAAAGAGCGCGGGTGTGAAGAAGCTCAAGGATATTTCTTTGCCAGACCAATGCCTGCAGCAGATTTTCTTAACTGGTGTGAGCAGGAAGGCTCAGGCCAAGGAAAAGTGATTTCTGGTTAACCAAACTCTATCCAAAATATGAAGTACGAAATCCGACTTAACGCAAATCACCACCATCTTCAATAAAGGCCTTGAAGGTCTCGTCAAACATTTCTCGCTTTAGATCCCTTACAATGAAAACGATCTTTGATCGACGATCATCGTCAGGCCATGATTCAAGCATAACCGGGGGGTGGAAAATGTGCTGTACACCATGGATTACGATGGGATTGGTATCACCTTCAATATTGAGGATTCCCTTTATCCTCAAAAGATTGTTTCCATAAAGAGTAATCAGCATCTCAATCCAGGAATTGAGCTGTTCCCAATCTATGGGCTGGTCGTGGGTCAGGCAAAACGCGTGAACCTTGTCGTTGTGCCGATTAAGGTCATGCTCATGATTATGGTCGTGCTTGTGCCCGTGTTTATGGTCGAGACTAGGCTCGTGATCATGGTTATGTCCATCTTCAAAAGCTTCCGCCTTTAACCAGTTTTGTACATCAAGAGTTTTAGTCTCTGGATTATAAAGACCAACGTTAAAAAGGGATGAAGGTTCTATAATCCCATGCTTGATCTCTTCTATGGTTGCCGCGGGATTTAAGTTGCGAAGACGTTGCTTTAAATCTTTAAAATCACCTTCATGTGCCAGATCGGTTTTGGTCAGTAACAACCTGTCAGCAACGGCTGCTTGCTTTACGGATTCCTGTTGCTGGTCCAGAGTGTCATTGCCATTGATGGCATCGACAGTCGTAATGACGCCATCTAAACGGAAGCGATCACTTAAAAACGGGTCGGACATGAGTGTTTGAAGAATAGGCGCAGGATCGGCGAGGCCTGTCGTTTCAATGACGACGCGGTTGAATGCCGGGACCTCTTTCATCAAGCGTTTTTTATAGAGTTTTCTGATCGTTTCGACCAAGTCACCGCGTACAGTACAGCACAGGCAGCCACTGTTCATCAATACGATGTCTTCGCTTGAGCTCTCTACTAGCAGGTGATCAAGACCGATCTCTCCAAACTCATTAACTATTACAGCTGTTTCGTCCATTCCGGGGTGCTGCAGCAATTGTTTTAAGAGGGTCGTTTTCCCACTGCCTAGAAAACCGGTAAGCACTGATAGTGCCAAAGGCTCATCCGGAATGTCCATGTCGTGTACTTGGAACTTAAGATCTGACATTGCTTGGGCCTTTAATAAAGAGAGAGGTTCTTGTCTCTACGTACAAGGTAGAACGCATAGAGACTGGCTGTAAGGTACACTAACCCACCTGCTTGGTGCAGTGCCCCGAGATGAACAGGAACAACAAGGAGTAAGGTTGATATGCCAAGCGTGACCTGAAGAATAGCAGCTAATAAAAGCAGATGAAGTGCTCTAGTTAGAGCGTTAGGACGATTTAGGAACAAGGACCAAATCCAGATAGCCAATGTTAGGGTAAATGTCGATAGCGCTAAAACGCGGTGATTAAATTGAACCGCGGCAACATTTTCAAAGACATTGACATACCATGGTTGGATGTCGCTGTAAGATGAAGGAATAATCTGGCCATCCATCAAGGGAAATGAGTTGTATATCATGCCCGCATTCAGGCCAGCAACAAGTCCGCCAGATGCAATTGTAACCGTAATTAGCAAGGGGATCAGTATTAAAGGCAGATGTAGTTTTACGCTGGTGAAAGCCGAGTTTCGACTTGGCATGGGCAAAAGTAATTTGAGTGCAATCCAGAAAAGATAGCCATAAATTGCAAAGGCCATTAGTAAGTGGGCTGTAAGTCGATATTGGCTAACGTCTGTTCGATCCGCAAAACCACTGGCGACCATATACCAACCCAGTCCTCCCTGCAGGCCGCCTAAAACGAACATGAGAAAAAGATGTGGCAGCAAAGGTTTTCGGACACGACCTTTTATCAAAAACCATAGGAAAGGTATCAGGAATACGATACCAATGATCCGTCCCCAGAGGCGGTGGATAAATTCCCACCAAAATATATTCTTAAACTCTTCCAAACTCATACCAATGTTTTCTTGTTGGTATTCTGGGATTTGCTTGTAGATATCAAAAAGCCGGAGCCAGTCATCCTTATTCATGGGTGGGATTATTCCCTTGAAGGGCTCCCATACCATGATAGATAGACCTGATTCAGTGAGGCGGGTAATTGCACCGATCACGGCCATGATCATAATCATGGCACAGCATATCAGAAGCCAGATAGCGATGGGACGGTCCTGTTGACGTGTATCTGTTATCATCGCTTTTTGTTTACCCTTTGTGGTAATGGCCTTCAATCGGAACTCTAGTGCTTTATATAAGGATATTTGCGGGTTTCAAGGTACAAGTCACACGCGTTGTTCTTTTAAAAGTTTAATCTACAGCGATGACCTTACAAGCGGGGAGTTCTAGGTAATGTGTGATTTCACCCATGGGATTGGTTAGTGACAACCTGATGGCATGATGCGGCGTGTCTTGGTTCAGAGTGATCAATCCGATCTTATTTAACGCTGTAAGATCCCCTGTAAGTGGTGTGCTTACAGGGATATCGAGCTCGATATGTGCTATTTCCTTAAATTTTCCAGGGTCTTGTCTTTTGGGTGGCTTTTTCTGGCTCCATGCGTCAGGACGTTTTCCGCCTGGTGACTGGAAGATAAAAGGCTGCAGGGGATTAAGGCTAGAGCACGCTACTGGTATTGACATCTCTGGAGGAAGGTAAGGTGGTTGGTAATCCCAAGTTTCAAACGGGAGTTCCGGACGCAAAGCAATGCCAAAGGGTGAATTTCCGTTACTTTTCCATTGGGAACGTTCAGCTAGGCGGGTGTTGGAAATGAGGCTGCTTCTAATTGCCTGCTCATCATTTACCCAAAGTAATTCCAGGTAAGCATTGTCGAAACAGTAGCAGATATTTGTCGTGCCTTGGCCGGGGTGATTCCGACGATAGCTCTCAATAAATCCGGCTTCTTGTAATAGGTAAGCTTCTAAAGGATCCTGGTCTGGTACCGGATCAACAAAAACAAAGATATGGTCTATTTCGATTGGCGATGAGATCATTAATATAGACGTAAGTTTATCAGCAGGGAGGAAATGTTCACTTCCCCCCTCTGTAAGCACAAATTTTAAGCGGTCATGTAGCGAGCGCGGGCACCACGTTCGAGGGCGGCGGCGGCTAGGCGTTCGACATCGAGTGTGTGGCGCAAAATCTCAAGAAGACGGAGCTCTTCCTGGCTTGCAAATCCGTCAGCAGCAACGACCTCTAAGGCAACAGCATAGGCGGTTTCACGGAGCTTTTCCGGTAGGGCGGCAACGACCTGATCGAGGACTTTCTGAAAACCATCTTCCTGATTCAGAAGATCGGCACACTTACGTGAATCCAACGGAAGGTCTTCAGGGTTATAACCATTGAAGATCGGCATAAATTTAACAATTTCGCCGATGGTCTGTAATTCTGAATCTGTCATGTCCCTATCAGCAGCTGACGTAAGGACCATAATGTAGACCAGCGCGGATCTGTAATCGGTCATGTAGACACTTCCTCTTGAATTTTTTTAAGTGTGATTATTTAAAGTCTAAAAATAAGAGAACCATACCTATGGTGTAGAGATCAAACTTTCAATCCTGTATCCGCTATTATAACAGAAAATTATAAGAAAGCCCTAGAGAACTCTTAGAGCCTTTTTCATCGGTTTAAAGCTGTTGGTAGATATTATCGGCAATTTGGGAAAGTTCATTGTGCTCCATATCACCAATAACAGCGTACCCAAGAGGACCATCGTACCAGTAAAAAGCTCTGGTTGATCCGTTTTTTTTGAATTGAAAAGCGACTTCGCCTTCTCTGGCGCTGGAGAGTGAAATGTCTGTGTCAGATCTGGATAAATATACGGTTACGCGACGGCCCTCAGTATTTTCGTACATGAATTGAGCTGCAGGTCCTGTACTCGATGGAAGAAGGCGTCCGCCCATTAATTGAAAACCATTGTTGGACAAATCTGGAATAGTTAGAGGTGCTTCTAATCGATATGAAAGCCATTTTGCGAGGTGAGTTTGCTCATCACTCGTAACTTCAACAGGGTGTTTTACTTCAGGGGTGTAGACCCAGTGCGCTTCCATGGCAGGGGATGTTAAGGCGTTGTCGTTTACTGTTCTTAAAGGCATATCGTTATTTCTGAGATTGAGATAGTCGTGCCCAAACCACCCTCCCAGAGAACCAATTGCCAGAAAGATAATTGCTGCGGCAATACGAGGCAACGCTGAGCTCTTAATTAGGGGCTTTGTCGTCGATGTTTGTGGTCGGCCTCCTGGGATCAAGTGGCTCGGAACCTCTTGATCTGCCTTATCGGCATAAAGAGATTGAACTCCTTGGTTTTGTCTTTGCCACTCTCTGACACGTTTAGCATCTTCAGGATGCGTATCCAGCCATTGCTCAACACGAGCGTTCTCTGATGGGCTAAGTTCACCATCAACATATGCATGTAGAAGTTCCGAGCCTTCAAAACGTTCTTTGCTCATTTTATCCTCCTGATATGAGAGGTGCTACCAGATTGGTCGGAAGCGGTGGCCGAAGATGCCATATTTTTTCGCAAGGTCTCTCGGGCACGAGAGAGGCGGGACATAACAGTGCCTGTGGGTATTTGCTTGATCTGGGCTACTTCTTTGTAAGTTAGCCCTTCCAAGTTGATAAGAAGGAGTACCTGTCTTTGTTCTTCTGGTAGTTTTGCAATGGCTTTGTCTAAATCCGTTAAATATATGCGATCCAACTGATCTGCAGGATTTTGTAATTGATGTGACATCGTAAGGTTTTCTTTGATTTCCGAAGATTGAGCCAGTGGATTGCGTTTATTCGAGCGGTAATGGTTTAGATGTATGTTGCTCAGTATTCTGTACAGCCAGGATTTTAAATTGCCTTCACCTTGCCATTGGGCGCGTTTGTTTAAGCCGCGCTCGAGACAATCTTGTACTAGGTCGTCTGCTATGGACGAATCTCTCACCAATGCGTAGGCGTATCTCCTGAGGGCCGGGATCGATTTGGTTAATTGATTAAGAAACTCGTCCATAAGGCAAACCTTGTCTTGTCGAATCAGGGTTTTACGACGTGCCATACACCCTTGAATTTATCACCTGTTACGTCACCAGATACTTTATCTTTGACCCAACCATATAGAGGCATTCCCTTATATGCCCACTGTTTGGTTCCATCATCCCGTGTAATTTTTGTGAAATCGCCTATTTCTTTCATTGAGGCCTCTGCCAAAACAGGGGGCCAGGCCTTGGCGCAACCTTCGTTACAGGCGGATTTTCCGTTGGTATCTTTGTCAAAAGTGTAAAGGGTCATTCCCTTGGTATCTGTAAGGATTTGACCCAAAGAGCTGTTGCTTATTTCAATGGTACCAGGCGATTCACCCGCGAAGGATCCTGTGAAAGATAATGTCGCAGACATCATCACCAAGGACGTGGCTATTAAGCTGTTTTTTAAGAACTGTTTCATCGCTGCTATCTCCATTTTTAATAACCAAACAATAAGGTTGATAGAGATAAGACACCTGAGCACAGATTTTATTCCCTTTAGAGCAAAATTATTCTCAAAATAAGTGTTTTTTTAACTAGAAGTCGCGAGCAAGCCGCCTGCACCGATGAGGAGAGAGCCACTAGCGCGGTTCATTATTTTTTGCCCCTTTGCCGTTCTGGTCAGGAATGCAAGTTGCTTGCCTGAGATCGCGTAGAGGAATAGGGCGACGATTTCGAGAACGATAAAGGTAATGCCCATGGTCGCAAACTGTGAAAGCATTGGGCTCTCGGCGACCAAGAATTGCGGGAAAAAGGCCGTAAATACCAAAATAGCTTTCGGGTTACTGATTGCCACCAAAAATTCCTGACGGATAATTCGATAGGTGGAAACCTTTTCAGCTACCGCTAGGCTTGGGTCTTCGATTTCTTCTGTCTTAGTACGCCAGAGGCGGTAGCCGAGATAGACAAGGTAAAGCGCTCCAACTATTTTAAGCACATAAAAAGCGGTTGCGGAGGCAGCCAAAATAGCCCCAAGCCCTGTGGCGGTAAGAACAATAAGTATGACAAAGGCTAGCAAGCGTCCGAGACCGCCTTTCATGGCATAGAAAAGTCCATACCGAAGACCATTGGTCATCGCGAGCATGTTGTTAGGGCCTGGCAATATATTAATTGCAAAGGCTGCGGGCACAAAAAGAAGCCATAGATCTAAAGACACGGTATCACCACTCTGTACGAGGAAATTGTGGTTAGCCTACTCTTGCTTTTAGATATCGTATAGATGGAGAATTTTGAGGAGATGATTGTAAGGTTACAATGAAAGTTTTGGACAGAACCTTGGGGTTTTATGAGGTGGATGGAATAGCCCTAAAACGACAAAAGACCGCACGAAGCGGTCTTTGTTAGTCAATCTTCCTTTTGAGAAGATTGGTCGGGGAGAGAGGATTCGAACCTCCGACCCTCTGGTCCCAAACCAGATGCGCTACCAGGCTGCGCTACTCCCCGAACGAGAGATGGTTTATGCTTCCTGATTTGCTTTTGCAAGCAAAAAACACAACGAATGAAATATAGTTGCTCGTTCGTGGGTTTTATTAGGATTGCTGCGAGATTAATCGAGTGCAAATTAAGGACTGCTTTGGATAAGTTTTATCGTTTAGTATCAAAAAACTCTTTAACTTGTTTAACAGCCTCAGCTAATCCTACTTTTTGAATGGATACGCCTTCAGGGAAGGCATTTTGAAGCCTTGTTGGCATCATAGGGTCGAGAAGAACAAAGATCCCGCGGTCATTTTCACGCCGGATCAGGCGGCCATAAGCTTGCTTTAGTTTGAGCCTGGTTTGACTGTCGTTATAACGATTGCCGCCAAAGTGTTCTTTCCGGGCGCGATGTTGAATTGTTGGGCGGGGCCAAGGCACGCGATCAAAAACAATCAGCCGTAATGACTCTCCTGGAACATCGACTCCATCTCTTACAGCGTCAGTACCGAGAAGGGACGAATTTCGTTCTGCTCGGAAAATGTCGATCAAGGTAGAGGTGTCTAGGTTGTCTACATGTTGGCTGTAAAGTGTAAGTCCTGCACGATCTAACTCAGGCCCCATCTTTTGGTGAACGGCTCGCAGCCTGGATATGGCGGTGAAAAGGCCAAGAGCGCCGCCTTGGGAAGCAAGAAAGAGTTCTCGGTATGCTGCAGAAACTTGTTCCATATCGTCTTTACGAACATCATTGATAATAAATACTCTGGTCTGTTCGACATAGTCATAAGGTGATTTGAAACGGGCTCGTACTGGCGTGCCGGGCACGAAAGCTGCGCCACTGCGCCGTTCTGCGCCAATCCAGTCACTTTCTTCGTTCCCGCTTCCCTCAGTTAAGGTTGCGGATGTAATGACGGTCCCATGAGCTTGGGAGAGCAGGGTGTTGGCCAGTGGTTTGGTTGGGTCAATCCAGTGCCTATGGAGGCCAACATCCAAGTCCTTGCCGCCAGCACGTTCGACAGAAAACCAGTCGGTAAAATCTTCTGGAGTTTCCTCTTCGAGGGCGCTGAGCATTGATATCCAAGCTTGAACCTGATTGCTACCGCGTTGCTCTAAACTTTTGCAGGCAGCTTCGATTCGTCTGCGTGTGTCGCTGTCGAGTTCATCTGCTTCATTATCGAGGCGTTGCTCAAGTCTACGGCGCAGGTTTTTGATCGGCTCTAATAGTTGTTCCAGGGCAGATCTTAGTTCCACAGCAGAATCGATCAGGCCAGGTATTGGTGGTTTGGTGTCTGCTTCCAGACTATAGGGAGAATTCTCGTGATCCGTTCTGGCATATACCTGATCGCGTAGGTGGCTGAGGAAGGTTTCCATAGGACCTGAGGGCTGATTGTCTTCCATGCGATTGACCCAGCCGTCACCAGTTAAGTGTCTGGCTGCATGAACCGTCTCCGTTACCAGATCCCGAGTACGATCATCTGTGGCAATCAAATCTTCGAGGCGTTTTTTTAGCCCTCGAGCGCGACTGGCCGAGCGGGTTGATCCGGTTTCAACACCTGAAATCCATCTTTTGAGTTCCTGGCTTTCCTGGGCGGTAAGGTGCGCGGAAAAGGCTGAATCAGCGGCATCAAAAAGATGGTGACCCTCATCAAAAACATAGTGACTTGGAACAGAGCCTTCATCACGACCGCCGCCCATGGCTGCCTGGATCATGACCAGAGCATGATTGGCGACGACAATATTAGCACGTTTCGCTTTACGGATATTGCGCTCTATATAACAGCGGCTGTAGTGCGGACATCCAGAATATATGCATTCCCCACGACGGTCAGTTAGACCAAGTGTTCGGCCTCGACCGACCAAATCAGCGAGCCAGCCAGGGAAGTCCCCTCCAACCATATCGCCATTGCGTGTCCGTGAAGCCCACCGTGCCATTAGCCCGATGGCAATGGCATCGTTTGGCCTGCTCATAAGGGCTTGAGAAGCTTCTTCCAAATTGAGAAGGCAGAGATAATTTTCTCGACCTTTTCTAATCACGACCCGTTTGGCTTTTTCATGGCGTTCAGGGAAGAGGCGATTAAGCTCGCTATCAATTTGGGTCTGTAGATTACGGGTGAAAGTTGATATCCAAATCGGCGCCCCGTTTTTTTCTGACCAAATACTGGCAGGGGCGATATAGCCGAGAGTCTTCCCAACACCGGTACCTGCTTCGGCGAGGACGATGTTGGGTTCTCCGGAAATATCTCTGGGTGCAAAGGCACTGGAAACGGCTGAGGCATAATCGACTTGTTGTGGGCGGGCTTCTGCTTCGTCCCCAAGAAGTTCAGCCAGCCGTCGTCTCGCCTCTTCAGGTTTTACGGACTGGTTTTTTGGAGGGTCTTCTGGGGCGTGATCACTCCATTCTTCCAAACGTTCCCATATACGTAGACCCCGACCAGGTTTTAAAGCGGGAGAATGAATGTCTTCTTCATGCATGGCAGATAATATTGATGGCCCCCATAACCATCCGGCCATCATCATCGTTCTGGCGATGTCAGCAGCATAGGGATCGAACTGTCGGCCCTTAGAAGCTTGTTCGCGAAGAAGAAGTTCAGCAGTTTGGTGCAGGAGCATTGCTGCCCCTTCAATTGATGTTGGTTCTGGGGCTCCAATAAAAGAAGCTAACCCGCGCGGAGTAGGGGTGCAGGCGGCAGAAGGGCGAACAAAAGCAACAAGTTCAAGTACATCATAGGATGGGAAAGGATCAATGCCCAGGCGTTGTGCGGTTGAGCGGGCATGGCAAACAAATGGAGGCTCTAAGGTAACGCGTCTGGCTGCTTCAGAGTTGGTTAGCCTTTCGACCTCACCATCGGGGCTAATCCATACAGAAAACCGCATGCCAGAAAGTAACAATGGTGCTTTGGGCATCATTATCGCTTCTGATTGTTTCTTGCTCGTATGCTTTGGTTGTTGCGGGTCTGTGGTCATAGTCTCTAGATTTGGGGTCTCTTATTTTGACGCAAAATGATTGAATTTCTTCTTCCTTATAAAAGGGGGACTCAGATAAGGCTATGGAAAAAGAACAAGCGGCGAACATTCCTACCGAATGCTCCATAGACACTCCCATGAATAAATCCGTGAATAACCCTGTGAAAATATTTCCAAATTACCAAAGAATACATCAATATTTTTACTGTCTAGCGCGTCATTGTTGACGTAAGGCTCTCCTGCGCCTAATTTCCCCACTCTGGTGACTTATTTATGGTTTGTACCAGATAGAATTTCATGAAATTACAACAGCAGCCCTTGAGGGATAAAAAAGATGTCTAACCACCAGCAACTTGCTATGCAGGCAAAAGCATGGCCGTTTGAAGAAGCGCGCAAAGTATTGGCTCGTGTCGGTGGGAAGACGCCGGAGAAGGGGTATGTGCTCTTTCAAACCGGATATGGTCCTTCGGGCTTACCACACATCGGAACTTTTGGTGAAGTTGCGCGTACGACGATGGTTCGTAACGCTTTTGAACAACTTTGCGATATTCCGACTAAGCTGTTTTGTTTTTCAGACGACCTTGATGGTTTTCGTAAGGTACCAGATAACCTTCCCAACAAAGAAATGTTGGCGGCGAATATTGGCCAACCTTTGTCCGTCGTTCCAGATCCCTTTGGCGAGTACGAAAGCCTAGGTCAGCATAACAATACCCGTTTGCGCCAGTTTCTTGATAGCTTTGGATTCCAGTATGATTTTCTGTCTTCTACTGAAATCTATAAATCAGGTCAGTTTGATGAGGCACTTTTAGAGATACTCTCAAAATACGATCAGATAATGAATGTAATGTTGCCAACGCTCGGGAAAGAACGGCAGGCAACCTATAGTCCTTTCATGCCGATTTGTCCTAAAACGGGCAAGGTGCTTCAAGTTCCGATTCTTGAGACCAAAGTTGATAGTGGCTCTGTCGTTTTTCGTGATGAAGATGGCGATCTAGTCGAGGTTCCTGTGACTGGCGGACATTGTAAATTACAATGGAAACCTGATTGGGCGATGCGCCAATATGCTTTGGATGTCGATTATGAAATGGCCGGGAAAGACTTAATCGATTCAGTGAAACTCGGTAAAAAAATTCATAGTGTACTCGGTAGTAAAGGCCCCGAAACCTTTACTTATGAATTGTTCCTGGATGAATCGGGTCAAAAAATTTCCAAATCAAAAGGAAACGGGTTGTCCATGGAGGAATGGTTGACCTATGCGCCTCAGGAAAGCCTCGCTTTGTTTATGTACAACAAACCGCGTACGGCCAAAAAGCTATACTTTGATGTCATTCCGCGCATGGTAGATGATTATCTTACCTTTAGGGATAAGGCTGGTGAGCAGGAAGACGACAAATTATTTGAAAATCCTGCATGGCATATTCATACAGGATCTATCCCCTCTGAAAAAACGGCACTTTCTTTTGGTATTTTGCTAAACCTAGCGAGTGTTTGCAATGCGAGTGATAGTGGGCGTCTTTGGGCGTTCATCAAGCGATATGCGCCCAATGCTTCACCTGAAACAACGCCGTTTCTTGATCAGCTTGTTGGTTTTGCGGTGCGCTATTATCAGGACTTCGTGAAGCCGACCCTCAAATATCGTACACCGGATGACAAAGAGCGTGCCGCTCTTGAAGATCTTCTCGCTGTTTTGAAGGCTTCTTCGTTAGACGCTACCGCAGAAGACATTCAGACTGAGGTATATAGCATCGGGAAAAAACATGAGTTTGAGAACCTAAGAGACTGGTTCAGGTGTCTGTATGAAGTTTTGCTTGGGCAATCACAGGGGCCACGGATGGGAACTTTCTTTGCTCTTTATGGCGTGAATGAAAGTATATCCTTAGTCGAAAAAGCTTTGGCGGGCGGTGACCTGTCGGTTTAATAAGTTAATAGATGTTATTAAAAAAAAAGCCCGGATTTCCGGGCTTTTTTTAAATGTGGTAAACCCTTCTTGGATGAATTATCCAGCCTTGATTTTAAAAGAAGCAGTTAATTCTTCTGTGCAGCGACTGCATACCCAATCAGATCCCTTCGGAGGACGTGGGTGCTCTTTGTTGTTTAAAGCTTTCAGGCCACCAAACTCATGGAAATTTTTACAGGTCTTGTGGTAACAAGCCTCAACCGAGTTCGCAAAGCTGTATTTAAAGGCATTAATTTTATTCTTGCCTGATAACTTGTCCATAAACCCGCCTTGTCCAACGCGTTTTTTTATACAGTTAAGGAGCGATTCTTGTACGGTTGTGTCTGCGTAACCGACATAAAGGACTTCAAAGCTTCGATTTGCACCTAGGTGCCCAAGCGCAAAAGAGCCGGGCATGGGTTGGATAATTTCCTTAAGAATGACCTTCTCCTCCAACTTAAGGGGACCATCCATATCCAACTTCGCCATATTTTCTCGCCCTCAAACTATTGCTTATAAGTATAAATAAAGTGACTAATTTCTATGTCATATATTAACCTAATATGACAAGAAAGCCTTTATGAAAGGTAAAAATGTTGATTAACAAACGTTTAAAGGGCGGTATTGTATGTAACTAAATCTATAGTTGTGTGCGTTGAGTTATTGGCTAGCCCATAAAATTCGAGCAATCCAGACGACATCCTGCGTCATAAGTAGGCTGTCCTCTTGGGCGGGTGTTAAGCCTTTTAGCTCTGCTTTCAAAGGGCTATTCCTGACGAGTTCTTTGATTAGGATTTGGTGATCTAAAGTCATGAGGGCAACTCTATCACCTCTTCTCAGGTCAGCGGCAGGAGAAACAAGAAGTATATCCCCATCGCTGTAGATGGGCTCGTATAGGCTGCCCGTCACTTCCAAACCATAAGCGGCGGGGTCATCTATATGGGCAAACAATGTTTCATCCCAGGCGTTTCCTTGTGGGTGGCCGTTGTGGTCAAAGTGTTCATTGGATCCTGCGCGTTCAAGATCTAACACGGGTATTCTTTGTGCCAATAGGCCGGCACTTTCCCCACCAATAAGCTCTACGAACTCAGCAAGTGTTGAATTGGTTGCGAATAATATCTTTGCAATAGACTCTGTGCTTGGCCAGCGTTGTTTGTTTTGCTGGGTTACTCTCTTGGACTTGTTAAACGTTGTTGGATCGAGTCCAGATTTTCGCGCTAATCCAGATGGAGAAAGCGAATTTCGTGCAGCCAGACTATCAATGGCTCGCCAGACATCTGCGTGTTTAAGCATTGTACGGTCACCCATAGGTTGTAATTATGATACGTGACACCTGTACTCAATGGTAATTATACCTCATATATTCTTAAAATAGGACCATAAACTTAAAAACTGATAAACCACTCGCCTTTTGGTGGAGAAAAAATATTTGGGATAGAGCCAATATCTAGCGTGACGACAAAAAAACGATGTAGTACTAAGTGACTATGGATAAAGGTTTTCAAAGAAAAAAACAGCAACCCAAACGGCAAGCCCGTGGGGGAAGTAATAATCGAGTCGTCAAAGTTCCCCGTCGTGAGAAATCCATAACTCCCTCTGAATTGCTATATGTTGCGATGTATAAGCCCTTTGGAGTCCTGAGCCAATTTACGGGAGAGGCTAGTCAAAGAACTTTAACGGAAATCGGGCTTCCACAAGGGGTTTATGCGGCTGGCCGTCTTGATCAAGATAGCGAAGGTTTATTGCTTTTAAGTAATGATGGTCCCTTTATTGATAAGCTCATTCATCCACGGAATAGCCACAGTCGCAGTTATCTTGTTCAGGTCGAAAAAATTCCTGATGAACAAGCCATTAATCAGTTGCGCAGTGGGGTAATCATTAAGGGCTATCATACAAGGCCTTGTGAAGTTGAGCTTTTGACCGCTGATCCTGTGCTTCCTCCAAGAGATCCACCTATTCGTGAGCGAAAAAATATTCCAACCTCATGGCTTCGAATGATCCTTACAGAAGGGAAGAACAGGCAGGTAAGACGGATGACTGCCGCGGTTGGATTTCCGACTCTTCGATTGGTTCGTGAAAAAATTGGTAAGCTTGAACTCGGTAGCCTTAAGCCCGGAGAATGGAAAAAGGTTTCGGCGTCAGAAATTCTTTAGCGTATTTTTGAGAGAGTTTTTTTGGGTTTTGGAGTGATTAGAAGAACAAAAAAATGGCGGGAAGTTACCTTCCCGCCATTTAGGCTATCTCTCACAGGCTAGAGATAGTCTGTATTGACTTAGATGATTGAAAGCGTGAGGGGGTTACTGTTCTGCTTCAATCATAGCTACGAAGATTTGCCGAATTTTATCTTCGCCTAAGTCATTTCGTTGCGATGCTGTATTCAGCATCGCGGTATTAGGAGATGTCGGTATCATTGTGTGACCCGGTTGACCCATGGCTGATACGGCGTCTAGGGCAGTTGCCAATGCCCTGCTGCCGATGGTGCTCGCTGTCATGTTTTGGTGTGTCATGGGTTTCTCCTGTTATTTTAGGAATTCTAGCTCGCAATAGACTTCCTGATAATAGTATTGCAGGGAGCGTGCCAGTTTTAAGGCGCCGCGTTTTAATGTTGAGTTATGTAATGTAAGGTATTGATATGTATGTGAAATATTTTTATTCAAAAATTGATGCGTTATGATGTAAAACGCGCTTTACGAGAAAAAAATGAGGGTTTCTGCGGGGTTTGAGGTTGCTGGGTAGTGTTTCTTTGCTATGGCTCGACTAAAGATTGCTAAAAAGTGAGATATTCTGCGGGTTTAGGTAGAAAAAACCTTAAATGCAGTATAGAATCATTACCGTATTATTGCATTTTGCAATGATGTGATGGAAAAATCATTGCAAAATGCAATGCAATATGCGTAAAAATGGGGAATCTTAAGTGAAAAATCGATTTATATATCACGTATGTAAAAATGAAGAGTTTGATACAGCCTTGGAAAATGGTCGTTATGAAGGTTCTTCTCAGGATAAATCAGATGGCTTTATACACTTTTCTTCTCAAGAGCAGATCCAGGCATCCGCAGCAAAGCATCGTGCAGGCCAAGATTATTTAACCCTACTCGAGGTGGATACCACACTTGTTGGAGAAGAATTGATTTGGGAACCATCCCGGGGAGGTCAGCTATTCCCCCATTTGTACGGGGCGTTACCGATAGCATCAATAACCAGGACAGCGTCGCTTCGGTTGCAAGAAGATGGAAGTCACAAATTCCCTGAATGGTTAGTTGCTGATTAGCTCGTATGAGTGATGTCCTGCATTGGTTCGTTTCTATTCATGAGGCTGGTTTCTATATACTGGTCCTTAAGGAAGGGCTGTGTTAATTCCCCTATAACTGATTTTCAAATAACCTTTTAGCTGGAGAGCCCTGTGAATAGTTTTCGACTTGTCGGCCCCTTAATTCGACTTCTCGACGCTGAAAAAGCTCATAGCTTTACACTTTGGTGTTTGAAAAAGGGCGTGGCCCCTTCTCAAAAAGTCACTCCTGACCCAATACTACAAACCAGTATTTGGGGGCGTGAATTTACAAACCCTCTCGGCCTAGCAGCTGGTTTTGATAAAAATGCTGAAGTCGTGAAACCGATGCTCGCACAAGGGTTTGGCTTTACGGAAGTTGGATCCATTACTCCCCGTGCTCAGCCTGGTAATCCTAAGCCAAGAATTTTTAGGTTATCAGAAGACAAGGCTGTCATTAATCGCATGGGCTTCAACAATGCGGGGGCAGTTGCGGCTGCAGAAAATCTCTCAGAGTTAAGAAAGCAGCCTCTTAACGGGTTATTGGGCGTAAATCTCGGGAAAAATAAAGATACAGCCGTTGCTCTAGATGATTACGAAATGGGCGCAAAACAGCTTTGCCATTTTGCTGATTATATAGTGATCAATGTTTCTTCCCCCAATACCCCAGGGTTGCGAGCACTACAGGATAGAAAAGAACTGGAAATCCTTATCGTAGGCGTACAGCGTGTTCTCCTTGAGGAAATGGGTGAAAAAGCACCTCCTCTGGTTTTGAAGATAGCGCCTGATCTTACTGAGGCAGATAAAGTAGATATCGCTGCTGTGGCCCTTGATTTGGCATTGGATGGTTTAACGATTACCAACACAACGATTGAGCGGCCGAGCAGTCTTAAAAGCAATCATCGTTCAGAAACTGGGGGGTTAAGTGGCGCCCCACTGTTTGATGCTTCAACAAGAGTGCTGTCAGATATGTATCGCTTAACAGAAGGCAAGATCCCTCTTATCGGTGTCGGAGGCATATCTAGTGGTGAACAGGCTTATCAAAAGATCAGAGCCGGGGCATCGCTGATCCAGCTATATTCGGCACTGGTTTATTTCGGCCCCCCTCTTGTGACCGAGATTCTTGAAGATCTTTCAAGGTTGCTGAAACGGGATGGCTATAATTCTGTATCCGAAGCGGTTGGTGCAGAACATAATTGAAGCTCAGTGATATCCGGACTAAAGGGTGGGGACAGAAATACAAACAGTCTGTCACTCATACTCTCCTCGGAAATCAGGCTAGAGAATTTCTAAAACGGATTCTGGCGGGCGTCCAATGCGGGCTCCCTTTTCTGAGATCACGATTGGGCGTTCGATTAGAATAGGGTTTGCTATCATATGGCCGAGCAGTTGTTTGTCATCCATATTCAGGTTTGAAAGCCCGAGTTCTTTGTAGATCTTCTCTCCTTTACGCAAAAGCTCTCTTGGCTCGATGTTGAGTTTGCCAAGGATCTCTACCAGCTCATCTTCTGTTATTGGTGAGGTGAGGTATTCAATGATTGTTGGCTCTAACCCCTTGTCTTTTAATATTTGTAGGGTTTGACGTGATTTACTGCAACGAGGGTTGTGTAAAATTTTCAAGGTCATGCCAATGCTCCATAATAAAGTGCTCTAAAATAAAATAAGAAATCGGTTATTATTTCGCACAGATTGAGGTATTTGTTAATAGTCTCTCAAGGTGCATGTGTCATTGATTATTCCAAATACTTCAGCCGAGTGAAAACCAAAAATATGCCGCTTCTTCAGCATCTGTTCTTTATTACTGTTTATTGCAGCCTCGCATTGTTAGCTGTGTTGATCGGGCCCAGTTACATACCAAACCTTCAGGCAGGTGGGGCAATGTTGCTTGGTCTTTGGATTTTTTTAGCGGGTGCGGTCTTGCATGAGATTATTACGCGCCGAAGCAACGAAGAAGAATCCTCAGCCAAAATAGAAACGCTGCACCACAATCAAGCTGTGCTTCGAGATCGGATATCCTGGACACGTCGTGAAATTAAAGGGATTTCTGAGGCCTTTGAAGCCGCGGGTAAGTCGAGTAAACTCAGTGATGAGCAGAATATCATCAATGATGCTCTTTCAGAGGTAAACCTTCTCAAGACACTCATGCCGCGTCTAACAGATCCCTTTCTTGGGCTTTTTGATGATGAGACCAATATTATTCAGCAAGAAATTCACAAGGAGGAGGTCGAGCGACAAACGCCAAGCGCCCCCAAAAGTGATTTCCTCGATGACTTTAGAAATGAAAGCAAGCGTAAGAAAAACGAAGCCAAAACGCATGACACTTTACAAGTATCTGTTCTGAGTGATCTTGGTGAGACCGAAGTTTTGTCTATTGTCAGACAATCCCTCAGAGATGACCGCATTGATATGTTTCTACAGCCCGTTGTTACTTTGCCTCAGCGGAAAAGAAAATTTTACGAGTGCTTTTCACGTCTTCGGACTTCTAACGGACAAGTCATAGAACCGGGCCAGTATGTCAGTATTGCTACCCGTGCCGGATTGATCACGGCGATAGATAATATGTTGTTGTTTCGGTGCGTTCAGATCATCCGTAAGATTTTACGATCTGGTGAAGATATCTCTTTCTTCGTGAATTTGTCTTCTCACACCTTAAAGGACCATGATTTTTTCGATGACTTTGTCGAATTTATCAGAGGAAATATTGAGTTGGCTCCTCATTTGATCATTGAAGTGGGGCAACAAGAATTTCTTGGTTTAAAAGCAAGTGAATTATTGAGCCTGGAACGATTGATGGGGCTTGGCTGCCGGTTGTCACTTGACCGAATGACCTCACTGGACATGGACCTTAAGGCCTTAGCATCCGGGCGGGTACGGTTTCTCAAACTTGAGGGCTGGCTTTTTGCTCAAGACCAGAATGAAACCCAAAAATTACTTGAGAAAATCAGAGGCCTGCCTATTGAATTGGTGGTTGAGAAGATTGAAACCGAAGAGGCTTTGGTTCAGGTCCTTGACCAAGATGTTGCTTATGGGCAGGGATATCTCTTTGGAGAACCTCGGCCTGCAAAGCCTTAAAGCCTAGGCTTTACCTGTTAAGCCATATAGGCCATTTAAACCATAGTGAAGCTCTGTTGAATATGGCCGTTGAGGGGGTGGGCTAGCGTAATAGGTTTTGTGGCAAAAATATCAACTCGAGTTATTCTACAATATAATTTCATCCTCTTAGCGAAGCTTCTTTGATCTTTAACCCTAAGAAGTAAGCCGATAGGCTGCACTTGCAAATTTTTACATAATATTCGGATCTTTAAAATGGAACTCAAGTGGCTGGAGGATTTTCTTTCGCTTTGCGAAACTGGAAATTTCCGAATTTCCTCTGAACGCCGTTGCGTTTCACAGCCAGCATTCAGCCGGCGGCTTAAAACTCTTGAAAATTGGGTTGGAGCAAAGCTTATCGACCGTTCTGGGCAACCGGCAAAATTAACGGATGCTGGAGAAATTTTTAAGCCTGTCGCGATGGAAATTGTCCACCTTGCCAACCAGTCACGTATCGATATCAAGGCAAAAAAAGAGAAAATTCGATTTTCGACTTTAAGCACCTTGGCTCAATATTTTATTCCTGACTGGCTTAATGAGCTTAAATCTTTCATCAAGACTGAAGCATTCAGTGTCAGGAGCGGCTATGGCAGTGTTGCACAATACCTTAGTGCGCTCGAAGAAGGGGAGATTGATTTTTTTGTCGGTTATGATGATCCTTCCGGAACAATCTTGAATGACACCGAGAAATTTTGCTCTTTACAATTGGGAACTGAAACACTTATCGCCGTTGTCAGCCCGGACAAAAACGGTAAGCCTGAATACTGGCTCCCGACAGCCAGTCCCGGTAGCTCAATCCCATATCTTCATACCTATTCCACCCCCGTGGTATGGCCAATCAAACAACATCTGGATAAGCGATATAGTGATTTAAAATTTATGCCTGTTTATGAATCCTCTACCGCAGCGGCGATCACGGAGATGGTCATCAAGGGCTATGGCGTTGCCTGGGTTCCAATGTCAATTGTCGTTGATGATCTTAAATCAGGAGCACTGCTAAGGGCAGCGCCCCCTGAAGATGATATTCCGGTGGACATAACAATTTATAGATATGAGCCTAATTCAGAGCCGAGCACAGAAAAGTTTTGGCAGGCTTTATTAGAAAAAGAGACGAATAAACAGTAGTTTGACCTAAGTGTACTACGGCATAAGTACATTGCTTGCTGCCACTTAATTTTACGAAAAAAAACATCAATTTAATGCCTTTTCGGCAATGAATAACTCAAGTCATGCAAATATTGCATCACAAGCGCTGCTAAAGGCATTGGACCCGCGCCCCTTCCTCACCTTACCGTTTGCTCGAGGAGAGAGAAATGTCCGGAGAAGGCAAGACCAAGTTTACCGTTCAGGTGCAGTATTACTGGTCCCTCTCGAAAACTAGATCAAGAAAATAAATTAAACCAGGGAGTAGACTTTAATGAAATTTACCACTTTACTCACTTCAGTCGCAGCTTTAGCCGTAATGGCAGTTGCGGGTACAACCACAGCCTCGGCAGCAGATAGCACTCTGGAAATCGTTAAAAAACGTGGTCATCTGCGTTGCCAGGTTGGTCCGCCTTCACCCGGGTACTATAATCTCGACGCTAAAGGCGACTGGTATGGTCTTGATGTGCAGACATGTCGCGCCGTAGCTGCTGCGATTTTCGGCGATCCGAATAAACTTGAAATTCAATCCATCAGCAGTCAACTGCGGTTTACGTCATTGGCTAATGGTGAGTCTGATCTCTTGTCTCGGACAGCGACATGGACAATGTCCCGGGATACTCAACTTGGTCTCGATTTTCTACAACCAAATTTTTATGATGGACAGGGTTTCACTGTTCATAAAGATAGTGGCATTACGAGTGCGCTTGAGCTGAAAGGCGCCAAGGTATGTGTGACCTCTGGAACCACAACGGAACTTAATCTTGGTGATTATAGCCGAGCTAACAATCTCAACATCAGCGCCGTTACTTTTGAAGATTTTAATGTCCGTGATGAAACTTATCTGAATGGTGGTTGTGACGCCGTAACGGGTGACAAATCATCAATGGCGGGAAATTTGGCTGCATTCCCAGTGCCTAGCGACCATATCATTCTACCTGAAACTCTTTCCAAAGAACCTCTCGCTCCTGCGGTAAGACATGGCGACAGTCAGTGGAGAGATATTGTGTCGTGGTCAGTCTATGCCATGATCAACGCAGAGGAACTTGGCGTTACCAGTAAAAATGTTGAAGATCTCCGTGCAAATTCCGATGATGTGAATATTCGCCGTATGCTTGGTGTTGAAGGTAATCTTCACGAAGGATTGGGTCTTTCCAAAGACTGGGCGTTTAGCATCATTAAACATATCGGCAACTATGGCGAAAACTACGAAGCCTTTATGGGTAATGGTGAACAGGGAATTGGCATTCCTCGTAAGGGGACAACCAACGCTCTTTGGACCCAAGGTGGCCTGATGTACTCCCCGCCTATGCGCTAAAATCAATCCCAGCGGTTTTGACCGTTGGTGTTATCTACCAGTGTCAGACCAATTCCAAGTTGGTTTGACACTGGGAATAGCGCAAACAACAAGGATTAGGCATTAGGAGGAAGAGATCTTGGCCGTCACTGACAGTCTTAAGAAAACCGCACGGGTCAAATCAATTGAAAAGTTTGATTTTTTCCATGATGAGCGAGTTCGCTCGGTTTTCTATCAACTCCTGACTGCAGCGGCTGTTGGCTGGGTCGCATGGTATCTTTTTACCGCCACATCCCAAAATCTCGAAGTTCGCGGGATGAAATCTGGTTTTGCTTTTCTCGGAGTTGAAGCCGGGTTTGGCACAGATTTCAAACTCATTGATTATACTATCGGAACTGGGACCTATGGCGATATTTTCCTCATTGGTATTCTCAATACACTCTACATTTCAGCATTGGCAATTCTCGCCAGTACAATACTAGGATTTTCCGTTGGGGTCTTAAGGCTCTCCAGCAATTGGCTGGTCTCAAAGGTAGCACTTACTTTTGTGGAAATCTTTCGTAATACACCCTTATTGATACAGGTTATTTTTTGGTATACCGGGATTTTTTCCCTGCTGCCCAAGGTTAAAAAAAGCTTCGACCTATCTGGTGGGGCAGAAGTTGTCTTACTTAATAACCGTGGTCTCTATATGCCTTGGCCAGTCCCGGGTGATCTGCTTTGGATGACTGGACTTACCCTTATTCTCGCGATCGTGGGAGCCATTGGTTACAGATGGTGGACCAAAATGCGGCAGAACAAGACAGGCCAGATCGCGCCAGTTTTCTTACCATTCGCTGCATTGGTTATCATTTTCCCTGGGGTTGTTTTTTTTATGTCAGGATCGCCTCTTTCTTGGGATATTCCCGTTCTAGAGGGTTTTAACTTTGTCGGAGGTGCTACTCTGCCGCCTGCTTTTCTGGCGCTTTTTGTTGCTCTGACAATTTATCATGCCGCTCATCTGGCCGAAACGGTTAGGGCTGGTATTCTCTCTGTTAACAAGGGCCAGCAAGATGCTGCAAGGGCGATTGGTCTCAGGGAAAACCGGGTGATGTCTCTTGTGGTTATTCCCCAGGCGATGCCAGCCATCGTTCCACCGATGATCAGCCTATGGATGAATGTGGTTAAGAATTCGTCTTTGGCAATAGCCATTGGTTATCCAGATCTTGTCTCTGTCTTTATGCAAACATCTCTGAACCAAGTGGGGCACGCTATTGAGATTGTCGGCATGACCATGGCTTTTTACATGTTTGTCAGTCTGACGATTTCTGGATTGCTCAATATTTATAATAAACGTGTACAACTAGTGGTGCGTTGATCATGGCTATAATAACAAAAGAAAAAACTACTGCCAGAGCGGCGCCGCTTTCCGACAAGTCCCTTATTGGCTGGCTGCGGTTGAATTTATTCAACTCAGTTTTCAACACTATTCTCACTGTCGTTACGGTCTATATTATTTATATAACCGTCGAAGGACTGTTAGTATGGGGCGTTATTGATGCCGTCTGGATTGCAGATACTAGGCGCGCGTGTTTTGCGATCAGCCTGGATGGGGCTTGTTGGGCGGGAGTGGTTTCCTGGTTAGACAATATCTTCTACGGCCGGTATCCGAGAGAAGAATTGTGGCGGATCAATTTAGGGGGCCTTTTGCTTGTCATATGGATGGCTCCGCTTTGGCTGCCCAGGGTAAAGGCAAAAGTAACAATCGGTCTGACCACGGTGTTTCTCTATCCCTTCCTTGCCGGATATCTTTTCGCGGGAGGTGATAAGGGCCTCTTCATGCAAATCATGATTTCGGGCGCAATCCTCTGCCTGGTAGGAAATACTCTTCATGCATTCATCGGAGTATTTACAGGCAAAGGCCTACCCGAGTTTTTGATTGCCTTACTAGGCAAAAAGGCTGCACCGGAAAAGAGCCAACGCAATATTCTTCTTGGTATTCTCGCGGTCTGTTTTGCAGTGGTTTATATGCTGCAGATGGGCGCGTCCTTTGAGACCGTTTCCTGGACAAAATGGGGCGGGTTGTTTCTCACCCTTGTCATATCCGGAATAGGTATTGCCTCGGCTCTGCCAGGGGGAATTATTCTTGCTCTGGGCCGACGGTCCAAACTGCCCATAATTCGGGTACTCAGTACCGCATTCATAGAGTTGTTTCGCTCGGTGCCATTGATTACCGTGCTGTTTATGGCGACGACGATGTTTCCGCTTTTCATGCCTGAAGGTTTTGTCCTCAACAAGCTGACACAGGTTATCATCGCTGTTTGCCTGTTTAATGCATGTTATATGGCTGAGACTGTTCGTGCAGGTCTTCAAGCAATACCCCAGGGTCAGTATGAAGGTGCCCACACCATTGGCTTAGGCTATTGGGGAACCATGGGCTTTATTATAATGCCCCAGGCCTTGAAGCATATGATTCCCAATATCGTTGGCAGCTTTATCGGCTTACTAAAGGATACAACATTGGTGTCCATTATTGGTTTGTTCGACATTTTGGGTATGTTGCGCTCAATCAGCAGGGATGCGCCATGGCTTGGACTTCATAAAGAGCCATTGGTCTTTGGGGCCATGTTGTTCTTCTTAATCTGTTTTGCCATGTCAAAATACAGTCGCCGTCTGGAAGTAAAACTGTCGACCGATCATAAGCATTGATTTGGTAAAACGAGGGGGGAAAATGCCCGATTTAAACACACAAAAAACGCAAAGTACTGCACAGCAACTTGCATCAGCCGCTTCCAGTGAAGTTATCATTGATCTCGACAAGGTCAATAAATGGTATGGCAATTTTCACGTGTTGAAAGACATAGATCTTGCCGTCCACAAAGGAGAGAGGATCGTTGTCTGTGGTCCTTCGGGATCGGGCAAGTCTACCCTCATCAGATGCATCAATCATTTAGAGGAGCATCAGGAGGGCAACATTATTGTCGACGGGATAACCCTGGATAAAAACCTTAAACACATTGACCATATTCGCACAGAAGTTGGCATGGTGTTTCAGAGCTTTAACCTGTTCCCTCATCTGAGCATCCTCGAAAATCTTACCCTCGGCCCCATCTGGGTTCGTAAAATGCCAAAGGCTGAGGCTGAGGCCAACGCCATGATGTATCTTGAACGGGTCAAGATACCGGAACAAGCCGACAAATATCCCGGTCAACTTTCCGGTGGTCAACAGCAACGTGTGGCCATCGCCCGTTCTTTGTGTATGAACCCAAAGATCATGTTGTTTGATGAGCCGACATCGGCGCTCGATCCGGAAATGATCAAGGAAGTTCTCGATGTCATGGTTGAGTTGGCTGATACAGGAATGACCATGATTGTGGTGACCCATGAGATGGGCTTTGCCAAGACCATTGCCGATCGCGTCATCTTTATGGACGACGGAGATATCGTTGAAGAAAACGAACCCAATGCATTTTTCAACAACCCCCAGCATGAGCGAACCAAGTTATTCTTGAGCCAAATATTGTGACCATCTAGCGACCTGAGGGGCAGCTTATAAATTTACGTTTTTCCTTATACGGCGGCTTCTTAGACGCAGATAGATACCACCTCGCCAATTTGCCGACATGAAACCATTTCACAGTTAAGTCCATGGCAGAAGATATGGGTTTTCGTAATTGTAAATTGAGGCGTTTTAAGAGCGTCGGCAGAAGAATAAAATTTGATGGAACCGATAATGTCTACGAACCAAAGATCCGTTGTCCGCCGGGGAATTACCTCCACAAATGTAGGTATTCCTGTTGTAACGCCCTTGTCTCCTTCGGTTGTCTATCACTACAAAGACGCGGACGAGCTGGAATCCATGCACGAAGGTGAAATTAAGGGCTTTGATTACGCCCGTGATGGACATCCAAATGCAGAAATTCTTGCTGAGAAAATTTCCTGGTTGGAAAATGCCTCCTCCGGCTTTATGACCGCATCAGGGATATCTGCCATATCTGCTGTATTTCTATCTGTTTTGGAAACCGGAGATAAAATAGCTGCAGCCTCACATCTCTATGGCCGTTCCCTTCGCATGATGAAACAAGAATGGCCAAGATTAGGATTTGAAACAAAAATTTTTAATGCTTCAGACCCCTCAACCTTCGACAGTGCAATTGTGCCTGGTACCAAGGTGGTGCTTGCAGAAGTCATGTCGAACCCGACCCTTCGAGTGACCCACTTTGAGGAACTCGTGGCAAAGGTGAAGAGCGTGGGTGCTTTGCTGCTCGTTGACAACACCTTCACCACACCTAATGGGTTTAAGCCGCTGGACCATGGCGCGGACCTAGTCATGAATTCAGTTACTAAAATGCTTTCCGGTCACAGCGATCTCAACTTGGGATATATTGGAGCCACTGACGAAGCGTTAATGGAACGAATTTCCGAAGTTATCGCAGTCTTCGGTTTTAATTCTAGTCCATACAATTGTTGGATGGCAGAGCGAGGCCTGCATACCTTTGACCTGCGTTATCAGCAAGCACAGGCCAATGCACTTCAACTCGCAGAATTTTTACAAAATAAACCTAATGTTTCGAGTGTAATTTATCCAAAATTTGAAAGTCATCCAGATTTTGAGATGGCGCAACGATTACTTAAAAATGGCTTTGGCTCTATGGTTAGCTTTGTTTTGGACGGTGGTCGAGAACAAGCGAATGCCTTCCTTAATGCCGCAACAAATATCCCCTATTGCCCGACATTAGGGGATGTCGCAACCACGATCATAATGCCATCGGTGTCATCGCACAGAAAGTTTTCGAGAGAAGAGCGTATTGCCCTAGGAATTGAAGATAATCTCATTCGTGTCTCTGTTGGTATCGAAAATTTTGAACTTATCAGGGAGGATTTTTCGACAGCGTTGCAAGCTGCCCTCTAACTGAGAACAAGAGTGTAAAAGGGATGATCCAAATGAATGTTTATGTTTATTTTGTCTCGTTAAATCAATCTCTTGGGAATATTTAACATCAGTACTCTTATGATCAGAAAGTTCTGATCTCATGACACGCCAATATTTAGGATGCTTGTTACATGACCTATGAACTGCTTGTAGAGGTAACTCGCAATGGGATAGTGGAAAGTCGCCATTTTGGTGCTGCTGTAGTTTGCGATTACAAAGGCACTGTTCTGGAAAGCTGGGGCGATATTAATAATTTAGTATTTCCTCGTTCAGCTCTTAAACCTCTTCTCGCCATAGATGTTGTACTAAGTGGCGCCAGCGATCATTACGCTTTGAGTGACGCAGAGTTGTCTCTAATGTGCGCCTCTCATGAAGGCGAAGAGATGCACGAGAAAAAGGTGGGGGCATGGCTCAAACGTTTAGGGTTGAGTTCTGATTCTCTGGCCTGTGGAGCCGTTCTTCCTGATAACCAGGAAAATGCTCATAAATTAATAGCTTCCGGACAGGACGGTTGCCAGCTTCATCATAATTGTTCCGGTAAGCATGCGGGGTTTTTAACAACGGCTCTACATTTAAATATGGCCTTAAAAGGCTATCACTTAGATGAACATCCTGTGCAAAGGTTATCATTGGCTACGCTGTCCAAACTTGCAGATACCGATATAAGGCAATATCCAAGCGGGATTGATGGTTGCGGGTTTCCAGCACCTACCATGCCTTTGTTATGCCTTGCCTATATAATGGCCAGATTTTCCAATCCCGTAGAATTATCGAGCCAGCATGCCAAAGCGATTTATCGTCTTCACGAGGCCATTATCCGTGAACCATATTATGCCGCCGGCCACGGAACCGTGGTTAGCGAACTCATTAAGGTTACCAAAGGCAAAGTGTTGGCAAAAACTGGTGCAGAAGGGATTATTACAGCCGCCCTTCCAGAGCGAGGACTGGGGATTGCTTTAAAAATATCTGATGGCAATGCGCGTGCACGGTCAGTCGCATTACTGACAATTCTCGATCACTTGAAGATTTTATCTGATAGTGAGAAAGTACAGTTGGAAGCTCATATATCACCTCAAATAAAGAATTCACGAGATTTGATCGTAGGAGACATCCGATCGGCTCAATCCTGGATAAACCTCTGAAGCTATAAAACTTTACGCAATCCCTCCGAGGACCGTCGAGGGAGGCATCCACTCCATCTGAACAGTTTAATAAACCTTCTTGATGATTTCCAAACCTTTGCAATTTCGTGTGCTTATGGCACAAGGCTTGTCATCGATTTATTAAGGAGCTTTCCATGTCTGCGGCCGTACCTCGCACCATCCCTCTATTATCCGGCGTCTCAGAAATTGTTGACGATTACGACGGATTTGTTATTGACCTATGGGGGGTTATGCATGACGGCCTGGAAGCCTTTCCAGATGCGGTTATTGCCCTGAAGAATCTTCGTGCGGCTGGAAAGCGGATTGTTATTCTTTCCAACGCACCGCGTCGCGCAGATTCCGTTGCGGCTAGAAATGAAGAGCTGGGGATCGCTCGAGATCTTGCTGACGCAGTTCTCTCTTCTGGCGAAGTGACATGGCGTAATCTTAAAGAACGAACCCTTCCTTTTTATAAACAGCTCGGCCCAAAATGCTACCTAATAGGTCCTTCCCGTGATTTGGGTATGAAAGAGGGGCTGGATTTTGAATTTGTCGAGCAAGTGGAAGAGGCAGACTTTATTCTTCTAACTGGGATCTGGGACCCGCAAGACGCCGTTGAGCGGTATGATTCTGTTCTGAAACCTGCCTTGGAGAAAAGGCTCCCGATGGTCTGTGCCAATCCTGACCTAGAGGTGATAAGGGGAGGTAATCGAGAACTTTGCGCCGGAGCTGTTGCTCATTATTACGAAGATATGGGCGGGCAGGTGCAATACCACGGTAAACCATATCAGGATATCTACCTGGAATGCATGCAATTGGTAGGAATTGAAGATGGGTCACGTGTCCTTGCCGTTGGTGATTCCTTAAGAACTGATATTGCGGGCGCAAATGCGGCCGGAATTCATGGCCTCTTTATTGCGGGTGGGATTCACTCCGATGATTTACATGGACTGAACGCGCCATCAGATATGGTCAAGCTGGCTGGACTGTGCAAGCGCTATGAGCAGTACCCCGTCGCAGCCATGCCGATCTTTAAATGGTAGCTGTTGAGGTTATAGTTTAAAGAGAGGTTTGGGAGGACGACGGCCCGAACCTGGTTTTGGTCTTTTTCCATCAGGTCCTCTTCCTTCTGGACTTCCGCGACGCTTTTTGAAGCTAACATCGGGCTCCCCTCGGAAATAACGAGGAATAAGAGGGTAGTCGCTGGTTAGAAAATAAGCATAGGTACCCTCTGGATATTCCGGGGTAATGCATTGTCGCCCATTACAATCGTCCAAGTCACCAGATCTCGCAACGTACTCATAATCTTGCACAAAAGTGCCATCGTATTTCCCACTTGGTCCGCCTAGGCCGCGTGTCCCGGATTTGAGTTGGTAACTCGAAGCTAATGCCTGGATAGGGCTGTTAGGGTCGTTGGTGTTTTTAAAACCATACAGAACATAAATCGGAAATCCGTCCGCTGCATATCCAATGACAGGTGAGTGTTGTTGGTCTGACCATTTACGAATTAATCCTGTAGGGAGGCCGTGATAATGATAGGCGCCGTTGGGTTGGACGTGGGCGTTATTTTTATCGAGGCCAAGGTTTACTTGGCCTGACATGGCTTCATAGCGCCAACCCGAATTGCGATCTCTTTTCCAAAATTCATTTGCAGCGGGGTCAAATGGAACTCCGTTTACAGCCACACCAAAGCTATCAAAGCCGACTTGCTGGGCTCTTGATTTAACTCTTGGGGTAAGAGGAACTCTAAAGCGGTGGCTTTGAGATTGGATGCTGTTCGGATTACCTCTGTTAGGAAAGCGCCCGGTGTCGTGGTTCGGGATTCCGTTGGCGGATATATATCGGTATTGTCCCTTGGTTGTGATTTCTACCTGATTGCTGAGAGCCCAGGCGTCCTTGGTTGCCGCCGCAATAAATCCTGCTGCAGGCAGGACGCCCATCATCACCATAAAGCGGCGGCGTTCGAGCAATTTTTCAATCCTACTTTCAAATATATTCTTGTTATCAGGCATCAATCTTGTTTTCCTTTTGGCGTGTTCCTGATGACTATAACGTGACGAAAGGAGTTTTCCGTCGGTTAAATTATGACCCTTCTGCAATAATGCGCTTTCGGTTTTGGTGCTATGACCTTTGGGCGAGGCATAGACTCACTCCTAAAAACCTGTTTATATTGCGCTGCAATAATAATTCTGTACGGGCGACAGTAACCTTGTACAGCAACAAAAATAAAAAATGCTAGGGCTAGATCCCTAAAGCAAGGAGGGCCAAAGATGTCTGATTTCCCCAAAAAAAATATCTCTGACTGGGAAGGGCTTGTTGAAAAAGAGCTTCGCGGTAAATCGAGTGAAAGCCTTAACTGGGAAACCCCGGAAGGTATAATAGTTAAGCCGATTTATACAGAAAAAGACCTCGAAAATCTTGATACAGTTGGAACGCTGCCAGGCTTTGCTCCTTTCCTGCGTGGTCCTCGCGGATCCATGTATGCAGCACGTCCTTGGACTGTGCGCCAGTACGCAGGTTTTTCCACCGCAGAAGACTCAAATGCTTTTTATCGCCGCAATCTTGCTGCGGGACAAAAGGGTCTGTCTGTTGCTTTTGATCTCGCAACGCACCGTGGCTATGATTCCGATCACCCGCGTGTGGTAGGTGATGTGGGAAAAGCAGGTGTCGCCATTGATTCTGTCGAAGACATGAAGATCTTGTTTGATGGGATTCCTCTGGATGAAATGTCCGTGTCAATGACGATGAACGGCGCCGTTTTACCTGTACTTGCAGGCTACATCGTTGCCGCTGAAGAGCAGGGCGTTAGCCCGGAAAAACTATCGGGAACAATTCAGAACGACGTTCTCAAAGAGTTCATGGTACGCAACACCTATATTTTTCCCCCGACACCATCTATGCGGATTGTTGCGGATATCATTGCCTATACTTCAGAGAACATGCCGCGCTTCAACTCGATTTCGATATCGGGTTATCACATGCAAGAAGCGGGATCGACTTGTGTGCAAGAGTTGGCTTTTACAATTGCGGATGGGATTGAATACGTTCGGACAGCAATTGCAAAAGGTTTGGATGTTGATGCTTTTGCTCCTAGGTTGAGTTTCTTCTTTGCCATAGGCATGAATTTTTTCATGGAAGCTTCAAAGCTTCGGGCCGCTCGGTTTCTTTGGTCCCACTACATGAAAGAAATGTTTGATCCCAAGGACACAAAATCTTTGATGCTACGAACGCATTGCCAGACATCTGGCGTGTCTTTGACCGAACAGGACCCTTATAATAATGTTATCCGGACAACAGTAGAAGCTATGGCGGCAGCACTGGGAGGAACACAGTCTCTTCATACCAATGCGTTGGATGAAGCCGTTGCTCTGCCGACGGATTTTTCAGCCAGGATTGCACGTAATACTCAGCTAATTTTGCAGGAAGAAACTGGTATTACCAAAGTGGTGGACCCTCTTGCGGGTAGCTATTACGTTGAAAGCCTAACAGCCAGCTTGATCGAAGAAGCTCGAAAAATTATCGATGAAGTTGAAGAAATGGGTGGCATGACCAAAGCGGTCGAGTCTGGTATGCCAAAATTGAAAATTGAAGAATCTGCGGCCCGTAAGCAGGCGCGTGTTGATCGCTGTGAGGAAACCGTTGTCGGCGTAAATAAGTACCGTCTCGAGCAAGAGGACGAAATAGAGATTCTCGATATCGATAATACCGCGGTTCGTGAAAAGCAGGTCGAGCGTTTAAACGCGATTCGTAGCTCTCGCGATAACGAAGGGTGTCAAAAAGCTTTGTCCGATTTGACAGCTGCAGCTGAAAGCGGATCAGGTAATTTACTGGATCTTGCTGTTAAGGCGACGCGTCTTCGTGCATCGGTTGGTGAAATTTCAGATGCTCTGGAAAAGGTTTATGGCCGTCATAGAGCAGTAAACAGGAGCATTTCTGGCGTGTATGGTTCTGCATATGAAGGCGATGAAAATTTTGCTCAAATTCAAAGCGAAGTTGAAAGTTTTGCTGAGAGCGAAGGGCGCCGCCCAAGAATGCTTGTGGTGAAGCTCGGTCAAGATGGTCATGATCGCGGAGCCAAGGTGATTGCGACTGCTTTTGCTGACATTGGTTTTGATGTTGATGTTGGACCTCTTTTCCAAACACCAGAAGAGGCTGCCCAACAAGCAATCGAAAATGATGTTCACGTTATCGGCGTCTCTACCCAAGCTGCTGGGCATAAAACCTTGGTACCGCAATTGATTGCGGAACTAAAACGCGCTAAGGCGGATGATATCCTGGTCATATGTGGAGGCGTTATTCCTTCTCAAGACTATGATACTCTTAAAAAAGCAGGCGTTTCTGCTGTTTATGGGCCGGGAAGTAACATTCCTGAGGCTGCGCGTGAGATCATTGGTTTGTTAAAACGCTAACCACCCGCGAAAAAAGATCTATTAAAGGCACTGATCTTGTTGGTCTTTCTTGGACTATCTAGAGATCGTGCCTTATCATCCCTGTCAGGCGATAAAAGATCGCGATTGAAATCAGGGAGTGAGGGATGTCAGGTCATACCTGGGTCACTAGAATTTGTGCGCTGTTGGGGGCTGCAGCGACAGCGGGATGGGTATGGGTCTGTTACACCTACCTTAAGAATCAGGTCGGCCTTGATACACTGGGAAATATGTTGCCCCAAGAGCAAGGGCAGATTATTGCCGGGGTAATTTTACCCTTATGTCTGGTTTGGGTAGTCCTTCTCTTCATAGTTCGAGGAGCAGGCTTATCCACTCAAACCCAGTTACTGCTCTCAAAAATGGAGCGTCTTACCTATCCTGATGACGCAGAGAACACTCGGGTAAAAGATATTACTCGACAGTTGCAAGAGCAGGCTGAGAGTCTCAGTAGCGCTTCGAGCGATGTTGAACAGCGCTTGAGCGGTTTGATTAATGCGTTCAAAGAACAGACGAAACACTTGACCGGAGCAGCTATCAGAGCGTCCTCTCAGGCTGAACAAATTCAAGAGACATTGGTTGCCCAACAAGGTTCTTTGGAAGAAGTGCACACTTCCATTCATGGTAGTCTTGAGACGGCACGTGAAGCCGTGAAAGAACAGGTAACGGCCCTCGAAAATTCGGGCGTCCGAAGCGAAGTCATGGCAGAAACCATTAGTAATACTCTTCAGGGGTCGGTTCAGGTCTTAGATGAAGCCGTTGAGAGGACCATTGGTCGAACAGAAGATGCTTGTGAAATGTTAAAGCAACAAGCCGAAGACATGGCCGCAGCTGGTACAACAGCGGAAGTTTGCAGCGAGACCATGCGCGAGAGCCTGAAAGAAGACCTCGAAACCCTGAAGCTTGTACAAGACACCATTGAATCCGAGGGCGATCGCTTTAAAGGCCTTATCAAGGATCGTATTGGGGATGTCGAGGAACTCCTGGCGGGTGCAGGAGGAAAAGTATCTGAACTTGGCGTGCGGTTGTCCGGTGAAAACAAAGCCATGGAACAATTGGTTGCCGAAATTGGATATAAGGCGGTCTCTCTATCTGATGCTATGAGAAAAGACGCTGAAGAAGTTCGGGAGCTTTTTGCAGATGTTGCCCTGCGCGCGGGCGAGATGACCGATCGTTTTAGGACTCAAGCCGGAGAGCTAGATAAAAGTGGGCAGGATGTTGCGACAAACCTTACTCAGGTCACCAAGGATCTCGGCGAAGCCGTCTCCCTTGCCGGGCGCGAAGAAGCCTCTCGCCTGACCGAAGCTACCGCCCAAGCTCAAGACACATTAATTGCTGCTGCTGAAAAAATACGCCCAGGTATAGAAAGCCTTGAAGACTCCTCTGAGCGGTTAAACGATCTTGCTGATGTTGTAATGGGAGGGCTGAGTGAGCACACCCGTGAAATCGGTCAAGTAAGCCAAGATGCGCAGAAAAATGTAGAAGAGACCACCAAGGTACTCAAAGATCAGACCAGATTGATGGAGCTTGCAGCCGATAAGGCGGTGCGTCACACCACAGAAGTGGCAAAAGTCTTTCAGTTACAGACCCTTGCGCTCGCGGATGGATCAAGCGCCGCAAACCAGGCCGTTCAGGATCTACGTCGAGGTGTTCACGAGGAACTGGATGCTTTTAAAGAACTATCGGGTGATTTTGAAAAGCTGCATAACGATGTGCAAACCTCATTGGCCACGCGTACCGAAGCTCTCACTAAGGTGTCTGAAGAATCTCGACAGACGGCAGAATCTTTAAGCCGAGAAGTTGATGGACAAAGAGATAAGCTCAGCAAGCTGGCGGAGGATGCTCTTAAGCAAGTTGAAGACATCAGTGTTCGTGCAGAAACTGCTGCCTCAGGGTTGGAAGGGGCTGCAAACAAAGCGCTTGAACGTGCGGAAGTACTGACCGAGATTTTACGTAAAGACACCGACATTGTCTCTCAGGTGAATGAAAAGGTTTCGACCCTGGCAACGACCTTTGGGCAACAAGCCAGAGATCTGACACATGCTTCCGAAGAAGCAACCCGTCAGGCCTTGGTTCTTCGCGAAGATAAATCATCTAACAAGCGTGACGCCTTCCTCCGCGGGGCAACAATTTTGATCGATGATCTCAACTCTTCGGCGATTGATCTCAATAAAATTTTGGATGCGGACTTGCCTGAAGAATATTGGAAACGATATCACAAGGGGGATCGATCAATCTTTGCACGGTCCATTCTTAAGAAAAAAGATCTTTACGATACACGCGAAGTAAAACGCTATTTTGAGACCAATCAGGCTTTTCGGAACCAAGTGAACCGCTATTTGGATCAGTTTGATAACCTCATGTCACAAGCCCGGGAATGCGACAGTGAAGACGTTCTCGCGGCAACATTTATGACGGCTGATGTTGGCAAGCTTTACATCTTGTTATCACGATCCCTCGGTCGAATGGAGTAACTAAATGCGTCGGATGCGCGAAGATGTACCCGAAACCGAGAGTGAGTCGAGCCAGCTCGACACCCTAAAAACACTTCTCCCCTATTTTTGGCCTGCGGATCGATTTGATCTTAAGGTTAGGATCATCGTTTGTTTTGGCCTCTTAATTCTTGCCAAACTGACGAATGTGTCTGTGCCCTATATTTTAAGAGGCGCAGTTGATGCCCTAAGTATTGATGAGCCCGGCTTACTGGTTGTGCCGTTAGGGATGCTCATTGCCTATGGCTTGGCGAGAGTTGGGGCCATTGCCTTTGATAATATTCGCGAAGGCCTCTTTGCCAAAGTGGTGCAAAATGCCATTCGCCGAGTTGCGTTGGTCACGTTTCGCCATTTGCATTCTTTGTCTCTCAGGTTTCATATCGAACGCAGAACAGGTGGTGTAACCCGCGCCATTGATCGCGGGACCAAGGGCATCGAATTTATGCTCACGTTCTTGATGTTCAACGTGATACCAACCCTTCTTGAAATCGCGGTTGTTTGTATTTTGTTGTGGGTGTTGTTTGACTGGCGTTTTGCGGTCGTTCCCTTGGTCACGATCCTTGCCTACATTTTTTTAACGCTGCGGATTACAGAGTGGCGTATCACGCTCCGTCGAGACATGAATGCTGCTGATAACGATGCTAATACTAAAGCCGTTGATAGCCTGCTCAATTTTGAAACAGTAAAATACTTCGGCAATGAAGAGCATGAAACCAAGCGATATGATAAGGGTCTCTCAGCTTATGAAGATGCCGCTATTCGCAGCCGAACCAGCCTCTCCAGCCTGAATATTATCCAATCTGGGGTGATCTCTATCGGGGCCAGCCTTATGATGATCATGTCTGGTTATGGTGTCGTGTCTGGGGCTATGACCGTCGGCGATTTTGTTATGGTCAACGCGTATTTGTTACAGCTCGCGATGCCCCTTAATTTCCTTGGATTTGTCTATCGTGAAATTCGCCAAGCATTGATCGACATGCACACCATGTTCGAGCTTTTACATAAGGATCTCGAAATCAAGGATGTTTCGAATGCTTCTGAGCTCAAGGTAGATGGTGGGGAAATTCGCTTTGAGGACTGTTCATTTGGTTATGACGAGCGCCGACCTATCCTTAAGGGAGTGAGCTTTACGGTACCCGCAGGTAAGAAGCTTGCCATTGTTGGATCTAGTGGTGCTGGTAAGTCGACGATTAGTAGGCTCTTGTTCCGGTTCTACAATCTCGATTCTGGAAAAGTGACCATTGATGGTCAGGATATCTCACAGGTACAACAGGCCTCTCTGCGCCAAGCCATCGGTATTGTGCCTCAGGATACGGTACTTTTTAACGACACAATCTTTTATAATATTGCCTATGGTCGCCCTTCCGCGACCCGTGAAGAAGTTGAGGCCGCTGCGAAGTTGGCCAAGATACATGATTTTGTGGTGTCGTTACCTGATGGATATGATTCTACAGTTGGTGAGCGCGGGTTGAAATTATCTGGTGGAGAAAAACAGCGCGTTGCGATTGCGCGCACTGTTCTCAAGGACCCGGCTATTATGTTGTTCGACGAGGCGACATCGGCTCTCGACAGTAAAACCGAGCAAGATATACAAGCCAGCCTCAACGATGTGTCTAAAGATCGAACGACGTTGGTGATCGCTCACCGACTTTCAACAGTCGTTGATGCTGATGAAATTATTGTTTTGGAGCAAGGACAGATTGCCGAACGTGGTACGCATAGCGCTCTGTTGGAAATGAATTGTCACTATGCGGAAATGTGGCGTCGCCAGTTGGAAGTGGCCCAGAAGGTTGCTGAGGTAGAAAAAGCTACTGAAGCAGAAGAAGGGATTGTTCAGATTGAAAAACAGCCATAAATAATGGGCATAACAAAAGCAGCCATGATAAAAAAAGCATGACAAAAGAAAATTCTAAAGTAGCTAGCTTGGTCGATGGAATTTCCAAAAGAGACCGTAGATCCTTAGCGCGTGCGATCACTCTCATAGAATCAACGCGTACTGATCACAGAGAAGATGCTGATGCCCTGCTAGAGAAAATCCTGCCCCACAGTGGCAATTCGATAAGGATTGGTATCTCGGGGGTTCCAGGGGTGGGGAAATCGACTTTTATCGAATCCTTTGGCATGCATTTGATTTCTGAAGGACACAGGGTCGCCGTTTTGGCGATTGACCCTTCGTCGCAAAGAACCGGGGGATCTATCCTTGGGGATAAAACGCGTATGGAGATTTTGTCCCGCCAGGAGGCTGCCTTTATTCGGCCTTCACCTGCGGGGGGAACCCTTGGCGGGGTCGCGCGGCGAACCCGAGAGGCAATGTTGCTATGTGAAGCCGCCGGGTTTGATGTGGTTCTTGTCGAGACAGTGGGGGTCGGCCAGTCAGAAACGGCTGTTTCTGAAATGGTTGATATGTTCTTGTTGCTTTTATTGCCAAGCGGCGGGGATGAATTGCAAGGCATTAAAAAAGGGATCATGGAACTGGCTGACATGGTTGTGGTCAACAAGTCAGACGGTGATCTGAAGCCTGCTGCAAATAGAGCTGCCGCAGAATATCATGCGGCTCTTGGTCTGATGCGCCCGTCTAGCCCTAATTGGAAACCAACGGTGAAGAAATGTTCCGCTCTGCATGATGAGGGGATCTCGGATGTATGGTTAGCGATTGAAGAGTTCCGCGCGAAGTTATGGTCAAGCCATGAGTTCCAAGACAAACGCGTTAGACAGTCGGTCTCTTGGATGTGGGAAGAGATTAAAGAATCGCTTCTGGTTGCATTTTGTGACAAGCACGAGGTTAAATCAGCTATGAGAACAATGGAATCCGATGTGATGGAAGGGCGTTTAGCTCCTGCGACGGCAGCACGAAAGCTCTTACAGCTATTTTCTAAAGCCTGAGTAAGAAGTGAAATAGCGGATATGATTAGATTTGAGCTGAATCTCACCGATTCTTGATGATTCTTACTGATTCTTTCTGGGAATCGTCCTTTTGCCTTGACCCCTAGGCCCCTGTGTCCTAAAACTCGCGCCGAGCCGGAATACTGGCATGAGATTTTTTATTATTCATTGAGATTACAGGATTAGAACCATGGCACGCCGTTGTGACTTTACTGGTAAAGAAGTGCAGACTGGCAACAATGTGAGCCACGCCAAGAATAGAACTCGGCGTCGGTTCCTGCCAAATCTTCAAAAAGCTTCAATGTTGAGCGACGTTCTTGGTCAAGTTGTCCAATTCCGTCTGACTACAGCAGCTATTCGCACCATTGAAAAACGCGGTGGTCTTGACGCATTCTTGATGTCAACTCCAGCAACTTCATTGGGCAAAAAAGCTCGCGAAATGAAAAAGCGCGTTCAGAATGCTATGGTTGCCAAAGCAGCTGAATAAGTCGACTTATTCTTAGAGCAGCCCGTTGTGCGCAAGCCAACGGGCTTTCTTTGTTTTTGGTTCATTTTTGAGTTTTGTTCGTCGATCTCAAACATTAATAATAATGTATCTTGGGTGAAGCTCAGATTATCATCCGATATTAAATAGATAAGTGTCTCACCATTAGCCCCTAAGCGGCTGCTGATGCCTTCCATATTGTCTATGGTGTACTGATCCTCAAAATTAGCAAGAACGCGACCCTCCATGATTTTACCAGGTTGTACCTGTTCTGCTGGAAAAATTCTGAGGCTCGCTTTAAAGCCCTCAAGAAATGAAAAGCTTCTTTCCAGTAAAAGAAGGTCCCCTTTTGGCGTTACACTTAACCCAGTGGGGAGAAGGTTGCCATTTGGCTTCAGATATATAGAGCCCCAACTATATTGATCCCATAGGAATGCCTGGATCAGTTTTTCCGGAGACTGTCGATCCGGGTGTGGATCAGGTGTATCTACGCGTTCAGGGATGGCCAACAGGCAACCGCCGGGAAGCCAGGTTAAGGCCTCTATGCCTCTGTTGTTGGAGCTATTGATAAATGCATCTGGAAAGGGAATGGCTTCTGCAGCTGTTTCTAAAGGGCCAGGGTATTTTAAAATTCTGTGATGGCGCTCAAAGCTGATATAAACGGCACCGTCTTCAGCGATGGCGATTGATTCACTATCTCGGTCTTTCTTCCGTGTAAGGGCGGTTCCCTCTATTCCAGTAAGAGAAGATAGCAGCCCCCGCGAAAGCGAAAGCAGGTCACCGCCTTGATCATAGCCAAGGCGACCTTTGAACCAGAGGCCTTTGTCGGTTACGGCTAACATTGTTTTCCCATCGGGCGATATTTCCAAGCCTGATAGTCCACCGAAGCGTTGATGAGTAGAAGAAACTCTTAGACCTCCGCGCCAGATGAGATCGCCATATTTCATTTTTGGTTGAGATGTGTTTGAAAATGAAACAGCTTCGACTGTTAATGGAATTTGTGCCGAGTGTAAGACAGCAAGATTTCGATCCTGATAGCTGATGAAAACAGTAATCATTGCTGAAATAATGGCTGCAATGTAAAGGGTTCTTAAAGTCATGTTTATTCCCGTTTTACGTGCTTTAATCCTGACACTGAAACGTTAAACATTCTTTATGATTCTCAGGTGAAATACCTGTGACTATTATAAGGCAATGTAATTGCTGAAAAAATAAATTAAATAAAAATTATCCACCAGAGTCGGTACTTTAAAGGTGTTAAAGAGACGTCATAAAAGCGGTTTGATCAACTTTGTTTTCATGGATTTTAGTGACCTTACAGTTAAAAGTATCAGAGAGTATGTGAGTGTCCATAACCTTTTCCGTTGGGCCGCTACTAACCAATGAGCCATTTGAAATAATGGCAACCTCGTCGCAATAGAGGGCTGCTTGGTTAAGGTCATGCAGGATTGCTAGAGTTGCTGTATTATTATCGTGACATTGCTGACGGGCCGCTTTTAAAACGGCGTGTTGATGGGCGATATCTAATCCAGCGGTTGGTTCGTCGAGAAGAAGGTATTTAGCTGTACAATCCCCGACCAATCCCATTGTTTGCGCAAGGGCGCGAGCTAGCTGTACACGCTGTTTTTCACCCCCAGAAAGAACAGAATATGATCGTTCTGCCAAGTGTCGCACGTCAGTTAGAGCCATAGCCCTTTCAACCGAAATGCGATTAACAAAGGGGGTGCAAAGTTTCTCATAGGGCCATCTTCCCATTGCAATAACTGATCTGGAAGAGAAAGGAAAAGCCAACTGAGAAGCCTGGGGCATGACGGCCCGCCGCTTGGCTAAAGCTTCGTCTTTCCAGTGCCTGAGAGGCGTTTCATCTAGTTTAATTGTTCCCTCAGAAGGATGGATTTCTCCAGATAGGACTTTTAGAAGGGTCGATTTTCCTGCGCCGTTAGGGCCAAGAATACCAAGGAACATGCCAGGCTTAAGCTCAAGATTTATGTCTTTGAGCAAAACACTTTGTCCGATACGAACACTAATGGAAGTTGCTTTGAGGGTCACAGGCGCCGCCTTTTGAATTCTCGAAAAAGAAGGACAAAGAAAAATGGTCCTCCGATAAAGCTGGTAACAAGGCCGATTGGAAGCTCGGCAGGAAGGACAATGTTTCGTGCAATTGTATCGGCGACAATAATGAGTAATGCGCCGATCAAAGCTGACGCAGGCAAGACAAAACGATTGTCAGCTCCGCCAATGAGGCGGGCTAAATGAGGGGCAATTAATCCAATAAAGCCAATCATCCCAGCTGCTGCAACAGCCGCACCAGTGGCACAGGCAGCGGCTAAGGCTGCTTGTCGCTTGATACTCTCGGTTCGAATTCCAAGATGTTTGGCCTCGGTCTCTCCAAGGAGGAAAAGGTTCAAGGGGCTGGAGAGACGTAACAACAATATGGATGCCACTACCATGATCGCTATCGATGGCCAGGTTGCCTTTCCGGCTCCCGATAGGCTCCCCATGCTCCAGAATGTAAGGGATCTAAGTTCTGTATCATCGGCGAGATAGGTTAGCAGGCCAATGATGGAACCTACAATTGCTGTGACGGCAATACCCATTAACAGCATCATAGAGACATCTGTTGAGCCACCTCTGCTCGCCAATTGATATATTAATACTGTAATCGAAAGGCTGCCAACAAAGGCGGCGATTGGCAGAGCAAAGTTCTTTGTGAGCTCAAGAAAAGAGGCGAAGAAAGTATCCCCAAGCACAATAATACTCACCACAGCGAGTGCCGCACCAGAGGACACGCCAATGAGGCCAGGATCAGCAAGAGGGTTTCTAAATAGGCTTTGCAGGACGCCACCGGAAAGCGCGAGTGACATCCCGATGACAAGGCCAAGGGCAGTACGGGGTAATCTGATGGCTTCAAGAATGAGGATTTCTTGAGGTTCGAGGTGGGATTCAGTTAGGCCCAGATAGGAAAAAAAATGTTCGACACTCGATGAGATGGAAATGGGGACGCCGCCTAAACCTAACGAAATAAAAATTGCCCCCAAAAGAGCAACCCCGAGGAACGGCAATATCCACATCTGCGGGCGGCCCTCGCGTTTTTTCCGTAGTAATCGTTGCGCTGAAATTGAAAATGACATGAGTCGTAAGATCTTTTTTATGTGCTTTTTATGAGGACATTGGTTTAGGGAACTGGCTTGAATAATTGTGAGCTCAATTCTTGTATCGCATTGGGTGTTCTGGGGCCGAGGCCAAGTAGAAGAGTACCGTCGAGTGTTAAGACGCGGTTTTCTTTCACAGCGTTTAGTTGACCAAGGATAGGATCGTTTTGCAGTTCAAAAACGCCACCTGCTTGATCAAGAGTACGCTGAGATAGCAAGATATAATCGGGCGAATTGGAAACCATATATTCACTCGAAAGCGGCTTAAATCCCTTGAGATCCGCAGCTGAATTTATTGCTCCAGTGTAGCGAATAATGGTGTCTATCGCCGTGTCTTTCCCTGCAGTCATTAGATTGCCATGCCCCGTATTGAGCAGGAATAAGACAGAGGGACGAGATGTTTGTGCATTTGCAAACTTTAGTTGTTGTTTTAGTTTTTCTTTAATTTCGGTCCCTAGCGAAGAGCTCGAACTTGTGCGATTGAATACCCCTGAGATTATGTCGATGCCTTGCACAATCTGATCTGGAGTGACGAGTTCAGGTACGCGGGTTACTGAAACTCCTACGCTTTCTATCGCCTCTAACACATGGTCCGGGCCAGATCCTTCCAGTGCAATAATATGATCGGGGGCGAGACTTAGTAACCCTTCAACTGAAAGCTGACGCATATAGCCTACTTTAGGAAGAATGAAGGTTCTCTCTGGGTATTTACTGGTGGTATCAGTGGCAATGATCTTTCCTCCTTCACCCAAGGCAAAGACGATTTCTGTCACGGGGCCACCGATAGTGATGATTTTCTTGGGAGAAGTATTCTCGCCAAGAGATTGAGTGCTAATCGTGAGGGCGAGGATGAGGGCAATAAAGCCAGTAGTGGTTTTGACGAATATATTTATCATCTCAGGGTTCCAGGAGTATTTCAGCAGCTGTTCGTCCTTGAGTTTCCAAGAAGGACAGGACCTGAACTAGGTTTTCGATAGATGCTGATTTGTCGCCAGCAATAACGACGGGAAGATCTGGTGCTTGCTGAAGACTAGTTTGTAAGGCTTTGCGCATGTCTTTCCAGTTCTGAAAAGAATTGCCATCCAGTTCCCAAAGAGATGTTTGATCATCCTTTGGGTTTCTAAGTGTAATTATAATCGCGCTGCTCGATACTTGTTTCAAAACAGTTTCTTGTGGTTGAGGGAGATCGACCTCAATTGAAAAGTTTGCGCTGTTGGCGGTGAGGATCAAAAATACTAGTAAGATAAAAAGCACATCTAACATCGGCGTCAAATCGGGCAGAAGACTATCTGTTTCAGAGGCGTGATCTGTTGAGAGCTCTATCATGCTTGGTATTGAAGGTTCGGAGTTAAGTTTTGAGTTTTAGAGATTGCCAAAGACAGACGGCTCAGAGATAGGCTTAAACTTTCAATATGCCTGTCAGCTAAAATTCGAAACCCATGTGCGCCCAATAGTGTAGGCAGAGCTATGCAAAGACCAACCGCGGTCGTCAACATCGCTTGTGATATACCTTCAGCAAGCATGGCCGGATGTATTGGGCCATCTTGGATCGCAATGACCTGAAAAGCATTAATCATGCCGAGTACGGTGCCTAGAAGACCAAGAAGAGGGCTGAGAACAGCGATTAACATCATCAAGCGCAAGCCGTACTTAAGCTTTGTTGCATAAGTTCTGAGCCAGATTTTTAGAGCTTCCTCACGGTGGGTAACTGGAGATTCGTAAGTAGTAAGGGCGACAGTTACAGCGGGGCTAAGCTCGTTATCTTTTTGTGCAAGGTCTTCTAAATAACCCCGATCCGCTGTCTCAAATAGTTCTGTTGTGCCATGGCGGAACCGGCCAAAAAAAATCGTTCTCTCTAGCAAAAGGATCACAGCAATAAAGGAGAATATAAGCAAGGGCCAGCCAACTGGCCCAAGCTTATTAAACAATTCAGGAAACGTCATGCCGCCGCCTCAGAGTTGGGTTGATAGCGGTTCAAGCTTTCAACGAGATTGGCCCACTCAGGATTTTCAGGTTTCCCCATTTCACGCTCGCCACATAGGAGAGCAAAAGAGGTGTTTTCAGTATCAAACAGCTCCAGCGTTGTAATGACACCATCTTTTGTTGGCTTGCGTACCAACCAAGCTTCGGCAATATGATCTTCTCGTAAGTGAAGGTTAAACTTAGGATCAAGGATATTAATCCAAGGCCCCATGTCTTTGATGTTTTCTATAATCCCGGTATGAATTTGGATACAGCCCTTGTTGCCCACAAACACCATGATAGAGATTTTGTCTCGGACGGACTGTTCTAGTACTTCACGTAAAGCAAGCGGTGATAGTTTCTCCGCATAATCCGGACCTATCAAATGAAAAGCTTGATGGCGATCGCAATCATGACGTTTTAAGAGGGCGTGAAATTGATGAACATCTTTCATTTTTTTCCAGCTATCTCGAAGCGCGTTAATATCTATTTTCTCGTCAAGTGATGTCGGAGCAGCTTCTTGCTTTGCTGAAATTATTATTTCAGGAGTGGTGTCATCAGATTTGTATTTTTTTACAAGTTCCACATAGCTTTTTTCATCCGAATTTTCGGTCAAAAATATTTTGTGAATAGCAGTGCCTTCATCATCAAAGAATTGCAGACTCTGCCTGATACCATTTGTGGTTTCAGTTTTAACGGCAAAACCATAAGACCAGCGGTTTAAGAATAGACGCAGATCGATATCCCTGTTGAGGACCAGACCCATGGGGCCTCTCACACTGATGGTTCCGAATGTACCAACTTTTTCGTGTACAACATGGTCATTGCGAGTGAGGATTTTTACTTCACCCAATTTATCGAGTTCAGTGATTAATGCTCCCCAAGTGCTGTTGAGAGAGATCACATTGGATCCACATCCCGCCGCGACAAGTTCAGCTTCACTGTGACCAAGGCATGCTGCTAGGTCACGAGCGTATTGTCGTTCTTGTCCGGTGCTCAAGGCTTTCCAAGCGTCTTTTAGATTATCGTAGTTTACACTTTGGTGGTTCTGCATTTGAAGTTTCCTGAAACAAAAGTCGATGGTGTAGGTGTTAACGGATGGCAAAATTAACGGGAAATTCTACCCAGGAGGCCGTTCTTATTCCGGCCTGTTTTGCGGGAGTGAACTGCCAATCCCACATGGCCTTTTCGGCAGCTTTGTCGAGCAACTTATGACCAGATGATTGCCAGATAACGATGTGTTCTACCAATCCCTGTTTATCCACCCGCGCCCTTAAGATAACTTGACCTTGAAGCCGTTTTCGCTTTGCCCTTTTGGGATAGTGCGGTGGTGTTGGCGGTTTGGAAAAAGCGGGCTGTGTGACTAAAGGTAAATTTTTAAAGGTCGGCGCAGCCAAAGGAGATGTACTTGCAACGATTTGTCGTTGGGGGCTGCTGGTCTTGTGGGGGGGCGTTTTTTCAGCTGTTTGAGAGGTGGCAATAGGCACCACTTCTTTGACGGTAGATCCGCGGGCTTTCACAATTGGCGACGGTATGGGCTTTGTGTGTTGGCTGGTCTGGCTTTTTTGTGCGGCTACAAAATGAGTATCTTTCTTTTGCGGCACGGCCTCGATAACTGTTTTCCGTGCAGGGGCTTCAGGCTTCCATCTAGGCCTTACACTGATAGCACTTGGGATAGCCTCTGGAGCGAGCTTCGGTTTGTTTGTAATCGTTGTTTTTTGTGGCTTTGATGGTTCATGTAAGGCAACAGATGCTGATTGTACGGTTTGTTCTTGCTTCACACTTTTGGTCGTGGCGGTAGCAGGAGCAGGAACCAAAGTGGGGTGAGGAAGAGTTTCCTGTCTAACGGGTGTCGAGATAACCGGAGTATTTTTTTTGCTAAGTGTGATGGCAAGCCGCTGAGGTGGCTGGCTTGTTGCAATGTCAGGGGGCAAAAACTGATCAACCCAAAACCAACATACCGTATGCAATGTTATTGCTGTCAGTACGCTGCTTGACCATCTGATCGCTGTTGCCCCCTGCATGTCTCCGTCCTAAAACCTTAAGCTAGCAGTAACTTTGAAATTTCGTCCTGGCTCATCAAGGACGGCTGCCCCGCGTCGATAATTTGTATCTAAAATATTATCGATACCCGCGTTGATCTTTAAGCCTGGCACATAGTCATCTGCATTCCAGGTACTAAAAATATCAAACGTCGCATAACCATCGATTTCGTCGTCACCATCTGGAACACGGTTTTGACCACGGACAAAGATACTTCTGCCGCCGACATCTAAGTTGATATCATTGAAGTGGTAACCAAGCGAAAGGGAGGCTTTGTCACCTGCGATACCTGAAAGGGGCTCGTTAGTGTCGGTATTCTTACCTCGTATCCGCGCTGCAGTTACAGAGCCAAACACGGTTGGGGTATCGTAGTGTACTTCGGCCTCAAAACCTTGAATTCGGGCTTTTGTGACATTGCTGCTGGTGGTTGTTCCAGCTGTCACATCAACATCAAGAGCAATGAAGTCATCTACATTATTTCTGAAATAGGAAACCTTGGCGCGCAGGGCATCGTCTTCTGTAAAGAGACCGTCGTGTTTAAAGTTGGTTCCGACTTCCCAAGTTTTCGCGGTTTCTGATTTGAGGTTCGGATTTGCGACGAAGAAATTGTTCGGTATTGGACCACCACCTGGGAAGTGAAGGCCAGTTGCATATGTTTCTGAAAGGGACGGTGCTCTAAAGGCTTCGGCATAGCTAACATAGGGCTGCAAAAACGGGAGAACACGGTAGCTGGCAGCAAATCGAGGAGACGTTGCGGTTTCGTCTGATCCACTTTGCCCATCCGCTTCTAAGGAATAAGAATCGTATCTAAGGCCTGCGGTTAGTTCTAAATCATCAAATAATGTCAGTGTGTTATCGAGATAAACACCGTATATGTTTCTTTCTGCTTTAGGATACGCGCCGATAGCAACACCATCGCGTTTGCCTTCTTGGGTGTCCTGGAAAATTTCTCCCCCTAAAGTCAGGGCTAATTTTGCTTTGTCGTGAAGATCGAAACGAGAGGTGTTAAAGGCTTCCAAACCAAGTGTCTGAAGATCTCGTTCATCGTGTCGGCCATCAGAAATTCGGACTTCATCTATATCGGTGTAGTCGTAATAGGCTTTAACTGAAGAATCGAACCAAGTGTTCTCGGGATTTTCATAATCGTAATCTAGAACGAAGCTGTTCTCTTTGCTTTCTCGCTCGACAATGGAGCTTGTACTAAGTCCATCGGGTGTGGCGGGAAGGTTATGATCATCGTTATAAACACGATAGGATAAATTTACTCTGTGAAAATCGGCGATATCGATGCCGCCTTTTAAGAGACCAGACACGAGATCATCATCAGTGTAAGCGCGCTTCTTACCATCACCAGCATCATAATCATCTGTCTTGCGCCTGGTCACGCTGGCCATCAGGTCTACGTTTTCGAGAGGACGTGCATAGCCGGTTAGGTTTCCATGAACACCATTGTCGACAGAGCTAAATCCGGTTGTGATTTGCGCTCCGTACTTTTCATTTTTTTCAAGAAAATCGTCAGCACTTTTGGTTTCAAAGGCTACAACGCCTCCCAAAGCACCGGTTCCGTGGATGGTAGAAGAAGGCCCACGTAGAACCTCAACTTGTTTGAGAATAGCAGGGTCGATAAATAGCCCGCCCTTATGTCCAACATTAAAGTTATGGCGGGCGCCATCAATTCTGGTGACAACACGCTGCCCCCCCAATCCACGAATAGAAGGGGTCATTACCGTATTTCTAGTACCACCATCTAACTCAACTCCGGGAAGGTCTTTGAGGAGGTCGTGTACCGTTTTTGCCTGGCGACGTTCTATTTCTTCTTCTGTAACAATTGAGATTGAGGCTGGTGCATCAATCGCCAATTTTTCATCGTGAGAAGCCGTAACTGAAATCGTATCAAAGCGAAATACAGGCGTTTTTGTGTCTGCTGTTTCAGTTGTTGTATCGACCGGAGGAGAGACTTCCTGAGCCTGTAGAGAAGTCGTGGTTATGAAAGCTGCAACCCCAGATATGAGGAAACCTTTAAACGTATTGTATTGCATTAGAAATGCACCTTGTCTTTGAACCGAACCCGAGAATGTTGAAGTAACATTGCTGGCTGGCTGGCTGGCTAAGTGCCTCAATGGCAAGGTGGCGAGCTGGCTGGCTTCCTGCCCCCAAATAAAAAAGGGGGAAGGTGTCTTATTTAGTTAGAATCAGCTTTTCGTTAGATGTGATTCGTAAGCGATAGTCATTACCCTGGTATTCAATCACAATTTCCCGAGCATTCTGCATCAGCACTTTTGCAGAAATACGGGGAATCTGTGATTGAGAGTCCTGACCGTCCTGGTCTGGATATGTTTTGGAGAGCATAACTTTTAGCCGATATTGAAAATCATTCGCAACAAATAGTTGAGCAATTGATGAAAGTCAATAGCTATGAGAACGATTCTCAATAAAAGAGGATAGTAATCAATACAAAAGGACAGAGTAATGAAAACGTGTATTGATTAAGTTGTCTTTGAAAAAACGCAACCAATACAATCTATGCTTGCTTTATTTTCGCCCAAATACTTCTTTTTTCTTGTCCCCGCCTCGAGGTGTCTCTGCAAAAAGCTCAGCGAGTTTTTCCATCATAATACCGCCGAGTTGTTCAGCGTCGCTGATTGTTACTGCGCGTTTATAATAGCGGGTAACGTCATGGCCGATACCAATAGCAAGTAACTCTATTGGGGAGCGTTTTTCTATGTGCTCAATAGCGTCACGGAGGTGATCTTCCAAATAACTCCCACTGTTTACAGAAAGAGTTGAATCATCAACAGGAGCGCCGTCTGAGATAACCATCATGATCCGACGGTGTTCGGTTCTGGCCATTAAGCGGTTGTGAGCCCACAACAAAGCTTCACCATCGATGTTCTCTTTAAGAATTCCTTCACGGAGCATCAAGCCAAGATTTTTTCGGGACCGACGCATGGGGGCGTCAGCTTTTTTATAAATAATGTGGCGCAGATCATTCAAACGACCAGGATTTGTAGGCTTGCCTTGTTCGATCCATTTCTCGCGAGACTGTCCGCCTTTCCACATTTTCGTTGTAAAGCCGAGAATTTCAACTTTAACGCCGCAACGTTCAAGGGTTCTCGCGAGGATATCCGCGCTCATTGCCGCAATTGTAATAGGACGCCCTCTCATGGAACCCGAGTTATCAATCAGAAGAGAAACTACTGTGTCTTTAAAATCAGTGTCGCTTTCCTGCTTGAAGCTCAAGGAATGAAGAGGATTGGTTACAACCCGGGTAAGGCGTGCAGTATCCAATAGTCCTTCTTCCAGGTTGAACTCCCAGTTTCTGGTCTGTTGCGCCATCAGGCGGCGTTGCAGTCTGTTGGCAAGCTTGGATATTACGCCTTGAAGATGAGATAATTGTTTGTCGAGAAGCTCGCGTAGGCGCGTGAGTTCCTCATCGTCACAAAGATCTTGGGCTTCAATGGTTTCATCAAAGTGGGTTGTAAACGTTTTGTAACCATGAACAGCGTTAAAGTTATGGTTAGGGTCTAGTTCAGGTGATTGATCGGGAGAGCCCGCAGAATCTTGGCCTTGGCCATCCATCTGTTGGCCTTCACTATCTCCGCCATCATCCGGGGCGCCTTCAGCATCACCTTGATCACTACTCTCTGCTTCCATTGGAGCAGATTTTTCAGACGTTTGCTGCTGATCCTGATCATCAGAGTTTTCATCTTGCTGATCTTGGTCCTCTTGATCTTCTCTTTCAGCTTCATCATTGTCTTCAAGCTCAAAATCGAGCTGGCCGAGAAGATCTTGTAAAGTTTTAGCGAACTTGGCCTGATCTGCGATGTGATCACCGAGACTATTAAGAGTTTCGAAAATCTCAGGGCCTAGGTTTGGACGCCAAATTTGAGCAATCTTGGAGGCCGTTTTATCGGCTGCTCTGCCTGTCAGTGCTTCTCTTGCAAGAACAGCCATGGCTTCGCTGAGAGGGACTTCATCTGAAGTTACGGCATTGTCATAGCCCAGTTGAGCCAGATTTTCTTCGTGCAGCGCTTCCAGATTTTGAGCAACACCTTCCATGCGGCGCATACCAAGTGCTTCGCAGCGGGCCTGTTCAACGGAATCAAAAATGGCAGCTGCCTGAGCGTCGATGGGCTTCAGTTTTTGGTGAGATTTGGCATTATGATAACGAAGTCGTAAAGCTGTAGAGTCAGCACGGCCACGGATGCGTTGAACATCTTCAGCCGGAAGGTCTTTTGCTGGTATGGGCAATCTTAGCTCGTCACCGTTCAGTCCCCGACCATTGGTGGAGAAAACAACGCTAAGTTCACTGTTTTTTGCCATAGCTCGAGCGGTTGAAGAGGTTGCTCGTTTGAACAGTTCTAGAGGTGTTTCAGCCTTACTCATACTCGTTACTTACCGTCTACTTACCTGGATTCAGCCTAGGCTGCAGGTTTTGTCGCACCATCAATTAATTCTCGCCCAAAACACCGCTGAAAATATTCGGCAACAAGAGGGCGTTCCATTTCATCACATTTGTTCAGGAATGTAAGGCGGAAGGCGAAATCAATATTGTCGAAAATCTTGGCATTCTCAGCCCAGGAAAGAACCGTACGCGGGCTCATCAATGTTGAAATATCTCCATTGATAAATCCGCTACGCGTAAGATCAGCAAGGGAAACCATGTTGGCAATCAACTCGCGATCTTTATCGTTATCATATTCCGGGTGCTTTGCCAGAACGATATTCATTTCGTCCTGATGGGGGAGATAGTTCAGGGTTGCAACAATGTTCCAACGGTCCATCTGACCCTGGTTTAGTTGTTGTGTTCCGTGGTAGAGACCCGTGGTATCACCCAAGCCAACGGTATTTGCTGTCGAGAACAACCTGAAGGAAGAGTGAGGGGTAATCACTCTGTTTTGATCGAGCAAGGTGAGGCGACCTTCGAGTTCAAGGATACGCTGGATGACGAACATCACGTCAGGACGACCGGCATCGTATTCATCAAAGACGAGAGCAACGGGGCGTTGTAGTGCCCATGGCATCAGACCTTCACGAAATTCGGTAACCTGCTTGCCTTCTTTAAGAACGATGGCATCTTTACCGACAAGATCAATACGGCTGATATGACTGTCGAGATTGACACGAATACATGCCCAGTTCAGACGCGCAGCAACTTGCTCAATATGAGTAGATTTACCAGTGCCATGATAACCTTGGATCATTACGCGTCGGTTGAAAGCAAAACCAGCAAGAAGAGCCAGTGTTGTATCGTGATCGAACTGATATGTGGGATCAATGTCGGGTACATACTCGTTTCGTGTGCTGTATGCAGGGACCTGCATATCGCTATCGATACCAAAGACTTCTCGGGCTGAAACCGTTGTGTCAGGGCCACTCATGATCATTTCACCGTGGCTGATTACTTTAGAGGACATCGTCGTATCCGTACTGCTGTTTGGGTGTAGTTGTTTTCTTGGACGTTACACTATGACGTCAGTTCCGTTTCTTGAAGTGTTTCTTTTACAAAAATGCTTTTTTTAAGAAGGCTGTAAGCTAGGTTGACCTTTTTTAGGCGATCTTCTGCGCTTTTTTGCCCGCCGTTTGTGTCTGGATGGAGTTCTTTTACCAAATCCAAATAACGTTTTTTGATGTCCTTCCACGATTCTATAGACTGGAGTCCCAGATCGTGTATCGCCTGTCGTTCTGCTTCAGGAATGTATTTTTGTGATTTTTTTACTTGGGCCTCATCGTTTCCGGCAAATTTTTGCCAAGCTTTGCCAAGTTCATCCATGCGGTGAGTATATATTCCCTGTTTGGCTCCACTCAAAGGCCAAGTAGGTTTTCCCCAAACGGCATCGTTTCGTCGAAGATGATCAACTTCTTCAATTCCCATGTCCTTACAGTAATTCCATTTGGCATTATAGTCGCGGACATGTTCCAGGCAGAACCAGTAGTAACTGTTTAGTTTCAGCCGAGACTTTGGTGCTCTGAATTCACCAGCTTCAGGGCAGCCTTTTACCTCGCAACAATTTTGTTTCTCTACGCGGTCCCAAGGTGTTTCCAAATGTTGGTCATGAGGCTTTTTTTTCATTCTATAATTATGGGGGGGATCGTCTTTGGTTACAAGAGGGCTGTGCTATGTCGGACAAGGGGTTCAGGCCGTTACATAGAACATATTATTTCAAAAAGTAGCGTTCTTATTGGAAAATTTTAGAAATGAGATCGGGTGTGAATTTATCGTGAAAAAGAATGGCTGTTAGTAGTTTTTCTTAAATTACCTTGGAAATGCAGCCATTTGGCGGTTAATATGGCTTTTATCCGAGTTAATGACTATGGAAAGTATAGGTAGTACCATGGGAATGGCGGAAACGATTGACGATAAACTTCGAGCAGGTTTATCTCCGTTAAATTTAGTAGTTGTCGATGAATCACATCATCATGTTGGTCATGCAGGCCATCGCGAGGGGGGTGAAAGTCATTTTTCTGTCGTTGTTGTTTCTGATAAATTTACAGACGTAAATCGTGTCAATCGCCAACGAATGGTCCATGAATTACTAAAGGATGAATTGGCTTCAACTATTCACGCATTACAGATCAAAGCGAATACACCCGAAGAGGTGACCTCTGAATGACGGAAGAAATTGGTAATGTGTCATTTCTTTCTCGAAGCCGAAAAGATCTTCATAGGGAAATGAAGGGGCTTGACGGGAAGAATGGTCTTGTCCTTAAAAATGTCATCATCTCAGGTCGGCGCACATCTCTTCGGCTAGAGCCGATGATGTGGAAAGGTTTGGGGGAAATCTGTGAACGAGAAAATCTGGCGCTGAACGAAATTTGCACGATGATTGATAATAGACGGGTTCAGTCAAGTTTGACCGCCGCAATTCGTGTGTTTACATTGTCATATTTTCGAACTGCGGCTCAGGAAAATTGGGGCTGGCAGCCTATTTCTTTTGATCAGTTCACGAGCTCTTCTAAGAAAAACAGTTAACCCGTACTTCGGCTATTCTCCTCTTTTAGCTGAGCTTAATGCTTGTCCCGTGAAAAAGTCGGGCCACTCAGAGCGTACAATCTCTCCCTCAGAGCTATAAGCGTGGCATGTGTCAATAATGCCGGGGCGCTTCTTTGAACCGGAAGCCTCGTTGCTTGAAACCGGTTTCTCTTTGGCCCTTTGCTCCTGTCGACGTATCATCGCGGGATACAAGGTTTGAAATGTGACGGTTGCCATAGCTCCAAGCATTTCCACAAGGTGGGTACAGCCCTCAGTTCCTCCTACTGCACGACGAATTGCCGCTCGCCATCCTGGGCCGACCTTTAAGCCGATTATTTTTTTAAAATTTGGTGCTATGGTGGGGCATATGGCATAGGGACTTTCATCGATACAAGCTTCAATGTCCTGAACAATAAAATCCAGATCCACGGTTAGCCGAATATGCATATCGTGTAAGGCTTCTCCGGCTTCGATTTGGCCACGATATTGGTTTGGAAAAGGATAGGATTTTATATCTGTAATTCTGCCTTCAATATCCCACAAATCGTCTTCTCGCTCATACCCCTGAAAGTCATAGAGGCGCTGGTGCAAGTGTTTTCGATTTTTTGATGGAGATAGGGGCATGATTAATCTCTATAAGGTCTTCAGATAGTCAGTTCTTTTTGTTTTAGTCAGATAGTGGAGATACACGAATAGAAGTGATTTGATGTCTTTTTCGCTCCAGTATTTCAAAGCGCATGTTATGAAAAACAAATGCCTGACCAATTTGAGGAATTTGGCGCGCTTCAAATAGTATTAACCCCGCTATTGTAGCAGCTTCCTCGTCAGGTAGTTTCCATTCGAACTGGCGATTTAGATCTCTAATGGTAACCGTGCCATTTATCACAAACTCATTTTCACTGATGGTTTGTACACCTTCAATATCAACATCGTGTTCGTCCGAAATGTCGCCAACTATCTCTTCCAAGATGTCTTCGAGTGTAACGATACCTTGGACCTCGCCATATTCGTCGACCACAATCGCAAAATGAGCGTGCCGATCACGAAAAGCATGGAGCTGTGATAGAAGACTGGTGGATTCTGGAATGAACCATGGCTCATTGGCAATGGACAGCAAAGTTTCTCTATCCAGCTCGCCTTCTTGGGAACGTATCGCGCGAAGCAAACCCTTGGCATGTAAAACGCCAACTATGTTATCTGGTCTTTCCTGCCACAATGGAATGCGGGTGTAGGGGCTTGAAAGGACATCTTTAATAATCGCCGCAGGATCTTGATCAATGTCGCTGGAGTTGATGTCTTGGCGGTGAGTCATGATCTCATCAACTTCAACATCATCAAGATCAAGAATCGATCTCAGCATAGCCCGTTCATGCTTTACTTCTTCGCCTTCACCCTCATGCAAATCAATTGCCCCACGAAGCTCTTCTTCGGCAATCTCACTATTATCGAGGCCCTGTTCTTTTGTCGTAAAAAGCGTAAGTAAAAAATGTACAATTGTTTCAACGGCAAGTGCTACGGGGCCGAGGATTAAAACAATAGGACGTAATATTTGCGCAGAGGCGAGAGCAGCTTTGTCTGAATGCCGCAGAGCGTAAGTTTTGGGTAGGACTTCAGCAAAAATCAAGACAAGGGCCGTCATGGCAAGGGTGGCGTAAATTACGCCTGCGTCACCAAACATTCTAATCAGGACAGATGTGGCGAGAGCAGAAGCCAGGATGTTAACCAGATTGTTGCCAAGCAAGATGGAACCAATCAGGCGTTCTTTTGCGCTCCAAAGTTTGTTTACAACTTTAGCTTTGTTGTCTCCACTTTGTTCCAAAGTGTGCATACGGGGTTTCGAAGATGCAGTCATTGAAGTTTCTGCACCTGAGAAGAAGGCGGATATTATCAACAGAACCACAATGGCACTGATTGAGAGAATTAACTCGGTTTCCATAGCCCTTTCAGGGGTTGCGAATAAGGCATCGATATTACTTTGTTACTGCGCGTTCCAAGAACTCAGCAACAGTAGTCATATCTACTGCGTTATCCAGATAAGCCTGACCAATTCCTTTTGTCATTACAAAGGTCAAACGTCCATCATTCACTTTTTTATCTCTGCTCATGTGATCCATTAACCGGGACACTTCAAGTCTTTTTCCGCCAAGTGCGTTAGAAGACACAAAAGAAGTTTCGAGGGGAAGACCTATTTTATGGAAATGAGATCGAACTGTCTGTGCATCTTCAGAAGCACAAAAGCCGAGTTCCACAGAGATATCATGTGCCATTAACATGCCGATGGAAATAGCTTCCCCATGTAAGAGGGAGCCATTGTATTTGGCTTCTGCCTCTAAAGCGTGTCCAAAGGTATGACCTAAATTGAGGAGGCCTCGAGCACCTGATTCTCTTTCGTCCAACGCGACAATATCGGCTTTTGCCTTACAGCTTGTAACAACTGCTTGGGTTTGAGCACGAAGATCTCCATTGATAACGCGTTCCCCGTTTTCTTCCAGCCACGCAAAAAAAGCAGGATCATTGATCAACCCATATTTCACGACTTCCGCATACCCGGCGAGAAGTTCGCGGTGCGGCAAGGTCTGGAGCAATCCGATGTCGGCGAGCACTATGCGGGGTTGGTGAAAGCTACCCACCAGATTTTTACCGCGGGAGGTGTTAATACCTGTTTTCCCACCAACGGAACTATCAACTTGCGATAAAAGAGTGGTTGGAATTTGAATGAAATCGACGCCGCGCATCACAACGGCAGCAGCAAAACCTGCTAGGTCACCGATCACACCGCCGCCAAAGGCGATAATTGTCGCCTTGCGGTCGATTTTGTTCTCCAATAAGAAGTCGATAACTTTTTCAAGTTGGCTAAAGCTTTTGGTTTGCTCTCCATAAGGGAGTGTCAGGGATTTACTGGCGATCCCCTCACTTGAGAGCGCGTTCTCTAAAGTGGCCAAGTGGTGCTTTGCCACGTTTTCATCCGTTATGATGAAAGTCCGTTTTTGTTTCAAAAAAGGCTGAACAAGCTTGCCAGCATTCGCGACCAGATTTTCTCCGACTAGAATGTCATAGCTGCGATCTCCGAGATCTACAGTTAAGCGTTCAAAAGTCTCTTTGTTCATGTGTTGCTTCTTCTTTGTTCAAGTCGGCTGGTCAGAGCGGGGATTTATTCTGTTTTATTCTTACAGAAATCATATAACCCTTGGAGAGCATGTTCTGTCGTAATGTCAGCGGAACCTTCAGCAGAATCAGTTGTGATATCTGCTTTGGCATAGATTGGATAACGTTCGTCTATTAGCCCTGAAAGTATTTCGCGGTGATTACCGTTTCTAAGGAGAGGGCGATGAGTACGGCGAGATGTTCTCTCGACCAGGATATCCAAATCAGCCCTGAGCCAGAGAGATATCCCTTTGTCTAAGATCGTCGCTCTGGTTCCCTCGTCTATAAAAGCTCCGCCACCTGTAGATAAGATCTGCACAGGGTCCTCAAGCAACCGTTGGATCACCATTCTTTCGCGGTCTCGGAAATATGTTTCTCCGTGCGCCTCAAAGATTTCGGCTATGGAGCAACCAGCAGCTTTTTCGATTTCTGCATCAGCATCCACAAATGGCAAATTCATGGCTTGTGCCATTTTTTTGCCAATGCATGTTTTGCCTGCGCCCATTAAGCCAACGAGAACAACAGTTTTGGGGATGGGGAAATTCCCGTTTATGGACATAGTACCTTTTACCGAATCACGTTACGTATCTTGGCTTAGCCTATAGAAATGATATCAGTGAAACAAAAAGAAAAGTCATGATTTCATAAACTAACCTTAGCTTTGAGCCACTGTTATTGTCGCTTCCCCCCTGTACTGGTTACGAATTAGTATAAATGTTAGCATTTTATTCCAATTTTATCGACATCAGTTCCTGAATTAAGGGTTTATTTCTGATTTTTATACATCTCTGCTTATCTATTTGATTTTAATGAAATTTAAAGCAGAGGATGAATGCAAAAATTCTATTGAGAGGGCGTTGTATTCGTCCGTGGTTACAGGCGGCAGGTAAGTGACGTGTTTTGTTTTTAATTGCAGGAAATATGTATCGTTTTCGATTATGGAATCCTTAAGCTCGTAAGTTACAAAAAGCAATTTTGTGCTTGCGAAGTATGGGAGCTATGGGCATTGGGAAATGAATTGGATAACTGCAGAGTTTTGATAACTGCAGGTGCTGCAGGAATCGGGCGTGCAACGGCAGAAGCTTTCCTTGCGAAAGGAGCCAGAGTTCACGTCTGTGATATTGATCAAGATGCTTTAGATAGCTTTGTGCTTGATGACGAAGCTCAGGGTCGCTTAACAACAAGTCTTCTGGATGTTACGGACGAGGAAGGTGTCGCCACCCTTTTTGAAGGTGTCGCAAAAGAGTTTGGCGGGCTTGATGTTTTGGTTAATAACGCAGGGGTTTCCGGTCCTGCGGGGGATATCGAAACGCTGGATTATGCCGATTGGCAGAAATGTATTTCAGTAAATATCGATTCACAGTTCCTATTTTCACGGGGCGCTATTCCGATGATGAAGGCGCAAAAAAGTGGATCGATCATCAATCTTTCTTCTACCGCTGGAATGTTTGGGTTTCCTCTTCGAACACCCTATGCAGCAGCAAAATGGGCTGTTGTCGGTTTGACGAAAAGCATGGCTATGGAGCTCGGCCCCTATGGTATACGGGTCAATGCGATTGCCCCTGGGTCCGTATCCGGCCCGCGTATGGATCGGGTGATCGATGCGACGGCTCGCGCTCAAGGGGTTTCGAATGATGAGGTCAGATCTCAATTCGAAAAACAAGTGTCTATGAGGACATTTGTTTCACCTGAAGATATTGCCAACATGATCGTGTTTGCTTGCTCGCCGGGTGGGAACAAAATATCAGGTCAGGTCCTCGCTGTGGATGGCCACACTGAAGGTTTATCGAGTTAAATATACACAGTGACTAAGGGGTAGAAATTCAACAGGTTGTTTACAGATTGGGGGGCATGGTTTTAGACTGTCCCAATCTCGCCACACTCTAGTGATAGATCTGGGGCAGAATGATGAATATTTTTGACCCCTTAGATAGAGTTAATCAAGCGCTCCATGCAAAAATTTGGCCTTTTTTTAGTTGTCGTCCTCATCGGTGCCTTGCTTGCAGGAGGGGTGTTCCTTCTGACGTGGGACATTCCTGCACCTTCTTCCAAAGTGGAAAAGGTAATCCCCAATGATCGCCTTACGAAATAGTATGGCAGGGCATTTCTCAAAACATTTTCTTATGGGGACTGCGTTGACGCTCTCTGCAGGAATTTTTTGTGGAACCGTCGGGGGGATTGTGTTCGGGTTTTCAAGTTCTGCGGTGGCTCAAACGCAGTTAATCACCGAGCAGCCGACGACTGTTTTACCTCTGACGGAGACGGCACCTATTGATATTCCAAGTTCATCAATAGAAACCGAAACAATTAGCTCCGGTGGCATACAGGTTAACAGTCTGGGCGGGCTTGACTTGGATACGGTTGGAACCCTCGGCCTTGGTCAAGGTGGTTTAGGGTATGATATGTGGCGGCAAAGTTCGCTCCAAGATGTCTATGCTTTAATTTCACAAATGCCCGTTCGCTATGGCTCGTCAGTTGGGAATTCGCTCGCGCGAAGACTTTTGCTGTCAAGCGCAGGGCGTCCTTTAGACGATAAACCATTGAAAGCTGACCAGAGTTTACTCTCGCTTCGTATTGAAAAACTAGCTGAACTCGGTGCATATCACGACCTCGAAAACCTCTTTCAACGCGTACCGTCACGTTCGGATACGGAAAAACAAGCAAAATTACGCAGTGACAGCCTCCTGATGACAGGCAAAAAAAAGGAAGCCTGTCAGGTTATTCAAAACATGTCTTCTACTGGGAAAGACAGTTATTGGATTCAGGGGATGATTTATTGTCACTTCCTGGAAAAGAAAATTGATCAGGCTCTTCTTGGGCTGGACCTTTTGAGCGAAACCGGAGCCGTTGCCGATCCGCTTTTTGATGAGTTGGTTCTGGCAGCTTCTGGTGTCGACGTAAAACTAAGCGGAAATAGTGCAGGAACTGTAGAGCCTTTGCATTGGGTTTTGTCCCGGATGCCTAACTTGTTGGTTCCTGCCGAATTAGACAATTTTCTAAATCCTGGGGTTCGGTTGTCCCTTATCGCATCCGAAGATTACCCGCTTGAGCGCAGAATAACTGCAGCAGAAAGTGCGGTCTCTAATGGCGAAATCGATGCGGTTAATCTTGTTAATTTATACAGTCGATATGAGTTTGAGCCAGAAGAGCTAGACAGTGTTGTTGGCGGACAAATTAACCGCGAGGGAGCCGAGGCACGGGCGCTTTTCCTTCAGGCCGCACAGTTGCAGACGGTACCTGCAGCCCGCGCAGAAATAATCAAGGCAGCGCTTGATCACGCTGAAAATGATGGCCTGTCGCTGTTGATGACACGTTTAATCTCAGGGCTGGTAAAAGAAATCCCACCTTCTGCAGATCTCACTTGGTTTGCCTTGCCTGCTGGCCGAGTATTGTACGTCACTGGTAATGCACAAAAGGCGGATGCCTGGTTGATGCTCGCACGTCAGTATATGTTGAGTGAGCAAACCGCGGCCGCAAGTATAACGGCTCTCTGGCCTTATGCACGTTTGGCTGGTCTACAAGGTGGAGAACGCTATGGCACACTCAAAGGCTGGGCTTCAGCTCAGGGAGATGTCGGCCCCGAGGTCTTAAATCAGCAACTAGTTCTGCTGCGTAGTTGTATGCAGGCGCTGGGCGAAAGTGCGCGATTAAGTTGGGGTGAGCTGGCCTCGCTTGAAATCTCGACACCAGGTTTGGCACCTTCCGCAGCGCTTCTCTATGCGCTAAAAGATGCCCAAAACGGCAGCCGATTAGCAGAAATTGTGTTGTTGAGTTTAATCATTCTTGGTGAAGAAGGTCCTGGAGATACCCATAGTCTTGCCCTCAGTAGTGTGGTGGAAGCGCTTTATTCCGTTGGACTCCAAGAAGAAGCAAGAGCACTTGCCATTGAAGCAACGGTGCTCAGCGGTATCTAGTTCATGTCAGGCGGAGGTAGTATGCTAGGCGGAGCCAATATTTCTCTCTTTTTGGAAATGATGGCAGCGGAACGAGGAGCAAGTTTAAACACCTTGCAAGCGTATCAACGCGACCTCATACGGTTTTCTGATTTTTTGCAAGCTCAGGGGCTAAAGCCTGACCGGGCACAAGCGCTTGATATCAGAAACTATCTTGAGGATTTAACGGCTGAAGATCTAAGCCCGAGAACTCAAGCTCGACACCTCTCAAGCTTAAAACAATATTTCTTGTTCCTGATGGAAGAAGGACTACGTACAGATAATCCTATCGCAGAAATAGATACGCCCAAGATGGGGCAAGCGTTACCCAAATTTCTCTCTGTTGATGATACAGAAAAGTTACTGGCAGCTGCTCGCGATGTTCAGGACAAGGAAGGTCTTCGTCTTCATGCTTTGGTTGAGCTACTCTATGCGACTGGGATGCGTGTAACGGAGTTGGTGTCCTTAAAAGTTTCCCAAACACAACGTGATCCACGTATCTTAACAGTGCGCGGAAAAGGAAATAAAGAGAGACTTGTCCCGTTGAGCCGGACTGCCAGGAAAGCGCTAGATAGTTATATTGCACAGCGTAAAAATATTCTGTCTACAAGTGATCAAAAAAATGATCAGGATCCTGGCTGGCTTTTCCCCTCTCGAGGGAAAAGCGGATATTTAACCCGGCATAGAGTTGGCCAACTTCTAAAAGAACTCGCCATAAAAAGTGGAATTGATCCCAAGAAAATATCGCCCCATATTTTGCGTCATGCTTTTGCAACGCACCTATTAGAGAATGGTGCTGACCTTCGATCGGTTCAAAAAATGTTGGGACATTCAGATATTTCGACCACTCAGATATATACCCATGTCTTGCAGGATCGATTGCAACGTCTTGTTCAAGATCATCATCCCTTATCATCAAAGGGTTCATAGCTTCACGTTGTGATTCTCCCGCAATTTTATTTATCGTCTCCTGTGGCTTTGTTGTCTCTACTTATCTTCCCAAGCCGAATGTATTTTTGACTGTTTAGTTGACAGATCAAATAACTGAGGTCACAGTTTATGCTGCAGTGCACAATGGCGATAGAATGCACAATTAAAATATAACGAGGGAGCAAGCAATGAGCTTTATGATTCCAGAAGAGGCGACATCTCGATTAAATCGCAGTGAACTTGCGGTACCAGGAAGTAACACAGTTTTGTTTGAAAAGGCAGCTGCGTCCAAAGCTGATGTCATTTTCCTTGATCTTGAAGATGCCGTTGCTCCCGATGATAAAGAGCAAGCGCGAAAGAACGTGATCGAGGCCATCAACGATATCGATTGGGGAACCAAAACACTGTCTGTCCGGATTAATGGGCTAGACACACCCTATATGTACCGAGATGTAATCGATGTAATGGAACAGGCGGGTGATCGTATTGACCTTTTCATGATCCCAAAGGTTGGAACAGCTTCCGACGTCTATGCCATTGATATGCTTTGTACACAGATTGAAGCTGCCAAGAGCCGTAAAAAACGGGTTGGCTTTGAAATGATCATTGAAACGGCATTGGGAATGCAGAATATCAATGAAATTGCCGCGGCATCCAAACGAAATGAGAGCCTCCACTTTGGCGTTGCCGATTATGCGGCCTCCACCAAAGCGCGAACCACAGGTATCGGCGGTCCTAATCCTATGTACGGGGTTTTAACCGATATTGATGGCGATACTCCACGCGATTTTCATTGGGGTGATATGTGGCACTATGCGATTGCTCGTATGGTTGTCGCCGCCCGTGCCAATGGACTGCGCCCTATCGATGGTCCCTTTGGTGATTACTCTGATCCAGCAGGGTTTAAGGCTCAGGCAAATCGTGCTGCAATACTTGGCTGCGAAGGTAAATGGGCAATCCATCCAAGCCAGATTGGAATTGCGAATGAGGTGAACAGTCCTTCGGAAGCTGAAGTGACCAAGGCCAACCGTATACTTGAAGCCATGGAGCAAGCTCAGCGCGAAGGCAAGGGTGCGGTTTCTCTCGATGGCCGTTTAATCGATATTGCCTCTATCCGTCAGGCAACAGTACTTGTCGAAAAAGCAAAAGAAATTGCCGTTGCCGAGTTAAGTGCATAATCGGTTACTCAAGACATTTAACTTTTTGGCACAGGCGGTTCATCGAAGCCGCCTGTGGTTGGGCTTGTATGGTTTTTTCTTTGACTAAAGAGCTAAAACCTCGCTCAGGACCATTTTTCTATACTGGAACTTGAATATCTTCTTTTGCAGAGCATCATTCTTTACTATATTTGTTGACTGAATTTGACTTTGTGATAGACAACGCTTCATGCAAAATTTCCTAGATTTCGAAAAACCAATCGCCGAGCTCGCAGGCAAGATTGAAGGCTTGCGACATTTGTCCGACAGCAGCAGTGATGTGAACATCGCTGATGAAGTTTCCAAACTGGAAGCTAAAGCGGACAAATTGTTGCGCCAAACTTACACCAAGCTCAGCGCATGGCAGAAGACACTTGTGGCACGTCACCCTGACCGCCCACATTGCAAAGATTACATTGCGCACCTGATAGAGGATTATACCCCTCTTGCAGGAGATCGCGCCTTTGCCGAAGATTTTGCTATTCTTGGGGGCATTGGCCGCTTTCGTGGGCAGTCTGTGGTATTGATTGGCCAAGAAAAGGGCGCGGACATGCATAGCCGGGTCAAGCATAACTTTGGTATGGCGCGCCCAGAAGGTTACCGTAAGGCTCAACGCCTAATGGATCTGGCCGAACGTTTTAATCTTCCAGTGATTACATTGATTGATACAGCTGGTGCCTATCCTGGTGTCGGTGCTGAAGAACGTGGCCAGTCAGAAGCGATTGCCCGTAGTATTGAAAAATGTCTTGCGATCAAGGTTCCCTTAATCTCAGCCGTCATTGGCGAAGGTGGTTCTGGTGGGGCGATTGCACTTGCTGCTGCTAATACGGTTCTTATGCTTGAGCACTCAATCTATTCTGTGATTTCACCTGAAGGCTGCGCCTCCATTCTCTGGCGCTCTGGGGATCAGGCAAAAGAAGCCGCTGAAGCTCTCAAGTTGACGGCCCAGGATCTTGAGACTCTAGGTGTGATCGATGAGGTGATTACCGAACCTATGGGTGGAGCTCACAGAGCTAAAGAAGATAGTATGAACGCCCTTGGTGATAGCATTGAAAATCACCTCAAAGGACTTATGGAATTTGACGGGGCAGAGCTCCGCCAGAAACGCCGCGATAAGTTTCTTGAGATGGGTCAGAACGGCCTTTAAAGGCTATACTTTTATATGAATACAAAAAGGGCAGCTCCATGAGTTACCCTTGAACTCAGACAAACCCCGTCATAATTGATGGGGTTTTGTTTTGTCCTAAGAAGTCGCGATTAAAAGTTATTTTGGCTTTAGGATTATTGGTGATGTCCACAAGCGAGCCTGATAGCTTTGGCAGGATATTAGGTGTTGGATGCCCCTCCCTCCGATAAAAGCTTAATCCGTGCCAGGATGAGGGCGATTTTGTTCATATTCTGGGCCGCAGCGCAGTGAGAAAATATTGCTCTTTTACCTTGGCTAGGCCGCGTAACCGGGCGTAGCGACGACTGTTTTTGGCTAGTTGTTTGACGTCGGAAAATTAGCGCTCCATGATTTTACGGCCTTGCCTGATAGGGGGAGTTGGTTTCGATTGATCTGGTCTTTGGTGTCCTTCCAAACATGACGAGGCACGACCCTTTAGTGGTTGGAGCAGCTCGTACATTGATCCAGAAAGGCTAGATTTTGCACGGTTCATCCTATGATATCAGCTGTTCGGATGAAGTGAGCATCATTATTCGGGCAAATATCTCTGTCACACTCCCCAAATATCTCTGTCACGCTCCCAGTGCATCAGTGGTCCTTAAGTTGAGGTTATTCTTGTAATTCTCATTGTCGCGCGGGTAATTTGAATTCAATGAGTGAAATTTTCTTTAAGTAAATATTGTTTATATTTAAGTATTTATCTATCTAAATTAAATAGTCATTATTTTATTAAAATGATAAAAATTTTATTTTGTATTACGGTTAATAAAATATTTAAAAAATGGTGTTTTGGTGAAGTGTTCATGTGTTATTCAACCATTGATAATGTTATTTTGTTGAAAATCATACATAAGTATGTCGTAAAATTAATATAAATTCTATATAAAATTTTATTTACTGTTATGATTATTTCATCATTTTCCTCAACCGTGGCCTGACTGTGATTGCCTGAGGGGGCAGAGCCAGTATTTAGGAGCCCGAGGAGGCTAAAATGTCAGAATCAAACATTCCACGTAATCCTGGTAACGAAACCCCTGATTCCTCTGTGAACGAAGTTTCAACTGAGATGGTTACCGAAACTGTCTTGTCGATAGGACAAGAAGCAACGGATGTGCCTGTCAATATCCCGGATTTAGGGTCTTCACAAACAATCGCGACCCAAGCGGGGCAGAGGCTATTATTAAATTTTGATGCTACTCAAGCAGCTGCGGCGGTTGATGGACAAAATTTAATTTTAAACTTTGATATCGATGGGGATGGAATCCCAGAAAGTAGTATTCTATTTGAAAATTTAGCGGGTGATTTTCCTGAAGGAAATGCACCACTCCTCATTATTGATGGCACCGAAGTTGCAGCAGATCAGCTTATTAATTTGGTACTCGCGCAAGCCGGTGAACTTCCCTTAGAAACAGCAGCAGGCGCTGGTGCTGGTCCAGCAGGCGGTGGCGGTAGCACCTATAATGATGATCTTGGTGGTGCTATTGATCTATTAAATGCACAAGGTGTGTTAGGTGAGACTGAATTAGAATTTGGTCTTTTAGAGGGCCAAGAAGACATAACTGACCCTGCTAATGGTACCTTTACAGTAACTTTTGTTACGACGACAACGGATGTTTCGGGTAATGAGCTGGGCGGTATTTCAGGAACCTTTGCTGGCGGCTTTGAAGACTGGCTTCCAAATCAAAATCTCCCAGGGGGTGATCAATATAAAGATGATGATCCTTTTGTTGGTGGTGAAGGTGGTGAAGGTGGCGAAGAACCTGTATTAGAATTTGCCGCAGCCCCTATGCAGGTCATTTTCACCTTTGTACCAGAAGATAACGAAACTCTTGATTCAGTAACACTGAATGAACTGCCAGATGGCGCCCGCCTCTTTATAGGAGGATCAGATTTTAGTGACGAATATACTGGGACCTTCCCAGTAACTCTGTCACCTGATGACCTAGGTGATGTGTATATATTACCACCGCCAGACTCAGATGAAGATATTATTGTTACTGGTACAGCGGCAATTACAGATCCTGATTCAGGTGATTCCGCTACTCTTCCTTTTAGTGCTGAAGCCATTATTGATGCGGTTGCAGATATGCCATTGTTGTCTCTCGGTCGGGTTAAATGTGACGATGGTGGAGAAGGTGGGGAAGATTCTTCTGGAAATTTACCCGATATTCAAATCAACAAAGGCGGTGATGACGATAGCGCGGTTTATCTTAGTGGCGGTGAAAATGGTATAGTTGATGAAGAGAGTGTCATCAAATTACCGATAAATGCCGAACTTTGTGATAAAGACGGCTCCGAAACTCTAACTCTTGTTCTCTCAGGTGTACCTGCCGGATTTACCGTGAACGAAGACTGTACTTGCCTTCCTGATGGCTGGGAAATTTTTGGCCCGATAACTGTAAGTGATAGCCCGGGCGGAGAAGGGGGCGAAGAAACCCTTTTGGATAGCGATGATGATTTTGTACAGTATATCCTTCGCTACACGGGTGAGCTTCCTGATCCCGATGCACCTGATCTCGATCCTTCTGAGACGGAAGATTTTACTACTTTTGATGGTATTGTCGCTTTTAATACCAATGATTACACAACTACCGGTGTCGATGTTGAAGGCGGTGAGGGTGGCGAGCACCCTTATCCTGTTATAACAGATGGTCCAACAAAATTATTGGATAATGGTACTGAAGATGGTGGTCGTTATGAAGATGGCCCAACCCATACAAATGGTCCTGTTGTTATCACTGTGCAAGCTATCGCCGAAGAGCAAGAAACTGATATCGGCACGGATGAACTAACACTGGACAACAATACAGCTTTTGCTGAGAGCAGTTTTGTTTTTGATATTCAGGAAGACATCCCTGAAATTGATACCAAAATCGCCATTCACATTGATGAGACAGACGGTGACCAGACTAATGCAGAAGAAAGGGTAACAAATGATGTTGCTGGTGTTTCTGAAGCACAAAGTCACCTTGCTGGTGTTATGGGAGATGACGGCGTTAGCCCTCCTGATGCAATCAGCCAAGGCTTCAGACCTATTAGTGATGGTTTAAATCTCTTTACTGATGGATCAAACGATGAAGCTGATGGATCTGATGGACCTGGTGATACAGATAGCCCTTCAAGCCCAAGTTTCTCTCCTCCAGATGATCTCGAAGATATTCGTTTTATTGACTATTACGGTCAATATAGCGGTGTTAACACTACTGATGGATCGCCTATTTATCTCTATTCCTCTTCCTCAGATCCATCAGTAGTTTATGGTCGGACATCAGGCGATAGTGGCGAACTTGCGTTTGTTGTTACCATCGGATCAGACCTTCTTAATGATGAGAACGACATCGATATCTACATCGAACAATACGAGTCATTAGAACATCCTGATACAAAAGATCATGATGAAACCATCAACTTTAAACTTAACTATTACGCCATAGATGATGAAGGGGATGAAAGCGAAATTGGCCAATTGAAAATTAAGGTTGACGATGATGGTCCTTCGGTTGAGCTCACCCATGATCGTGGAGCCAAGTTTATTCTTGATGAGAGTCTAGGTTATGATCCCGATGATCCTAATGCTGACGACGAAACGCACCCTGACGCTAATCCAGATGCGATTGGTTATGCCGCTCTTGCTGGCGATAGCTTCTTTGATATCTTTGTTGATCCCGGCGCTGATGACGAAAAATCACGCGTTTTCAAACTGACTTTGAAAAAAGGTTCTACAGGCTTAACTGATACCGAAAGTGGTGAGGAGGTTGTTCTCTCTAAAGACGGTGGTGATATCGTTGGTATGGCAGATGGGGAAGAAGTATTCCGCATTTCTGTGGATCCAACAAATGGGGATGTCGAGATCAATCAATTCCGAGCACTTGTTCATGACGACCCAGCTGATCATGACCAATCCTCTTCTCCAGAAATAATGAATTCTGGCCTTGTAAAATTAACTGTTATTATCACAGATGGTGACGACGATACTGCCCGTGATTCTATCGAGCTTGGTAAACATATCAAATTTGAAGATGACGGCCCCGTTGTTGATCTTAACCTTCAACGTGAAGCTATGCTCGTCCTTGACGAAAGCCTTGGCGGAGAAGGTGCCGAGGGAGATCCTAATGCTGGTGATGAACTCAATCCAAATGCTGATGATGATGCAATTGGCTATGCTGAAATTGAAGGTACTAGCCTATTCAATCTCACTTCAGACCCTGGGACAGATGGCGAAGATTCTACGGTTTTCACCCTAGAATTGATGGCTGGACCATCTGGTTTAACTGATACAGAAAGTGGTGACCCAGTTGTCTTATCCATGGATGGCGATGACGTCATTGGTACCGCGGATGGTTCTGAAGTCTTCCGGATAACTGTTGATGAAGACACTGGTGATGTGACCGTTAATCAATATCGGGCGCTTGTCCATGATGATGTCAACGATCACGACGAGTCTACATCTCCGGAAATCATGAATTCAAACCTTCTTAAGCTGACAGTAACTGTCACTGACGGTGATGATGACACTGCAAGTGATTCTATTGATCTTGGTAGTGTCATCAAGTTTGAAGATGATGGTCCATGGATCAAACATATTCATAATAATGACGATGATCTCGAAGAATGGGATCTAACCTGGGGTGACCATAAAGATGTTGTCTACGGAGGTGTTCATGCAGAATTTGGGACTGATGGCGGAAAATTTACTGGTCTCGAATTCCATCAAGTAACCGATCCGGATGGAACCGCAGGTGATGCCGTCCCTCCAGGATTTGATGGAAACTTAACCTCTGGTGGTGTTCCAGTTACTTTTGCTGCGGCAACATTGATTGGTAATACGATTACTTTAGTCGGATCTGCTGGAGCCGATGATGTCATCATGGTTCAAATGAACCAGTTTAGTGGAAACTATAAAATCACCTTATTAGGCCCAATTGATCATCCAGATCAAAATGATAACTGGCAGATTGGTCGCTTTGATCAGCTCCGTTTGGCCTTTACTGCAACGGTAACAGACGGTGATGGTGATACTGCATCTGCTGATTTCACTGTTCGCGTAAAAGATGATGGCCCTCATGTACATGGTGAATGGGCAGGGCACCTTCACGAAGATGACCTCCATCAAAACGGTAGTGAAATGGTCACTGGTTACATAAATGGTGATTTTGGTGGCGATGGCCCGGGATCAACACAGATTACCGATCTGCTATATGTTCGAGATCCTGAATACCATGATGGAACCCCTTACCCAGCCTTCACTTCTGGAGGAGAGTTGATCACGTTTGACTCACCTACTTTAATCGGTGGCATGATGGTCTTAACTGGGTCTGCAAATACTGGTCCGGGTGGTTCACCAGAAACTATTATTACGCTTAGTGTTGATCCAATTACGAAGTATTACGAAATCGAACTTCATAAAGCGGTTGATCATCCTGATGAAGACCGTCTGGGATATAGCGATGAGCTTGAACCATACTTTAGAATTGCGATCACTGATGCGGATGGCGATGTAGCTACAGCCAAACTTCGTTTCCACATCACTGATGACGGTCCGGTTATCAGCGGTCGAGAATATATCATGGTCGATGAAACTGACCTTGATCCCGGTAGCTCAATTACAGCCAGTGGTCAATTTGATGTATTTGATTATGGTGCAGATGGTCCGAAAGAGGATAATCCAGGCACACGCCCGGATGAGGCTCTTTGTATTGTCCTCAACACTGATGGTCTAACGACTTCTGAAGGCGATCTTCCGGTGACCACATCTCAAGTTGGAAATGTTCTGACCGGGTGGGCAGGTGGCGAAGTCGTCTTTACCTTCACAGTCGATCCCGATGGTAGTTATGAGTACGAACAGTTTATCGCACTCGAACATCCAAATCCTGATAATCATGACGAACCATTAGGACTGAGTTTTGGTGTCAAAATTGTCGATGGCGATATGGATCGTGATTGGGGATCGGTAAACGTTACGGTTAAGGATGACGGCCCAAGGCTTGATCTTACGAACGAACGCGGCGCAATGCTGGTTCTTGATGAGAGTGTCGGGTTCGATGTTAGTGATCCGAATGCTGATGATGAAACACATCCTTTAGCAGATCCAGATGCGATTGGGTTTGCAGCAATCAGAGGTGATAGCTTCTTTGATATCTTTGTGGATGCTGGTGCTGATGGTGAAAAATCACGTGTCTTTAGTCTATCGTTAGCGCGTGGCTCAACAGGATTGACTGATACCTTAAGTGGTGACCCTGTTGTTCTATCTTATGATGGTGGTGATATCGTTGGTATGGCTGACGGCTCAGAAGTCTTCCGTATCTCTATTGATCCAGGAACAGGTGCAGTATTCGTCAATCAATATCGTGCTTTAGTACATGATAATCCTGCGGATCATGACGAATCTACCACACCTGAAATTATGAGTGCTGGCCTTGTCGGCTTGACCGCGACCATTACCGATGGAGATAACGATACCGCCAGTGATACGATTGAACTTGGTAATCGTATCAAGTTTGAAGACGATGGTCCTACCGTTGTAATCAGACATGAAGATAACTCTATGCTGGTTCTTGATGAGACACTCGGTGCTGGCGAACCTGGTGATTTTAATGCACCGGATGAAACGCACCCGGATGCACATCCTGATGCCATTGGTTATTCTGCAATCGACGGTGATGACCTCTTTATGGTTGATGTTGATCCAGGAACGGATGGTCTGCAATCACAAGTGTACAGTCTAACCCTTATGGGTGGCCCTTCTGGTTTGGCTGATTCTATGAGCGGGCTTGATGTTGTTCTGTCTATGGATGGCGGAGATATCGTCGGTATGGCCGGCGGAGACGAAGTTTTCCGCATATCGGTTGATCCTGTGACCGGAGGCGTTGAAGTTAATCAGTTCCGTGCCTTGGAACACAATGATCCAACTGATCCAGACGAAGCATCCTCACCTGAAATCATGCAGTCTGGTCGCGTGAAACTTACTGTTACAGTAACCGATGGTGACGATGATAGCGCGAGTTCATCAATGGAGCTTGGACGTCTCATTAAATTTGAAGATGATGGTCCTCAGGCCGCTGACGACAAAGAGTTTGTAGATGAGGCCGATAGTGTGGATGTACCGCAAAATATCGGTATCGTTATGGACTTTAGTGGGTCCGTTAGTGATCCTGATCTAGCCGCAGAAATTGCAAGTGTGAAAACATTTGTGGAAACTCTGTTCTTATCGGGTGCTACCGTTTCCGTAACTCTTGTGGCTTTCGGTGCAGATGCGGCAACCATTGGTACCTTTACCGATTTTGCTTCTGCAGAAGCGGCGCTGGATGGAACTTCAAGAGGTATCATTAGTTCTGGTGCCACCAACTTTGAAGCGGCAATGGAAGAACTCTTCTCTGATACGGGCGGGGACTTCGAGCATATCCCAGGATATAACAATGAAGTCTTCTTCCTCAGTGATGGGAATAGAAATGCGGGTGATGAGCCTCTGAGTGATGTTGATGTTGTCTTGGATGATGGTGGTAAAGCTGATCTAGTTGATGGTGATATCGGATTTACGGCCATTGGTATCGGTGGCAGTATCAGCCCATCCACATTTGTCGATTTCTTCGATGATGGTGTCGTTGATAATGTTGGTGAAGTCATTAGTTCAGCATCCTTTGAAGATCTGGCTGACATTCTTGTCGGAACAATTGGACTTGGTAGCAGTGTCTCCGGCAATGTGGTGACCAACGATGACGCTGGTACAGATGGTCTCGATCGTATCTGCAGTGTTGATGTTGATGGCGAAACCTTCAGTGTTGACGAGTTTGGTGTTCTTAGCGGCCCAACCACGGGTACACCATCAGCAAGTTATGATGATGGGGCCAAACTCCTCACCGTCACCACGGACAAAGGCGTTCTGGAGATTTATCTGGATGATGCCGGAGGCAACGCAACGGGCGATTACACTTATACTGCCTTACCTGCTGTGCCACACGGAGCACCAGGTTCACCAACAGATGATGTTGTTGAAGATGTCTTTACATATGCCATTGTTGATAATGATGGTGATAAAGCTTCGGCTGATCTGAAAATTTGTATTCACGACGGCGAACCAGAAGCAGTTGATGACAAAATAGTCACCATTGCGGATACGGCATCTGTTCCACAGAATATCGGCGTGGTAATGGATTTCAGTGGTTCTGTGAGTAATGGGGATCTTGCTACTGAAATAGCTGGCGTGAAAACCTTTGTTCAAACCCTCTTTGGTTCAGGAGCGTCTGTCTCAGTTACTTTAGTAGCTTTTGGGGCGACGGCGGCAACACTTGGTACCTTTACCGATCTTGCATCTGCAGAGGCGGCACTTGATGGAACCTCAAGAGGGATCATTAGTTCTGGTGCCACCAACTTTGAAGCTGCAATGGAAGAGCTCTTTGCCAATGGCGCTGGCAACGGTGACTTTGATCACATGCCTGGCCATAACAATGAGATTTTCTTCCTCAGTGATGGTAACCGAAACTCTGGTGCCTCTGCCTTAAGTAGTGGTTCTGTCGTACTGGCAGATGGTGGTAAGGCCGACCTTCTTTCTGGAGACATCGAACTGACCGCTATTGGTATAGGATCCAGTATTAGTCCTTCAACATTCGTCAGCTTCTTTGACGGTGGTGTTGTTCCAAATGTTGGTGAAGTTCTTCTGGCAACAGACTTTGAAGCTCTGGCTGAAACCTTACTCAGTACCATCAGTATTGGTGCTACAGCATCAGGTAATGTTCTTACCAACGATGACGCTGGACCAGATGGCTTTGGATCACCTGTTGCAATCACCGAAGTCGAACACGATGGTGTGGTTCACACAGATGCCAGTGATGGTAGTGCGGACGGCTTTATCGAGTTCACAACGGCAGAAGGTGGTACTTTCTCCATCAATACAGAAACAGGTGCATATGAATATGTGTCTGGTGTTGTGGATAGTGATTTTGAAGAAACCTTCACCTATACCATGGTTGATGGTGATGGGGATCCTTCCTCTGCAGATCTTGAGATTTGTGTGAAAGCTCCACCAACGCCTGAGCCTGCCAATGATATCGTACTAACCAATGATTTGTCAGGTGATCCGCTTTACATTGCGAAAGAAGCATTGTTGGCCAATGACACTTATGAGCCTGATCCAGCACCTGCACCAACCTTTATCGATTTGGATGACCATGGATTTAATTCAGTATCGGATGCTCCAGATGATGTCATCTTCGATTTTGATGACCCTGGATTAAGTGCTGGTCACTTCCATTATGATCTTGAACAGTTTGGCATGGAATCTTCTGATGAAGCCCAGGTCTCTGTTTATCGGATTGGCGGACAGGGAGGCGAAGGCGGCGAAGGTGGCGGCTATACCGAGGTTGATACAGTCACCGGTGGGGGCGATAACGAAATCCTTATTGGCCGCGACACAGCCTTGGTTACACGTTGCCTTGAGGCAAAAGCCAAAGGAGATGGTAAGAGTAGCAATAAAGACTTCCTTCGCTTTGAATTGGCAGCAGCGAGTGCTGGTGAGTATATCCAGCAAATTGTAATCGATCTCAGAGGTGGTACAGATACCAATGCTATTTTCGATCCAAAACTATCTGGAGGCATCTTCGATTACGGACCGACCTTTAATAATAGCTCTGGTCTGTCATCTTCAGATGTCACGTTTTCTCCAATTAGCTCTGAAAGTTCAACCCTGACCATGACCTTTGATGGTACCTCGTTTGGCACCGGGGACTGGTTTGATTTCAATATCGATGTAGATAACCTAGGCGGTAACGATGGTGAAGACTTCGGAGAGAAAGGTGTTACTTTCGAAGTTACTTGGGGCGATGGAACAACCACAACCAGTACTTACGTTAAAACAGGAAGCAGTAAATCGGAAGGTAAAGCTACAGAAGAAGTCGTGGTCGGACTGGATGATAACCTCTATGGCATGGGTGGTGATGACTTCCTCTATGGTCGTGATGGAGATGACTTCTTGGTTGGCGGCTCTGGCTCAGATACCCTCGAAGGTGGCGCTGGCGCAGATACCTTCCTCTTCACTGGTCAAGTTGTTGGTGTCGATGTTGACACTGTCAAAGATTATGACAAAGCAGAGGGTGATATTCTTGATGTCAGTGATCTCATTACCTTCACTGACGGAGTAGGTGATGTTGTTGCAGAATTTGTTCGGGCAACCGATACAGGATCTGGTACATCCCTTGAAGTATCTAATGATGGTGTAACCTATACGGAAGTAGCCGTTCTCGAAGGAATAGTTGCTACCGATATCCTAACTGTCATTCTGGATGATGATGAAGTTATGATTACCGTTACATAATAGATCTTTGTATCCCGCCAAAGAAAAAACCCTGCCGTAAAAAGCAGGGTTTTTTCTTGTTATTTTTCATAGTCCTGATGGGGTGGATACCTTGTATCTATCAAAACTGAAGAGCAACAGGTTCAAGGAGCTAGAGATTTTAAAGCCGAGACCTCAAGTCCCGCCTGAACGGATACTTCTTTAGCATAATACCGTTAATCACCAAGGCCAGTAATGGCGAGGCCATTGTAAGCGGTCTGAGACAAATCCATGAATTGCCCTCTTCGATTCTGCTTCTGAGTTGTTTCGGGTTTATACCACCTCAATATCAACAAAGGTGTCGTTGTAGCAGGCACCTTCCATGATGTCGGCTTTCAAATCGGCGTTGATCAAGGCGTTGACCGTTTGATTGGTTCCACTTGATCCAAGCCAGGTGCCCTTAGGGGAATAGATTATTGCGGGTTTAACTTTGTCCGTGATTGCCGCAATAAGAAAAACTTCACCCAAGTCATTCCAAATCCTTACTTTATCGCCCTCTTTGATATCTCTTTTTTGGGCGTCATCTGGATTGATTTCCAGTTTTTCCGGCCCCATTGATTCTTGATTGCCGCCAAAAGTGGCATTGGTTCGTTTGCTGGAAGAGGGAGTAATCAAGGTCAGGGGATATGATTGATCGACCTTTTCATATCTTGGGAGCCCATATCCAAACTGGTTTTCCAATTCTTCTGAATAAAGTTCAATCTTCGCTGTTTTGGTGCCGGGGAAAACCGTTTTGCACATAATGAGTTCCTGATCATTTTCGGCCATCATAGGCAGGGAACGATCAAGAGATATTTTACTCGGGCGTACCCCTTTCATTTGGGGGGCTGCAGGGTCATAAGCCTCATCCATCAACTGGTAATCATCGACCTTAAATATAGGGTCATCCATGCCAAATTTTTCAGCCAGACGCCGGAAGATTTCTGTATTGGGGAGGGAGGCACCTACGGTTGGGATAACAGGTTCTGCGCGTTGTAAATGGGTTTGTCCGTATGCTGCGTAGATATCGGGAAATTCAAAATGGCTGGCCGCTGGGAGAATGATATCTGCGTAGGCCATGCTGTCGTTCATTTCAACGTCGCAACCAACGATGAAAACATCTTCGCGACTAAGCGCGCGACGCATCCTGTTTTGATCAGGATGGGTGCAAACAGGGTTATGGTTATAGATAAACACGGCTTTGATGGGGGGCGCCAGACTATCATCGAGAATATGTTTCGCAACATCGACGATGTTGAGCATTCTTGTCCCCTCAGGAGCCAAGTCAGGCCTTCTTAATTTGTTTGAAGTTGCTGGAAACGCGAGGCCTTGCTTGGCGATGATACCCGCGCCAGACCGCCCTATGTTTCCGCTTAAAACCTGAAGAGCCATTGCAGAACGGATGGATGATCCGCCGTTGCGACCTCTTTCTGCACCGTTCCCAAACGACATAGATACGTTTTGTGCTGAAGTGTAATAGTTTAAAAGTTCTTCAATTTGGCGAAGGGGGATTTGACAAATGGTTGAAGCATCTTCCAAAGAGTACTTTCTTGCCGCTTCCATATAAACATCGAAGCCATGTACCCAACGCTCAATAAAGGCTTCATCAAGAGCGTGACGCCTTTCGAGTTCTGCGGCCAAAGCGAGGAACAAAACGATGTCCGTCCCTGGTTTGATCTGTAAGTAAAGGTCAGCCTGATCCGCAATTTTCACTTTCTTGGGATCAATCACGATCAGCTTTGCGCCGTTCTTTTTGGCGGTTTTGATGATCCGGGCCATATGCATATTTGATACGGTGATGTTATTACTCGCGATAACCAGAAGGTCTGATTTTTCAGCCTGCTCGGGTTCCATACCAGGAGCATTACCAAAAAGGCTGGTATAGGCTGTTCCTCTTACCGCGCCACATAGCGGTCCTCTATCGAGTTGGGTTGCCCCTAATTTATGGAAGAACCTAAAATCCATAGACCCGCCCGCAAGTTGCCCGTGAGGTCCTGCATAATTGAAAGGCAAAACGGATTCCGGACCGTGGTTTTCTATCGCTTTTGTTAAACCAGCGTGCACACGATCCAGCGCTTCATCCCAGCTTATCGGACTGTATTCTAATGATCCGCGCGGACCTGTTCTAAGAAGGGGCTGTGTTAAACGCCGTTCACCATGAATGAAATCAGGATAGTAGCTTTTGACTTTTTTACATATAGCGCCAGCCGTATAGGGATTAGCTTTTGACCCTCGAACCTCGATTATTTTTTTACCATCAGTTAAGATGGATAGACTGCATGTGTCTGGACAATCGAGAGGGCATACGCTTGGTTTTTCTTGTAAGGTCGCTGACGTCGTCATGTTGGTACGGGCTCCACGCGCTTTTGATCAAGCGGCTATATGTTCTTTCCTGACAAATATCTAATCCTCTGCAAAAGGAGAAGAAGTGGTCAGCATAGAGCCAATTTTTACCGCACGTAGGTCCGTTTATGAGAAGGTGATGGAGCCACTTGGTCTTTGTGTTATCTATTTGCCTCAAGCACATCTTTTAAGATTTCAGCCAGGGCACTTGTCAGATCGGGCCTTTGCCCGCGATGCTTTTCAACAAGAGACACTTTTCTGGTGGCGGTCGGTTTCCCAAAAGGGCGAACGAGCAAATCAGTATTCTCTTCTAAGCTGTTCTCGGGAATGATCGCGGCTCCCAATCCTTTGGCGACCATGCGTTGGATGGCTTCGAGAGAATCGAGTTCCATGACTTCGCGAAGGTTGGCTTTTCTGTTACGGAGGTGTTGCTCCATGACGCGTCCGACACCTGTCAGGTGGTTGAAACGCACAAAGGGAAGATGGTCGAGCAGGGCTATATCGCCGTCTTTTGTCTGGGCAATCTTTTCGTTTGTCTCATTTTTCTGTGCAATTACCACGAGGCGTTCTTCCCGCAATATAGTTGATTTAAGCGCGTCATCCAAACGTTGCGCCTGTGTGATAATTATACAGTCAAATTTTCCCTGGAGGAGTTCTCTGGTCAGCTCAGTGCTCAGACCACTTTCCAAGCGAATTTGAAGTCGGGGGTGCTTTTGTCCCATACGTGCCAGTGCTTCCGGTAAAAAGGAAGTTGTCGCGCTCGGGATGGCACCTAAACGGAGAAGGCCAGAGAGATCGTCTTTGTTTGATCCTGCTTCGGTAAGGGAATCATAGAGGGTGATGATCTCTTGTGCTTTTTCCAATAGCCGCAGGCCTGTGGGGTTGATATCGGGAGGCCGGCGGCTTCTATCAAATAACTCTGTTTGCAACTCTTCTTCCAAAGCTTTCATTTGCATGCTCACAGCGGAATGGGTTAACCCCATACGTTCTGCGGCGGCCTGGAAGCTCCCCGTCTTTGATATTTCCAACAATGCGCGCAGGTGACGAATGCCCATGACGAATATCCATTAAGATAACAATTAGTGTAAAAATAATTGAAGTAAGAAGTTATTTTAATTCGTTTGATTTGAAGAAAGCAAGCGCGAGATAATAGATCCATCAGAAAAAGCAAATAACTCGCAAAAATTTCAATGGAGTAGAAGCTCATGCTTGTGGATCTTGATCGTATCACTGCTACTGAAGGCGCTGATATTAAAGATAAATCGAGTGTATCCGTTTTGGATAGCATACGTGAGCGCGCCCGTGACCTTGCGCAAAATGTTTTTGCGCCTCGTGCGGCCTCTATCGATACGGCTGAAATCTATCCTTGGGAAAATTGCTTTGCTTTGAGGGATGCCGGTTTTATGGGCATGACTATTCCCAAAACTTATGGTGGCCAGGGTCTGGGATATCGCGAGGCTGTCGTCCTTGTTGAGGAAGTCTCTAAAGCTTGTGGTGTAACAGGCCGTATTGCCGTTGAAGCGAATATGGGGGCTGTTGGTGCCATCATGGCATATGGTTCGGAAAAGCAAAAAAAACTTGCGGCGGATCTGGTTCTTGATGGCGATAAGCCCGCGATATGCATTACTGAGCCTGAAAGCGGGTCTGCTGCGAGGGATATGACAACCCGTGCAGATAAGGTCGGTGATGGGTACGTCATAAATGGGAAGAAACACTGGATCACTGGCGGCGGCGTATCCCGCTTGCACCTTATCTTTGCTCAGGTTTTTGAAAACGACCAGCCGCAAGGCATTGCAGGTTTTATCGTTGTTCGAGGTGAACCCGGTTCTGAAGGACTTTCTGCTGGTAAACGTGAACCAACAATGGGACTACGTGGCATTCCAGAAACTGAAATTTATCTTCACGATCTTCACGTTCCCTCAGATATGATGCTGCAACCACCTTCAGGGATTAAAAAGGGTTTTGGCGATTTGATGACAGCTTATAATGGGCAGCGGGTCGGGGCTGCTGCAGTTGCTCTTGGGCTAGCTGTGGGTGCTTATGATCAGGCCGAAGCTTTCATTCAAAAACGTGAACAGTTTGGGCGTCCAATTTGTGAGTTCCAAGGATTACAATGGATGCTTGCGGATATGTCAGTCCAAATAAGTGCGGCGCGTGCTTTGATTAACGATGCGGTATCGGGCACAGGTTTTCCAGATAAGATGAAAGCTGCACAGGCTAAACTCTTCACTTCCGAGATGGCTGTAAATGTCACCAATAACGCATTACAAATGCATGGTGCAGCTGGGTATTCCCGTAACAACCCTGTTGAGCGGATGGTTCGCGACGCTCGGATGTTCACTATTGGTGGCGGCACGGCTCAAGTTCTCAGAAATGTGATCGCTTCTGACCTACTGGGGCGTAAATTTCCACAGACACGGGATGGCTATTTGTCATATCCTGCCAGTCAGTCGCCAGTGGATAACATTCGAGAAAAGATAAAATAAAAATTCTCTTTTTAAAGTGTCTGTTTAGCGATTAATGATCCTTGCCTCTAAACTGCCTGTTCCCTTACATGGAAGCAGGTAGGTATAGTTGTGTGTAATAAATAATTCTGAAAGTATGCTCATGAGCTTAACCGCTGCTGATATCTTGGCCCAACGTCTTTTCGAGGCGGGTTGTCGCCATGCTTTTGGTATTCCTGGTGGGGAAGTTTTGAGTGTTATGCACGCCTTGGATCATGCTGGTCTTGAGATTGTTTTGACCAGGCATGAAAATGGCGCCGGTTTTATGGCTGAGGGGACCTATCATCGAACCGGGGCACCCGGTGTACTCTTTGCAACCCTGGGGCCTGGCATGGCAAATGCGTACAATGTTATTGCCAACGCATATCAAGAACGGGTTCCTCTCGTGTTTTTAACCGGAAGAGTTGATGACCTGGATACAGCCAGCTATACCCATCAAGTTTTTGATCATGTGAAGGCGTTAGAACCTGTCGTTAAGGGAAGTTTTACCCTAGTGGATGGTGCGGTTGATCGCATCGTTGATAAGGCTTTGTCGCTTGCACAATCCGGCCGTCCAGGCCCTGTGCATATCGATGTGCCAATTTCGCTTGCTGCGAGGGTTCAAGAAAACACTCCCAAGTTATGGCAGCCAATCTACCTTCCGACTGCGCCTGCCGAGAGCCCCGAGTTCAAGCTGGTTCGAGAACAAATTTCACAATCCAAACGTCCACTAGCTGTTCTTGGATTGGAGATTTTAAGTGAAGGTTGTGAGGCGGAGGTTAAAGAATTTCTCCTCAAACACGGTATCCCTTCTGTGGCGACTTACAAAGCAAAAGGCATTGTCCCTGATGATCACGCTTTATCGCTTGGAGGAGCAGGACTTTCTCCAAAGGCAGATAAAGTAGTGTTGCCACTAATAGAGCAAAGCGATTGCTTGCTACTTATTGGCTACGATCCGATTGAGATGCGTCACGGTTGGCAAGATGTATGGCAACCCGGAAAACAGTTTGTTGCCGAGTTCACTCTTGAGCCAAATCTGCATGGCATGCACCGGGCAAGTTATACATTTACAGGATCTATCGCCCCCGCGCTTGCTGCGCTAGATAATGGTCTTACTGTCGGTCCTGTTTGGGAGGGGAACGAAGTTTCCGCTGCAAAATCTGATCTGAGTACGGCATTCCCGAGCGATGAAGACTGGGGACCAGCTGCTATTGTTGATGAAGTACGTAACGCAATGCCTGACCATGGTGTTGCCTCGGTTGATTCTGGTGCTCATCGAATTTTGCAAAGCCAACTTTGGGTTTGTCGTGAGCCTCATACCCTGATCCAGTCAAGTGCGCTTTGTACTATGGGCTGTGCGCTGCCGCTTGCAATGGGGGCAAAGGTTGCGTCACCAGATATCCCCGTAGTCGCTTTCACAGGAGATGCAGGATTAGAGATGATCTTGGGTGAACTCTCAACGCTACGAGATTTGAAATTGCCTGTGGTTGTTGTTGTCTTTGTTGACCGCTCTCTTGCCCTTATTGAATTAAAACAACGCGGCAGCGGTCGCGAAAATCTTGCCGTTGATTTCGGAGGCACCGACTTTGCTGCTTTAGCTGATGCAATGGGCGGCAAAGGCGTTAATGCCAGCAGCCGTGCTGAAATGGCCGCTGCTTTAGACGGCGCATTTGAGGGAGATAAATTTACCCTGATCGCGGCACATATTGACCGCGAAGCCTATGACGGAAAATTCTAGCAGTAAGGTTTAGTCTTAAGAGGCAAAGAGTTGCTGTTCTGCATAGTGATCGCTCAAGCAGGGCTGACCCTGTAAAGAGTGCAGGGTTACTGTGCCTTGTTTGAAATGCAGAATATAGGAGCAGACCGTTTGGCTATAGGTGTGATTACAGATACCTGTATGGGTCCCCTGTGACGTGCTTGTATCGTGAGAGCCAAGCAAGGCTTTTAGGCTATCGACGTTATGAATTTGAGATAGCTTTTCAGAGGCCCATTTAAATCGTCCATAACTGTTGCTGTTATTATTCTCAAGGCCATCATCTGTTCCATGTAGATGTTGGTGATTTGTCCTAGCAATCCACGATGGATTGCGTTCGATTTTCAGGCTGCTATCACGAACTTCTACAGCAACAGTTCCTGAGGCATCTGCCAAAACCAAATTGCCCCACCATGAGGGATAAGCGGCAATACGTTTATTCAGGGCAGATAAAGCCGTTTCAATATCGCGGCCCTGGCTCAGGGCGGTTTCTACCAAAATATCGTAGTTATTGGCATTTGAGCCTGTAATCTGGACATGGGAATCTGCTGCCAGTAAACCATATCTATTTGCACCCACGGAGAGACCTGAATAAACGTCTTCAACACTTGGATCGGCCGAGAAGGTTTCTAGACCCTCTGCGCCCCATAGAAGGTCAGTCTTTTTGATCCGATCAACGTATTCAAGACGACTAAAATCTTTATTTTTAAAAAGAAAGTATTCGTCTTTGGATACGTGAAGAGCACCGATTGTACACATGAGAGTTATAACCTTGGTCGGACCGAACGTCGTTTTATAGAAGAGTAAAATTACAGCTGAACTGACTATAACAATCTCATGCTTTGGTGGAATCAAAAAAGGGCGGCCAAAGCCACCCTTCTTGATAATTTATGGGAATGAGTTAACTCAATTTCCAAAGCCTAGTTTTCTCTAGCTAAGTTTTCCGTGGCACTGTTTGTACTTTTTACCAGAACCGCAAGGGCAAGTCGCATTCCGACTTGTTTTGCCCCAGGTGGAAGGATCTTCTTGATCAAATGGCATTGCTGGAGCCATTGGCTTAATCAAGCTCGGGTCCTGATGTGATTCGTGCATCTCTTGCTCACGGCGAGGAACCTCAGCAGAATCAGGCGTTTGTAACTCGAAACGGTGCATCAACATCGTCAGCTCGTCGCGCACTGCATCAAGCATGGTTTCGAACATCTCAAATGCTTCGCGCTTGTATTCATCCAGCGGGTTCTTCTGACCGTAGGCCCGGAGACCAACAGCTTGTTTGAGATGGTCAAGGGAAAGGAGGTGGTCTTTCCATTGTTTGTCGAGGACCATAAGGAGCAATTGCTTTTCAAGAGAACGCATGACTTCAGGACCATAATTGGCAGCCTTTGCAGCCATTTTTTGATCACTGGCCTGGAGAATGCGGTCCAGGATTTCCTGATCAGCAATACCTTCTTCTTGTGCCCAATCTTTGACGGGAAGGTCCATGGCCACAAGGCGCATACACTCTTCGTGCAAGGTCCCCAGTTCCCATTGCTCAGAATAAGCGTTTGCCGGAATGCAACGGGTAACGAGGTCTTCGAGTACTTCGTGGCGCATGGAGGCAACGGTATCTTTGACCTCAGGAGAAGACATAACTTCTTTGCGCTGTTCGTAGATGACTTTACGTTGGTCATTCATAACATCATCAAACTTGAGAATGTTTTTACGAATTTCAAAATTTCGCGCTTCGACTTTTTTCTGAGCTTTTTCCAGAGCCTTGTTCACCCAAGGGTGGATAATGGCTTCGCCTTCTTCGAGACCCAATTTTTGCAGCATAGTATCCATGCGCTCTGAGCCAAAGATACGCATAAGGTCATCTTCGAGGCTGAGGAAGAATTTAGATGCCCCTGGATCTGCCTGACGACCAGAACGTCCCCGTAGCTGGTTATCGATACGTCGGCTTTCATGGCGCTCACTACCGATCATAAAGAGGCCGCCAGCTTCATTCACGATTACTTTGTTCGCAGCAACTTCAGCACTAATTTCGTCTGCTTTTGATTTGCGTAATGCCTCATCTGATATCCCACCAGCTTCTTGTTCTATACGCATGTCTTCATTGCCACCGAGCTTAATGTCGGTACCACGGCCAGCCATGTTGGTCGCAATTGTAACGGCGCCCGGAGACCCGGCCTGAGAAACAATAATAGCTTCTTGCTCGTGGTATCTGGCGTTCAGAACTTTATGAGGAACTTTTTCTTTAGTTAGTAAGTTTGCAAGATATTCCGATTTTTCAATAGTCACCGTACCAACCAAGACTGGCTGCTGACGGGCGTGACATTCTTTGATCTGTTTGATGATCGCAGTGTCACGTTCCAGACCTGTTCGATAAACTTCATCATCATGGTCAATACGAATACAGGGAAGATTGGTCGTCATTGATATAACATCCAGCCCGTAGATAGCAGAAAACTCTTCTGCTTCTGTCATGGCTGTTCCGGTCATACCTGCAAGTTTTGGATAGAGACGGAAGTAGTTCTGGAATGTGATCGATGCAAGAGTTTGATTCTCTTGCTGAACATTTGCGCCTTCTTTTGCTTCAAGAGCCTGATGAAGACCCTCGGAGAAGCGGCGGCCTTCCATCATTCTTCCTGTGAACTCGTCAATGATGACAACTTTGTTGTCTTTGACGATGTAATCTTTATCCACTTGGAAGAGTTTGTGCGCGCGTAGCGCCTGATTGATATGGTGAAGAGTGCTGACATTCTCAATTTCGTAGAGAGAACCTGTCATGACGCCATCGTCATTAAGTTTTTTCTCTACAAACTCGACGCCTTCATCCGTGAGCGTTACAGAGCGAGATTTCTCGTCGAGCTCGTAATGTTCTTCAGCCAAGCCGGGTATGTATTTGTCGATTGTAATATAGCTCTCGGAAGAATCTTCTGCCGGGCCAGAAATAATCAGGGGTGTTCTGGCTTCATCAATGAGGATCGAATCAACCTCATCGACAATTGCGAAGTTGAACTCACGCTGTACCATTTGGTCGATCTCAAACTTCATATTATCGCGAAGATAATCAAAGCCGAGTTCGTTATTGGTCGCGTAAGTAACGTCACAACTGTACGCGTGGTTACGTTCTTGTTCGCCTTGACCCGGCGTAACGCATCCAACAGTCATGCCGAGGAACTGATAGATTTTTCCCATCCATTCAGCATCACGTTTCGCGAGGTAATCGTTCACCGTAACGACGTGGACACCTTTGCGTTCAATTCCATTAAGGTAGACAGGCAAAGTCGCAACAAGTGTCTTACCTTCACCTGTTGCCATTTCACTGATCATACCACGATGAAGCACAACACCGCCCATCATCTGCACATCGAAGTGTCGCAGACCAAGGGTCCTGCGTGAAGCTTCGCGAACAGTTGCGAAAGCCTCGGGAAGAATATCGTCAAGAGTTTCACCCTGCTCAAGGCGGGTACGGAACTTCTCTGTCTGTCCTTTTAGGTCGTCATCGGATAGAGCTTCGATTGCAGATTCAAAGCTGTTAATAGAAAGGACAATAGAGTTTAGGCCTTTTAGGTAACGGTCGTTGGCAGTGCCAAACATCCGTTTCACAAGCGCGCCGAGCATAGAGGACCCCTTGCGTGAAAACGCAGTTCAAGAATTAGTTATTAAAAGTCAATGTGAGACATAGGGCTCACATGGGCTCATGTCAATGTGAAGCTGTTTTAATGGAGGATGAAAAATAGCTATTATGGGCTTAGTGTAATGAATACACTGTTATAGGCGATAGATGCTTTAGGTTGCAGCAACTTTGTTGTAGTAAAGATTGATAATTTTTCTCTCCCGAACCGGAGCCCTTGATTTGACTTGTTTTCGCAAAGTTGTACTGACAGTTGCACTGTTGATACCGTTGTCTTTTTTTCATTCAGTATCCGCAGAGCCGGAAACAGAGGATGCCGCGAAAATTGAGCAACGCGAAAGTGGAGGCAAACTGCTGAAATTCCTTTTCGGCGATGATGACGAAACCGATGATGCTGTTGAAGAAGAAACCCCAAAGACCATTATCTCGGACGATGAAAAGTCTCCTGCGCCTTCTCAGGTCAAGGCTGTATCAAAAGAGCCGATTGAATCCCAAAAACTGATTGAATCTAATGAGATCGTTGTCGTTCCCGGCCAGGAGCGTGAAGGATTAGCACCTCCTCCCGGATTTAATGAAACGGCTCCTGCAAGTCAGGGCGAAATAACCGACTCAACAAAGCCAGCAAAAGAAATTCCGACAAAAGAAATTCCGGCAAAAGAAATCGTTGTAGAACAACTCCCCGCCACGTCGACACTTTCCAACCCAGAAGTAGTTAATGCAGTAACTGCTCCAGAAGTAGTAACGTCTGAAGCTTTGGAATTAAGACGGTTATCCGAAGAAAATCCTGTTGTCGCAATCGTAGAAGGCGACCGGATTTATTGGGAAGACATCATGCAAGCAGCGCGTAAATTGCCAGAACAGTATCAAGGGCAGCTGGAAACAATGTTTCCTCTCTTACTCGACCGCGCGATTGACTTGAAATTACTTGCTCATGCCGGTGCTGATGCGGATGTCGATAATGATAAGGCTGTGAAAAGAAAACTCGCCCTTGCCGAAGAGCGCATTATTCGTGATGCATTTCTTGAACAGCAATTGGGCGAAATGATTTCTGAAAGTATGCTCAAAGACCGCTATTTCGCTCTACTTCGTGAAAATATTATCAATGCAGAAATCCGGGCTCGACACATTCTTGTTGATACCCGAAATGAAGCTTTGGCCTTAATTGTCGCGCTTGAAAATGGGGCAAATTTTCCCTTACTTGCAAAGAAATTCTCGCGAGGACCTTCCGCAAGTAAAGGAGGCGATTTGGGATGGTTCCGTCGTAAGGATATGGATCCGGAGTTTGCAGCGTCTGCTTTCGATTTGAAAAAAGGGGAGTTCACAAGAACGCCTGCTTCTACTGAATTTGGTTGGCACGTCATTCTGCTTGAGGATAAGCGAGATGTTAAGCAACCGACTTTTGAATCAATGCGCGGGGAAATAAAAGAGATTGTGAGCCGTGATTTAGTCGCAAGTATGGTGAGAGATCTCAGAAAAGATGCTGATATTTCGGTGTTCCCTGCTAAATAGCTAAAAAATTTATCGTTGGTCTTTCTCTTGACACAGTCTTGAGATCACCTGCTGGTCGACAAGAGGGGATAATGCGGTTAAAAGCCGTCCCCATATTATATATAACAAGGAGTTATCTCTAGATGTCTGCAAAACAGATTTTGTTCCCACTTATTGGCGGAGCGGCCCTACTTGGTGCAGCCTACGTTGGATTTACCTACGGGCAGCAAGGGGGAACTCTTCCCTTCCTAGGCGGCGCTACAATATCTGAAGCTCCTAGTGATACCCCTGCCGCTGATGATCCCGTGATGGCCCGAGTTGGGGATGTCGAAATTCGTCGATCTGAAGTTGTGAAATTCGCGGAAAGTATTCCGAACATTCCGCAGGCACAAATCGAACTGATTCTTCCTGAGCTGGTTGGACAGGTTGTCGACCTTAAGCTTATTTCTCAAAAAGCGGGTACTTCAGGCCTAGAGCAGGACCCAGAAGTGCTCAAACGCATAAATGATATAAAAGAGAGAATTCTTGTCGAAGTCTTTCTCAATCGCGCGCTTGAAGCCGAAATCACAGATGCAGCAGTTGAAAAAGCGTATCAGGATTATCTGTTAGAAAACCCAGCAGTTCGTGAAGTTTCTGCCCGTCATATTCTCGTGGAAGACGAAGAGACCGGAAAAGATCTGATCAAACAACTGGATGCGGGTGCCGATTTTGTGGTCTTGGCACAAGAACATTCAACTGGGCCAAGTGGCCCTGGTGGTGGGGATCTTGGTTTTTTCCGCGCAGAGCAAATGGTTAAATCATTTTCTGATGCCGCTTTTGCAATGAAACCTGGCGAGCATACAGCAACGCCTGTGCAGTCACAGTTTGGCTGGCATGTGATCAAGGTTGAAGACGAGCGTGATTCGGAACAACCAACCAAAGAATCACTGGATGGACAACTTCGCGGTGAGCTTTCCAGAACAGCTTATCAGGCCATTGTTGATGGTCTGAAAAAAGGTGTGGAAATTGAAATTGTTGGTGCTGAAACTGAAGAAACTGTCCCAACAGAAGCGACTACAGAAGAAGCGACTACAGAAGAAGCTGACAAACCTGCCAGCGAATAATAACAAAAAAGCCCGGATTTTAAGCCGGGCCTTTTTTGTCTCCGGATAAACCTACCCGGATGTCTTATTTGATTTGAGGATGATGCAATGGAGCTTCAAAAATCTCCACTCGCACCTGCGAGCTTTCCCGACATGCCAACCGTTGACGGAGTTCAACTTTCAACCCGTGCCTGCGGAATCAAATACCAGGGACGCACGGACGTTCTCTTAATGGCGTTTGATGAAGGTTCAACAATAGGGGGCGTTCTGACGAAGTCTTTGACGCGCTCTGCCCCTGTTGAATGTTGTCAGCAGCACCTCAAATTTGGTCAAGTTCGTGCGATCGTTGTGAACTCCGGTAATGCCAATGCCTTTACCGGACGGCTTGGTAGCGAATCAGTCTCTCGTACCGTTGAAGCAACGGCGACTGAACTTGGATGTACGAAAGAGAGTGTATTCATTGCATCAACGGGTGTAATCGGTGAGCCTCTGCCGGATGAGCGCCTGACTTCGGCTTTGGGGGATCTCAAATCTGATTTATCTCCAGATAGTTGGAAAGCCGCTGCCGAAGCGATCATGACAACCGATACCTTTGCTAAAGGGGCAACTGTTACGACCCAGATCGATGGCAAGACCGTAACGATTAATGGTATTGCTAAAGGTTCTGGAATGATCGCACCGGACATGGCGACGATGCTGAGTTTCGTTGCAACGGATGCTGCTCTTTCTTCTGCTGCGGTTCAATCCCTGATCTCGCTTGGCTCAGATCTGTCTTTCAATGCGATCACTGTGGATAGTGATACTTCTACCAGTGACACTGTTCTTCTTTGTGCTACTGGGAAAGCTGGGAATTCGATCTATCAAGATATCAATGCCCCTGAATTGGCTGATTTTGTATCGGCGTTGAATGGCCTTCTCAAAGATCTCGCCCACCAAGTTGTCCGTGATGGCGAGGGCGCAAGTAAGTTTGTAAGTATTTCGGTTTCTGGTGCAGAAAGTGATACCGCAGCTAGAAAGATTGGCCTGGCTATTGCGAATTCTCCTTTGGTTAAAACCGCTGTTGCTGGAGAAGATGCTAATTGGGGGCGTGTTGTTATGGCGGTTGGGAAGTCTGGCGAATACGCTGATCGGGATAAGTTGTCGATTGCCATGGGCGGCGTTACGATCGCAAAAGATGGTCAAAGGGTCGATGGATTTGACGAAGGCCCCGTTGCTGAACACATGAAGGGACAAGATATTGAAATTTCAGTTGATGTCGGTGTCGGTTCAGGAAACGCGACGGTTTGGACTTGTGATCTGACCCATGGTTACATTGAAATTAATGCAGACTACCGTAGTTAATTAGTAAAAGTTAGTTAGAGAAATTAGTTATGAGTTCATCCGAAGAAGATATGGGATGTTGGGCTGCTGAAAAGAGAACTACCGCAGCTAAACCTATCTTATTGGTCGCAGCAGCAGCTTTAGTCGATTCAGATGGGCGGGTATTGTTAGCCCAACGCCCTGAAGGCAAGTCTATGGCCGGGCTTTGGGAGTTTCCTGGTGGTAAAGTCGACGCAGGAGAAACACCGGAACAAGCTTTGGTTCGAGAGCTTAAAGAGGAACTCGGGATTGATACAAGGTCCAGTTGCCTTGCCCCAATAGCTTTCGCCTCGCATAGTTACGATGATTTTCACTTATTGATGCCCTTATTTGCCTGTCGGATATGGGAGGGAAACGTGACAGCTCTTGAGGGGCAAAAGTTTGCGTGGGTGCGGCCTGTGCGCCTTCGAGATTATGATATGCCTCCAGCAGATGAACCTCTGGTAGCATTGTTGCGAGATTTACTGTAAAATAATTTTCAGAGGGTTTTCTAATTCATGCCAATTGGTAACACCAGAATTTGGGATGAATATTTTAAACGACTTAAATCAGGGGTGTTTTCGGGTTCGCAGCTGAGAACATAGAGAATGAATGTCCACACTGGTTAATAGAAATATCACCCTAAAAGGGAGGCGCACATCTCTGCGCCTTGAACCAGATATGTGGGAAGCTCTCTTTGAAATATGCGTACGTGAAGATTGTCATATAAGTAACCTTTGTACGACCATAGATGATGTCAAAGAAGGATCTTCTCTGACGGCCGCGATAAGAGTTTTTATCCTTATTTATTTCCGCAATGCAGCTTCTGCTACTGGTTACGAGCAAACTTCTCAGCCCGTTTTGGTGGGCGAAGCCGTTTAGGCTAAAGTGTATTGATACACAAATAGCTTTAGTTTATTTTTGTTTCATCGGTCTCTAAAAAGTCAGCTAATCGGCTTGTTGCAGTTCCTGGTCTTAGAGGTTGTTGCTGGGATTCGTGTGGTGCCCAGCCTGCGAGATAGATGATGTCAAAGGTTGCGGTTATGCGACCTTCTTCATCCTGAAATTTATCCTGATAAATTTGAGCCGCTTTTAAAAGAGTTTCCCTCCGGGTGAAGGTTTTTCTCCGGTTGTGGACCGCGTTTGTCTCTCCCATTCCCCTGAGTTCTTTCATAAGCTCAAAGGCAGAAGCATAGCTCACTTCTATGCGATCATAATCAGCAACAGGAAGAGCAAACCCAGCGCGCTGTAAGAGGGCACCAGCATCACGAACATCAATGAGAGGTGAAACTCTGGGGCTTACACCGTCTTCAACTTCCATTTCAGCTTCCATAAGAGCGGATCTAAGTTCTTTAAGGGTATCCCCTCCAAGCATCGCAGATAAAAAGAGGCCATTCGGTTTCAGGCAGCGGTTGGCTTGCAATAATGTCCCGGGAAGATCATTGACCCAATGAAGACAAAGGTTACTGATTATCAAATCGTAACTCTGCGGTTCGAAAGGTAAAATTTCCTCAAGAACCTCAATAGAATTATTTTCTGTGTCAGAGACTTTTTCTTGTTGGGAACGGCCTCTGAACTGGGAGGATGAAAACTGTTCTATCCCACCCCGCGGGCCGAGAACTTCAGTAAGTATGTTGTGGTTTGACCCCAAGTTTAGAGCTTGGGGGAAGTTTCGAGCGATGTCCAACAGACGATCTCCAAGGCGATCGGCGACTTCCTTGAGAAGAAAGTCGTGTTTGCTCAAGCCCGTTTGTGCGCGATGGCGGTGCAGATCGACAGAGTTGTGATCAAAGATATAAATATCGGTCATCGAAAATTTTCTCGAAACGATTAGGGAGTTTTCTGGTTATAGCAGGTTGCTTTTCTATGACCAGAGTAATTGCCATGTTCTTTTTTTATAGGCTCTTTTAATAGGTCTCTTTTAATCGTGCGAAATATAGTTATAAACTTTGCGCGATAGAATAATGTTCATTAAATTCACCTAATGGTAGATGTTTTGAAGGCTGTTTCTGTTCTCCTCTCGGGTGCCGTTGATTATGTCCTTCCTCCTATATGTGGAAGCTGTCGTGAGCCGGTCGTAAACAGTAACGGAATTTGTGGGAAATGCTGGGCAGACTTAACGTTTATATCTGACCCTTGTTGTGTTTGTTGCGGTTATCCATTCGATTTATCTGTCGAAGCGGGTGCTTTTTGCGGAGAGTGTCTAAAAGCCCCTAAATCATTTGATCGTTGCCGTGCGGCTTTGTCTTATGATGATAAGAGCAGGGATATGATCATTGGATTTAAACACTCTGACAGAACTTATCTGGTGCAACTTTTTACGAAGTGGTTATCGCTTGCCGGAAAAGAGATAATTGCGGATGCAGATTTTATAACTCCGATTCCGCTTCACCCAAAAAGATTATTAACCCGGAGATATAACCAATCGGGTCTTTTGGCGCAGGAAATTGCTAAAAAGCATACTAAAAATTATGTGCCCGATTTATTGCTAAGAACAAAAAATACATCCTCACAAGGGCATCTCTCGCAAAGAGGGCGTTGGGATAATGTCAGAGCAGCATTTCAAATAAATCCAAAGTACAAGGAAATGATAAGAGGCAAAAAAATTGCTTTGATAGATGATGTTTACACAACAGGTGCAACATTAGAGGCTTGTAGCCGAACCCTTAAAAAAGAGGATGTTACAAGGATTGACGCCATCGTTCTGGCACGGGTTCTTAAAGAAGGTGGAAGTTAAGCAGATAAAAAAAACGTTACAAGCTCTGTACATTTTGAAAATATTCCCTAAATACTCCTTCTGACAGGCAAGCAAAGTTGGGCTTGCCTCTATTTTCTTGGAAAGAGGATTGTTCGTATGGCTGAGGTCGTTGTTTATTCAAGCATGCTGTGCCCTTACTGCATTCGTGCAAAGAAGCTATTAAAAGCCAAAGGCATCGCGTTTGAAGAAATCGATGTAATGATGCAGCCGCGCCGCAAACCTGAAATGATGGAAAAAGCCGGTGGACGAACTTCTGTTCCTCAAATTTTTATTGATGGTGAGCATGTCGGCGGTTGTGATGAGCTGATGGCATTGGAAAGTGCTGGACACCTCGATGTTAGGCTTGAAGCAAGGAAAGCTTCTTGAGTAGTTTCCGGGCCGCTTGCGTCCAGCTAACGGCTGGAAGAGATGATGAAGTTTCCCTTGTTACGGCTTGTGATCTAATTCGTCAGGCGCATGCGGGTGGAGCTGAATACGTTCAGACGCCTGAATGCACAACCATGATGGAACCAAACAAGCGCCTTACGCTTGAAAAAGCTTTGCCTGAAGAGGAGCATCCTTCGGTTAAGGCGTTCTCTGCACTGGCAGCCGAGCTTGGGATCTGGCTACACATTGGTTCTTTGATCGTTGGAACCGCAGAAAAACGAGCAGCTAATAGAGCGTTTTTGTTTGACCCTAAGGGTGAGATCAAAGCACGCTATGACAAGATCCACATGTTTGATGTTGAGATACCTGACGGACAATCGTATCAAGAATCCGCAACTTTCAGGCCTGGTGAAAAAGCGGTTGTTACAGACCTACCTTGGGTAAAGCTCGGTATGGCGATCTGTTACGATATAAGGTTTCCTTATCTTTTCAGAGCTCAAGCCAAACAAGGTGCAGGTGTTTTAACAGCGCCTGCTGCCTTTACCAAGTTTACTGGTGAAGCTCATTGGCACACGTTGCTTAAGGCTCGTGCGATAGAGAACGGCTGCTTCGTCATTGCGGCGGGGCAATGTGGTGTACATGCCGAAGGGCGTGAAACCTATGGTCATTCTCTTATCATTGCTCCCTGGGGAGAAATCCTTGCAGATGGTGGCAGTGAGCCAGGAGTGATCTTTGCTGATATCGATCTGGAACGGGTCAAACAAGCACGTGATATGGTGCCTTCAATCAATCACGACCGCGATTTTTCCTTCTAATTTTTTGATTAAATAATCAAGTAGAGAAAGCCATTTTGTGAGTTTCTTTACTTGGTTCTTTATTCCAAACGTGTTGCGCAAATTCTTTGGATCGCAGCAGGTTTTGGATCACTAATTATTGTTTCCTCATAGGCAACTATATTGAGCTTTCCGTGAAAACTATTGAGAAGCTCTTGAGGACGCAGGAGAAAATTCGGATTGCTTGGTCGCCCAAAGCGCTCGTTTCCAGTCATGAAAGTCTCATAAATAAGAGTTCCTCCCGGACTTAATAGATCAGGCAATAGAGGCAATAGAGGGCGATAAAGGTAGTTGGTCACAATTACACCGCCATATTGTTTTCCCAGTAGGGGAAAGGCGCTGCCATCTTCTAAATCTGCAGCGATGATTTCTGCTCCAGGTAGGTTCTCTAGGTCGGCCAGGCTTTCTGTGTTTTTATCCAAGGCTGTCACATAGTGGCCCGTCATCAGAAATAAACGGGCATGTCGTCCTGAGCCGCAGGCTAAGTCCAAGACGTCAGACCCTTCAGGGATGTGTGACGCAAAACGGAGAACCCAAGGAGAAGGCGCTGTCATAATTCGTAACCCAACAAGTTAATGTATGATATCATTTGGTTACTCCTCTATAAGCCACAGGGCAACAATTTCTCTTCAGGGGCGGACCCGAAGTCCAGCTTGACCAAAGGGGATCTCTCCGGCAATAAACTCTGGGTTATCATCGTCAGTATGTTTGAAACGGATACAGTATGATTCTTTTCGATTTGAAATGCGAAAACAATCACGTTTTTGAAGCTTGGTTTAAAGACAGTGAGGCTTTTAAAGGCCAATCGGAAAAGGGTATTGTTTCTTGCCCTAGCTGTGGCTCTACGTCTGTTAAAAAAGCTTTGATGGCCCCCAATGTCAGCCTAGCCAATAGCGATAAGAAAAAAGTCACAACGAGTGATTTGGCCAAAGTGCAGCAGTTGTTGAGTGAAGCGCAGAAAACGGTCGAAGACAATTTTGACTATGTCGGAAAAGATTTCGCCAAAGAAGCCCGCAAAATCCATTACGGCGAATCAGAAAAAAAGAACATCTATGGCGAAGCCAGTGAAAAAGATAGCAAGAGCTTGAAAGACGAGGGTATTGGCTTTAATCAGATTCCCTGGAAGCCGAAGGCTGACGCTTAATAACCAAGCCGAAGGCTGACGCTTAATAACCAAGCCGAAGGCTGAGCCAAAAAACGGACTTTCCTTTTCTGGCGTGTGATTAAATCTACCTAGTCAGTTTTTTCTGCGACCAGCATGTAATTCACATCAAGGTCTTTTGCGTCATGAAACCATTTGTCCAAAACAGGATTGTAGACGATACCCATCAAGTCTTTGGTCTCTAGTCCATTTCGACGCAAGACGTCGACGAACTCTGAAGGTCTCAGGAACTTCTTCCACTCATGCGTTCCCTTTGGAACCCAACGTAACAAATACTCTGCACCGATGATTGCCAGAAGATAGGATTTCTTCGTGCGATTTAAGGTCGATCCGAACATGACGCCTCCTGGTTTAACAAGAGCCGCACACGACGTGGTATAGGCCTCGACATCGGCCACGTGTTCGATGACTTCCATGTTGATAACTGCGTCATACTGAGCCCCGGTCTCAACCAGGTCTTCAGCGGTCATATGACGGTAGTCCATAGTGAGGCCACAGTCTTCGGCGTGAAGTTGCGCTATTTCGATATTGCGGTGGGAGGCGTCGATACTGGTAACTTTCGCGCCAAGTCTGGTTAGCGGTTCGGAGAGGAGGCCGCCGCCACACCCAATATCAAGGATAGTCAGACCTTTAAGCGGATTAATTTGTTTTATATCTCGACCATGTCGCTTGGCGAGGTGGTCGCGGATATAGCTGATACGCACTGGATTGAGTTGATGTAGGGGCTTGAATTTGCCAAGAGGGTCCCACCATTCATCTGCCATAGCGGCAAATTTTGAAATCTCCTTAGGATCTACAGTGATACCTGCAGCGTCATCTTTAACAGGAGTTTGGTTTGGGGTTTTCTTGTTTTCTACCATCATGATCCGGTGTGCTCGGGTATTTTACGTTTTAGGGTCACAGAGAGATATGTTTTACATTTTTCTCATGTGGAACTCGTCGTTTTTAGCATGCATTTGCTTGATTCGCCGTGCCGTGCAGAGTATGGATATGTCCAGCCTCTAGAGCAACCGTTTGAAGGCGGTTTTTCTTTGAGGTTTAACTAATTTTAGAATTTCCTCATAGGAAGAATCCCGATGGCCCGAGTCGTAATGAAATTCGGTGGTACCTCGGTCGCGGATCTCGATCGAATCAGAAACGCAGCACAGCGCGTGAAGAAAGAAGTCGAGTCCGGTAACGAGGTTGCGGTTGTTGTTTCCGCAATGGCTGGTGTAACCAACCAACTTGTCGATTATGTTTCAAATGCTGGATCGCTCTATGATCTGCGCGAGTATGATACAGTTGTATCTTCCGGCGAGCAGGTGACATCTGGTTTACTTTCAATTGTGCTTCAGGATTTGGGGATTAATGCCCGTTCCTGGCTCGGTTGGCAGGGACCGATCGTTACCAATGGTGCTCATGGTAGCGCGCGTATTGAGCGCATAGAAGTCGATGATATTATTCGTCGGTTTGGCGAAGGGCAGGTTGCTGTCTTCGCAGGTTTCCAAGGTGTTGGTCCGGATGGGCGCATATCTACTTTGGGACGCGGTGGATCAGATACATCGGCTGTTGCGATCGCTGCAGCGTTAAAAGCTGACCGATGTGACATTTATACGGATGTGGATGGTATTTATACGACCGATCCCCGTATTGTCGCCAAAGCGCGCAAAATGGATAAAATTACCTATGAAGAGATGCTCGAGCTCGCGTCTCAAGGTGCAAAAGTATTGCAGACCCGCTCGGTCGAAATGGCCATGAAGCACGGGGTGCGTGTACAGGTTCTCTCAAGCTTTGAAGATAAGCCGGGAACACTAGTCGTAGACGAGGATGAAATCGTGGAACAGGCAATTGTTAGTGGTATCGCCTATAACCGTGACGAAGCGAAGGTTACCCTGCGCAGCGTTAGAGATACACCTGGTGTCGCCGCCAGTATTTTTGGTCCCCTTATGGCTGCGGCCATTAATGTTGATATGATTGTTCAAAACATTTCTGCGGACAAAAAGACCACAGATATGACTTTCACGGTTGCCAAGGCTGACCTGGATCGTGCCATCAGCGTGCTGGAAGACAAGAGCAACGGGCTTACTTTTGATAGTCTGGATTCTGATCCGGCGGTTGCCAAAATTTCTGTCATTGGGGTTGGTATGCGATCCCATGCTGGGGTGGCACAGAAAATGTTTTCAGCATTAGCTGAAAAAGGTATCAATATCGAAGTTATCTCGACTTCTGAAATCAAGATCTCTGTTCTTGTTGCTGAAGAGTATACCGAACTTGCACTTCGGAGCCTTCACACAGCTTATGGGCTGGATGCAGAAGACTAATTCTGTATTCGGTGTTGCGATAAAGCATCGACAAGAACACTCGACGAAGACTTATTATAATCAGGTGGTTGGCATATTTGCCTTCTGCCTGATTTCCATATGGTGCAGCGAGGAAGCGGTATCTAATGAGCAGTAAGAACGATAAAACTTCTGCCTGGGGCGGCTCTCGCCGTCTATTGAAGCTTCTGCGCGACCAGATGAAGGGTAAATCAACTAATCAAGAACGTCTTGCGCAGACTGTTGATCTGATTGCTCGGGACATGACTGCCGAAGTTTGCTCGATTTATGTAATGCATCGTGGTGAGCATCTCGGTGGCGAGTTCTTGGAGCTTGCTGCAACAATGGGCCTGAAGCCGGAGGCCGTTTATAAAACACGGTTACATAAAGGTGAGGGCATTGTTGGTCAGTGTGCCGCTCTTGCTTTGCCAATGGCCGTCTCTGATGCTCCCCGTCATCCAAATTTTGCCTACAGACCAGAAACTGGCGAAGAACCTTACCAGTCAATGCTCGGGGTTCCTATCCTTCGCAGCGGACGAGTTCTCGGTGTTATTGCCGTACAGAATGTCACTCATCGCCACTATGACGAGGAAGAAGTCGAGGCTCTGGAAACCATCGCAATGGTCTTGGCGGAGTTGATTGCCGGAGGAGCTCTTTCTGTTTCTGCGCTCGAAGCCGGTGGTTCACCAGAAGAGTTGGAAAAGCCCGATAGGATCAAAGGCCTTTGCTTGAATGAAGGCATGGGTATTGGTAAAGCGGTGTTCCATAACCGTGGGATCGTTATTAGCCGTATTATCGCGGATGATATTGAGGAAGAAGTTAAGCGTCTTGAATTAACCGTAAAAGAGATGCGTTCCTCAATTGACGAGATGTTGACCCGAACAGATATCGCCGCCCTCGGTGAGCAACGCGAAGTTTTGGAAACATATCGTATGTTTGCCGAAGATCGTGGGTGGGTAGGAAAAATTACCGAAGCAATTCGGGTTGGTGGGATGACAGCCGAAGCTGCGGTCCAGAAAATTCAGAACGAAACCCGCTCCCGGATGAGTAAGATTAGCGATCCTTATCTTAGAGAGCGCTTGGCGGATTTGGATGACCTCGCAAATCGTTTATTACATCACTTGCTTGATTTGGGTGAAGATAAGCCTGAATTACCTGATGAATTTATCCTCCTGGCCAGAACCCTCGGTCCTGCAGAACTACTCGATTACGACTGGGATCGCCTGAAGGGGGTGGTTCTTGAAGAAGGCTCGCCAACAGCCCATGTTGCCCTGGTGGCGCAAGCACTTGAACTCCCCATCATTGGGCGGTGCCGAGATGTGCTTACCCGTATACGTGAAGGCGATACAGTTGTTCTCGATGCGTCTAATGATCAAGTGTTTGCGCGCCCGAAAGATGATGTTCTCCGGGCTCTGAAAGCAAGTGTTAAAGACAAAAAACTTCGTTGGGCGGAAAACTCTGCAATACGCGACCTTGCATCAGAAAGTTTGGATGGCCAGAAAATATCACTAAATGTGAATGTTGGCCTGCTGATGGATTTGCCTCATATGCATGCCTCAGGGGCTGATGGTGTTGGGTTATATCGTACCGAGGTTCCTTTCATGGTACGAAAATCTTTCCCGGGGGTCGCTGAACAAGCCGAACTCTATCGTAAGGCGATGGATCGCTCAGAAGGCAAGCCGGTGGTATTTCGAACTCTTGATGTTGGGGGGGATAAAGTTCTGCCTTACTGGTCGAGTGCTGCCGAAGAAAATCCTGCCATGGGGTGGCGGGCAATTAGAATCGGGTTAGACCGTCCCGCCTTATTGAGGCAGCAACTGCGTGCCTTGATACGTGCGTGTGAAGGCCATCAGCTCAATGTGATGTTTCCTATGATATCCGAGACTGCCGAGTTTAAATCTGCAAAAGCTCTCTTGGATAGGGAACTGGAACGTGAAAAGACAATTGGTGGCGTGTTACCAAAGGAAATTCGCGTCGGCGCAATGTTGGAGGTACCTGCTTTAATTTGGCAACTTCCAGCACTGTGTCGAGAAGTTGATTTCCTCTCTGTTGGCAGTAATGACTTGCTGCAGTTTATCTTTGCTACAGACCGCGGGAATACGCGGTTGGCACGACGGTACGATGCACTCAGTCCCGGTGTTTTAAGAATGATGCGTGAAATCGCTGATAATACTCACCGGACGGGTGTCGATTTATCACTATGTGGCGATATGGCTGGGCACCCGCTGGAGGCAATGGCCTTAATCGGGTGTGGCTTTAGATCGCTTTCTATGCCTGCACAACAGGTTGTTGCGACCAAGAAAATGGTTCGTTCTTTGGATGTAGATAGCGTTACAGATTTTGTTACTAGCCTGCTCAACAAGTCAGATCATAGCTTGAGAAGTGATTTGGAAGATTATGCAAAATCCTCAGGCGTTGTGATATAAAACAGAACTGTTTGTTGTTTGTTACTGAATTTGCTACAACTTTCCTTAACGCGCCACAGGTAGTTACGTCTTATTAAGAGATCGTACTACGGTTTGCAGGGAGGGGATTGTGGAAGCGATGCAGAAAACACAGGATAATACGTCTGGAGGAGAAACTCCGGATATTGACCAAGCTAAAATTACTGTCGCGGAAATTCTTCGCACAGGTCGAGAAAAACGTGGTCAGGACCTGCGTGCGGTCGCGAATGTTCTTCGAATCAGATATGTCTTTCTGGAAGCTATAGAGCGTGGGGATTTCGCCAGTTTACCTGGGGATACGTATGCCTATGGATTTGTCCGAACTTATGCCGGATACCTTAATCTGGATACCGATGAAATAGTTCGTCAATTCAAACAGGAAGTTGAAAGTTACGGTGCGCGGAAAACGCTGGTATTTCCTACCCCTGTTCCTGAAAGCAAAACACCTGGCCTCGCGATCCTGTTAACGTCTGTCTTGTTGTTGGCTATTGCCTATGGAGGATGGACAGCCGTTTCCCAATTTGATGTTGAGATTCCTGATTGGGTTCCTTTTATGTCTCATGGCGAAACCGTTGATGCTGACGGGGCTTCTGTTGAGCCCTCTGTCGTAGATCAAGATGAGAGTAATGCAGTTGTCGATGTTTCTCCTGGGGAAGACACTGAAATCGTTAAAGAACAGGGGGAGAGTGCCGAGGCTGTTGATATTCTACCACTAACGGAAGATCCGCAGGAGGAAGTCGTTGTCGAGGCCGAAAAAATACCTGTCGTAATTCCTGCAGTCCCAGAATCTTCAAGTACTCCTGAAAATGCTGAGCCCTCATCTGGAATTAGTTCAGATCTGCCTGTTGTGGATTCTGAGCCCGTATCTCCTGCCATACCAGTAGCATCAGAAGCTGCGGTTGATAGTTCTGTGAGCGATAGTGCAATAAGCGCTTCTGAAGAACTGGGTGTTGGCGCTGAGGCGAATGAAGTGGGCTCATTGGATAGTGACAGTGACGTCACGAGCGCAATTGTAACACCTCCGCCTCCTCCTGAGCCAGAGGTGTTTGGCGATGAGGGCGTTGCGTCCGCGATCTCGATATTTGCAGAACAAGATGCCTGGATTCATATCGTTGATGTCTCAGGGGAAGCAATTTTTAGCCGGGTATTACGCGCTGGCTCGGTTTATAACGTTCCCAAGCGAGAAGGCTTGCTTATGACGACGGGGAATGCAGGAGGAATTGTTCTCAAAGTAAATGGGAAAGACCTTCCGAGAATAGGACCAATCGGTGATGTTAAACGAAATATCGTCCTTTCAGAGGACGGGGTGCTAGAGTCCATTCAAGCAGATTAGAATCTCGCTTTATTAAATCTCTAGGAAATTTTCAAAGAAAGGCGTTTAGTTTTATGCGCCTTTTATTATTCCGGTTCTTATTCTGGACATCTTCTCCTGACATGAACTCTTGTTATTGAAAATCAACGGTATTAGATCATATGAAAAAGAGTTCGCCTGTATTTGAGGGCGGCTATAAATTGCGTTGATATTGTGCCTCGGATTCCTAGGTAGCTTGTCGACATGTCATTAACGGCTTACAGCTTGAATTTTGTCTCAGGAAAGCGCATGTTGCACATGCTTTTGAAGGGCCCAGAGAGAGTTTTATGAGTATACGACCTTGGCGTGATGTAATCCGCCGTAAATCTAGACAGGTAATGGTTGGTAATGTACCTGTTGGCGGCGATGCACCGATAACTGTTCAATCTATGACCAACACGCTAACGACCGATGTTAAGGCGACCGTTGAGCAGATCCTCGCGATGGAAGAGGCGGGTGCGGATATCGTTCGTGTATCCTGCCCGGATGAAGCTTCTTCTCGAGCTCTCAAAGACATCGTTCGTGAAGTTAACGTGCCCATCGTTGCAGATATCCACTTTCACTATAAACGCGCGATAGAAGCCGCTGAATCTGGCGCGGCTTGTCTTCGTATTAATCCTGGAAATATTGGCAAGCGCGAAAAAGTTCTCGAGGTTGTTAATGCAGCCAAGGATCACGGCTGCTCCATGCGTATTGGCGTAAATGCTGGCTCGCTGGAAAAGCACCTTCTGGATCGCTTCGGTGAGCCTTGCCCCGAAGCGATGGTTGAATCCGCTCTGGGACATATCCGTATTCTCGAAGATCTGGATTTTCGCGAATTCAAAATTTCTTGTAAGGCATCCGACGTCTTTATGGCCGTTGCGGCTTATATGCAACTCGGCGAAGTCTGTGATTATCCCCTGCATATCGGTATAACCGAAGCTGGCGGGCTGCGAACAGGGACCGTTAAATCTTCGATTGGTCTTGGCAATCTACTTTGGTCGGGCATTGGCGATACTTTACGCGTGTCACTGTCTGCTGATCCCGTTGAAGAAGTTAAAGTGGGCTTTGATATTCTCAAATCCATGGGGCTTCGCCACCGCGGAGTGAATGTCATTTCTTGTCCTTCTTGCGCGCGTCAACAGTTTGATGTGATCAGTACTGTCGCTGTTTTGGAAGAGAGATTAAGCCACATCACAACCCCGATGACGGTTTCTGTTATTGGTTGCGTGGTCAATGGTCCGGGTGAGGCTACAATGACTGACATCGGGCTAACGGGTGGCGGTAAAGATACTCATCAGATTTACGTTGCTGGTATGCCTAATCACCGCCTCAAGGATAAGAATATCGTTGATCATCTCGTTGGCATGATTGAGACCAAAGCAGAAGAGATAGAGGCGGCGATAGCACGCGGTGAAGAGCCCCAAGTGATGGGTCATTGATATACCAACTTATCGTAGGCGGCTTATAAATCGATCCATCTCGATTACCTGCTATTGCGGCTATATACATTTACGGGACTAATCCCTATAACCATTCCGGTTAATTGTTCAAATAAATTCAAGCTATTTCAGGAGAACCTAAGCCATGTCTTCTCTGCAACCAGTACGCGGAACGCACGACCTTCTACCAGAAGACATGCGTCGACATCGTGAGGTTCTTGAAGCTGGAAGAGCTGTTGCCAACCGGTTTGGATATGATGAAATTGCGACCCCGATATTCGAAAAGACCGAAGTCTTTAAGCGAACACTCGGGGACACATCTGATGTCGTAACCAAGGAAATGTATACCTTCTCTACAAAGGGGGGTGATGATATTACTTTGCGTCCGGAAAATACAGCCGGTGTTGCCCGTGCCTTTATGTCGAATGGTTTGAGCCAACAGCTCCCGGTAAAGTATTTTTATGGCGGGCCAATGTTTCGCCACGAACGTCCACAAAAAGGTCGCCAACGTCAATTCCACCAAGCTGGTGTCGAGCTCCTCGGTGTTGAAAAGCCACAGGGGGATGTTGAAATTATTGCGCTCGGAGTTCATTTTTTAAAAGAACTCGGCGTCTATGACGACACTGTATTGGAATTGAATACTCTAGGTGATGTTGAGAGCCGCAAGGCCTACCGTGATGCATTGGTTGAGTATTTCTCTAACTTCAAAGACCAACTGTCAGAAGATAGTTTGGATCGGTTAGAGAAAAATCCGCTACGAATCCTTGATTCAAAGAATGAGGGAGATCGCAAGCTTGTCGCTGAGGCACCGATTTTCTCTGATTATTTGAATGATTTCAGCAAGGACTTCTTTGTTCAGGTGAAGGCTGGCCTTGATGATTTGGGAATTGCCTACGAAATCAACCCACGTTTGGTCCGGGGCTTGGATTACTATTGCCATACCGCGTTTGAGTTTACCACCACGGCGCTGGGAGCTCAGGGGACTGTATTAGCAGGTGGCCGTTACGATGGTCTTATCAAGATGATGGGTGGCCCAGCTACTCCTGGTGTTGGTTGGGCGTCTGGTATTGAGCGCCTTTCTATGCTTATGACCCGTGAAGTCAGTGCTCCAAAACCTGTTGTTATTATTCCAATGGGAGAGGCCGCTGATAAACGCGCACCTATTATTGCTGATGAATTGCGATATGCAGGTTATCGAACAGAACTTGGTTATAGCGGAAATCTGAAGAAACGATTGAACCGGGCTAACAAGCAAAACGCCTGTGTTGCAATTATTATGGGTGATGACGAGCTTGCCGAAAATTCTGCAACAGTCAGAGATCTGGTGAGCGGGGATCAGAGTATCGTTAAGCTTGATGAATTGACGAAGAAACTGTCAATTTATCGCTAAACTGTACAGTTGGGGTGAAAGGGGCTTAAAATGGCCCCTGTTGCCTCTATAAGTGATAACGTATGATTTCAATTCCACCTTTTGTCCCTGAACACCCCTTTATCGAACAGTCAGAGCAGTTCGATAAGTTGGCGGTTATTGGTGTGAGCGCTCGTACTGCGGGACGGAGGTTGCGTGACAGTCTTTTTGTCGAAGAACCCGATTATGAAAAAGTACTTTCTGCTCTACTAAAAAGGGGCGAAAAAAGTATCGTTCTGATCGCGACATGTGAACGATTTGATTTTGTACTCGGTGATGCAAAACCGGAAGATACTGAATTTTATCTCTCTGTTATGGCATCAGAAGCCAAGATGACGGTCGATGAAATTCGCAAGCAAAGTTATCATCATCAAGGGTTTAACGCTCTTCGACATGTCTTTGCCATTTCGTCGTCCCTAGATAGTGTTGTTGTTGGTGAGCCTCAGATTTTAGGTCAGGTGAAAGACTGCCATCGCCAATCAAAGTCTCTGGGCCTTACAAATGGTTTTCTGGATGATGTTTTACAGGCGAGCCTGGTTGCTGCAAAACGAGTCAGAACTGAAACAACGATTGCTCAGCAACCTATCACGCTTACGTCTTCGGCACTTCAGGTTGCACGTGGCATCCATGGAGATCTCTCTCGGTGTAAAGTACTGCTTGCGGGAGGTGGGGAAATGGGGGAACTCCTTTGTGGAGAATTTAACAGTGCTGGAGTTGACAGCTTAAGAATATCTCATCCCCGGATACAGCGGAGTAACACAGCTGTTTTCAGGCTTGGAGGAGAAGCGTGTGATTGGTCTGAACTCCATGATTTGACCACTGACAGTGATATTATACTTTCCTCTTTAGGAGGGGGAGAGACGCTATTCACAAAAGAGATCATTAGTCGTTGCTTGAAACAAAGGAAGCGGAAGCCCATTTTTATTATTGATACTACGGCTTCTAGGGATGTTGCCCCTGAAGTCAATGAACTTGATGGTGCTTTTTCTTATAATTTGGAAGACCTCGAGAACGTTGCCAAGCAGGGAAAGGTGCACCGCGAGTCTGCGATGATGGCCGCTTGGAAAGTTCTGGGTCAAGAAATGCAGTCCTTTATCCGGAACAAAGTTGAACGGCAGGCTGCACCAACCATTTCAGTGGTGCGAAAGCATTTTGAGGCTCTTCGCCAGCAAGTCCTCTCTGAATGTGATGGGGATGTCGACGCTGCGACAAGGTTATTGATTAATCGGCTATTGCATAATCCTCAAGTCGTTTTAAAAGAGACTGCTAGAGAAGATCCAGAAGCCCATTTGATATTGGAAGAGGCACTTTGTCGTCTGTTCCGAATAGAAAGTACCCTAATAAATATTGGGGTAGATGCTGTGGGCAGTGATGAAGTGAAAGAGGACTGAACGTGAAGTTCGATGATAAACTAGACGCTGTTGTGGCCCGTTACGACGAACTGACTGCTGTTATTTCAACTCATCCTGATCCTGGATCTAACGAGTACACAAAATTACTTCGGGAACTTTCCGAGCTGACTTCTGTTGTCGAAACAGTTCAAGAGCTCAGAAGTTTGCAGTCCGAGATGTTTGATCTTGCTGAAATGCTTAGCGATCCAGATGCTGATCCTGAAATGAAAGAGCTTGTTCAAGAAGAGTTTTTGGAGCTTAAGCAAAGACTTCCCGAGATGGAGCAGCAAGTCCAGATTATGCTGCTGCCTAAGGACCTAGATGGAGAGCGTAACGCAATCCTTGAAGTTCGGGCAGGAACCGGAGGTGATGAAGCGGGGCTCTTTGCTTCCGAGTTATTTCGAATGTATCAACGCTATGCTGAAACAACGGGATGGCGTTTTGAAGCGCTGGACTATTCTGAAAATGGTATTGGCGGCGTTAAAGAAGCAACAGCCCTTATTACCGGGAACGGGGTGTTCTCAAACCTCAAGTTTGAATCGGGTGTTCACAGAGTTCAAAGAGTTCCGGTGACAGAATCGGGAGGGCGCATTCATACCTCTGCGGCAACCGTTGCGGTAATGCCCGAAGCATTAGCCGTCGATGTTCAAATTAATCCAAGTGATTTACGTATAGATACCTATCGTGCTCAAGGCGCTGGTGGACAGCACGTTAACACAACCGATTCTGCGGTCCGAATTACACACATTCCAACAGGCGTTGTTGTTCAGTGCCAAGACGGGCGCTCTCAACATAAAAATAAAGAGCAAGCGATGAAGATGTTGCTCACGCAGATTTATGATAATCAGCGTAGAGACCAAGAAGAAGAACAAGCTGCCAACCGAAAATCACAGGTCGGAAGTGGTGATAGATCTGAACGCATTAGAACCTATAATTTCCCTCAAGGTCGGGTTACTGATCATCGAATCAATCTAACACTTTATAAACTGGATAAAATTATTGCGGGTGAGGCGCTTGACGAGGTTATCAAGTCACTGATTGCAGAAGATCAGGCAGCTCGTCTCGCCGAGATTCAATAAACCTATGACGGCGGACGAAGGCAAATTTTCCTCAGGCGAGCCCGTACCTGTTGGGCAAGATACTCTTGGCACGATGACGATTGGAGCGTGCTTACGCGAGGGAGTTGAGCGTTTAAATCTGGCTGGTATTGATGGCGCACGCCTAGATGCACGTCTTCTTCTCGCCGATGCGATAGGTAAAGAGACGTCATACCTATTTGGCTACCCAGAGAAAGAGGTTTCTAAGGAAAATCGGGTTATTTTTCTGGATATGCTCGCGCGCCGGATAAACCGTGAGCCTGTGTCCCGTATCGTTGGTTATCGTGAATTCTGGAGCCTGAGTTTTCAAATTTCTCCCGATACTCTGGATCCTCGGCCAGATAGCGAAACCCTGGTTTCTGCTACGTTGGATCTGGTAGAAGGGGAAATACATCCCCTTCGGATTTTGGATTTGGGAACGGGATCGGGGTGTTTACTTCTTGCCCTGTTAAGTGATCTGCCTAATGCGACAGGCCTGGGTGTTGATATCAGCGAAGCCGCAATTGAAGTTGCATCAACCAACGCCTTGAATCTTCAACTGTCTCAAAGAGCCTCCTTTCAAACAGGTAATTGGTGCGAAGGTTTGTCGGGAGATTGGGATATCATAATTTCTAATCCTCCTTATATTGGCCGCCATGAAATCGGACAGCTAGAACCTGAAGTCCTTGAATACGATCCGCCCAAGGCTCTCTTTGCTGAGGAGAAGGGGATGAAAGATTATCGCGACCTTATTCCTCAAGCTGCAAAAATCCTGAAGGAAGGCGGCTTGCTCGTTGTTGAGGCTGGAAGAGGGCAGTCTGGTGAAATTAATCGTGTAATGGCTAACGCTGGGTTGACTTGTATGCCTGCAATAAAAGACCTTGGTGGGATTGATAGAGCCTGTATTGCTCGTAAGGTGAATTAACAAATAATATAAAATTCACATTTAGGGGTTGGAAACCTCGTGATATAGCTTTACGGTGTAATCTACAGCAGGGGCATGGGGTGCCCCGGGGGTATTAACCGACAATTTAAAGATTATATCGTCAGGGTTTAAAACCTTTGACGATTGTCGATACCCGATATTTAGCATTTAATTTAGCTTGCGAATGATGAGACAGCAAAACACAAACAATTCAAATAATTCAAATCGTCGTCCACGTGGTCGGTCAAACAACAGCAGCAGCAGCAACCGTAAGCCGCAGCAGTCGCGAAACGGTGTGTTCGACAGTAACGGGCCTGGTGGACGAATTCGTGGTAACGCGTCACAGCTAAAGGAGAAATATCTCCAGTTGGCTCGGGATGCGACTGTGAGCGGAGATCGCGTTCTCGCTGAATCTTTACATCAGTTTGCAGAACATTATTTCCGTGTGGTTAATGATTCGACTGACCCTCTAACTGAATCTCAAATTCAAGCCCAAGCCCAAACTCAAGTCCAACCGCAGTCTCGACATTCATCTGATCAGCGTAGTAATCAGTCCGATAATTATCGGAATAGGAATTCTCGAACAAATGCTGATCATGAGAACAAGGCTGCTGAGAGTACGAATACTCCTGATACAGAGATTGAACCATCTGTACCTGTCTCGTCGCATTCCGAAACTCGGGACTCAGTTGCTACTCGATCAGATAATACGCGTGCTAGGTCTAATCTATCTGGCAACTCTTCTTCCGAAAATGTGAATGAAGAGAGTGAAGGGCGTAAGCCAGCTCCTCGGAATAGAGTTAGGTCTCGCCGACCAAGATACGATGAGACTGAGGTGAAGGCTGATAAGCCAATTCAAAGTAGACCTTCTCCAGAAGTTAAGTCTGCACCTGAAGTGCCAGTCGTTGAAGCTAAGCCTGTTGCGGCAGAGCTCCCTTTGAGTGTCGAAGAAGCTCCCGTAGAGAAACCAAAACGTAGACCCCGTACACCGAAGCCCGCAACTTCTGAGGTCAAGACCCCGCGTCCTCGTGGTCGTCCCAGAAAAGTAGTTGCTAAAGTCGAAGATGATAGCTCTACCGAAACGGCTTAAGCTGTAAGTGCTCATTTACGCGTAAGTTTAAAAGCGTCCTTGACTAGATAATAGTCACGGGCGCTTTTTCTTTTATCTCACCGGTATTTTTAACCACAGCATAGACCCCCATGTTTCGGTGCCTGTATCCTGATTGCAGGCTTTTGGGGATATTCATATCCACTTCAGCGGTTTCAAGATTGACGTTTGTTGCGGAGCATCTACCGATGGGGGATACGATTTCAAGCGTGATTTCTCCGATTTGTATCTCTTTGCCAATCCAGTTGTTTTCTTCCCATGCGGCGAGCCCCTCAATATAGAGGTTTCCTCTAAAGCGCATAGGATCAACTGGTTTGCGTACTACACGTTCTAGGTCTTTCACACTTGCCAGATTGATCAGGGAAATTTGCTGATCTGGTATATCAGTGAAAGCTGTTTTTCTATTTTCTACAATTTTAGGTATGCCGCGGGATTCCGTCCCTAAAAAACTCACCAAAAATTGCTCCAAGAGCATGCAGCCGGTTAAATCGGTTAATTTACCACGGGATACTCTTTTACCCTTTCGTTCTAGGGTGAGAATTTCGGTGTCGTCATCAAAGTGCGACACGAGTTGTGCAAGCTTTGGGTTTTTGGCGAGCATAAGAAAGTGCATTTTGGATAGCCAACAGAGCCCGTCGGGGAAATCCGTAGATCCATGGGCGATGGCGAATCGCCGATCATTGGGAATGATTTGGTTGGCGATAAGCGTAACTTTATCCAATGATTCAGGGCTAAGTCCCTTAACTGGGTAACGGTAAATTGCATTTATTTGAGCAGACATGGATCTCACCTAATTTTTTACCATTTTCTTCCTTCCTTATTATTTTTCAAGGATTTAATAATTTATGATTGATAAATCGCCGTTTTCCTAGGGTTTTCCCGCTTTCCTATCAAAAGAAAACATGTTCAATTTCAGGTAGTAAAAAAATAATTGCAAATGAGAATGATTTTCAGTTGCACATTAATATCTTCTCGGCTAAGTTCCTTCTTGTAGTTCCTACCGAGGAAGACACGCAAGCATCTGGGCAACATGCCATTTTATAGATCGTTTGTATTCCTTCTGGGTATGTACTCATCTCTCCTGACGTAACTATGGGATTTCCCAACCCTGCCTCCGGGCAGGGTTTTTTTTTGACCATTACCGGGAAATTTCTGAGTACTTCTTTTGGTAGAATTTAAGATTATTCTACCTTGTATTATTCTTTTGGTTTTCCCATATATTTTATAGGCGGGTGATTAAAATCAACGCCAGAGTATCGTCATGCTGCTAATGTGGGTGATGGTTGTTATTGGCATCAACGGTTATGTGCTGTTCATCAGGCATAACGGAGAGGGCTTTAGAAATGAATGTGAATAATTACACTGAACGTACACAGGGATTTATCCAATCAGCGCAAGGTCTTGCGCATCGCAGTGATCATCAAAGACTAACGCCTGAGCATATTCTTAAGGTAATGCTCGATGATAGTGAAGGTCTGGCTGCAAATTTAATAACTGCTGCTGGAGGTAACCCGGGAAAAGCCTTGGAAGGCGTTGAGCGAGAGCTTGCTAAACTTCCTAAGATCAGCGGCCAGGATGTTGGACAGGTATTTCTTGCGCCAGAAACCGCAAGAGTATTTGAACAGGCCGAAAAAGTTGCAAAAAAGGCGGGTGATAATTACGTCACTGTAGAGCGCCTTCTTATCGCGCTAGCCCTTTCCAGTGAAGCCGCTTCTGGAAAGATACTGAAAGACGCGGGGCTAACTGCTCAGGCATTGAATGCTGCTATTAATGACTTACGCAAAGGGCGTACCGCTCAGTCAGCTTCGGCCGAGGACAGCTATGAGGCCTTAAAAAAGTATGCAACCGATCTCACAGAACTCGCGCAAGAAGGTAAGTTAGACCCGGTTATTGGTCGCGATGAAGAAATTAGACGAACAATACAGGTACTTTCGCGTCGAACCAAAAATAATCCCGTTCTCATCGGCGAGCCCGGTGTTGGTAAGACAGCCATTGTCGAAGGACTTGCGCTTCGAATTGTTAACGGGGATGTCCCTGAAAGTTTGCGCAATAAAAAGTTAATGTCTCTCGACCTTGGCAGTATGGTTGCCGGGGCTAAATACCGAGGTGAGTTCGAAGAGCGTCTCAAGGCCGTATTGCAGGAAGTCACGGATGCAAGCGGTGAGATCATTGTCTTTATTGATGAGCTACACACTTTGGTTGGGGCAGGTAAAACGGATGGCGCTATGGATGCCTCTAATATGCTCAAGCCTGCCTTGGCCCGAGGTGAACTGCACTGTGTCGGCGCAACCACTTTGGACGAATACCGTAAATATATTGAAAAAGATGCAGCACTGGCGCGCCGTTTTCAGTCGGTTGTGATTGCAGAACCTAATGTTGAGGACACGGTCTCTATTCTTAGAGGATTGAAAGAAAAATATGAGCTGCATCACGGAGTGAGAATCACCGATTCTGCTCTTGTTGCTGCAGCATCATTATCCAACCGCTATATCACGGATCGGTTTTTACCGGATAAAGCCATCGATCTTGTCGATGAGGCTGGCAGTCGCTTGCGCATGGAGGTTGATTCGAAGCCTGAAGATATTGACGAGATGGATCGCAAGCTTATCCAGCTTAAAATCGAACAGTCCGCCCTTCAGAAAGAAAGTGATAGGGGCGCTAAAGATCGTTTGGGAAAATTAAAATCGGAGATTGCTGAGCTGGAAGAAAAAAGCAATGTCCTCACAAGTCAGTGGAAGTCTGAAAAAGATAAACTTGCTGGCGCCCAGAAGATCAAGGAAGAGCTGGAGCATGCACGCATGGAGCTCGATCGAGCAGAGCGTGACGGTAATTTAGAAAAAGCCGGCGAACTTAAATACGGCAGTATACCAAAGCTCGAGCGTGCCCTGGTGGAAGCAGAAGAAGCTGGTGAAACCCATATGCTCAATGAGGAAGTTCGCGAGGATGCTATTGCTGCGGTTGTTTCTCGTTGGACAGGTATTCCCGTCGATAAGATGCTTGAGGGTGAACGTGATAAGCTTTTGAAAATGGAAACACTTCTAGGGAAGCGGGTTATTGGACAAGCCGAAGCAATCGTTGCCATTTCAAACGCTGTGCGCCGTTCACGTGCCGGATTGCAAGATCCTAATCGCCCCATGGGATCTTTCCTCTTTCTGGGCCCTACAGGTGTGGGGAAGACGGAACTAACCAAAGCTTTGGCAGCTTTTTTGTTTGATGACGATACCGCAATGGTGCGTCTCGATATGTCCGAGTATATGGAGAAACACGCGGTATCACGTATGATTGGTGCGCCGCCAGGATATGTTGGCTATGAGGAAGGCGGTGCCTTAACCGAAGCCGTTCGTCGACGTCCGTACCAGGTCGTATTATTTGACGAGGTTGAGAAAGCACACCCAGATGTATTTAACGTTCTGCTTCAGGTTCTGGATGATGGTCGCTTAACCGATGGTCAGGGACGTACGGTAGATTTTAGTAATACACTCATCATCATGACATCTAACTTAGGCTCTGATGTTCTTGCTAACCAGCCAGAAGGTGAGGACAGTACCGCTGTGCGTGAGCAGGTTATGGAAGTTGTTCGCGCATCCTTCCGACCAGAATTTCTCAACAGGTTGGATGAGGTACTCCTGTTTCATCGTTTGGAACGAAGCCATATGAATGCGATTGTGGGTATTCAGTTCGCGCGGTTGGAAAGCCTTCTCCAAGATAGAGAGATCAAAGCTGAGTTGGATGAGGCTGCAATCGAATGGCTGGCGGATAAAGGCTATGACCCTGTTTATGGTGCACGTCCTCTGAAGCGCGTTATCCAGCGGGAACTTCAAAATCCGCTTGCTTCAATGATTTTGGAAGGGGCCGTGCACGATGGTGATAGCTTAAGTGTATCTGCAAGTGATGCCGGCTTAAGTATTAATGGAAAGAATGTTTCGCCCTCATAAGCTCAGTGATTTTATATAAGCCTGCAGATTATAGGTAATAAAAAAGGACCGCAGTTTTTGGCGGTCCTTTTCTTTTCGTGAGGAGCAAGATTCTCAGTTAGAGGTTTTCTGCTTGAGATATTAGTTGGTTTGTAATCCCGCAATGGCAGCAGGTTTTTTCAACTCATTCATCATACTGTCTATTTTTTGTTTTTCGACTTTATATTTCTTGAGATCCGCGCTTTTAAGCTTCTCACCTGCGGGAAGTTTCACGCCCAGAGGATTTACCTGCCGACCGTTGTACAAGACTTCATAGTGTAGGTGTGGTCCTGTTGAGCGTCCTGTCGTTCCGATATATCCGATAACCTGGCCTTGACGGACACGCTTGGATTTTTTCATTCCCTTGGCAAAGCCCTTGAGGTGGGCATATGCCGTCTCATATCCACTGTGGTGGCGAATTTTCACGTAATTGCCAAAGCTGCTAAAGCGATTGGCGCGAACAATGACACCGTCGCCCGCAGCATAGATTGGTGTGCCACGAGGAGCGGCAAAATCGACCCCCTTATGTACCTTGTTATATCCAAGGACCGGGTGTTTTCTTTTGCCAAAGCGGCTTGATAAGCGAGCGCCGTCAACGGGCGTACGCATCAACGCTTTTTTCGCGGATTGTCCCTTTTCATTGAAATAGTCGGTAAAGCCACTGGAGGGTGTGTAGCGGTAGAGCTGCAAATCATCCCCTGACAAATTCAGATTGCCATAGATCATCTCTCCGGTTCTGGCGAGATTGTTATCTTCATCGTAATAGGCTTCGTAGACCACTTCAAAGCTGTCGCCCTTTTGGATTTCGCGTTGGAAATCGACATCAAAGCTATAGGCTCGAATGAGTTTGATCATTATGTCGTTCGGAACACCGACATTTGTTGCCGCCAGATACAGGCTGCTCGTGATCTCATTTGTGCTCCTGGCCATTCTCATGGTGAGGGGGCGCTGAATCTCTTCCGCTATGTACTTGGTTGTTTCTCCCTCTGTCGTGCTGACTTTTACAATGCGCTCAACGCTTGGTTGGAACTGCATCGCTCTCAAGGGGCCAACATCGCGAGAGTTTTCAGCCTCTTCCACTGTGGTGGGGGGCGCAAATGTGAGGGCTATATCCAGGCCAGGGCGAATTTTCCGTGGCGAATAGACATTGGTGAGGGCCGTAATCGCTCCGTGGGCTTCTGATCTCGTCGCGCCAGCTGTCACTAAAAGGCTCATTAAGGTGTCGCCAGAAGACACCGTAACCATTTTCTCAATATCAGTTGGGATCGCAATATCAGGAGTAATTTCTGTGGGGACTGCACCGACAGCAACATACTCACTGGTCATAAGATCAGTTTTTAAGGTGGCAATTAATTCAGGAGACGCTTTTGCGGCTTCTGTTGTTTGTACTGAAGTCGCTTTTGCTTCTTCAGCTTCCCCTTCTATAAGAGCACTGTTGGATAACCATAAAAAGATCCCCCCAATAGTAAGAATCGATAGGCTCGCGCCGAGTGCTGCTTTAACCATAAAAGTAGGCGTGTGGAATCTATTGTTCACACATAGTGCTCCGGAATCCGAGACGACATACGGCCGTGTTTGTTGTTGTAATTAAGGGAACCTCAATAACTCTGCATCGCCAAAGTGATATATTTCTGGATTCCTGTCAATATTTTCTCGATTCACTAATTTAAAAAAGGCCTGCATTCCTGCGGGACTTCAGGCCTTGGTGCTCTTGACCGCGGCAAAGATGTTGGAAAAAGGTAAATAAATTGCAAAAGGTCTTTGACAGGTGTTGTTGTGGGGCCTATAACACCGCTCACCAACGAGGCAGACGCTTCTACGGTACATCGGAAAGGTGGAGTAAAAACAGGCAGTTAGTGATTATTCGTTGATTGTTGATTTTAAGATTTAGATCTTAAAAGTTTTTTACAAAAATGTTTCAGATGTTCCTTGACGATAGGGAAAAAGACTATATATATCGTCTAGCTTTTCGGGGCCGGGTTCGCTTGGTTCCAGTTTGGTAATTTGTTATTGACCCTTAAGGGTCTGTTGTTTGACATTGTGGATCAGATGGAAAGGATGCGTGAACGGCGGTTTGTTGGTTTTAGCAACGAGCTAGCTAGTTTATGTATCTTATTCGAAATAAGTTACACTATACCTAGTCAGTAAATAAATTTGAGTTCTGTCTTACGATGGAAGTCAGGTCAACTTGAGAGTTTGATCCTGGCTCAGAACGAACGCTGGCGGCAGGCTTAACACATGCAAGTCGAACGAGAATGTTCTTTCGGGAACAGGACAGTGGCGCACGGGTGAGTAACGCGTGGGAATCTACCATGGAGTGGGGGATAACATTTGGAAACGAATGCTAATACCGCATACGCCCTACGGGGGAAAGATTTATTGCTCTATGATGAGCCCGCGTAAGATTAGATAGTTGGTGAGGTAATGGCTCACCAAGTCTACGATCTTTAGCTGGTCTGAGAGGATGATCAGCCACACTGGGACTGAGACACGGCCCAGACTC
>CAJXUS010000006.1 GCA_913060675.1 uncultured Rhodospirillales bacterium
ACGAGATCAGCCTCGGTCTCGTGGGCTCGGAGATGTGTATAAGAGACAGGTACTGGTTGAGTTAAAATGATCACTGCCTTGAATTCCAACACCTTTAGCAAGGGCGGTAAGCGTGCGTTGGTGAAGTAATCCAAACTTTTCAGCATAGCCATCGTGGCTCATATCGAGTGATATTTCTCCCTGATTCTCGTCGCGGCGACAGGTGACATTTTGGGGCCGTTTAGCAAGCCCGCCAAAAGGCGTTAAATGAGCGGAATTGGTTTCGCAAAGTGTCGCTGTCGAGTGGGCTGCTGTTGCTCTTGGCACCCATTGCCACTGAGCGTGATGGCGTTGAACACCGCAGTTGCTGATTAAACGCTCCCTCCCGACAGACATCTCAAAACTCAATGTGCCCGCGTGTGCAGTGAGATCGTAACCAGGAGGTGGTGGAGCGCCAGCATCCACTATCAATAAGATACGCCCTGATTGTACGCGTTGAAAACCACTTTGAGGGGCAGACATAAGAGGCTGTTTTCGCCCTTCTGCCCTTTGCAAAACCATATCGATTTGCCAGCCATGATCTTCGTTTGAATCATTAAAAAGACTAAGACCTCCATCCCCATGGAGAAACAGCCTTAATACGGGTGACATTGATTCTATAGCAGAGATTATCGAGCCGGGTACTTCTTCGCCGCCAGCGTGGAGGGTTGCACGGATATCTATAAGATGGCGGAGAACTTCGAGATGAATATGCGGGCTGCGTTGGATGTGTCCACCATCAGGAAGGATTTGTTGAGATAGTTCCTTAGATAGCAACTTGAGAGCGTGATCTAGCCATTCTTTGCCTTCAGGAAGACAAACGCTTGCATAAAGTAAGCCTTTGATGGCTCTTATTAAGTTAACGCCAGTCATGCCCGCAGGTAAGCAGTGAGATAGATAGCGCGCCTGTTGCGCGAGGCTTTCGTGTAAACGCTGCCGTGTATCTATATCAGCTGAATTTCCAATGAATTCGTAGTGGCCAAGCCAGTTATAAAGGCGACAACCTGTTGTTGCCGGGTCCCACGAGAGTGCGCGCCATTTGCTATTGTCTTCAATCCACCGCTTTATCATTTCCCGTGCTGTACGACGTGCATGGTCGCCTGCGGTTGCGCGCAAGGAGCGGAGCCAGCTAAAAGAATGGTACTCTTTGAGCCAATTTGAATCTGCACCTAGAGGAGCCCAAAGAGGAGCAGGGTTCGAAATAGTTTGTCCAGCCAGTTCAATTTTTCCATTAAGAATATCGCGCCCTTTAGCAGGATCCCCCAACCAGGGGTCTGAGGGAGTGTAATTCAAACTAGGGACGGATTTTCCTTGTAAAAACCACTTGTAAAGTGGGCTGGAATAAAGGGGATATTTAAATTTATATCCCAGTCTTTCCAAAATGATATGTAGGGGAAGTCTGAAAAATGAAGCCAAGCGTTCAGCCAAACTGGTCTTGCCGTGTAGCCAGCGGCCGACCGTTTGATTTGTATCTGATGAGTGGGTTTGGCTTCGCCCTTCCATGCGTTATACGCTCTTACTGGCCTTTCATTCTTTTTATGTTGGCTGCGTAGTTATCTGGACCACCTTTAAAGGTGGCAGTGCCAGCAACAAGGAGATCTGCTCCCGCAGCGACTGCTTTAGGGGCCGTCTCAAAATTTATCCCGCCATCGACCTGAAGATCTATATCCTTACCCGTGGTGTCAATTCTCTCGCGCAATGCAGTGATTTTTCCCAGGGCTCCAGGAATAAAGGATTGTCCACCAAAGCCGGGGTTCACTGACATCACCAGTAATAGATCAAGATCGTCAATTACATGATCAACAATATCAAGGGGGGTACCTGGATTAAGAGCCAATCCAGCTTTTACGCCGAGAGACTTGATTAGTTGGATTGTTCTATGAAAATGGGGCCCAGCTTCAGGATGAATGGTAATAATATCGGCACCGGCCTCAACAAAGGCTTCAATGTAAAGATCTACAGGAGAGATCATAAGGTGGACATCAAAGGGCTTATCTGTGGATGGGCGAACGGCCTTGGTAATTGAAGGGCCGAAAGAGATATTAGGAACAAAGTGGCCGTCCATAATATCCACGTGAATATAATCGGCCCCAGCTTGGTCAAGGCGCTGAATTTCGAGGCCCAATTGTGAAAAATCGGCGGCGAGAATAGAGGGAGCGATACGAGTTTGCTTTTGCATTTATCCGGTTCGTTCTTGTCCAAGGGCGAAGAGCCCAATTACCAGTAGAAATTATAATAACTTTCGTACCAGTATAGACTCTTCTTCGCAAGGTTTTGCCAGATAAGGCCGGATAAAGAGAGTGGGTTATTCGTTTGCCATAATCTTCTCGTAAAGAGCCTTGTCAGTAGCACCTTCTGAGCCAATTAGGAGAACTTTGGAGTTCTTATCAAGCCCCATAAGGTCTCTAAGTTTTGGATTGAGGGCGATTGAAATGGCTGCTGCAAGACCTGCAACGGCCGATTCACCCCCTTCAATTGAAGGGTCATGTCCAAGTGGATTTGCCAAAAGTCGCATAGAAGGAGCAACGAGATCATCGCTAATTTGAATGAAGTCAGAGGCCTCTTCGCGCAGAACTTTCCAACCAATTGGTGAAGGCTCTCCACAAGAAAGCCCCGCCATCATTGTTTCATCGTTAATAGCTACCGTCGTTATGGTATCGTTGCGTGCACTTTCAAATAGGCAAGCAGCGAGGTTGGGCTCAACAATTATAACCCGAGGGGCATCTTGTCCCCAATGTTGACGAAGAGCGGAGCAGACTGAAGCAGCCAATCCCCCAACTCCCCCCTGGAGGAAGATATGAGTCGGCAGGGTGTGTATCTGGTTTGTTAATTCATTGGTCATGACGCCATAACCCGCCATCACATCAAGTGGTGGGTCTACATAGCCTTCCCAAGATGTATCGGAGACAACAAACCAGCCATTTTGATCTGCCTCTTTTCGAGCCAAATGAACGGAGGCATCGTAATCGCCATCGATGCGAATAACATTAGCTCCGAGTTGACGCATTGCCTCCGCGCGCCCTTCGCTTACACCTTTATGAATGTATATATTGCAAGTGGCACCAAATCTCTGTGCTCCCCAAGCGAGGGATCGGCCATGGTTGCCATCCGTGGCAGATACCAAGGTTATCTCTTTGGCTTCTGAAACGTATCGGCCATTTCTGATGTCGGCTAATGAAACGGGGATGTCCAGTTTTTTTGATAATTCGCGCTGGAGTACTCTCTCTGCAGCATAGGCACCTCCGAGTGCTTTAAAAGAGCCAAGGCCAAACCGAGGCCCTTCGTCTTTATATAGAATATCGTCAATACCAAGTTCGGCTGCCAAAGACGTTAATTGGTGAAGCGGGGTTGGTTTATATCCTTCCCAAGCCGTTATTTCTGCAGTTGCGGTATTGAAAGCGTCACGGGTAATAATGTCTTCACTCGCAGTTCCGGTATGGCGCTGGAAAGGAGTGTGAGATAAATCAGCGTGTTCAAAAGTCGGGAGCATTTTTTGTGTCCTATTTGGGAAGGCGTTCGGATACTAAGGATGCCCAGTAAGACGCACCAGTAGTCAGTATTTCATCGTTAAAATCATAATCAGAAGCGTGTAATGGCTTGCCATTTGGCCCTTCGGTGCCATTGCCGATCAATATGAAACATCCCGGTCTTGCATTTGAAAGGTGGGCGAAATCTTCTGAGAAGGACATTGGAGTTCTATTGCCATCAACCTGATCGGAAAGGTTTTGTGCAACCTTAATAGATACGTCTGTCTGTTCTTGTGAATTAATCGTTTCGATAAATTCAGTTTTGAATGAGAACTCGATATCAACGTCATGGGAATGTGCTATGCCATTGATAATACGTTGCATCAGAGATTTTATTAGATCACGAGATTCTGGCGTTCGCGCCCTTACATCCCCCTTTAGGAGAGCCGAACCTGGAAGGACATTGCGTTTGCCGTCAGTAATAAACTCAGTTACTGATACCACGCAACCACTGCCTGGTTCGAGTTTTCGCGCAACAATGTTTTGAAGAGCTTGGACTATTTCTGATCCAATTAAGATCGCATCGACACCCTGTTGGGGCATTGCGGAATGACCTCCACGTGCCTGGATATCAATTTCAAAAAGACTTTCACTGGAACAAATCGTTCCTGCACGGGTGGAGAAACTGCCTTTCGCCGCCCCAGGAAGATTATGCATGCCGTAGACTTCATCAACCGGAAATCGTGTAAAAAGATCGTCATTAAGCATTGCCTGAGCACCGAGACCGTTTTCTTCATTAGGCTGGAAAATAAAAACCACTGTGCCATCAAAATTTCGGGTATCGGCTAAAAATTTAGCTGCTCCGAGGAGCATGGCTGTATGCCCGTCATGCCCGCAGGCGTGCATAACTCCAGGAGTTTGTGAGCCATAGTCGTGTGTACTTGTTTCGGATATTGGCAATGCATCCATGTCTGCTCTTAACCCGATAGCTCTATTGCCGCCCCCATTTTTAAGGATACCAATTACCCCTGTACCTCCGATTTTTTCAAAAACCTCAAGTCCAGAAGATCTGAGTTCTGATGCAACTTTTTCGGCGGTTTTAGTCTCATCAAATCCAAGTTCTGGATGACGATGGAGATCGTGACGGATCTTTCTCATCATGTCATTGAGAGGGTCAAGAGTTTGCGGAGTGATACTAGCCATGGTCAAAACCTCTATTTCATATAATTACAGAATATCATATGTATTGTCCGAAATTAATTGAAGATGATAAGATTATGGATAAAATTTATTCCATGTTGGTCAATTTGTTCTGAAGGAGATTGTAATGGATTCATTTGACTACAAGATTTTGGCGCAAGTACAAACGGACAGCCGGATGACTGCTGAGCGTATAAGTGAGGGGGTTGGGTTATCGCCTGCTGCGGTTCAAAAGAGGTTAAAGAGGCTAAGAGATAGCGGAGTTATTCGCTCTGAAGTCGCCTTGCTCGATCCCCGAAAGCTTGGGCATCCCATGACGGTGATTACCGAAGTAAGCCTAGAGCGTGAAAACTTAAATGTTCTCGATGCCTTTAAGCGCAGAATGCGTCAGGCTGAAGAGGTACAGCAATGTTACTACACGACGGGTGAAGCTGATTTTATCATTATTTTACTTGTAAGAGATATTCAGCATTACGAACAGTTTACGAGAGAGTATTTTTTTGGAAATTCTGAAATAAGTAAATTTAAAACAAATATTGTTATGGACCAAGTAAAGGTGGGTTTAAAAATTCCTATCCATAATTAAATACTTCTGCATTTGTAGTAAGTACCTTAAATATATTAATTATGCTATACGGTTTAATTTTATGGTATTCAATTGGCAGTAGAAAAGATGTCTCTCTAATAATAACGAAAACAAATAGTTATGTAGTGATATGATAATAATTACGTGCCGATTTATTCTTTTATAAGTAGTTAAAGGTAGTAATTTTAAACTCTCCTTAAGAATTTGTGCATATCATAGTATGCGTAGATGGTGGTTGCCTGGATAGATAAAGAAAAATAAATTTCTAGCTATTAAGGCATTAAAGGGCGATAGGAGGATTTCTAGGGCTATGAGTATTTCTAAAATATTTGGTATGAGAATATCAAAAAAACTCCCCATATTATTCGTTATAATTTCGGCTTTATCCGTAGTTTCTGTTGGTATATTTAGCGTCATAAATACGTCAACAAGTTTACTACATCTTGAAGAGCAAACGCTCATAGCTTTGGCTGAATCCCGAAAAAACTCATTGAATAATTATCTGAAGTCTATCGAAGAAGATTTGGTTGTATCTGCTGCAAATGGCTATGTGCAGAACGCAATGTCGAACTTCACCCTTGGGTTTCGTGATGAAAAAAGGGTTCACAAGGATCCTTTAAAATCATTACATGGAATTTATATCAATGATAAAACTGCAGAGGCTACTAATTCAAAGGGAAATCCAGAAAAAATTGGTGAAAAGCATTTGTATGATGGCCCCAAACTTGAAGGTGCTTATCACACTGAACACAGACGTTTTCACCCTTGGTTTCGCCAAATGCTTCTTGCCCGTGGGTATTATGATATCTTTTTGGTCGATGGGGATGGCAATGTTGTCTATACCGTTTTTAAAGAGCTGGACTATGCGACCAATTTAATCGATGGAAAATATAAAGATACTGGGCTAGCGGAGGCCTTTAAAGCTGCCCTGGCTAATAAAAAATCGGGAAGTCTAAGCTTCATTGACTTTGCTCCTTATTCACCCAGTTATGGTGCCCCCGCGAGTTTCATGTCGACACCGATTGTTTCAAAAAACGGTTTTCAAGGTGTTCTTATTTTTCAAATGCCGATTGATAGAATCAATGGTGTGCTCCAGCAGGAAACTGGAATGGGTGAGTCTGGCGAAACCTATGTCGTCGGCAGGGATTATTTGATGCGTAGTGATTCCCGGTTTTCCGAGGAATCAACAATTTTGAGTACAGAAGTGAATACCGAAACGGTGCGCCTCGCTCTTGAAGGTAAGGTTGGTATTAGTATTGTTCCTGATTATCGTGGAATTAATGTCCTGTCCGCATACCAGCCACTTGATTTCTTAGGTGTTCGTTGGGCTCTGATGGCTGAGATCGATGAAGAAGAAGTTGTGGCTCCTTCAAATGAAGCGGCATTTTACATCTTTTTAATTGGCCTTGGTGTCTTATTTTTAGTGGCGCTTCTGGGGTGGTATTTTGCACGTTCGATCGTGAAGCCGCTCCAAAAATCAACATCCGAGATGCTTATGTTGGCTGAGGGTGATAAGTCATTTGAAATCTCTGGCTTGACCTTGTCTGATGAAATCGGAGACATCGCTTCAGCACTTCAAACCTTTAAAGAGAATGCGATTGCACAAGACGAAATGGCGGCCAAAGAGACAGAAATGGTAAGCCAGCGTGAGGTTCGGACTAAGAAGATTGAAGACCTGGTCGCTCAGTTTGAAACTGATAGTAATGAAATACTGACGCATGTTGGCGCAGCAGCTTCTCAAATGAATACGACTTCTGGTGAGATGTCATCCGTTGCTCAGGATACAGCTGTTCGTTCGAACACGGTGGCGGCAGCAGCTGAAGAAGCCTCTGTCAATGTTCAAACAGTGGCTGCGGCAGCTGAAGAACTGAGTTGCTCCATCGAAGAAATTAACCGTCAAGTTGGACAATCAAGTGAAATCGCAAGTGATGCGGTTTTAAAAGCGGATGCAAACATTGCCACAATCAAGGGGCTTGAAGAGGCTTCCAATCGGATTGGTGAGGTGGTTGGATTAATATCTGACATTGCTGAACAGACTAATTTGCTTGCCCTTAATGCAACCATTGAGGCCGCCCGAGCAGGCGAAGCTGGTAAGGGCTTTGCAGTGGTGGCAAGTGAAGTGAAAAACCTTGCAAATCAAACCGCAAAAGCCACGGAAGAAATCAGTGGTCAGGTTGATGAGATGCAAGGCGTAACCCGCACAGCTGTTGATGCGATTGAGGCGATCGGTAAAACCATCGAATCAATGAACGAAATTTCTGTTTCAATCTCTACCGCGATTGAAGAGCAAGGCTCAGCCACTCAGGAGATTTCCCGTAACGTGCAAGAGGCTTCAGCAGGGACTGCAGAGGTTACGTCTAACATGCAAGGCGTAAGTGAAGCGTCCACCCAAACTGGGAATTCTTCACAACAAGTGCTGGAAGCGTCCAATGATTTGGCGGTTCAAGCAGAAGAGATGCGTAAGAGCGTTGATGCCTTTATCGAAGGCATCCGCGCAGCCTAACCAAAAGGCTAGGCTACTTTACGAAGGCGGCAGGCGTAAAAACCGTCCATGCCGCCTTCGTCGTGTCTGTGGCACGGTAGGCAGCGAAGATCACCCTTGTCAGTCAATAGAGAAGATAACCACTCTGCATCTCCGAGCTCTTTGCTTTGTACAGGTACTCGTTCGAATTTGCCTTGATTTTCTCCCAAAAATTTCTCAATTTGCAGGTGACCTTCTTCAGGTTCAAGCGAACAAGTTGCGTAGACAAGGGTTCCACCAGGATTGAGCATTTCCGCGCAGTTCTTCAGTAATTCAGCTTGTAGTTCAGCAAGAGTTTCAATGTCTTCTGGGCGTTTGATGCGACCCAACTCAGGGTGTTTGCGAAGGGTCCCTGTCGCAGAGCAAGGGGCATCGAGTAGTAGGGCATCAAATTTTTCTTCAGGTTGCCAGCTCGTGGCATCTGCAGTGATAACTTCTGCTTTCAACTGAAGGCGTTCTAAATTTTCATGGACACGTTTCAAGCGCTTGGCAGAAGAATCGACTGCCGTAACTGAGGCGCCAGCTGTAATTAACTCAGCAGTTTTCCCACCAGGTGCCGCACAAATATCACCGACCCGCTTACCTGATACAGAACCCAGTAAGAGAGCTGGCAAGCTGGCTGCAAAATCTTGTACCCACCATTCACCATCGGCATAGCCTTCTAGGAATACAGGATCGCCAGTACCAGCAGGTAAACGGATCGAATTTCCAGAAGTAACGGTGCCTTCGAGTCTTTCAGCCCAATCAACGGGGTTTTGTTTAACGGTAAGATCAAGAGGGGCTTCAGCGAGGTGACTTAAGGCTATTGCCCGCGCCGTTTCTTCGCCGTAGGTGCTGACCCATTTATTCCAAAGCCATCGCGGAAGGTTGTCATAGCTCTCGTCCATGGTTGAGAGCATGTCTTGGCCTTCGCGAGAAAGGCGTCGTAACACAGCGTTCATCAGAGGTTTGTTGCCGCTGATACGTGGTCCGCTAGCCAAATCAAGGCTTGTACTGACTGCTGCATGTGGTGGTGTATCGAGATAGAGAAGCTGAACCGCACCAAGGCGAATGATATCGCGAACATCGGCCATCTTTGATGGAAGCTTGCGTTTCATGCAGGCGTTGATCGCTTTATCAATCTGACCCAATCGACGCATAAGTGTCGAAATCAACAATCGGGTAAAGGCACGATCCCGTCTTTCCATGCTTTCAAAATCAGCCTGATGGTTACTCAGGGCTTCATCAAAAGTTTGGTTCTCCCGCAGGATGTTTTTTAAAAGAGCCAGGACAAGTTTCCTCGGATTTGCTGGACGGCGGGGCTTTGGCCCTTTGCCAGAGTTGTTGTTCCGAGGCGTATCTTTATTTGATTTGGTGCGATTTTCAGTCATGGGCATGGGTTTACCACGTCTGACGAGGGAGAAAATAGCTAATTTTGCGTAGGTGATATGTTTTTGGACAAAAAATCACAGTATGGCGTTGTATGATAGTATAAAACCTAACCTTTTACAGAGGTATAGGTGCGTCAAATTGAGGAAGGAAAATTCCAGTGACAAGGGTTGGCATCGGGGTGGGGAAATGCCATATCAATAGTCATGACCCGATCTTTTACGACACATACACCTAAACAGAAAAATCGTAAGAACCACTTTCCTGCACCAGGTGAAGTGGCTTCAGGTGTTAAACGGAAAAAAGTTACGCCTAAAGATCTCGATAACGCTATAGAAGCAAGACTTCAGCGTGAAAGGGAATTTATGGAAGGGTTGGAGACGAAAAAAGAGATCGGCGGCCCAAGTGGCCCAGAGCCAACACGATATGGCGACTGGGAGCGAAAGGGCATATGCGTTGATTTCTAATTTGGCCTTTAGTGTATTGGTTTGGGGTGTCAACTTTGTTGACCCGATTTCGGAGTAACGCAGAGTTATGGAGCTTCTCGCACCTTATCGCCGCCGTATTGATGATCTTGATGATCAAATTATGGAGCTTTTCTCTCAACGGTTTGAAGTTATTCGCGAGGTTGCAGATCTCAAAAACGAGCACGGAATTCCGGCGATTTTGAAAGATCGTGTTGATGAGGTCCGTGAGAGAAATGCTGCTACGGGAGCGTCAAAAGGCCTGGACCCTGAGTTTATACGCAAGCTTTATACCCTTATTATCGACGAAGCCTGTGATCTAGAAGATCGCTTAATGGGTAATAAAGAATAGGCCCAGAGTCCGTCGGTTTTCCAGAGTATGTAGATTTTAAAGCCCTTAGAAACTAAGAGCTCTCTTACTTATCCCTCTTTATCTCACAGGGAATTTGCCTAGCTTGGGCGGGTGCGCAGGCCAAAACGTTTAAGCGGCCGCAGATTGACCAAAGCAACACCTAGAACAGTCATGACCATTCCTATCAGAGCCGTAGAATGGAACGTTTCGTCATAGAGATACCACGCCATAAGAGACGCCGTTGGCGGGACAAGGAAAAACAGGCTGGATACCTTGGAGGCTGCCCCTTTTCGAATAAGGAGGTAAAGCAAGCTAATGGCACCAACAGACAATACAATAACAAGCCAAGCCATGGCGAAGATCATTTCTCCAGTCCAGTTGATTATCATTGTTTCCGTAAAATATGCGAGAATACCTGTTGGGATAGCTGCTGCGGTGTACTGTATCACGGCACCAGTCCGCAAATCCATTTCACCACAGAAACGTTTTTGATAGATGGTGCCAATGGAGATGCCAAAAAGTGCGACCACGGCTATACCAACGCCTAGACTGGTTCCTAGTCCGTCCTGCAATTTTGACCACACCACAAGAACAACACCACTTACGCCGAGTATCAGGCCAAACCACTGTCTAGTCGAAACGTGTTCTTTCAAGAATACGCCAGCAACAAAAGCCACCAGTAACGGCTGAATGCCCACGATAAGGGCGGCGACACCGGCTTCTAAGCCCCGCTCTATGGCAGCAAAGACGCCGCCAAGATATGTCGCGTGCAAAAGGATACCTGCTATGGCGATGTGAATCGTCTGGGATATGGATTTAGGCCACCGGGCGCGCCAGATAAGGGAAATGAGGAGCAAAAGGCCAACCGCTATTAAAAAGCGAACCGTAAGCAAAGTCATGGTCTCGGCGTAAGGCAAAGCCATTTTAGCAAAAACGAACCCCGTGCTCCATAGCAGGACAAAAGCACCTGGCGCGAACAAGGCAAGTAATTGGGATTGGTCTTCGCGTTGCTCTGACATGACTCATGCTCAATATTTAAAGTTGGAGTGTCTTAACTCGTTCATAGCAAGGTATTGGGAGAAATACATTAACGATATTGTTAGGGTTCAATTTGCCTCAGTTCAATTTGGCACAATTGTTTTCGGCACTTCGGTTGTTCCTTAGGATCTAGTGATTGCCTCGGCGTGAATAATTGGTACTAATTAATGAAGAATATTTTATTAAATACGAGTGCCACCTAGAGATTTGATTATGGTCACACGAACGACAAATACACCTCTTCTCGAGATAGAGCTGAACAGACACGATACCGTGCCGATGCAACGGCAATTGTTTAGTCAGCTGCGCGACCTTGTCCTCAAGGGCCGCCTTCAACCCGGAGAAAGGTTACCCTCAACGAGATATTTAGCCAAAGAACTTAAGTGTTCTAGGAACACAGTTCTCGGTGCTTTTGATCAGCTTCTTGCCGAGGGATATTTGGAGGGGATGACGGGATCAGGAACCTATATCTCTAAAGAATTACCGGATGATATGGGGATTTTTTTTCGTGGTTCACATAATAAAGCAGGAAATAAAGCGCTGATGGAAAGTCCAGGGCTTTCAAAAAGAGGGTGCGAGCTTGCGGAAATGGAAAAGCGTGTTCATCGCAGCAGTCCAACCTTTGCACCTGGTATGACTGATGTTGCCTCTTTTCCTTTTCCGCTTTGGGCGCGATCTTTGGCGAGAACGTGGCGTTACCCAAAACAGGATATTCTTCGTAACCCTGATCCTTGTGGTTATATACCTTTACGAAAAGCCATAGCAGACCATTTGCGTGCTTCACGGGGCCTGAATTGTCATTGGCATCAGGTGATGATTACCTCTGGCGCACAACAGGCTGTTGATCTTATGGCGCGTCTTTTACTTGATTCTGGCGATGTGGCCTGGTTCGAAGAGCCGGGTTATCCTGGTTTGCGTGGACCGTTACATTCTGCGGGCGTAAAAATGGTTCCAGTCCCCGTGGATGAGGAAGGAATATCCGTATCTGAAGGTCGTCGGTTGGCCGAAAATGCACGAATGGCTGTGGTTTCGCCGTCACATCAGTACCCTCTTGGAGCGGTAATGTCTCTGCGCCGCCGTCTAGAACTCCTTGATTGGGCAGAAGAAAATAATGCCTGGATCCTTGAGGACGATTATGAAAGTGAATTTCGCTATTCGGGTAAACCTTTGACGTCGTTACAGGGGCTTGAAGCCGACCGACAAAGTGAAAGAAAGCAACCTTCTCGCGTCGTATATCTTGGTTCATTTTCCAAAGTACTCTTTAATGTTCTGCGATTGGGATATCTGGTGGTGCCTGATGATCTAGTTGAGGCCGTTGCTTCAGCAAGAACCCTGATGGATGAGAGGTCCTCGCTTCTGGCGCAGCCTGCGTTGGCAGATTTTATGGCAGAAGGCCATTTCTCTTCTCATATTCGGCGGATGAGGCGGGTCTATGGTGAGCGCCAGGGCATCCTTATAAAAAATATTGAACGCTATCTCTCTGACTATCTGACGGTATCACCTGATGCTGCTGGGTTACATATAACAGCCTTTTTTACAGATTATGCTAAAACCAGAGTGAGTGATCGTCGTATCGTTGAATTGGCAGACGAAGTTGATATTTCAGCATCGCCTTTATCTCTTTTTTATAGCAAGTCAGAACATGCCAAACAGGGCTTGTTGATGGGGTTTGGGGCTTGCCAGCCTGAACAAATTGAGCTGGGCTGCAAGAAACTTGCAGGCGTTTTTGAGAGAGCTATGAGCGACAGGAAATAGTGCAAGTTGTTCGCTCTATACTTGGAGTCCTGATCTTAGCCCTTGAGTGGCTGGTCTTTTCTTTTATTGCCCCAAAAGCTAAGTATAATACGAAAAAATCTTTAAGGTTCAGTTCAGGACCTTCTAAATTGGAATAATAATGAAGCCCTTAAACGATTTCCCTTTAGCCGTTCGCAAAAAAATTCGTTATGTCCTGACAGATATTGACGATACCGTCACCAGTAATGGCCGCTTAACTGGTGAGAGTTATCTTGCGCTTGAACGTCTAGCTCAAGCTGGCTTTAAGGTTATTCCCATCACTGGCCGTCCTGCAGGATGGTGCGATCATATCGTTCGGATGTGGCCTGTTGATGCGATCGTTGGCGAGAACGGTGCTTTTTATTTCCGATATGAGCACGCAGAGAAAAAGATGACCTGCCGATATTGGAAAAATGAGAGTGAACGCAAAGCTGATCGATTGAAAATTGACCAATTACGCCAATCAATTGTTCAGGCGGTTCCAGGCTCTGGCATTGCCTCTGACCAAGATTATCGCGTTGCAGATCTTGCGATTGATTTTTGTGAAGATGTTGATGCTCTACCACAGGCAGATATTGATAAAATCGTTGCCCAGTTTGAAGGCGCAGGCGCAAAAGCAAAAGTGAGTTCAATTCACGTCAATGGTTGGTTTGGTGATTACGATAAGCTTTCTATGACTGAAGTTCTCTTTCGTGAAGTCTATGGTCTCGAGCTTGATCAAGTACTTGATCAAGTTATTTTTTCGGGTGATTCACCCAATGATGCTCCTATGTTTGCCCGGTTCCCTCATTCTGTTGGAGTAGCCAACGTAAAGGATTTTATTGGTCGAATCTCTCATGAACCGACCTGGATCACGCGTCATCGATCCGGGGCAGGATTTGTTGAGCTTGCTGATATGTTGCTTGGATAATGTCACATCTCGATCTTGATCTTCGTGCCTTAGATATATTTGTAACGGTTGTTGAGGCAGGAGGCATGACGGCTGCGTCCCAACAAAAAGGAATTACCCAGTCAGCAGTATCTCAGGCCGTCGGTGGTCTTGAGAAGAAGATGAACGTGAAGTTGATGGATAGATCTGTACGTCCACCAGCGCTTACCCCGGTCGGCCGTACGCTTTTTGAACGCGCAAAATCATTACTCGATACGGCACGTGAAACGTCCTTTTTGGTCCGGGCGCACCAGCAGCGATCTTTGCCGCGCTTAAATGTTGGGATGGTTGATTCTTTTGGGACAACAGTGGGGCCTTATCTCGTTCGTGAGCTTATGGATGAGGCCGTTGAATGGTCGGTGTGGTCTGGGCTCACTAAACTTCATTTCAAGCGGTTATTCACCCGTGAAGTCGACGTTGTTATCACTGAGGGATCAATTCCTGCGGATGAGCGCATTATTTCTCATCGACTGTTGCAAGAGCCCTTTGTTCTCGCCTTGCCTGTTAGTTATGAAAAATCGGTTGAGAGCTTGGAAGAGCTGATAGAGGATCTTCCTCTGGTGCGCTATAGTTCACGCTCCCTGACCGGGATTAATATTGAAACTCATCTTCGACGCCTAGGTCTTGATGCGCGCAGGAGATTTGAGTTTGATACGGCGGATGCAACACTTGCTATGGTGGGAGTTGGAATTGGTTGGGCGATAACAACGCCGCTTTGCCTGTTACAGGCTAAAACTCATTTACCGTCTATCCGTTGCGCACCTCTGCCTGGGCCAAAATTCTCACGCAGCCTAATGTTGGCAACACGACGCCACGAGCTCGAATCGTTACAAAAAATGATCAGTGAAAAGTCGAGAGAAATACTGGAGCAAAGATGCTTGCCTGAAATTTCTCAATTTGCACCTTGGGTCGTTAAAGAGATTCTAATAGGCGACACTGCCTCGCAATAATTAGCTTGCGCTCTTTCGCATTGATTGAATGTAACCAAGAGCATAATCAATACCGGACCATGCCGTTACTGCTGTTGCAATTGCAAGCAGCCAGAATGAAACCTCGACAGTATCCATATACTGACTAAAGAATCCACTTAGCGCATAGAGACCCACGGTCCACACTTGTGCACAAGCTTGGACAATAGCTTTGATTTTTCCGCTGGTGCGTGCAGCCATTGTGAAGCCCTGTTGCTGGGCAAAAATACGCAAATAGGAAACGATGATATCTCTGGTGATAATAACGGCCACGAACCATACCGAGATCCAGCCAATACCAAGAAAGCCAATGAAAACCATGGCTCGGTATAGACTGTCGCTCATGGGATCAATAATCATCCCCAGTTTTGTAACTTGGCCATAGCGACGGGCAATATGGCCATCGGCCATGTCTGAAATCTCTGCAATCATCATGACGACGATGGCGGCAATAAGGTAAGATTGAGTACCGGCAAGTAACAGGTAAATCACAATAAAACCTGCGCCGCTTCTGAACACACTAAGCCAATTGGGAAGATTCATCCTAATGCTGCCCTCTGCATGAGATAGTTTTGACGTCCTGTGGTCTTCGCTATCTCTCGAAGCGAGGATTTTTGTCCGTGGACTATAGATAATTTTGGTTTATAACAGTCGCTAAGAGCGGTCACAAGTGCGATAAAAAAAAGATCGCGGAGAATCCGTTAACAGAGGGCGTTCACAAAAAAATAAATGAGATTCTGGTTCAAGAAAAAGATGCATGCCCGAAATAAGAAAGAAACAATCGCAGGATTGCTTCGCCTTCTCTATTTCCGACTTGTTATACCTGTTCTTCGATCCGTTGATCAGCCCGAAACTGTTGCGCGCGGCGTTTTTGTCGGACTGGCACTTGGGATGACGCCGACTGTTGGTATTCAATTATATACGGTCTTTATCGTCTGGTGGTTTTGTCGATATGTGGTGGGATGGCACTTTAGCCTGATTATAGCGATGGGCTGGTCGTGGCTCTCAAACCCCCTGACAATGATCCCACTGTATTATCTTTACTATATTACAGGCCGTATCCTACTTCTTGATTTTGAGGGCGAGCAGGATTTCAAAAGTTTCTCACGGATGATGGCTGAAAAGCTGACTCTCGAAGGTGGGGTCTGGGAAACTGTTGTTGAAGTGTTCCATTTCATGTTGGAGCAAGTGGGAACATCCATTTTTGTTGGCTTTATCCCTTATAGCCTTGGTCTTGGTATCTTGGGTTATTGGCTCTCATTTAAATTTGCAACACGTTATGCCGAAGCCCGCAAAAAGCGGTTGGCTGGCTCACGTTCAAAAGACAATAACAACACACCTTCAGACATAGAATAACAGCAAGAACGAGTGGGGTTGTACCCGTTCTTGCTGCCCGTATTCATTTAGTCCGATTGAACTTTAAGAAGCAGGCGCGATGTCTGTTACCAAGTTCTTGCCGTCTTTTTCATCATAGGTAACGACGACTTCTGTTCCAGGTGCCAAGTCCTTAACAGAGAGCCCGCCCGCGAGTTCAAGAACGGTTCCGTTTTCCATAATAATTGTGTTGGTTGCTTCGTCTGTTGTCATCACGCGACCTGTCATTTCAGCTGCGTTAGCCATAGTTGCTGCGCCGATAAGACCTAGAGCGATTACGCTTGCTAATAGTTTCTTCATTTTATGTTCCTTTGTTAAAATATTTACCGTTGCTGTCCTCAGAACATAAGTCCGACAGGGCCGGTTTGAGAAGGAACAAGAAGAAGGCAAAGTTGGGTTTTATATTCGAGCATAGTTATGTCAGAAATAGGGTAAGTGTTTGAAATGTGGCAAACATTTGTTCAGCTGGCCTCTTTCAACGGCTTTGTGTTTCCTTTTTGTCATCAAGTGCCACAATTTAGTCACTTTTATTTTGCAAGTTACTGAATTGTGACTGAAAAAATAACGCTTTAATTTTAGGAAGTATGGAAATTATGTCAGAAATTTTAGAGGGTGGTTGTCTATGTGGAAAGATTCGTTATCAAACAACCTGCCTGGACTCTAAAATCAAAATCAATTGTCATTGTCGGGATTGTCAAAAGCTGAGCGGCGGCCCCTATGTCTCTCTTATGGGAATTCCGCCGGAGAGTTTTTCGGTGACGGGAGAGACCAGCTGTTTTGAACATGAGGGAGGGTCAGGAGGGAAAATGCGCGCTTTTTGTTGTTCTCATTGTAATGGTAGGGTTTACGGAGAGCCTGAAATCGCTCGAGGCATGATCTTGATCATAGCGACTAGTCTGGATAAGCCAGAAATTTTCGCCCCTAACGCAGATGTGTTTGTTAAAAGCGCGGTCCCTTGGGATAGGATGGATGAAACTAATCCAAAATACGAGGGCGCTTTTTCGAGGGGGTGATAAGTATGAGTGGTAAATTTTCTGGGTTTCCCAAAGCCGGTTTTGATTTTCTTGATGACTTAAAAGAAAATAATACACGTGACTGGTTTGCGGATAACAAATCCAAGTACAGGGAAAGTCTCCAAGATCACTTACTTGATTTTATTGAAGATATGGTCGAGCCCCTTGCTAAAATAACACCACACTTTGTTGCAGATGCCCGACGTAATGGGGGATCTATGTTCCGGATACATAGAGACGTTCGTTTTTCCAAGGATAAACGCCCCTATAAAGAGCATGCAGCTTGTCATTTTCGTCACTCCCTAGGTAGAGATGCTCATGCGCCAGGGTTTTATGTACATTTGGCAACAGATGAAGTTCTGTATGGGGCTGGCATATGGATGCCGCCCAGTGATGCCCTTTATATGATCAGGCGGGCAATTGCGGATCGCCCAGATGCCTGGAGCAAGGTCCTTAAAGACAAGAAAATGAAGCAGATGTTCGGGGGAATTGGGGGCGATGGCCTCAAGCGACCTCCAAAAGGATTTTCTGCAGATGATCCACATATTGATGATCTAAAACGTAAAACGTTCTTTTTAATGCACAGAACAACAGCTGAGGCTGCCCAACGTCCTGAATTTCTACATGAGGTCGTTGAAGGGTTTAAGGCGACGATGCCGTTGATGCATTTTCTTTGCAAGGCAGTAGACGTTCCTTGCTAAAGTTTAAGAGAGAGTGTGGCGGGTAAGTGAGAGAATTAATCAGGTTTTTTAGATAAGAAGACTGGAATTTTAGTGTCTTTCAGATTTTCGATTCCCCACTTAGTTATCTCGCGAATAAGAGGTCGGAGATCACTTCCCTTTTGTGTGAGTTTGTATTCGTATCGTGGAGGATTGCTTTGATAGGCCCGTTTCTCAATTATTCCTGAAGTCTCAAGTCGTTTTAATCGTTCAGCCAATATGTTCGTGGATATTTTTTCAGGCGAGTTTAGGAATTCGCCATATTGGCTTTTACCAACGAACATGAGATCGCGAATGACGAGGAGTGTCCATCTGTCACCAAGGATGTCTAGGGTCTGAGATATGGGGCAGGTGGAACGCATTGGATGCCTGTTCAATAGGGATGGATCTTATCTTTAGATAATAGATCTCCGTGTAACTTTCAAAAACAAAGTAACTCAATTGTTTCAATTTCTAAAGATACTGCGGCTTTTTGGCGCTTGCTCGTCTTTATTCTTGGAGAGATAAGAGAGGCAGTCTTTTAACACGGAGAGCACAAATGTACCTCATTGCTGATGCTGCCGGACCAATTGGTCGTGCGGTTACGGAACAACTCCTGGGGCAAGGCCAGCTCATACGCGTATTAACCGCCGATGCAGAGTGTCGGAATCTATGGCGGGGGAGAGGAGTTGAGGTTAATGAGGGGGATCCAAGACACGGTTCTAGCTGGGAGAAAGCTCTGGACGGAGTTGAAACCGTACTGCTTATTGCGCCGCCTTATAGTAGTGATATTGGGTCTCTACGAGACATCGCAACATACCAATCGGCTTTAATTGAAACTTTATCAATACCCCAAGAAACCCGAAATGTGATTTTCCTGTCTGCGCTCGGGGCAAAAGAACTCTGCGGATGGACACACTTTCTGGGTGAAATGGAAGCCCAACTAGCTGAATTTTGCTCTAACCTGACAATTATCCGCCCAGCTTTTTTGATGGAAAATCTGGCTCCCGCTTTATCCATGGCGCGGCATCATTCAGTACTGCCAAGCTTTCTTGCTGAGAAAATTGCCTTTCCCATGGTGGCACGTAAGGACCTGGTTTCTGTTTTGGTTGCGGCGATCCTAGATCCGGTAGAAGGCCATAACCTTCTAGAGCTACATGGCCCTGAACCTTATGATTTAAGTGAGATAGTTGAAGCTGGTCACAATGTTCTAACCAAGCACATTGCTTCCTTAACATTACCCGAGGATCAATGGCAGCCGATAATGGAGGATCAGGGACTTAATTCAGAATCAGCAAAGCTTTGGATTGATTATTATAATGCTATGAACGAGGGGCATATAAAAGCTGACCCTAATGCAACACCATTGGCTGGTGAAACAACGCTGTCAGATGCCTTGTTCCAGATATGGAAGAGCATCCGACAAAGCGAAAGAGCGTCGATTGATCCGGAAAGAAAGATACACGAAAGTTTGGAATAGATTGCTTGGGCTAATCCATTCCAAACAAATATGCATCTCCGTTTAGAGCTGAAGAGGCATAGATTCTTGAAAGGGAGATAACACTTCAATGCTGAGGCTCTCCAGCTTTATAAGAAGCAGTAATTGTCCGAGGGATGCTTTATCAGCCATTAAGTCGTTTGAGCGATGGGCTTCTTCAGCTGTGTCCCAGTAATAGATCTCTACCCATTGGTCATTTTTACTTTTTGAAAGAGATTGATAACGAAAACCGGGCAATTTTTCCAAATCGGGAATCATTGCATTAACGGCTTCGATCATTTCCTGGTCAGTAACGCCAGATTTGCCATTCCAACTAACTATTTCTACGACGTACATGAGATATCCTTGGGTTCAATGTAGGGGGTATCGCATATTATAATTTGCTTAAATGATAACAATTGAGCAATTTGCAAAGTGACTGTTCTCATAATGGAAATAATGTGGATAATTTTAATCGCGCACTGATCTTCAGACTTGTTATTGAACAAGGCACAATGACGGCTGCCGCTCGTGTGCTGAATGTAAGTCCCTCGGTAATCAGTAAACGTGTGGGAGAGCTTGAAGCATCTTTGGGAGTTCAGCTGTTAAGGCGAACGACGCGCCGGATCTCTTTAACGGAAGCTGGAGATCATTTTTATCAGCGGATACGATATGTTGAAGGTCAATGGCAGTCGTTATTGGATGAAACGCAGAGTCTTGGACAGATACCTAAGGGGCGGATAACTATCGCCGCTCCGCCACCTGTCTTAAACCGGGTACTTGTGCCTGTGCTGGATGATTTCATGTCATTGTATCCGGATATAGAATTTGAATTACAATCAGTAGGCTATGATGAAATTCCTGTGGCCGGAGCAGATCTTTCTTTATCAAGGCGGCTGGATAATTTTGATTCTGGTGCGTTTATCGGTTTTTCTTTGTGTACATATCATAATCAATTGTTTGCGGGATCTGGGTATCTAAAAGAGCATGGAATTCCCAAGAGCCTGTCTGATCTTACTAATCATAATTGTCTTTTATATGGAAAATTTCAAAGGGGCACGAAGTGGGAATTTGGTAGCTCAGTTGAAGCTACCATAGCCCAGGAAGTTAATGTGATGAGTAAATTTGTCAGTGACAATACAGAAGTTATTATTTCAGCAGCATTTAACAACCGGGGAATAGCTTACATTCCTGCTTTGTTGATCGCAGAAGAGCTTAAGCGCGGAGATTTGATCCCAGTCTTGGCGGATTATACAAGTAAGCCTTTTGAGATGTGGGCTTATTATCAACAACTTGATTTTGTCCCCCTAAAATTGCGAGCCTTTCTTGATTACTTGAAGACAAAGTGGTGATGAAAACTTAGGAGATCTCGATTATTTTCCAAGCCTTATGCTGTAAGCTTGGGGCCTGTAGCAATAAGGGCTGGGCATTTGAAAGGTTTGAATTTACATCGAAACCGATCGCTTCTGAGATGGGCCAGAAAACGGCTCTATGCGCTACAACCAAAACCGTGCCTTTTGCAGACAAAATTTTATTGAGAGCTTTTAAAATTCGAGCAGAAAATTCAGTGTAACTTTCAGCTCCCGTAGGTGTATCACCTTCTCTCCAACGTTGATCTACTGTCGCATCGTTTTTGAGTTGCCCTTCTAATTCACCGTAGTGGCACTCACAAAGTGAGGTATGGCTAAATAAAGGAGCATCACGTTTGGAGTTCACAATTCCAGCAGTCTTAAGCGCCCTGCTCAGTGAGCTGGAATGAATTGTCGAGATTGTCTGGTTTGTGAGTTGATCCCGGGCCTTTTCGGCTTGAGCCAACCCGGTAGAGTTAAGCGGTATATCCTTTTGCCCCTGATAACGTCCTTCCTTGTTCCAGTCGGTTTCTCCATGCCTTAAGAAAAAGAACGATTTTTCTATAAGTGTAGTCATAAATTGCCTTGATGTTTTTGTCTTCGAAGAGGGATGTTGCCTTGAGCGTGGTGGCAAAAGCAATGGGGAGATCTAAATAGACCCGGCTTTAGGAACTGTGCCAAGTTATTCCTCAGAAAAAGAAAAAGGGCCGAACAATTAAGGACGGCCCTTTTAGATGGTAAGCTATTAAACTTATTTGTTCATGCGGTTGTCGATGAGATCGTCGACAACGCTTGGATCTGCAAGGGTCGACGTATCGCCGAGGCTTCCAAAATCGTTTTCAGCAATCTTACGCAAAATTCGACGCATGATTTTGCCAGAGCGCGTTTTGGGAAGGCCCGGTGCCCATTGTAGTATATCCGGTGTTGCTATCGGGCCGATTTCTTTGCGGACCCAGGTTACAAGTTCTTTACGCAGCTCATCACTTTGTTCTACACCTAAATTCAGAGTGACATAGGCGTAAATGCCTTGGCCCTTAATATCGTGTGGGTAACCAACAACGGCTGCTTCAGCGACGCCTGGATGTGCGACCAAAGCTGATTCGACTTCGGCTGTTCCCATGCGGTGGCCGGATACGTTGATCACGTCATCTACGCGCCCGGTAATCCAGTAATAGCCATCAGCATCACGGCGACAGCCGTCGCCCGCGAAATAGAGACCGTCATAGGTTGAGAAATAGGTCTGAACAAATCGGTCGTGATCTCCGTAAAGCGTCCTCATTTGGCCAGGCCAAGAATCTGCAATACACAGATTTCCTTCTGCCGCGCCTTCAAGTATTTTCCCATCATTATCGACCAAAAGGGGTTGGATACCAAAGAAGGGACGTGTAGCGGAACCTGGCTTGAGCGGTGTAGCCCCAGGAAGAGGTGTGATCAAAATACCACCAGTTTCTGTCTGCCACCAAGTATCAACGATCGGGCAACGACCTTCGCCAACAACCTCGTTATACCAGTTCCAGGCTTCCGGATTGATAGGCTCGCCCACAGTACCAAGTATGCGTAGGGAAGAGCGGGATGTTTTCTCTACCGGGCCGTTGCCTTCACGCATCAGTGCGCGAATAGCGGTTGGCGCGGTATAGAAGATACTAACGTTATGTTTGTCGCAGACTTCCCAGAAACGAGAAGCCGTTGGGTAATTGGGAACGCCCTCGAATACCAGAGTCGTCGCCCCATTGGTTAGGGGACCATAGACAATATAACTGTGCCCGGTAATCCAACCAACATCGGCGGTACACCAGTAAATTTCACCATCGTGATAATCAAAGACGTACTTGTGGGTCATCGCGGCAAAAACAAGATAACCACCCGTGGTATGCAGAACGCCTTTGGGCTGACCAGTTGAGCCAGAGGTAAAGAGAATGAAGAGTGGATCTTCTGCATTCATTTCCTCTGCAGGGCAGTTAGTATCTGCAGCTAAACAGGCTTCGTGCCACCACACATCACGCTTTTCATTCCAAGTGATGTCACCGCCCGTACGTTTTACGACAAAAACGGTGTCTACATTTGGGCAGCTTTCCAGCGCTTTGTCTGCGTTGGCTTTAAGGGGCACTTTGCGTCCGCCGCGAAGACCTTCATCTGCGGTAATTAAGCAATTAGACTCGCAACCAATAATACGCCCTGCGAGAGCATCAGGAGAGAAGCCACCGAAGACAACAGAATGGACCGCACCTATACGGGCACAGGCAAGCATGGCATAAGTTGCTTCGGGAATCATCGGCATATAGATGGTGACACGATCACCTTTTTTAACGCCACGCGCTTTCAGGGCGTTTGCAAAGCGGCTCACACTATCGTGGAGCTGGCCATAAGTGATGTAAAGCTGCTCGCTAGGGTCGTCGCCTTCCCAGATAATTGCGGTATCATCTTTTTTAGCAGGTAAATGGCGGTCGATGGCGTTGTAACAAACGTTGGTTGTACCGTCTTCGTACCAACGAATGTGAACATCACCTGGTCCAAAGCTTACATCTTTTACTTTTGTAAAAGGTTTGAACCAGTGAATACTTTGACCATGTTCAGCCCAGAATTTTTCAGGCGCTTCTATGGATTGCTGGTACATTTCAAGATATCGAGGTTCGTCTACCCAGGCATTTGCGGCGAGGTCTTCCGGAACGGGGAATACAGTGGCGTCCGACATGGTTCGGTCTCCCATATTATTTTTATTGTTGCGCTGCTTTATTTTTTACAGCGGTTTTTTGTTCGCAGGGATTATTCATGGATTTTGTTGATTTCTCAAGGTCTTTTTGGAAATAAACGGTAAGTTATTGCTCTGAAAATGAAAATTATATTGCATTGCAGCAATTTGGTTTGGTGGTTTTTCCTAACCGATGATTTCAGGATCACTCATATCTATGAAAACCATAGGTTTCATAGATATGAGATTTACTATTATTCACAAGAGGATATTAAGACCAGGATTCCATTGTGTCACCACGTCTAACCATGGTGCGGGGTTTATCCGGTTCTTCAAAAACACTGATGTCATTGCAAGGACGGCCAAAATAATAGCCTTGCCCAAAGTCGACATTGCAATTGATCAGAAGTTGAGTTGTTTCTTCATCTTCGACCATTTCGGCGACAGTATGAATTTTTAATTTTTTACAGAGATCAGCAATAGACTTCAGGATATGAGCTGAAGTTTCGTCACCTAAAGCATCTCGGACGTATGATCCGTCAATCTTGAGGATATCGACTTGGAATTGGCGGAGGTATTGAAGAGAGGCCTCGCCAACCCCGAAGTCATCAAGGCAGACCTTATGGCCTAATTTGCGAAGGGCCTGTATCGCGTTGTTTGCAAGCTCAGGGTCTGGAATTTTGGTTGATTCCGTAATCTCAAATAAAAGAGAATCCGGGGTATCTTTAAGGGGGGCCAACATAGGGGTAAGTTGAGAAAGGAATTCTTTGTCCCCAATGGATGCCGCTGAAAGGTTTACCGCGATTGACCGATTATGCTTTTTGCTTGGGTTGTCTTCGATCCAATTGATTGCTTTCCGACACAGGGCAAGATCAAAACCCTTGATTAAATTAAGGTCTTCAGCCGATTTAATAAATTCTTGTGGCGATCCGGTTTCCCCGTTTATTCGGGCCAATACTTCGTAATGATGTATATCGCGTGTTTTAATATCTACAATAGGTTGGAAAACCATCATAAAGTCAGCACCATCGATAACATTTTTGATCCGATGAGCTGTTTTTTGAATACGGGCCAAAATTTCAGGGAGGGAATGGGCGAGCTCTTCCAGACTAAATGTATCAGTTTGATCTTGAGCAAATTGCTGGATCATAAAACTGAGGGCTTGAGCAGCGTTCCCGCCAGATATGCCACTGTCTGCCAGGGCAATACTTGCTTGTTCAACTTTTAAACCAACACCGGTTGGATCGGCTGCTTTTACTTGCCGAGAAATTTCATCACTTAATTTTTCAATGTCGAGATCCGGCCTACTAATAAGGCCGTATTTACCGTTCCCAAATGATGCTGCCGAGTTGGCTTCCGATGAACTCGCGCGAAGGTAACTATTAATAGTTACAGATAGCTCTTGTTGAGCTTCTTTCTTTAAGTTTTTGGCAAACTCGTCGTAATTTTCGAGCTCTATAAAAGTCAGTTTATCTTCGGGATGGGTGGCTAGGTGCTCGGTTACTGCTTCTCCAAAACTAATTCTATCGTGAACAATCGCCCCCCCAGCAGCTCTGTCGGGATGAGCGTTTGTCGCCTTTATAATGGAAGGTGTTTTGCATGAGAGAAAATAGTGATTTTCGAGGTCTTGAACGTAATAGCCTGTGATCGACAAGGGGCGAAGAGCACCTTCTTTTTTCTTGAATATGAGATCAATAGGCTCAGGACGAGAGCCGCCGACCATGCCAGCAAGCAGGTTTTCAAGTACAGGTTGTTCTTGAGGCAAGATAAGTTCAGATAGCGAAACCCCGATCAATTGTTCGATAGGGCAGCCAAAAATACTTTGCGTGGCGCCACTGACAAAAACAATCTCGTGTTTATCTGATAATTCTATAAGTAAATCGGCTCGGCAAAAAGCAAAGGCCAAAAAACGATCACGCTCATGTTTTAGAGAACTATTGGTGCTCTCTTGGCTCATATAATGTCCAGACGTAGTTTGCTATCACTTGAAAGGTGAAATTGGCGTTTATTTTTCAAGCTTAGAGTTAAGTCGTTAATGCTTGATAAAAAAATTGGGAAAATTACGTATTTGTTACAAATGATTCCACAAAGCTAAGCCCAGCAAGTTAAGCCCAGATAATCAAGTATAGAGGTTACTCGGATATTTATTATAATTTCTATTGGATTGCATTAGATACATTTGGTTGGTTGTTTGGCGTGTGAGAGGTATTGTAATGAGCATGAAACCATTATTAAAACACCTATTGGTCATCCTAGCAGCGATGGTGATTTGTCTGGCAGTCATTTTGATATTCCCAGAATCGCTTGAGGCTTTTGGGGCAAAATTCTGGGATGCTGCACTGTGGGTTGGCGGATGTTTTTCTTGATTCTCTAAGGATCTGTTCTCTATAGGCGTGTTCTCTACAAGCCTGTCTTTATAAAGAGTGTGTTTGTCATGACTTCTGTTGAAAATACCCCTTCGTATTCTAAGGCCGTGTGGCCAGTGATTGCTGCTGGTTGTGTGGTGTTGTGTTTGGCGTTTGGTATACGTGCCAGCTATGGCTTGTTTGTAACACCAATTACCGACGAGCTTGGATGGGGCCGAGAAGTCTTGGCTTTTTCTCTCGCTATTCAAAATCTAATGTGGGGTTTAGCCCAACCCATAGCAGGAATGATTGCTGATCGGTACGGGGCGGGCAGGGTCCTTGTTTTCTCAGCCCTGCTCTATGGCGCAGGCGTCATATTAGGTGCAACAGGCTATTCACCAGAAGCGTCTCATCTTGGCGCAGGCTTCTTTGTTGGTTTGGGCTTAAGCGGAACGACGTTTGGTGTTGTCCTCGCCGTAATCGGGCGATCCGTATCTGAGGAGAAAAGATCCCTTGCTCTTGGTATCGCGACAGCATCGGCCTCTCTCGGGCAATTTTTGATCATCCCACTTGGAAGCGCCTTGTTACAAAGTTTTGGTTGGACTGATGCGCTTGTGATACTTGGCTTAATGGTGATGGCAATTATTCCCGCTGCTTACTTTCTGCGTGGTGTGTCTATGGTGAAGGCAGGGTCTGCTGAAGCCGCACAGACAATGAGCCTGCCCGAAGCGTTGAAAGAGGCGAGCCGTCACAGTGGTTATTGGTTATTGATCGCAGGTTTTTTTGTCTGTGGATTTCATCTTGCATTTATCACGGTACACTTTCCTTCTTATGCGATCGACAAAGGGATGGCACCTGAGATTGGTGCCTGGACTCTGGCATTGGTTGGGCTCGCAAATGTTTTTGGCTCTTATGCGGCGGGCGCTTTGGGGGGAACCTATCGGAAAAAATATCTTCTATCTGCGATCTATATTGCCCGTTCGGTAGCCATTCTTGCCTTTATTCTGGTGCCGGCATCCACTGGATCATTTTTGATTTTTGGTTTTGTGATGGGTCTGCTTTGGTTAAGCACGGTTCCCCTTACATCTGGACTTGTGGCACAGATTTTTGGGCCACGTTATATGGGCACACTTTTTGGCATTGTTTTCTTGAGCCACCAAGTCGGCAGCTTTATCGGGGTTTGGCTTGGCGGTTATCTCTATGATACGACAAAATCTTATGATTTAGTTTGGTGGATTTCGATCTTTTTAGGGATTTTTGCAGCTATTATACATTGGCCCATTTCAGATCGGTCATTGCGCCGAAACACTCAATCAGCATAATGATTTAGATAATAACTGAACCGACATAGTTTGATGGAAGTTATTTGTGTTGGTACTTGATTAAGGTTTTATACCTAAGCTGTTTTAATTGTAATCCGAGGTTGCGAGCGACGTCGGGGGGAATTCGGGGAATCAGGAATTGGAAGCGACCTTGCACATGCCAACCAACAATCTAAAGCCGAAAGTACCTTCTCATGGGGGGCCAGAACTGAAAGATATTGTTACTTCTGCAGAAGCCGCTCTTTCGAATATGGAAAGTGATTACGAAATATGGGTTGCCGAAGATGTCAGGAAAATATCTGAATTTTTGGCTGGAGCTAAAAATTGCGCAAAAAATAGTTCAAAAAGCAATGTAACAAATAGCTCGAATAAAGGCCAAGATGGCGAAGAAAAATTTATCGAAGAAATTCACGCTATTGGTCACAATATCAAAGGTCAGGCGGCGACCTTTAACTTCCCACTTCTGACATCTGCGGCAAAATCTCTTTGTCATTTCATTCAAGAAGACGAAGCAACCGCAGGTAAAAGGCTCGACCTTGTCGAAGCACACGTAAATGCGATGAAGATTATTATCTCTCAAAAAATTAAAGGAAGCGGTGGCGATATGGGCCGCGGATTGATTACTGCTTTGGAAAAGGCTGTAGACAAGATCCTTGCAGCTGAGAATAAGCTCTAATCGGGTTTTCGACCGTTCTCACTCTGGTTTGGTATTGCCCATCTGGCAGATAATTTTCCACTCTTCATCCTTAATCGGCATAACCGAAAGTCGGGATTGTTTTAAAAGGGCAATATCGTGTAGGGCGTTGTTATTTTTGATATCATCTAGGCTGACGGCAGTTTCCATCGGGTAGAGTGCTTTGACATCCACCATCCCAAATCTGCCTTTGGGGTCAGTATGGTCTGGATAATACTCTTTACAAACTTCGACAATACCAACGATCTTTTTCTCTTTTACAGAGTGGTAGAAAAAGACCCTGTCGCCCAGTTTCATGGCTTTCATATTATTGGAAGCCTGATAGTTCCGCACACCGTCCCAATGTTCAACGCCTTTGGTGACTTGATCATCCCATGACCAGCTACTGGGTTCTGTTTTCATAAGCCAATAAGCCAAAGCGTTCTCCCCATATGATGTGGTGAAAGTAGAATAGCACCGCTCGACTTATTGACAAGCGGTGCTATAAAATTTCAATTCCGGTAATGGAATGAGGTTATTTTGGCAGAACTTGTTTCCAAGGCGTAATGGTAACCTGTTCAAATAGACCAGCTTGTTTGTAAGGGTCGTTATCTGCAAAATCCTGAGCAGCAGTTGCGTCATCAAATTCCAGAATAAGTAAACTGCCAGTCATGCTCTCACCATCGGTGCCAAGTGTTGGACCTGCTACAACAACGCGGTCCATGTATTTGGTTAGATACTCAAGATGTGCCGGGCGGTTGTCAGCGCGTACGTGAGCGTGGTCTTTTTTATCTACGCAAGAGAAGATGAATTTCATAACGGTTAAGTTCCTATCGTCTTTGATTGTTAAAATTCTGCTTTTTGAGGGCGGGCCAGTAAATTGGCGATGGTATGGTCGATATTGGCGTTGCGATGTAAAACATCAGAGATCGCATTGCAGATCGGCATATCAATCTGCAGGACTTTAGCCAGAGCTGAAACGGATTTACTCGAACTGAGCCCTTCGGCTACGGTTATCCGCCCTTTCAGATAGTCCTCAATTGTGGTGCCTTCGCCCAAGGCTTTGCCTAGGGCATAATTACGAGATTGCGTAGCGGTACAAGTGAGGGTGAGATCGCCCATTCCGGCCAATCCCATGAGAGTCTCTCGGCGCCCGCCTTTGGCAAGGCCGAGTTTGACGATTTCGGAGAGGCCTCTTGTAATTAGGGCGGCTCTCGCGTTGTCACCAAGCTTGCGCCCTTCAACAATCCCGCAAGCGATGGCGATAACGTTTTTAACCGCGCCGCCAATTTCTGCCCCGATAGGATCAGCCGAGTGGTAAATGCGAAAAGATCTGCTGCCAAGGGTTTGAGCCAGCTGTTTACCAAGCTGTTCATCCAAGCAAGCGAGGGTAACGGCAGTGGGAAGTTCGTTAGCTACTTCTATCGCAAAAGTTGGACCTGAAAGAACGGCGATAGGATTATCAGGCATGACTTCCGCTAGCATCTCAGTCATCAACAAGCCGCTCGTGATCTCTACACCCTTGGCGCAAAGAACGAGGGGGACGCTTTTACTTATCTTATCCCGGTTTGCTTCGAGAACACTTCGCAGATGTTGTGACGGAACGACCAATAAGATGACATTACATTCAGAAAGATCATTTATTTCTGATGTCGCCTTAATGGATGGATTGAGAGCCGCACCCTTCAAGTAGAGTTTGTTTTCATGTTTATTGCTTATATCGGCGACGACTTGGGTATTTCGAGACCAGATTGTAACGTCATTTTCTGATGCCGCGGCTACCGCTGCGAGGGCAGTTCCCCAGGCACCAGAACCAATTACGCCTATTTTTTGTCTTGTTGGTTTAGAATCTCGTTGGGCAGTCATTTCTTTAGATCCTTCACGCCAGTGAGTTGATCTAGTGGCCATCTTGGTCTTGGGGCAAAATCAAGTGAATCCGTGAGGCCAAGGCGTAACCTTTCCAGCCCAGCCCAGGCGATCATAACGCCATTGTCGGTACATAACTTGACGGGAGGAGCTAGCAATTTGGTATTGCGCTGGTCGGTTAATTCAGTAAGGCGACTGCGTAAAGCAAGATTTGCAGCAACACCACCAGCAACAACAAGAGGGCCAGGGCGTCCGTATTTTTCTTCGAATATATCCATCGCCCTTTTGCAGCGATCAACGAGAACATCACCAACAGCTTTTTGAAAAGAAGCCGCGAGATCAGCTTTATCTTGCTCGCTCATGTTGTTGGGGTCACCACCGTCACCAATAATTTCGATTATCTTTTTGCGAACTGCCGTCTTTAATCCGGAAAAGGAGAAGTCACATCCGGGACGGCCTTTCAAAGGGCGCGGAAGATCAAAGCGATCTTCATTACCTTGTTTGGCAATTTGCTCAATCAAAGGACCGCCGGGGTAGGGAATCCCCATCATCTTTGCCGTTTTATCAAAAGCTTCACCTACAGCATCATCGATTGTGCCGCCAAGTCGGGTGTAACAGCCGACGTCTTCTACCGCCAATAACTGACAGTGACCGCCGGAAACAAGAAGTAATAGGTAGGGAAACGCTGCTGCATCACCTTCGGTCAGACGGGCCGTGAGTGCATGACCCTCTAAATGGTTCACGGCGAGAAATGGTAACTTGCGAGAGGCTGCAATAGCTTTTGCCGTCATAACGCCGACAAAAACACCACCAATTAAACCAGGTCCTGCGGTCGCAGCAATACCATCGAGATCATCGAAGCCGACGTTGGCCTCGTCCAGAGCTTCTCTGATCAGCCGATCTAGATGATCCATGTGACTACGTGCGGCGATTTCAGGTACCACGCCGCCATAGGGTTTGTGTTCCTCGAGTTGGGTGAGAACTTTGTTGGCGAGGATAGTGTGGTCACCATCAACAATTGCTGCAGCTGTTTCATCACAGCTGGTTTCGATACCTAGGACCTTCATAGCTTCCATATTATGTTGAGTGGGTAGAGCCTTGCAGACTGTACCGAATTTAACCATTACACTCTAGAAAATAGCATAATTAGCGCTTCGGCAAGCCTTCCCTCTTAAATTTGCACTATGACGGATATTCCAAGAAAAAAATCTAGGTGTAATTCATATCTTCTGGGTCAAATAACCAAAAGTTGAGTTTACTGTGAGGACGAAAACAGAGCTATTTAGGATATGATTTCCTTATGTCGCTGGAGTTTACATGAAACCCGTTGAAACCATGGTTGTTATAGGACTGCTAATTCTAGGTTTGGCTTTTGCAACGCTCTCGCAAGCTGCCCCATATGTGGAGACAAGGGATGTTTCCGGAGGGCGTTATGTTGCTGTCATGCCTGAAGGAGTTTCTGCCGATGGGCTTATGCCAGTTCTCTTTTATTATCATGGGTATGGACAATCTGCAGAGACAGTAAAGAACAACAAGGCTCTGCTGAAGTTGGTATCTGAGCGTGGAATTTTATTGGTAATACCCGATGGGTTAAATCGCAGTTGGTCAAACGTTGGTGCGCCTAGTGAAAAGCGCGACGAGATAGAATTTACCCAAAATGTTCTTCAGGATGTCCGGGCGAACTGGAAAATTAAACAGGGCCAAATTTGGGCTACAGGATTTTCTCAAGGAGGTTCAATGGCATGGGACGTTGCTTGCTACATGGGAAATGAGTTTTCTGCATTTTTCCCAATAGCGGGATCTTTTTGGCGACCTCACCCGGTGACTTGTGAGGGGCCAGTAAATATTCGGCACATACATGGTTTAAGCGACAGAGTCGTTCCAATGCGAGGACGTGCAATTGGTGAGCGTTGGCACCAAGGCGATGTTCGACAGGGTGTAGCGATCTGGGAAGGTTTAAATGGCTGTGAAGCTCTTCCAACCGAAGTCTCGCTCAAGGATATGAGCTGTAAAATTTGGAGTGGGTGTCGTTCAGGTAAAGCCTTGGAATTGTGTCTGCATAATGGGGGGCACAACGTCAAAACGGAGTGGATAGCACGCGGGATTGATTGGGCAGAAAGCCTTTAAGAGGGAGTGCATTGATAAATTAGGAAATAGATCTATAGAATTTATTAGGAGTTAACCAGTTCCTGCGTCATAACAACGATATAATGTTACAGAAATATTAAATCAGGCTTACCTTCTTGCCGAGTTAGCCAGTTGATATGTTGTTGGGGGACGAATTGGGAATAACCATTGCTGTACTGGTAATCTTATCAGCGTGCCTTCATCCGCTTTGGAATACCCTTATTAAAAAAGATGACGACCAACGGGTAGCCTTTCTCGCCCTGACTGTTGGTCTTATCCTTATTTCCTTCACACACATTCTACTTGTTGATTATGATTTTGGCGGTGCTTTATTGGTCTGGGACAGTATTCTGCTCTCTTGGATCGGGCAGATGTGTTACGGCACCGGGCTGGTTATTGTTTTACGCCGCGGAGATCTATCGGCCTATTATCCCATCGTACGCTCTACACCGGTAATTGTGATTTCATTCAACTTTTTTGTTCTTGGCCAGTCATATGATTTACTGGTTATTCTGTTTGTTATCATAGTCTTGGCCGGGGCATTTGCTCTACAATACAGACGAGGGCGACGGTTGTTGGATGACCCGATAACTCTCGGCTTTGCTCTTCTCGCGCTTTTGGGCACGGGAATATATACTCTCGCAGATGCGGCTTCGATGCAGATTATCGAGCCTCCTGTACTGAACTTTTGGGTAAACGTGTTATGTTTTCCTAGCTATTGCATGCTCTATTGGCTCATAGATCGGGACAATACAGGTTTGCGAAGCTTGAAGGCCATTATCACCAAACCTCTACACTACTTGCTGATCGCGGCTATTTGTTACTGCTCTTATTATCTCATTCTCTATGTTTATAGTGAGGGAGCTGATGTTGCAGCGGTTGCCACTGTTCGTCAGGCCTCTATTCCAATCTCAGTTCTGATCGGTGGCCTGTACCTAAGAGAAGGGGCGGTTCTGCGTCGCTTGGTCGCGTCGCTTCTTCTTGCTGTAGGAATTGTCGGAATCATCTTGAACGGGTAAGGTGGCCCTGAAAATGGAACTGACCCACAAATTTAAATATAATGGCTGTTATTGATGACTGATCACCCCATCCTCCGACTTGGTACCCGTGGTAGCCCGCTTGCTCTAGCTCAGGCTAACGAAGTAAAGCGCTTATTGGGTGCCGCCCATGCCGATCTCGCCTCTGATAGTGCGATCGAAATCGTTGTCATTAAGACCACAGGGGACATGATTCAAGATCGTGCTCTTTCAGCCATTGGCGGCAAGGGGCTTTTTACCAAAGAAATCGAAGATGGGCTTCAAGATAGCAGCATCGATATAGCCGTTCATTCCATGAAAGATGTACCGACATGGTTGCCAGATGGATTGGAGATATCCACGGTTTTGGAACGAGAAGACCCAAGAGATGCCCTGTTTTCCAACAAGGGTAAAACTTTGGCAGACCTTCCAAAGGGAGCTGTTGTTGGATCAGCTTCTTTACGTCGCCAAGCCCAGATCAAAGCCAAGCGTCCTGATATTGAGGTAATAACCTTTCGGGGATCAGTACAGACCAGACTCCGTAAGTTAGAAGAAGGTCAGGTTGATGCCACGCTTCTTGCTGTGGCGGGATTGAACCGTCTTGGGCAGTCAGAATTAATTACTTCTGCGCTTTCGATAGAAGAAATGTTACCTGCCCCTGCTCAGGGGGCCGTTGGCCTAGAAATCCGTATCGGTGATACTCGTGTACGCTCTTATGTGGATGCGATCCATCATGAGCCAACTATGCAGCGTATTTCTGCTGAACGTGCCTGTCTTGCTGAGCTTGACGGTTCTTGTCGTACTCCTATTGCGGCCCTTGCAGAAATCAATGGGGACGAAATGCATCTTCGTACTATGCTGGCTGCGACAGATGGCAGTGAGATTTTTACGACTGAACGTCGAGGCCCCGTAACTGAGGCGATAGAGATGGGGCGATCTGCAGGACGTGACCTAAAAGAACAAGCGGGTGAAGAATTCTTTAGAATTCTCGAAGCACAACAGGCCGAATAGAGAACTTGATATAAAGCTAGCTCAGAGATCACGATGACAAAGCATCTCGTTACGCGACCAACGGTAGATCAGGAGCCTTTTATCTCTGAACTAAAGGCCGTTGGGCGAGAAGTCGTCCTTTCTCCTGTGTTTGATATCCATTTTTTTGAAGGCGCAAACTTAGATTTTTCAAACGTACAAGCTATTTTGATCACATCTGCGAATGGTGTACGTGCGATTTGTCAAAGATCTAACGATTTTAACCTTCCTGTCTACTGTGTAGGCGATTCTTCTGCGCAAGCAGCGCGGCATGCCGGATTCGAAAATGTGTTTTCTGCAAATGGGGATGTTGCTGATCTAGCTGAACTAATAAGTTCTAACCTCAATCCTAATGAGGGACGTTTACTTCATCCCGCAGCTTCCAAATTAGCTGGAGATCTCGGCGGACTTCTGAGGGTGAGAGGGTTTCACTATCAACGGGAAATACTCTATGAAGCCAAGGCATTGGAGAGTTTGAATTTTAGCATTATTGATCAAATAAAATCTAATGAAATCAAAGAAATAAGCTTTTTTTCTCCTCGATCATCCAAGATATTCTTAAAGCTACTAAAGAGAGCGGAACTAGAGAAGGAGCTCATAGAGTGTAGAGCCTATTGCCTAAGCTCTGCCGTTGCCAAACATCTTGAACATATTCAGGGTTTGGAAATTATGATATCGGATCGGCCAACTAGGCAGTCTTTACTTAAGTTAATCGCTTCTTACAAATAAGTGTACGTACGTACTAGATTTTCCCTTAACTCTGGCGCATAGTTTTCTTGAAAATAGATTTCTGGATGACTGAGGTTAAGAATGGCCAATAAATCGGGCGATAAATCAAGAAACTCCCCTGTTAACTCTGCTGCTAGCTCTGGGGGCAAAGAATCTTCTCAAGCCGCTGATAAAGACAAAAGCTCTTCTCCTTCAGTGCAAGAGAGCCCGACAAACGAAATTATTACGGCCTTTGGCGGCTTACGCCCTCTTGCGAACAAGCTCGGTATCGCGGTTAGCACAGTTCAAGGATGGAAAGAGCGTGATTCGATCCCTGCTGCCCGCCATGAAGAAATTCTTCAGGCCGCCGCTAAAGCCAAAATCACTTTAGATGTAACGCGTGTGCGTGAGAGTGATAACCTGCAAAACGAGGCACCTGAGCAAGAAGAGAGCAGCGACAAAATCAAAACGGATCAATCATCTGGTCAATCTTCCGGCCAATCTTCTGGAAAAGCAGCTTCATCCAAATCATCTATCCCGGAAACAAAAAGCTCGGTGCCTTCCTCGGGAAGTAAATTTTCCGTCGATAAGTCTTCATCTGATGATGCGACGAAAGATAAGCTGGATGCTGATCCTTCTAGTGAAACCATTCCGCAGAATGTGGTGGTTCGTAAAGGCGGAGGCCTGAACAGCTTTTTGTATGGTATGGGGTTTTGTGCTCTTGCTGTTGCTGGAATTGTTTTCTTCCGTGGCCATTGGTTGCCGCTTGTTGAAAATATACCTTCCTTGGGAAGCGATCCTGCTAACAGTTCGGTTGTTGATCTCGAAAATAGAATCGTCGGTCTTGAACAACACGCCTTTGATAATCAAAGCCAGGGCGTTGACGAGAACCGTTTCTTATCTCTTTCCGAAGAAGTGCGCACTTTGAAGCTTCACCAATCAGAACTTGATCGCCAATTGAAGGATTTAACCAGTGGTGGCGTGGTGGTGACAACTGGTGATGTTGATCAAGGCCTAATGGATTCATTGCGTGGTGAAATGCGCAAAACCCAAGACCGATTACAAGAGTTGGAAATGTCTCTCGCAACAGGTGGAAGTTCTGGAGCTGGATCGATATCCAGCTCAACGGTATCTTCTCCGACGGGTGTTTCCTTACAGCAATTGAATAGCTTAAAGTCTCAGCTGTCCTCTCTGTCATCACAGGTTGATACCCTTAAAGGAGGGCAACCTGTTCGTTCCAGCCCGGCAACAGGTGATGTCTATCTTGCTTTAGGTGTGCTGCAATTACGTGATGCTCTGCGTGGATCGGGTCCGTTCATCAAGGAACTGGATCTGCTCCGTGCTGTTGCTCCTGCAACTGGGACCGTTCAGGATCTGATCTCCCCACTTTCTTCTTTTGCAGCAGCAGGGCTTCCGAGCCTAACCGAACTTCGTGCAGACTTTCCGGCCGCCGCGAGGAACGCGCTGTCTGCGGATAAAATTGCTGGTGGGCAGACCTGGGTTGATAAGGCGGTTGGTCGTGTAAGCGATGTAATCTCAATTCGCCCCATTGATATTTTGGATGGCGTGGGAACCTCAAGTGTTCTTGCCAGAGCCGAGAATTTCCTTGTTGAAGGAGATCTCTCTGGTGCTTTGCGAGAACTCGAAAACCTCACAAGTGCCGCAAGCAGTGGCATGGATAAATGGTTGGTTTTGGCAAAACAGCGTCAGGACGGGGAGCGGGTTAGCGGCAAGCTGGCCTTACTTTTGATCGGTGTGACCGAACAAGGTAGCGGTGTCGGGGGAGTACAATAATATGAAACGTGCTCTGATTTACTTCATCAAATTGGCTTTGGTTCTGACCGTTGTTATCTGGATTGCGAACAGGCCCGGTACCGTATCTGTTGATTGGATCGGCTATCGCCTGGAGACCACGGTTGGTGTTCTCTTTCTTGGGGCCGTCGCTCTGGCGGTTTCTGCTGCTTTTATCTATCGCTTTTGGCGAAGCATGATCAATGCGCCGGCTCTCTTTGGTCAGGCGCGGCAAGACAACCGTAAGAAAAGGGGTTACAAAGCCCTTACCCACGGTATGGTCGCTGTCGCCGCTGGTGAAGCGCAAACAGCCATGGCTATGGCGCGAAAGGCAGAGGCACTACTTTCAGACGAGCCTCCCTTGACGATGCTGTTGTCTGCTCAGGCCTCTCAACTTCAGGGCAATGAAGAGGCCGCGACGAATTATTTCACGGCAATGCTGGAAAGCAAGGAAACCAAATTCCTCGGTTTACGAGGGCTCTTGATGCAAGCACAGCGTCGCGGCGATCTTAAAATCGCTCTTGAGCTGGCCAGACAAGCCCATGCCTTAAGCCCAAAAACGCCTTGGGTCTTGGAAAGTTTGTTTGAGTTGTCTGAAGCAACAGGTGATTTTGCCTCTGCTGATCAGGCGCTAAAAGAAGGCGCGAAGACCAAAGTATTAAGCAATGCAGATGCCGGTCGAAAACGTGCTGTCGTCAAACTAGAACAAGCCTTGAGCGCTGGGGATAAGGACCAAGAACAAGAGGCCCTGACACACGCGAAAGAAGCCTATAAACTTGCCCCTGATCTCGTGCCTGCGGTTACATTTCTTGCGGGTACTTATGGTCGGTTAGGTAAAACGAAGGACGCAGAAAAGGCGCTTCGGAAAGCTTGGTCCAAACAACCACACCGTGATCTGGCACGCGCCTATGTTGCTCTCTGGCCTGCGGAATCGGCTGTTGAGCGGGTAAGGCGTTTAGGTCAGATGGTTTCTAAAAATCCAGATCATTACGAAAGCCATATTGCTCTCGCCGAAGCAAACCTATCGGCCAAGCTATGGGGTGAAGCCCGCAGGTATTTGAAGCTAGCCTCGGAAGAAAGTGGCCCCAGCCGTCTTGTCTGTCGTTTGATGGGGCGTCTTGAAACCGAAGAGCACGGTGATACCCGCGCCGCTGCCGAGTGGTTTGAAAAAGCAGAAACCGCTTTGATTGCGCACAATTGGGTTTGTAGCTCTTGCGGTGCCATCGCGGATAGCTGGCAGGCCCACTGTGGTGATTGCCGTTCGTTTGATACCCTGAGCTGGAAACGGCCAACCGTGCTACGAGAAGAAAAGGCATTGGAAGTTAATAATCAAAAGCCAACTTCAGCGCCTCCAGTTTTACTAGAGCACACGGGGGAGCACGAAGTCATCATTACGAAGCCTACCGCTATTGAAGGTGCCGCGAGAGACGTGGGCGCTTAAGGGGTTGGATAAGTCTGTAGGTTGTGTCGAAATTACTCGTTAAACGAGAGTTTAGGGGTTTCATCTCACGATTTATCTATGGTATTTTTACATGTGTGCCCCAATAGCTCAGTTGGTAGAGCACTTCATTCGTAATGAAGGGGTCAGCGGTTCAAATCTGCTTTGGGGCACCATAATATTTAGTTGCAATCTCAGTAACTAAGAGTGGCGAGAACATCCGATAAATACTGAAATCGATCAAAGCGATTAGGATACACCGAGGACCAAATTAGTTTCCTACTAATACTGTATTATTGAATCCAGGCGGAGTTACCCATTTACGGATTACCTCGAAGTCGGAGGGCAACTTAGACATCATGATTTTTTCTGTAAACATACTCGCATCTTGAAGAGAAAATTGTCCCTGCAGGATAATGGTTCGATTCTTCAAAGAGCCTTTAACAGTTGGTATTGCAATGACTCTGTTGTTCAAGACAAAAGCTATTGTTTGCCCTATCACAGTTTGAATTCTGTATAAGCCAAGTCGATCTAGTTTTAAATGTATCTCAGGAATGCCATTTTTGTTGTTAATCATTTCAGCACCCCGAATATTCTTCCCCCCTAGTAAAACTCTCTTCTTGATAATAACCTGTCTAGAGTTGCTGTCGGTGGCCTTACCTGAATCAAATGAAAGTAGTTGGCGGAGTGCTACGCTACCTGCTGGAACTATTCCATCCTCAAGTATACGCTCATCCACAGCTTGAAGCGTTAGACGGGGAGGACGGCCCTGGATGAGTAGTGGAAGGTTATCAGGATCAAAGCCAGCTGGATATTGTAAGACGATCCGATTTGAGTTTCCTACCCGTTGTACGAAGGAAGTTTTATCATTTCTGAGCCGAGAAGATAATCGTTCTCTTAATTTGATCACTGTGCTTGAAATTGCTGCGTCAATAATCTCTTTTTTCTCATCAGTTTCCATTCCAATCGTTAAGGTCGAGCGGTCGTCAGGTTGGGAAATGACAGCTGGATAATTTAACCTAATGGACTTTAGGGCGCTCTCGATTTGTTTTGGAGATATAATAGTGACTTGAACGCGATCATTTACAACTTTCAATCCGCTGTATCCAAGCCTGTTTTGGCGTAAGATACGGCGAATATCTTCGACAAAATTCTCTAATACATCTTCGATAATGCGGTTGGAATCGACCTCCAATAAAAAGTGGGCAGCGCCTCCTTGTTGAATGATGGTTTTATCATCCAAGGACAATCTAGGTTCTTCCGAATATCCCGGTGTGATGCAGCCAACAATGAACGCTGCAATTAGTAGTAAAATGATGTGAGATTTTAATAACATGATTGAATAATACGATAAACTAACAACGGCACAATCAATGTCTCTAGATGGATAACAAATGAACTCATTAGTTCATCATAGTCGTGATGAACTAAGGCGCATGGTTTAAAGAGCTTAACCTTAAATTTTACTGTTCAATGGGGATCAAACAAAAGGTCTGGCGAATTTGGATAAAAAATAGCACGATATTTTTTAGTATATTTGATCCCTGATGGAAATATCGATGATGAGCCACGATGACTACTCTGAAGAATATCTCAGAGAAATTTTGAGGGAGGCTAGGTCTATCGCAGTGGTTGGCGCAAGCACGAAGCCTGAAAGACCAAGTAATTATGTCTTCAAGGCGTTACTCGACGAGGGCTATGAAATGTTTCCCGTCAATCCTGGGCAGGAGGGAAAAGAAATTCATGGCCGGGTTTGTTATTCTTCTCTGTTATCCCTTCGCGAGAATCTTGGGCGAAGTATTGATATGGTTGATGTTTTTCGCTCATCCGAAGCGGCCTTGGATGTCACGAAAGAAGCGATTGAGATCGGCGCTAAGGTGATTTGGATGCAACTCGATATCCGTAACGATGCCGCCGCAAAACTGGCTGAAGATGCGGGTTTAAAAGTTGTGATGAACAGGTGTCCAAAGATTGAAATGTCACGACCAACTTGGACGGGGCGACTTATTCATTCATGATATTGTTGTCATTAGCCTTTCTTTATTTAAGGCTTAAGTGCAAGTACCTCGCCTGAATAAGAGCTGCAGAGCTTTCTTTAGATATCTGGTGAAAGGTAAAATGTGATAACGGACCATGAATATAAATATTATACGCTCGGCAGAAATCCAGTAGTGTAATCAAAAAAATGATTGTGAAATGTATTGGGGGACAAAGTACGTGACTAAAATTAGAGAAGTCGGCGAAGCGGAAATCCCAGTTCATTCTTCTTCAGATATGTTGCTTCGAGAACTAGATGAGAACGGTATATTTCGTCTGACTTTGAATGACCACGCGCGTCGAAATGCGCTTTCAGAAGAGATGCTGGATAAACTCGCAGAAGCTTTCTCGCAAGCAGAAGCCAACTCTGAAGTCAGAGTTATCATTTTAGCCGCCAATGGGCCTGCGTTTAGTGCTGGGCATGATTTAAAAGAATTGACTGCGGCCCGAGAAAGCAGTGATCAGGGCAAGACCTATTTCAGTAAAATATTATCGAAGTGTTCTGCGGTGATGCAATCAATCGTACAGCACCCCAAACCCATTATTGCAGAAGTTACAGGTATTGCGACGGCAGCAGGGTGTCAGCTGGTTGCAAGCTGTGACTTGGCGGTGGCTGCCAAGACCGCCCGCTTTGCGACACCCGGTGTTCATATCGGTTTGTTCTGTTCTACGCCAATGGTGGCGCTCTCTCGCAATGTGTCGAGCAAGCATGCTATGGAAATGCTTTTGACGGGAGAGATGGTGAGCGCCGAGAAGGCTGAAGATATTGGTTTGATAAACAAGATCACAACCAACCAGGATCTCACCAAGCAGACTATGGATATGGCCAAAAAAATTGCTTCGAAGTCAACGATGACGTTGGCAATTGGGAAGCGCGCTTTTTATGAGCAAAAGGAAATGTCTCTGTCAGATGCCTACACTTATGCCTCTGAAGTGATGGTTGAAAACATGCTTAAGCAAGATGCACAAGAGGGTATCAGAGCCTTTCTTGAAAAACGCCCACCTGAATGGCACGATGCTTAAAATTGGTGATGCCTAAATTTATGAACGACATAATATAGTTAGGGGAGCTGGTAAGTTGAGTAATCCATACAACACTGGTCTAAAGCGTAATCCAGCCAATTATCAGCCGCTTACGCCACTCGCCTTTCTTGAACGGGCGGCCTCTGTTTTCCCAAACCATGTGGCTATAATACACGGTGAATTACGTCGTTCGTACAAAGATTTTTATAAGCGTTCTCGACAATTGGCATCTGCACTTACAACACAAAGCATCGGCAGGGGAGATGCTGTTTCCGTCATGCTTGCGAACACTCCGGCCATGTTGGAAGCTAATTACGGTGTGCCGATGTGCGGGGCGGTGTTGCATTCCTTGAACACACGGCTTGACCCTGTAGTAATTGCTTTCCAACTTGATCATGCCGACACCAAGGTTCTTATTACCGACCGGGAGTTTGCGGAGGTTATTGAAAAGGCATTATCGCTTGCGTCAGTAAACCCTCTGGTTGTTGATTACGATGATCTGGAATTTCAGCAATCAGGTAAGCTGCTGGGAGATATAGAGTACGAAGAGTTTATTTCCACTGGCGATCCAGCTTTTGACTGGCTTATGCCCGAAGACGAGTGGGACGCGATTTCGGTCAACTATACATCTGGTACCACAGGTGATCCCAAGGGCGTGGTATATCATCACCGGGGAGCGTATCTCTTGGCGCAAGGCAATGCCATTACAGCGTCGATTAAAAAGCATGCTGTCTATCTGTGGACCTTACCCATGTTCCACTGCAATGGTTGGTGTTTTCCCTGGACCATTTCGGCGGTTGTCGGCACTCATGTTTGCCTTCGGTGGGTACGTGGTAAACCAATATGGGACGCTCTGGCAGACCATAAGGTAACCTATCTTTGCGGGGCGCCGGTTGTGATGTCGATTATTCTCTCGACTGCGAATGAAGACAAAAGAGATCTGGATCAACAGGTTGAATTTTTTACAGCTGCGGCACCTCCTCCCGAACAAATACTTTCAGATATGAAAACTGCGGGTTTTAACGTGACACACCTATATGGTCTGACGGAAACTTATGGCCCCTCTGTGGTGAACGATTGGCATCAGGAGTGGGACGAGTTGGAATTGGTCACTCAAGCGGCATTAAAGGCACGCCAAGGCGTCCGTTATCTCTCCCTCGAAGATCTCGATGTTTTCAATTCAGAAACCATGAAGCGGGTTCTGCGTGACGGTGAAACCATCGGTGAGATAATGTTTCGTGGCAATGTGGTGATGAAGGGTTATTTGAAGAATGAAAAAGCCAGTGCCGAAGCTTTTGCCGGGGGCTGGTTTCACTCAGGCGATCTCGGCGTTGTGCATGAAGATGGCTATATCCAAATCAAAGATCGATCCAAGGATATTATTATTTCCGGTGGAGAGAACATATCATCAATAGAGATTGAGGATGTACTTTATAAACACCCCGCTGTAGCAACCGCAGCAGTTGTCGCTATGCCCGATGATAAATGGGGCGAAACCCCTTGCGCTTTTGTCGAATTAGGAGAGGGGGCAACGGCTTCGCATGAAGACTTGAATAGCTGGTGCCGAGAGAACATGGCTTCTTTTAAGGTGCCGCGTAAATTTGTTTTTGAAACCATCCCTAAAACCTCAACTGGAAAGCTTCAAAAATTCATTTTACGGCAAAGGGCGGTTGAATTGGCTGGTACCTGAGGGCTCGTTATTCGTGAGTCGTCAGGCTGGATGTCTGAACCTGACTAAGAGGAACTACTTTCCCAGAGGAAGTAAACCAGTCGAATTATATGAATGTAAATGTAACTAATCCTGTGGTCTTAATTCCAGAGCGATGACCTCTTTTTTGGCTTCTTCGTCATCAACGCCTGTTAACGCGGCTAAAAGCATTGCCGCGGCAGTTACGCCTTCTTTATGGGCCGTCAGGAGTGATTCGTTTCTGGTCATAGCTTCGGTAACTGTTTCGAAATATGCTTCTTCGACCATTTCTTTTGACGCAATATCCAAGGGATAGACCTTTCTAGGATCTTACCAATATAGATCTGTCGGCAACGTTACGAGTTTCTCATATGAAGTGGGTTTAATTCATTTCACAGTTGTGATTTTTAATCTCGATAATTTGTATTTCTGCGAGAGGATCATGGTAATCTTGTATCCGTTATTTTTTTGTTAAAAAGGTGATTTTTGAGAGTGTATACACTTTGAGGTTTGTTCGTGAGTATTTTTACTTCTGCGAATGAAAAAATAACAAAAAAACAAATGCTTAGATAGTGTTTAGAGGCATTTAAAAGTTCTTTAATAGGAATGATAACTTAAAGGAATGAGCATCAATTTTTGAAAAATATTAATCTTTTATAGAGTTGTATAAACACAAATTTTATCGACAAAAATGTAGAAATTTAAGATTTTCTTTATGCCGGGAAATGTATGATTTCTTTGAGCGATTTTAACATCTTGTGAGTACTTAATATGGGGTTGTCTTTTCTCTTTCGGGCACTAGTTTCGGGTGGATTTTTCCTTGCCATTTTATATGGCTTACCAGCTCAAGCGGGACCGGTTAATCTGTTCGAAGGACAATTGGAAGAATCCACGAGTAATAAAAGAATCCTGCTGATTATTGATGGTGATAAGATAACGAAATTTAGATTAGTTGATCTTGAGAAAATCTCTTTGTACGAAACTGAGGTCCCCGCGATTTGGAAGGGGGAAGAAGGAAAATATCAAGGGGTCTTGCTAAAAGACATTTTATCCTTGGCAGGTATCACTGATGCCGGGACGGTTCGCATGGTGGCGTTGGACGGTTACGTTATCGAACTAGACAGGAAGATTTGGCAGAGCAACTGTTCATTTGTCGCTACCCGCTACCAGCAGCAAGAGATTACTGTCGAGAAAAAGGGGCCAACCCGATTGTTGTTTCCTTGTTTGATAAAAAGCCCCGATTATGAAGAGACTCCAACTTCAAATTGGATATGGAATTTAAAAGAAATACATATTGAAAATTGAACAGCTTATTGAGGGAAAACGTATTTTATTTTGTCGCCATACATCATTAAAAATGGCGTAATATTTATTATTTAAACTATAGATTGAATAAATTGTTAATCTGTAGCGAGCCATAATGACTCCTACAACCAATTTTATAGGGTAATTATTTTGCTAATCGAGGGTATTCGCTCCTTTTCCCAGCACGAATTGAATAGACAATGTTATTCCCTTAACCCCCTACCAACATTTATTGGTTTCGAAGACGTTATTGATTTGTGGTCTTCCAAACGGAAGGGGCATTTACTACCTGCATGGAGTGATTTCCAATACGATGATTTTTTTGGACTTCACAGTAGAGTTTCTGTTTCAGAAAAGGAAGATAACGATTTTAGATTCAGAGTTTATGGGTCTGATTTTGTTAAATTACGTGATCAGGATTTAACCAATAAGCTCCTCTGTGCTTCGGTTGGTGTAAAGTGGAAGGGCGGGGCTTATGCTTATTTTGCGGAAATAAGTAAAGGCCCATATATCGGTCGCACTCAGGGGGTTGTTCCTGATTCAAGGCAACATTTGGTCGAAATCGATGCGATAGATATGCCTATGGCTGAGGATGGGCAAGATGTAAGCCACTGCTTGCATATACTAAAAGCTTGAAGTTTGAATTATTTTCATCTTGTTGTAATAATTAAAGTTTTATGAGAATTTGTCACAATTAAATCTTGTTGATTTCCTTATAATATTACGCTTTATCAATATATATCTTAAAAGAACGCAATGTGAGTCGATTTAATCGGATCTATTTAAGCGTCTTTTTTCTAGTACGTTTAAGCCGCTACTTTTCCCTTAAAAGTTGGTGGCTTTGCGTCGCGAGGGTTACCTTCCCCCGAAGGTGGCCCTCGCATTACGATTTAAAGATATTCCATCAAATCCAATAATCATAAATATAATTTATGATTGAATTCAAATTATAAATTATATTTATGAAAATGATTTTGTTACTACTGAGCTAAATATTAATCAGAGCTTTAGTGGAGCAAGTAATGGAACGAACCCTGCGCATCCGAAATGGTGAAAAAGTACAAGGCACATTTTCTAGGCAAGAAATGACAGCCCGTATAACAAAATTACGTCTTTATATGGCGGAAAGGGATATTGATGCGGTGGTTCTTACTTCCTATCACAATGTCAATTATTTCAATGACTTTGTGTATTGTTCTTTTGGTCGTCCTTATGGGCTCGTAATTACCCAGGATAAACATGTCTCCGTTACTGCAAACATTGATGGCGGTCAGCCGTGGCGTCGGAGCTTCGATGACAATGTAATTTATACCGATTGGCAAAAAGACAGCTATTTTTATGCCATTCAGCAGGAGCTTGCTGACGTTAATTCACGACGCGTGGGGCTTGAATTCGATCATATTAATCTTGATAACAAAGAGAAAATGTCAACGGCTCTGGGCATGCCAGAGTGTGTTGATATTGCTGCGCCAACAATGCGCATGCGTATGATTAAATCAGCGGAAGAAATCGCGATCATCAAGCATGGTGCAGCAACGGCGGACATTGGTGGGGCCGCCTGTGCAGAGGCTATTGCTGTTGGAGTGCCAGAGCACGAAGTAGCGCTTCATTCAACGCAAGCCATGGTCAGGTATATCGCAAATACTTTCCCTCATGGCGAATTGATGGACACCTGGACTTGGTTCCAATCCGGGATCAACACAGATGGGGCGCATAACCCTGTGACCAGCAAGAAAATCGAATCAGGTGATATTTTGAGCCTCAATTGCTTTCCAATGATTGCAGGTTATTACACGGCACTTGAGCGTACTTTGTTTGCAGGTCACGCCTCTGATGCACACATGCGTTATTGGAATGCGAATGTAGAGGTTCATGAAGCTGGTCTAAAGTTGATCAAACCAGGTGTTCGGTGCTGTGATATCGCTTTAGAGCTCAATGAGATCTTTAAAAAGCACGATATGCTTCAGTATCGCACCTTTGGTTATGGGCATTCCTTTGGTACCCTAAGTCACTATTATGGCCGTGAAGCTGGTCTTGAACTCCGTGAAGACGTCGAGACGGTTCTGGAGCCGGGAATGGTTGTTTCCATGGAGCCTATGATCATGGTTGAAGAAGGTAATCCGGGTGCTGGTGGTTATCGCGAGCACGATATCCTTGTTATTGGTCAGGATGGCGCAGAAAACATCACAAAGTTCCCTTATGGACCAGAGCACAACATCATCAATAACTAATGCAAATTAGGTTTTGATTTCAGTAAGCCCGGCATTGCTAGTTCAGTGCCGGGCTTTATCTTTAATACCACCGGGCAATATTAAGGGGCGTTGGTATAATAAGACTATTTCCTCATGAGGATAGGCCTGCGCATAATGGAATTGGATACCAAGACAGACAAAGAGCGCGGTCGCCTTATGATAAATATTCAAACCGATTTACTGCGAACCTTTTCGATAGTAAATGATCTCGGGAACATCACCCGGGCTGCAGAAGTCTTGGGGCGATCTCAACCAGCTATTAGCTTACAGCTGAAAAGGTTAGAAGACCTACTCGAAGTTCCTCTCTTAAGCCGCACCGGACGAAAGATAGAGTTGACGGAAGAGGGTGAAATCCTCCGAGATTATGCCCGGCAAATCCTGGCTTTAAACGATGAGGCGATCTCTCGTTTGAAATCACCAAAAATAGGGGGAGTGGTCCGAGTTGGCCTCCCTAACGATTTTGCGGTTTCGCTACTGCCAACGATTTTGGGTGGTTTTGCCAGTGCCCATGAAGGGATCACACTTGAGGTTAACTGCGGCATCAGCAGAGATCTTATACAGGGTATTGATAGCAATGAATATGATGTGGTCATTGCCCTTTGTGGAGAAGAAAAATCTCCTTCGCTCGCAAAAACATGGTCAGATCGTTTGGCGTGGGTAAGTAATGGTGATGAGAAAATCCTTCAAGAGGAAACTTTGCCGTTAATCGTCTATCCACAAGGCTGCCTCTATCGCCAAAGGACAGTGCAAGCTTTGAATCGGGCCGGGAAAAAGTGGCGCGTGGCTTACAGCAGTCCAAGCCAGTCAGGAATTGAGGCCGCGGTAAAAGCAGGACTGGGCTTAACAGTTTTGTCTGAGAAAACGGTACCGGACAGTTTAAGGGTTGTGGCAGCTGAAAGTGGATATCCTGGTTTGGCGGATGTCGAGGTTGGCCTGTTTTATCGGCAGGGGAATCTAAGCGAGGCAGGACTCCGTTTGGTAAATTATATCACGGCTTCTATGGATGATATTCACTTAGAAAATCAATAGCTTTACCTCTGCTTGATTGCATTGTTGTCGAGTGACTTGACGGCTGGTGTGCGGTGCAGCATAAATATCAGCTAAAATTAAAATGTTGGCGACAAAACAAAAAAATATCAGGGAGCGATAGGCATCATGACTTCTGTGGCAAAACCACTATGGACACCAAGTGAAGACCGCGTGAAAAATGCGGTCGTCACAGATTTTATGACTTGGCTTGAGACTCAAGGCAGAGCTTCGGTAACAGACTTTGCCTCTTTGCATCAATGGTCCGTTGATAATATTGCTGATTTTTGGTCTGCTGCTTGGGATTATATTGAAATTCCTGGCCACAAAGGCGATCATGTCTATACACGAGACGACACTGATATTAAGGCCAGTAAGTGGTTTTCTGATGCCAAAATCAATTTTGCAGAAAATCTCCTGCGTTATCGTGGAGAGCAAGAAGCAATTGTCTTTTGGGGAGAAAGGGGCCGTCAAAGATCCCTCTCCAGAGATGAGCTTTACAATGAAGTTTCCCGTTTATCTCAGGCCCTAAAAGCACAAGGCGTAGAGCCTGGTGACCGCGTTGCGGGATTGATGCCTAATATGCCTGAAGCAATCGTAGCTATGCTTGCGACGACAGCCATTGGCGCGGTCTGGTCCTCAGCCTCACCAGATTTTGGTGTGCAGGGCATACTTGACCGCTTTGGTCAGATCGAACCAAAAGTTCTTATCGCACCAGACAGCTATGACTATAACCTGAAAAACCATGATGTTCTCGGCAAGGTACGGGAAGTTGCTGATCAAATCGCATCAATCGAGAAGGTTGTTGTGCTTTCTTGGTCAGGGGATCCCCTTGATCTTGGTGAGATAAATAAAGCGGTGGATATGCGTGATTTTATTGCGCCTATTGAAGCCAAGGAAATTGAGTACGTCCGTCAGGGGTTTGATCATCCGCTTTATATCATGTTCTCTTCAGGAACGACGGGTGCGCCTAAGTGTATCGTCCACCGGGTCGGTGGTGCCTTGATGAAGCAAGTGGTTGAGCACAAATTTCATGGCGACTTGAAGGAAGAAGACCGCCTGTTCTATTTCACGACCTGTGGCTGGATGATGTGGAACTGGTTTGCGGCAGGACTTGCTTGTGGTGCCACCCTGATTTGTTATGACGGGTCTCCTTTTGCGGGCAGTCCAACCATTCTCTTTGATCTCGCAGAACAAGAAAAAGTTACACATTTCGGAACTTCGCCAAAGTATTTAGATACGCTCAAAAAGGCAGGTGAAAGACCGATTGAGAATTATAAGCTTCCACACCTTAGAGCAATTTTCTCTACTGGATCTCCCTTATTACCGGAAGGTTTTGACTTTGTTTACAGCTATGTGAAACAAGATGTGCAACTCGCCTCCATTGCAGGTGGCACAGATATTCTGGGCTGTTTCATGCTGGGTAATCCAATTGGTCCGGTTTATCGAGGTGAAATCCAGACTCCTGCCCTCGGATGTGCGGTTTCGGCTTTTGATGATACGGGCAAGCCAGTTTCTAATGACCGTGGAGAGCTTGTTTGCACAGAGCCTTTCCCTTCAATGCCTTTGTGTTTTTGGGGCGATGATGACGGCTCTCGCTATCACAAGGCCTATTTTGCTCGTTTTAATAACATCTGGACCCACGGTGACTTTCTGGAAGTCACTGAAAACGGGGGTTTGATTATTCATGGCCGTTCAGATGCCACGCTTAATCCCGGTGGAGTTCGCATTGGTACTGCCGAGATTTATCGTCAGGTCGAAACTCTTGATGAAGTTCGAGAGGCTATTGTCGTTGGTCAAAATTGGGATGGCGATGTTCGTGTGGTGCTTTGTGTCATTCTTCAAGACGGTGTTGAAAGTTTGAGCGACGAGTTGATCAAAAAAATCAAAACCCGTATTCGTACGGGCTGTACACCACGTCATGTTCCGGCAAAAGTCGTTGCTGTAACTGATATTCCAAGAACGCGTTCGGGTAAAATTACGGAACTTGCTGTCCGCGATATTATCAATGGACGTGAGGTTGGCAATAAAGAGGCTTTGGCAAACCCAGAAGCCTTGGACCTTTATAGTGATATACCCACTCTTCAAGAGGATTAAGGTCTCTAAGAGGGCTTAATTTTCAAAAACATTTGAGATAAGAGAGCCTATTCTTTCGCAGTGTTGTCTCGAAAGAATAGGCTTTAATCTTGAGTTAAAGGTCGACTACGAGGTCTGATTTAGCATAGCTACAACAGGGAAGAAAACGCCCATCTGTACTGTCCTCATCAGATAATCCCATCGCGTTTGAGGCCTGAATATCACCGCTTTTGATATCACTTTTGCAAGTACCACAAATTCCTGCACGACAGCTGTAAGATACTTCAATACCAGCGGCTTCTGCAGCGTCGAGGACTGTTTGGTTGCCTCTGATTTCGGCAGTTATCCCAGATTCTGCAAAGACTATGTTGTAGGAGGCACTAGATGCATCGTCAGGTAAGGGAAGCGGTTCGATCGAGAAGCTTTCTTGATTATACTTATCCTTTGGAAGCCCGAGGCCAAACAATAGTTCTTTTGTTGCACTCATATAACCGTCGGGCCCACAGACAAAGACCTCTCTTTCCAAGAGATCAGGGCATATTTTTTTAATTATCTCGGAAGAAAGTCGACCTTCAAACCCTTGTCCATCAGCTGTCGAAGTCGGAGAGCCTTTTGAGGTGTTGTAAGAAAGGTGTAAATCCGGAAGTTGGTGTGCCAAAAGGCTGAGCTCTTGCCAGGCGATTAAATCAACGGGTGTTTGTGCTGAATGATGGAAACAAACATCGTAATTTAAACCGATGTCAGCCATGAACCTGGTCATAGAGAGCATTGGCGTAATGCCAGATCCACCGGAGATCATGAGAAGCTTCCGGTTTTGCTTTTCCTGGAGATGGAAAACACCAGAGGGACCACTGGCCTCTAGACTGGACCCAACTGTTACATGATCGTGTAGCCAGTTTGACACTGTCCCACCTGATACTCGTTTAACCGTAACGCTCAGAAGGTCAGGTCGAGAAGGACTTGACGAAATCGTATAACAGCGGCTAACGGTGGTACCATTGATCGGCACATAAAGAGTTAGAAACTGCCCTGGTTTGTAGTCAAATCTCTGTACAGGGTCAGCTGTAAATTTAAAAGTTTTGACGTCAGGCGTTTCATCAATCACTTGAACGCAACGTAACAATACCGGGGTCTTGTTAAAGTTGCTTGAAGCCTTTGGAGATAAATGGTTTGAAAGGCGACTTGACTGCGGTTGCCAATTATCAATGTAAACTGGCTTGCTCTTGGTCTTAAGGACTTCTACGGGGTCGCCAATCCGAACAGTCCCGGTATCAATCGGGATCATGTTTTCGCCAAACATGACGTTATTACTGTCGACCTCTTTTCTAAACCTTGTTAATGTTTTCAAGGGCTCAATGACTTTATCTGCAACATGTGCGTAAGGATCGACAGTTGTAAATACACAGCGGGCACAAGGAGCTGGCAGCTCAAACCTGACATCACCAATGCGTATTTGGGACCAACCATCTTCTTCGAAAGGACTGGTGCCTGAGATGGTAATGTTGGGGCGGAAGTTGGCCATGGCTACTGGGGCAAGAAGGCGGTTATTGAGTTCTGTTAAAGAGCCGTCACCGATTAACAGGAGCGGAAAACCGTCTGCAAAACTGACATCATTCTCGGGATGCTGTTTGACAAACCTTTCAGAGCGATCACCAAAGTACAACAGCTTTAGGGGCTCACCAAGTAGCTCACTAATCCAAGTATCAGCAGTCTGACCACATTCCTGACCTATCATATTGGTACCCCAAACGCAGGTATCGAGATACTGATCATGAAAATCAGTGGGATTGAGGGTTAGATCTGATACGTCTTCATGGGAGAGCGTGATTAATTGCACGCGATATTGGCAAGTAATGGCGGTAATTTTGGGGTGGGTACGACCGGTAACGAAAGTGCCGTCGGGCTTGGTAATAAGATAGCGACGATCCCCTGCGAGGCCAGATGTCAGTATGGATGCTTGAGGCATCGAAATTCCAGCAGTCGACTTTATTGGGTATATGAGAAGGTCTCTTACAACTGCTGCTGACATTTTAGGCCTCGTTATTTAAAATTTTTTATATGAAATCAAGTAATATCACTGGGCAAAGGATAGTCATATTGTTAGCAGTGAACAGAACCGATTTAAGAAATCTTAATTTCAGAAATTATTGATGGTTTACCGATTTTGATCTGATGCAAAAAGGATGTTTTGTATGGAATTCCCCGGAAGGTGGATTTTGTATCGTTACTCTTGGGCGATCAGGTGAAGAGCAAGTAACGCGACATTTGCGGCAAGGTGCGCTGACATGTTGGTATGATCGTGAGGCGGGCAGACGGTGTTGATGTCCACGCCAACAATATTTAGCCCCGCGAGGCTTTTGAGCATAGACAGGCCTTCACGCGCGCTCGGTCCGCCCCAGGTCGGTTCGCAGACGCCGGGAACACAGGAAGCGTCAAAGAAGTCCATATCCCAGCAGAGATAAACCGGCCTGTTACCAAGTTTGTTTTTGATTTTCTTGATGACTTGGGTTGGTCCTTCATCAAACAATTGATCCATTGAAATGACACGATAACCAAGCTGCCCTGCAAATTCTGCCAAAGCGGGTTGTGAAGCCGGACCTCTACAGCCAATGTGATAAGAGTTGCGTGTGTCCACCAGCTTTTCATGGGCTGCACAGGTAAAAGTTGTTGCTGTGTTGTATTGTTCATCTCGGATCGGATAGGCATCGCTGTGGGCATCAAAGTGCAGCACAACCAGATCATCATGGTGTTTTGCCATGGCGCGCATTTGCGGCAAGCTAACCATGCCGTCCCCGCCAAAGGTAATAGGAATCAGCCTTTTGCTTAGAACATGATCAATGGCCTGTTCAATTTTAGTGAAGGCATCATCCAATTTACCAGCCGTAAGGTCGAGATCACCAAAGTCTGTCAGATTCAATTCTTCGATTGGATTGATATCCGAGTATCCAAAAATGTAGGGGTCAAGGATCTGGGATTGTTTGCGAATTGATTCGGGGCCATGGCGCGCTCCAATACGAATGGGATCAGTGCCACAGTCAAAAGGAAGGCCCATAATGACAGCCTGACTATTGTCGCTATCGCAGTAGTCATTAACGCCCATGAAGTTTTTCGATTTACGGGAAATTGAAGGGACTAGATCGGACATTTATTCACTCACTTGGATAGAGGGCGCCTCAGAAAAGGTCGGTTTGTTGTGCTTGAGGTTCCAGACAGGTCGATCCTTCGTTTCGAGCATTGTTGACAAAAGAAGATACCGCTGTGGCTTTCAGACTGTTGATAGGTAGTGGGCGCAACAGATCGTGCCCGCCTTTAAAGAGCCAGTTGTCGTAGTTTCTTTTTGACAAAATAACCGGCATTCGATGGTGAATATGACAGATGTCATGTGCGGCATCTGTCGTCAAAATTGCGCAGGACTGCACCTCGCTCCCGTCCGCGCCAAGCCAGTCATCCCAAATTCCTGCGAAGGCGAAGGGGGCATTGTCAGGCATAGATATATAATAGCCCTGTTTACCTTGCCGCCCTGCTTGCCACTCGTAGAACCCGTTTGCCGGAATGAGGCAGCGACGCCCACGAAATGGACCTTTGAATGATGGTTTTTCATTCACGGTTTCGCTGCGCGCATTGTGCATTGGCTTGCTGAGATTTGGCTCTTTTACCCAATTGGGAATCAAACCCCAGCGATGAAGCGTAAAGTGTTTTTTTCCTTTGCCCGCTAAAACGACAACAGCAACGGGCTGAGTAGGGCAGATATTATAGCGTTCTTCCAGGTTTGGGCGTTCTGGGAAGCCCATTAAACTGCTAAGTTCTGCAATAGGTGTCGTTAAAGCGAAGCGTCCACACATTTCAATTATGTTCTATATTCAAGGATTGGAACATTATCCCTTAATTGGGTTGAACCGAAGGGACATGCAAGAAGGCCCGCCATCAACAAGAGCAGCCTGTTGTGTGGGGATCAAAGTAACTTGATAGCCTTCATTTCGAAGTAGTTCTTCTGTTTTTGGAAAGCCTGCTGATAGAAGGACCGTATCGTTGACACAAATGGCGTTAGCGGCGGTTTCTTCACCCCGGGGAACTTCGATAACCTTCATGCCGGAAAAGCATTCTGCATTTGATAAGCGGTAGGTTGCCAGGACGGCGTTGGGCCCAATTAAGCCGCAATCTGTTTTGAAGTGAAGCACGCCCTCGGGTGTGTTGATCGCTTTTGCTTCGTAGCCCCACTTGGCAATTTTTTTCTTTAGAGCATCAAATCCGGCTTGGTTTGTTCGCTCGGATAAGCCAACGAGTACAGCATTTTCAGTTACGAGAATGTCGCCACCATCGACATATCCTTCATCGTCCTCAATACGTTCGATATCTTCAAAATGCGAAAGGAGGAGTTGATGCATAACTTCTGCTTCGCCTGTTCTACTTGGCGCGCCAGGTCTAAGGATCACAGCGCCTTCTGGAAAACAAAGGGCGGCATCTTCAACAAAAACTGAATCTGGGAACTGTTCTAGAGGAGGGTAACTACTGACAGATACTCCCGCACTTTCGAGGGCGGCGATGTAGGATTTATGATCTTGGGCGAATTGATTGGCATCTGGTTCACCGCGATCATCGGCTCTAAGGCCCATAGTAATACTTTTGCTTGGTTGGCGGACGATAGCTTTTGTGAAGCGGTGTGATAAACCAGTATTAGACATGTGAAGCCCCGAAAATGGAAATATTATACTTTATTCGTTCATAGGCTAGTGCGGCATTTGCGTTGGGGCAATCAAATTACTCTACAATTTATTTTGGCCAATTTATTCAGGAATCCCATTGCGATGTGAAGATGCAGAGTTTTCTTTCTCCCGTAGATGCACTATATCTGAGCGCTTGTGAGTAATTGTGGGCTTAAATTAGGTGTTCTTAGTACCGCTGCGGCCTATCAAATTGCATTGTCATGAGCTTTTAGCAGTATTGGGTCCTAAATAATGATCTTTGGCTTTTTTGGTCGTAAAAAAGAAATTCATATGATCGATGATGGCCTCAGGCGATCAGGGGCGTATAGCTCATCCATACCTGATGCTGTTAAGCTTGCGCTCTATGGTTTGGCGAAAGATCGCGGGTTGCTGCAAAACAGTGCAGAGGAAACCCTGCATGATCTGGCTTGTTTTCTTACCTACTGTTTCTTAGGTACTGAAGACTTTGAAGGTGCCAATGGTACTGAATTGAATGCTGAAATGTTACGTCGGTTGGAAATGACAAAAGTTTTTGATGAAAGTGTGGATGCAGACATTGTCTTACTTGCTTTACACGCAGGAATAGCTCACGAGACAACAGCTGGACGGTTTTCAATTGATGCAGACAATGAAGACCAAAATGATGTATCTTCTACGAAACAACGAAGTACATAATCTATGGCGCGCTTTGTTTATTACGCTATGTGGTTTTTTTTTATTCCCTTTATCTTGTTGTTGAACCTTCTTGAAGGAAACCGAACGATGCCGAGGAAGAGATCGACTTCTGTGAAGCGAAATAAAGAAATAACTCAGAAGAAAAATTAAATATTTTTACTGCTCTTAAAGTAAGTTTTGCATAGTATGAGCGGGATGACTCAAGATTAAGGAAACAAGACAATTAGTGAGGGATTTACAGAAGCTGAGCGTATCCGGTTTCACAACCTGTTGCAGGTTGCTGCACTAAGCCCTTACGAGGGTGAAAGAGATAACGCACTGGCAGCGGCCAAGCGTATGGCTAAGAAACACGATATGACTTTAGAGGAAGCCGCTGAAGGTGGCCCTAAAGAGGAGGAGCCCAAACAAAAACCTCGGCCGGCGTCTTATAGTATGTCAGCAACAGAACGTGTTTTTGCAGGCTCCCTTCATCTCATGGATGGCCATCTTCGGGAAGAAAAAGCACGCCATGAAGCTGCACTGAAAGCTGCTCATGAACGTGGTTTAGCTAAGGATGATAAGCCTCAAAAATCTTTGGCGAGCCCGAAAAAAATCCGAAGTAAAAAACCGCGTGGAATGCCACCAAAGATCCATGCTGCAGTACTGTTGCGAGAAACGGAATTATCCCTTCGAGAAATATCCAGTATAACTGGTCTCGATATCTACAAGATCACTGCGCTTAAATTGAAAAATCGCAAGCCTGCTGCCTAAAGATAAAAACATCCTAATTATCTTTGAATAATGCACCCTGTCTATGGTCGTGAACAGGGATTGCATGGGGGTGCCCATCGCGAAATTGAACACCGACACCATCCCAGGCGTGTCTGACGACGGTACCGCAATACTTACCCAAACTGCTGAGGTTGAGTTCAACGACGGTACCAATTGGTGGGCGGCAAAAAGTTTCGAGGAACAAGCCGTTGCTTGAAAGATTTTGGACAGAACAAGGGTGCCAGGATCCATCAAGGCCCAAGGAGGCACAGTCCCCTGCAGAATACCGCTTGTATTGCCGATTTTCGTTCATTACCTACGCTTGCACCATTTCATATTTGAGTATGATTCTAGGGCCTAATTCTTACCAATTCCTTTCTATTCCTAATCATTCAGCCTAACAGATTGAGATTTTTTCATAATTTGATTCATTTAATTGAATTGGAAGGTATGAGATGAAATTACGACGCGAGTGATCAGGTCCGACTGAAAGCAATTTTGCTTGACCCGATGAGTTTATTATCAGAATTGTTAACTCTCTCGATCTAACGACTGGATTCAAACTCATGTATAAACTGCACTATTACCCTGGAAATGCGAACCTGGCTCCGCATATGCTATTAGAGGAATTGAGCGTTGATTATGAACTGGTTTATGTTGATCGCGATAATCAAGCTCATAAAAGTGCGGATTATCTAGCGCTAAACCCAACTGGGCGTATTCCTGTTCTTGAGGACGGTGCTATGGTTATTTCTGAAACTGCGGCTATCTGTCTTCATTTGGCTGATCGGCATCCCGAAGGCCGGATGGCTCCTGATGTGGCGACCCCCGAACGAGCAAAATTTTACCAATGGTTGATGTTTCTAACCAATACGGTTCAAACTGAATTTTTGGTTTATTTTTATTCAGATCGCTACAGTACTGATGCGGATGATTCAGCTGGGATTAAAACTGCTGCTGAAGCCCGATTGAATGACTATTTCCGTATTATTGACGCGCAACTCGGGAAAAAAGGCCCTTACATGATGGGTAAGGCTGTGTCTTTGTTGGATTTCTACGTGTTGATGCTTTCTCGGTGGGGGCGGCTCCTAGAAAATAAACCTCGGGATATGAAATATCTTGGTAAAAACGTAAAATTAATGAGTAAACGACCCTCAGTTATATCTGCTTTTGAGCAAGAAAAACTTGAACCTCCTTACGCATAATATGTACTGCCCTGGCGGGTTTAGAACTTTTCGGGCGGTCGAAGTGTAACTTGGATCGCCTTTTTCAAATAGTTTAGTTTTATAAGGCATTGAAATATTTGAAACTAAAATTTATTTGAATGAAAATGAAAATAAGATAACAAGTTTATAAAAAGTCGTTGTTAAATAAGAACCTTTCGTCCAATTGTTCAATACACTCTACTATTATTCAGTTCAATTCGGTTATCTTTGATCGCTCTGGCAAGGGACATATAGATCATGCTGACGGCTATAACTAATTCATGGGCACTGTTACTCGGCGTCGCTTTTCTAATGCTTGGCAATGGACTGCAGAGTACGGTTCTTGGTGTGCGGGCATCCATAGAAGGCTTCTCTACAGAAGCAACAGGTATCGTGATGACCTGTTATTTTGTGGGTTATCTGGTTGGATCTTTTATTACGCCAAAGGCATTGTCCCGTGTCGGGCACGTTCGTGTGTTTGCTGCTTTGGCGTCGCTTTCTTCTGCATCTGCCCTACTCCATGCTGTATTTATCGATCCCACGGCCTGGGCGGCGATGCGTCTGATTACCGGATTTTGTTTTGCAGGACTGTATATCGTTGCCGAAAGTTGGTTGAACGACAGCGCGACGAACGAAACCCGTGGTCAGCTTCTGTCCATTTACATGATTGTTCTCTACGGCTGCGTGGCTCTGGGTCAATTGATGATCAACATTTCAGACCCGGGTAGTTTTACGCCTTTTGTGCTGATGTCTGTTGTCGTTTCCCTTGCTTTGGTCCCAACAGCTTTAACTGCGGCTCAAGTACCTGCATTTGAGAGTCCGTCGCCCGTCAGCCTTAAGCGTGTATATGCAATATCTCCCTTAGGATTTGTTTGTGCATTTGGCGTTGGTGTGGCCCAAGCTCAGATATTTGGCATTGGCTCTATCTACGGCGGTGAATTGAATATGAGCCCGAAAGATATTTCTTTCTTTATGGGCGCGGTATCAATTGGGGGTGTTATTCTACAGTACCCCATTGGTAAGGCATCTGACGCCTTTGATCGACGTATTGTCCTTATTGTTGTCTCTCTTTTGGCTGGAATAGTCGCCCTTTCTTTGAACTTGTTTTCAGGCCCTGAAGCAACCCCCATGTTCCTGATTAGTTCATTGTTGTTTGGGGCACTGTGCATGCCGCTTTACTCCCTTGCTATTGCTCATACGAATGACCGACTGGAAGCTTCTGAAATAGTTGCAGCAACAAGTGCGCTTATCGTTATCGGTGGGGTAGGGGCTGTGATCGGCCCTATTGTAAGCTCAATTCTAATCGGAGAATTTGGTCCCAATTCATTTGTCTACAGCCTTTCGTTGACCTTACTTATGATCGGTTTCTTCGGTATTTACCGTATGACAGTACGTGAATCTGTACCGATTGCGGATCAGGGTGATTACATCGGAGTTCCTTTGGAATCCTCCACCATGGTGGTGACCATGACCCCGGAAGGTGAGGAATGGTACGAAGAAGTTATCGCAGAAGCAGAGGCGGAGGCAGAAGCAGAGGCCGATCAGGCATACGCACAAGCTCACCCTGAATTAGGCTTGGGCGATGGTGAAGCCGTAACAGATAGCCAAACCCCTGATATGCTTGAGGATGGGCCCGGTTTTTGGGAAGAAGAAAGCAGTGAAACTGAAGAGCCTGAGCCTCAAAAGTGATACGCGTTTACAGAAGCTAGCTCTACTCTTTTTTTAGATTATAGAGTTAGCTTCTGTTTTCGTTAATAACCTCAAGGAAAATACCGGCATAGCGCTCAAGCTTACGCTTACCTACCCCGGGAATATCAGCCATATCGCCGAGATCTATCGGGCGCGCCATCACCATTTCCAATAAGGTTTTATCATTGAAAATGACATAGGGTGGAACACCCTGGTCTTTGGCGAGCTCTAAACGACGCGCCCTAAGAGCCTGGAACAGCGCCTCGTCTTTGGGATCGTCAATGGTGGCGGCTGGGCCAAAGGATTTTTTATAATGCTCGCGGAGTGCCGCGCGGGTTTTCTTTTGAGGGTCCCGTCTAAGAAGAACAGGCTTTTCCCCCCGTAAAACCGGCCGACATTCTGCTCCAAGCTGAAATGAGCCATGCCCTTCCATATCAACTTTCAACAGTCCAAGAGCAACCAGTTGTCGGAAGATGGAGCGCCACTCCTGTTTTGGATATTCGGTACCAATACCAAATGTACTGAGTTGATCGTGTCTAAGCTTTTCAATACGCTCAGTTTTGGCACCTAACAGAATATCGATGACATGAGCAGATCCAAAAATCTGGCCTGTGCGATAGACAGTAGAAAGGGCTTTTTGTGCAGCCTCGGTGCCATCAAAACTTTCTACCGGGTTGAGGCATGTGTCACAGTTGCCGCAAGGCTCTATTGGGTTGTCATCAAAATATTCCAAGAGTACCTGACGTCGACAACGCGTGGTTTCACAAAATCCTAGTAGGGCTTCTAATTTTCGATTCTCGATACGTTTTTGGGCTTCGGGTGCATCGGATTGAGAGGCCATATGATAAAGCCGAGCGACGTCGTTCATGCTATAGATCATCCAGGCTTCGGCGGGTAACCCATCTCTTCCGGCACGGCCCGTTTCCTGATAGTAGGCTTCGAGACTCTTGGGAAGATCTAGGTGGATGACAAACCTGACGTCGGGTTTATCAATGCCCATACCAAAGGCGACGGTGGCGACCATGATGACAGCATCATCTTTTAGAAAGCGATCTTGGTTACCGGATCGGATGTCTTTGCCAAGACCTGCATGGTAAGGCAAGGCATTAAAGCCTTTTTCACACAAAGTTTGTGCAATCTCGTCCACCTTATTTCGCGACATGCAATAGATAATTCCTGATTGTCCGCTGTGTTCGCGTTCAAGAAGATCTGTTAGCTGTTTTTTTGGCGCGGCCTTTAACCCAATGCGGTATCGGATATTTGGGCGATCAAATCCTGCAACAAAAGCACGGGCATCAGAAAGGTGCAGACGTTCTTTTATGTCCTGTCGAGTAGGACCATCTGCTGTCGCCGTGAGAGCTATTCTCGGAACCCATGGGAACCGTTCTTTGAGCAAGCTGAGTTTTAGATATTCCGGCCTGAAATCATGCCCCCACTGTGAAACACAATGAGCTTCGTCGATGGCAAAAAGAGCAAGGTCGCATTGGTCGAGGAGGTTTAGAAAATTTTCCGTAAGTAATTTTTCTGGCGCAACGTATATCATCTCCAGCTCGCCTGACCGCATAGCGCGTTCGGTTGCAAGAATTTCCGAATAGGGCAGAGATGAGTTTAAAGATGCGGCCTTTACCCCTAATTGCTTCAGGGCTGTCACTTGGTCCTGCATAAGGGCAATCAAGGGGGAGACGATTACAGCCACCCCAGGGCGGCACATGGCAGGGATTTGATAGCAAAGAGACTTTCCGCCCCCTGTTGGCATCAAAACGAGGGCATCACCACCATCAATGACGTGGCGTATAATAACTTCCTGATCACCGCGAAAGCTATCGTAGCCAAATATACGGCTGAGAATATCTTTGTGTGATGGTAATTGGGGGGCAAGAGCATCCATAAGGTGGCTTATAGCCAAGCTCGCCGTGGTCGGTCAAAAGGGTTTGTTAAGAGATGGTGTAGTATTTTTAGCTTTAACATTTGGGCAAACTGCTCGTGGTAACTATATCAAGAACTTGGTAATGTGTTATTTAGTTTTGCCTTGAAATATTTTTTAAGTTCCTCTGGGGTTTCTCTAGTGAAATAAGGATGTGTCGGTGTCAGGACCTGGCCAAGTACCTTTGACAGATGATGAGCTTGCTGACTTGTATAAAACAGGTGTCGAGGACGATCTGCTCGTTCTCGAAGGTTTACTCAATGATCTCAAAGAAAATAATGATAATAACCCAGAAATTATAGAGCGTGCTCGGGGCATTGTTCACAACGTTAAGGGCCAAGGTGCGAGTTTTGGCTTTCCGCTGATGACTGAAATTGGAAATAGCTACAATGCTTTATTGAAATTTCAAGTATCTCAAGAAGCCTTAAGCCCAACTTTTATTAAGTTGTACGAAGCGCACCTTACCGCAATGAAATCGATTATCGCCAACGAGATCCGGGGCGAAGGACCAGAGCTCCTTCAAAAGGTTGCGGCCTCTTTGAGGGAGAAGGTTAATCTCGTATCTCAGGTATAATTTGCTCAAAACGATACAATTTATAGATACAAAAAAGCCCGGATCGACCGGGCTTTTTCATTGGAACCAATTGATATTGGTTAGGGTTAATTTCGATTACCCATTAACCGTAGAAGGAAAAGGAACATATTGAGGAAATCCAGATAGAGAGTTAAAGCACCCATTATGGATTTTTTCTGTGAAACCTCGGAACCGTCGCTTTCCATATACATCAGTTTGATTTTCTGAGTATCGTACGCAGTCAAACCAGCAAAAATCAAAACACCGATGATGGAGATCACAAATTCAAGACCAGGTGAGCCGATGAAGATATTTACCACGCTGGCAATGATCAAACCAAAGAGCCCGATGATCAAGAATGATCCCATCGCAGATAAGTTCTTCTTCGTGGTGTAACCAACCAGGCTCAATCCGGCGAACGAAGCTGCGGTAATGAAGAATACACGCGTGATTGATCCCATCTCGTATATGACAAAGATAGAAGCGAGAGAAACTCCCATCAGCAGAGAGAAAACCCAAAACAGCATCTGAGCAGTTGATGCTTGAATTTTATTTATACGAGCGCTTAGGAAGAAAACCATTCCCAATGGTGCAAGCATAATAACCCATTTCAAAGGGGTGCCAAAAACGGCGTTCATAAGTTCGGGGCTCTGTGACACACCAAAAGCAGCTAGGCCCGTGATGAGCAGAGCAACTATCATATGGTTATATACACCAAGCATATAGGCACGTAGGCCAGCATCAATTTCTTCTGCTGTTGCCTGTTGTCCATATCCAACACTACGGGGTGAGGAACGGTTAATCATAAGAAACCTCGTTTCATATTTACTTTAAAGCTATGCCTAATATTGGGTGTTACGGATAAAGAATCAACAATAATCCACCAAGAAACTCGGTTTTAAGCGTCTTGGTGGTGGATAAGTTACTCATTGCGAAGCAGAGAGGCAGGACGTTGGCGTAAAGCGCTCCAAGTTCCGGCATATCCACAGATCAAAGTGGCGATTAGGGCTATGGCTGGAGTTAGGAGGACAACCTCGGTTATCAAAGAGAATTCGAGCTTCAAAATATAAACCGTGATGGCCCAAGAGGCTGTAGATCCAATAACGGTTGCGACAAGGGCAGATATCAAGCCGAGCATACCAAATTCCAAAAAGAAAGTGGCTGCGAGAGATCGCCTGCTTGCACCAAGAACTTTAAGGATTATGGAATCGTAAACCCGACGTTTGTGACCAGCTGCAACCGCCCCACCAAGTACGAGGGTTCCAGCGAGTAGCGCAACGGAGGCAATGACTGATAGGGCAATAGCAACATGACTGAGTAAGTCTGTTGCGGCTTGCAGAGCTTCCTTAACCCTAATGGAAGACACGTTGGCAAAAGTATCTGTTACCGCTATTTCGAGATTGTCTTCAATTTCAGGGGTCGCCTTTACGGTGGCGATATGGGTTTGTGGCGCGCGTGACATAAGGCCGGGCGAGAACACCATGACGAAATTTATCTCGAGGCCACCCCATTCAATTTTTCGCAAGTTTGCGATTTCAACATCGATAGGACGACCTAAAAGATTGATGGTCAGGCTATCTCCAATAGAGAGATTAAGGCCTTTGGCGACCGCTTGATCCAGCGATACAAGAGGTTTGCCGTCGTAATCTTCAGGCCACCACTCCCCTGCTACGATATTTGTGTTTCGGGGCATTTCTGCCGACCAAGTCAAACCGCGGTCACTTCTGAAAACCCACTGGATTTCGGGTGGAATTGTTAATTCAGATGGCGGCGTTCCATTTACACCGGTAATCCTGCCACGCATCATGGGAACACGGCGCAGCTCTGATACACCTTCTGTTGAGTTGACGAGCTTTTCAAACTCTTCGACTTGGTCCGGTTGAATATCGATGAAATAAAATCCGGGAGCTTCTTCTGGCAGACTTTGGGTGACGGCTTGGCGTACATTCCCTTCGAGTAAGGCGACAATGACAAGGACAGTTAGGCCAAGGCCCATAGAGAGTATGACACTGGTCGTCGGAGCTCCTGGTCGGTGGAGGTTGGCCACTGCAGTTCTCAGCGCAGGGTGTGTGGCGCGGGGAAGTAATTTTGTGAGTTTGGTGACGCTCCATCCAACCAGATTGTAGATGACAAAGGTCACGATAGTCCCGGCGATAAAAAAGCCAGCGATCTTTGGGTTACTTGCAAAAGCGACTGCCGTTAAGGCCAGAAGAACGGCACTGATTGATAACGCAATCATGGCTTTGAGAGTTGGTTGTCCGGTTATGGGTGAGGTTAAATCTCTGAATAAGCGCGCAGGGGATGTTTTACCCGCTTTGGAGAGTGACCAGATTGAAAAGGTGAACGCAGTAAGGAAGCCAAAAGAGGCCGCGAGTGCCAGGGGCTCAATATAGAGTTTGGCTGCAATTTCCCAACCGAGGACGCCTTGGGCAAATTCGGCAGCTAAATAAGGGGCCGCAGCGCCTGCAGCCAATCCTGCTATTGTACCAAACAAGGTCAGGACCAAAATTTGGGCAAGATATATCTGGAATATGAGACGTGAAGGTGCGCCAAGGCATTTCAGGGTTGCGACAACACCGACTTTGCTGTCCATAAAGCTTTTCACGGCATTGCCAATACCAACGCCACCAACCAGTAAAGCTGCGAGACCAATTAAGGTCAGATACATATCCAGAACATCAATGAACTGACTGATTCTCGGGGCTGCTTTGTCTGAGCTTCTGATTCTCCAACCTGCTTCAGGGAACGTCGTGGTTAGATCATCTTGAAAGGCTTCAAGATCTGTGTCTTGAGGGAGTGCGAGCCTATAATCGTACCTGACAAGACTTCCCGGTTGGATGAGCCCTGTACCTGCTAAGCTTTCACCAGACACCATCACTGTTGGCCCATAGCTAAAGGCGCGAGTGGAAAGATCGGGTTCTTTTACCAAAGCGCCTCGAACTTCATAATTGCCGTTTCCAATAATAATTTGATCGCCAACCTCAAGCGAAAGCTTTCGCATAAGATTGGGTGCAATTACGGTACCCCAGCCTTGATCTGTTTTGGCTAGGGCTTGGCTAAGTGGCATTTCAGGTTCGATAATGACATCACCATAAAGCGGGTAGACCTGGTCTACTGCACGCAATTCGATCAGGGTACGTTTGCCGCCTTCCTGGTTTTGTTTGCCCATTGTGCGCATTTCTCGCACCAGGGAAATTTTACTTTTATCGTTGAGCCAATTGAGCTGTTCATCGGTTGCTTTTTTGTGAACCAGGTTTAGGGCGATATCACCGCCTAAGAGGTTTTGACCGTCGTTTCGTAAACCTTGCTCAATCGCTGCAGATATGGATCCCACCGCTGCTATGGTTGCAACGCCAAGAAAGAGGCAGGCAATAAAAATCCGAAAACCCTTAAGACCTCCACGGAGTTCTCGAAAGGCAAAGGTCAAAGCAAGGGAAAAGGGCAAACGCTGTCGCATTGATATTATCCCTGTTTGGTCATGGCAGGGGAAGTGTCTTGCTTAGTTTCACTTAGTCGGCCGTCTTTTAAGGTAATTGTTCTGTTACACATCTTGGCCAGTCGCTGGTCATGGGTAATGAGGACAAGTGTTGTGCCGTGGTCTTTTTGCAGTTGAAAAAGAAGGTCGATGATAATTTCGCCTGTCGCGCTATCAAGGTTTCCTGTGGGCTCATCCGCGAGTAGTAGCTTTGGTTCGGCGGCAAAGGCCCTTGCTAGAGCGACTCTTTGTTGTTCACCGCCTGATAGCTGTCCTGGAAAGTGATCTAGGCGATGACCAAGTCCGACGGCTTCCAACCTTGCTTGAGCGCGAGATAAGGCATCGGGTTTACGGGCAAATTCAAGAGGAACAGCAACGTTTTCAAGCGCTGTCATTGTTGGGATAAGGTGAAAGTCTTGAAAGACAATTCCCACCGCATCCCTCCTGAATCGGGCAAGTGCGTCTTCGTCCATGGTGCCGAGATTATTTCCATCAATTTCCACCAAACCAGAACTTGCAGCTTCTAACCCCGCCATTAACATCATCATGGATGATTTTCCGGCACCAGAAGGTCCGACAACGGAAACGGTTTCACCGGTTTGGATATCGAGATCAATGTCTTTGAGAATATCGACAGTACCTGCCTGAGAAGTAAGGGTCAGGTTCACATTTGTCAGGTGAACGAGCTTGGAAGAACCAGAGTTCATAGCGGCAGGACTTTCTGTTTGATGACATAATGCTTTGATCAATAAGCTATATGGTATTTCAAGTTGAGATTTCAATCAGCTGAATATTAACAGGAATACTTAAATGGAATACTTGTTCCTTAACCAGACAAAACCTATTTCTATGTGTAGAATGTAATAACGTATTGTTTTTGTCGGAATTGGATGATTCAATTTATGGCGCGTAAAATTGTTTTTAGTATCTTGTTTTTGTTTTTTTCGTTGTCTTTCTCTTTTGGGGGTTATGGAAACCCTGCAACCGCCGATAATCCTATTAAGTTATTAGCCTATGGCGATAGCCTGACCCATGGCTACGGCCTCGAGGCGGGAGATACTTTCCCTGATCGTCTTCAGCAAGCATTGAACGAAGCTGGGTATGCTGTCGACGTTATCAATGGTGGCAACTCTGGTGATACGACGGCTTCAGGCCTGGCCCGTCTTGACTGGGCGCTGTTCGATAAACCAGAAGTGGTTATCGTTGAGCTCGGTGCTAACGATGGCCTTCGCGGTCTGGAACCTTCAGAAACGCGCGAAAATTTACGCAAAATTTTGAGAGGGTTTAAAGATTTTGGTGCAAAAGTTCTTTTGACAGGGATGCAGGCGCCAAGAAACCTAGGCGAAGAATATGTTCTCGAGTTTGATAAAATTTACCCCGAAATAGCGAAGGAATTTGATGTAGAGCTCTATCCCTTCTTTTTGAATGGAGTTGCATTAGATCCTGAACTCAACCAAGCCGACGGTATCCACCCGAACAGAACGGGCGTTGATAAAATTGTAAAGGGTATTCTTCCCTATTTGGAACCTTTATTGAAGGGTAGGACATAATAACGATGGCGGTTGTTCCCCCCAGATTTAAGGCGGCTTATTCCCTTTCTCCTGATTGGGCGAAAGCCTGTAATGAAGTTATTTCGGGAATTGGGGATGTTCCAAACGGGGCAAATTTAGGTTTTATTTATGTATCGGACATTCTTGTCGATGATCTCTCGAGTATCTTGGCTTATTTGCGTAAAAAAATAAACGTTCAAAACTGGAGCGGTACTGTTGGGATCGGTGTTGCTGCAACTGCTGCTGATCAACTTGGTAGGATTACGGCGCAAGAGGTCTACGATTATCCGGGGCTCGTCGTCCTTGTCGGGGCATTTCCTGAGGGAAGCTTTCAAGTTTTTGAATCTGGTCAGATTGAAACCGACGAAGGGGTTAAATTAGCGGTAACGGGCGAGGGTGTCGAGAGTTGGCTGGAAGCGAATATACCCTATCTTAGTGTTGTCCATGGCGATCCGCGTAATTATGATTTGCCTTTGCAGCTTTCGTCGTTGGCTGCGGGATTGGAAACCTATCTAGTCGGAGGATTGTCCTCCTCTCGGTCCGAACTGCCTCAGATTGCAAACCATCTGACAGAATCGACCTTATCCGGTGTTTTTTTTAATGAAACAGCGCCGGCGATTACAGGGTTAACCCAAGGCTGTAGTCCCATCGGGCCAAAACGAATGGTTACTTCGGTGGATGAGCGACAAATTTTCACGATAGACGGCCGTCCTGCTCTAGAGGTCATGAAAGAAGATATTGGTGAGCTTCTTTCTCGAGATCTTAGTAATATTGGGGGGTACATTTTTATTGGCTTTCCTGTTGAAGGTACGGATCAGGATGACTATCTGGTACGGAACCTAATGAGCATTGATACCAGCGATAACTCTCTATGCATCACAGAAGAAGTTGACGTCGGACAAGAGCTCTTTTTCTGTCGTCGAGATAATGAGGCCGCGCGAAAGGATCTCAATCGATTGCTGGATGATATGCGCGCACGGTTGCCGAGCCCTCCTAAGGCTGGTCTGTACTATTCTTGTTTGGGGCGAGGGCAGGCATTGTTTGGGCCAAATTCTGAAGAGCTGAGTGTTATTCGACAAGAATTTGGGGACATGCCATTGGTTGGTTTTTTTGCCAATGGCGAGATCTCTCATGATCGCCTTTATGGCTACACAGGTGTTTTGACGCTCTTTTATTAAAGTACGCAGGTTATTAAGGAACGCAGGGAATATAATGAATTACAAAAAGCTTGGCCGAACTGATATTAACGTCAGCGCTTTATGTCTTGGTACAATGACCTGGGGAGAACAAAACACCCAGGATGAAGCTTTTGAACAGATGGATTACGCCATCGATCAAGGTATTAATTTCTTTGATACAGCTGAGATTTATGCGGTACCTCCAAAGGCAGAAACCTACGGTCGAACGGAAGAGATCATAGGGAACTGGTTTCAAGAAAGGGGAAGCCGGCACAAGGTTATTCTGGCTTCCAAAGTTGCGGGACCGAGTCCGGCACAAACTTATATCCGCGGGGAAATATCCCGATTTAACCGTAAACATATCGTGGCGGCTTTGGATAATTCTTTACGTCGCCTGAAAACGGATTATATCGACCTCTATCAACTTCATTGGCCGGATCGAAATTCAAATTTATTTGGCCAGCTTGGTTTTGAGCATAGCGATCAAGAAACAATTACCCAACCCGAAGAGACCTTAGACGTGTTGGATGAACTGGTGAAAGTTGGCAAGATTCGTCACGTCGGCTTATCTAATGAAACGCCCTGGGGAGCGATGAAGTTCCTTCAACTGGCAGAAGCGGGTAAGGGGCCACGTATGGTCTCTATTCAAAATCCGTATAGTTTGTTGAACAGAAGCTTTGAGGTCGGGTTGGCAGAAGTTGCTATGCGCGAAGACATGGGGCTGTTGCCTTATGCGCCTTTGGGCGCTGGAGTTCTTACTGGTAAATATCTTGGTGGCGCCCGTCCTGAAGGTGCCAGAATGACCCTCTTCCCTGATAATACCCGCTATATGGGGGAGCGAGGTCAGGCTGCCGTTGCTGATTATATTGACCTGGCTGAAAAGCACCACCTTGATCCTGCACAGATGGCTCTTGCTTATGTACGATCACGGCCATTTGTTACGGCGCCGATTATTGGGGCCACAAAGATGGCACAATTGAAGGTGAATATTGAATCTGCAGAAATAAATTTGTCGGAAGAAGTGTTGAAAGACATCGAAGATTTAGGGAAAAAGCATACGATTCCCTGCCCGTAGTATTCGTTACGAAGATTGAGGCATTTGCCTGCATCACGGAATATCTGTGATCATCAATAAAGGTAAATGCTTCGTCTTAGGTTTGTACACAGGAGGCATCCATGCGGCTATTCTCGGCAATCGCTCTACCTGAAGAGGTTCGATTACGTCTGTTAGGGCTTTGTCACGGATTACCCGGCCAGCGATGGGTGGTTCCTGAGAACTTTCATCTGACCCTGAGATTCTTTGGAGATCTTGATGGGGCTCAAGCCCGGGATCTTGATGATGCCTTTAGCCGGTTACAATTTAATCCTCTAGAAATTCGTTTGAGCGGGATCGGTTTTTTTGGCAAGGAAAGCCGACCACGTATGCTCTGGGTTGGTGTCGAGAAAACACCTGAAATCGCTGATTTGAGACGTAAGGTTGAATATGCCGCCCAGTCGGTGGGGGTTCGTCTCGACCGGGAGAAATTCACTCCTCACATTACTCTTTGTCGTTTCAAAACTGATCCTGGGCACGCGTTTGGTAGTTACCTGAAGGCGAACAACCTTTTCTCTCACCCTCCGTTCATGGCAGAGAGTTTTGGCCTTTACTCAAGCCAACTTACCCCGTCGGGGGCGTGCTACTTTCTAGAAGCGGATTATCCTGAGCCGTTTTATTCTTGGCCCGAGACTCTCGATATATGAGATAAAGGCCACTTGCGATAATAACGGAAGCGCCAAGCAAGACATGGGCTTCCGGGATTTCCTGCCAGAACACCCAGCCGAATATAATTCCCCATATCAACATGGTGTAATCAAACGGCGCAATAACAGCTGCAGGGGCGTATCTATAGGCCTGTCCGGTAAGAAAATGTGCCGTTGTTGCTACTCCGGCCATGCCAACCAACAGCAGCAGATCATTGTCGCTGGGCAACGTCCAGGCAAAGGCTTCTCCAGGCAAGGCAAGAGAGATCAATGCAATGCTAACGGTTGCAACAGTTCCCCATAGTGTCATACCAGAGGAGGTGCTGTGATGCCTAAGTTGACGTGTCATGATCATGAGTACAGCGTAAAAAAAGGCTGCAACTACGGGGAGGATCGCCGCGGGCTGAAAGGTGTCAGTACCGGGTTGAAGAATAATTAAAACCCCGATAAATCCAGTTCCAACAACGGCCCAGCGATGAGGACCGACTTTTTCTTTTAAAAAAATAATAGATAAAATTGTAGTAAACAACGGGGCCACAAAAGCAATGGCAAAGGCTTCTGCCAACGGCATATAGGGAAGAGCGGCATAAAATGACCCCGCTGCAAAGAAGATCAGAGAAGACCTTGCGAGCAACAACAATGGGCGGTCAGATTTTAAATTATGAAGGCCCCCCGTTTTCATCAAGAGTATGAAGGCGATAGGCAGACTGAAGGTGTTTCGGATCAGGATAATACTGACGATGCTATAGGACGCCGTGAGCCATTTGGCGATCCCATCCATAACGGAAGTGCAAAACACCATGAGAATGGCAAGGACAATGCCGAGTATTATGCGATCCTGGTTATGACTGCTATTTGTATTTTGGGAATCACTCATGGAGCACCTGTTTGAGATGAGTGACCAAATCTGTAACCCCGATTTCAATGACATCTAACATGGCATCATAATCTGAAGGTCCCCCATAATAGGGGTCGTTGACTTCTTTGTTGGATTGCTCAGAGAAATCCAAAAACATAGCAATCTTATGCAAATACTGTTCAGGGCAGTTATTTCGAATAATGTCGAGATGACCGTAATCCATCGCGAGAATGAGGTCAAAATCAACAAAATCACTTTGTTGTACTTGGCGCGCTCTTAGATCAGAGTAATCGTACCCTCTCTTGGCAGCAAGGCTAAGACCTGTCGGGGTTGGCGGCTCGCCGACATGATAGCTATGGGTGCCCACAGAATCAGTCAAAATGAGATGATCAAGCTGTTGCTCTACCAATTTCTGGCGAAGGATACCGTCTGCGCTTGGGGAGCGGCAAATGTTTCCGGTGCATACAAAGAGCACTTTGTACTCTGTCATCTCTTTAATTCCTGAGTAAGGGGGTATTGTGAAGTCTTGGTTGAAGACCTGATTGTAAATGCGCCTATAGGTGTTGATCTTTATATTTAAAGACTAAGAGAGATAATCTGTCTAGATGTGATTGTATACAATCTTTGTATTTCGCGATTCTTATTACAAAATCTAAATCAGTAAGAAAGAGGGCGAGGCTAACAAAATTATAAAATATTTTTTGAAGTTTGTTTTTGAATCTTTATTGACGGCTTTGAATTGTTGTAAAGCCGTCTTCAAACAGCCAATGCGGGTAATTTTTTAAGAATTATAAAGTTCTCGATTCTGCCAGTAGTTGTAAGGAGCTAAGAACCATATACAACTCAGAAAAAGTGTAAAATGAGGCACAGTATAATTTATAAAGTTTCTCTTTTCAGTTGAGATTTTTCTTTTAAAATTTAACTAATACCCTTTGATTGTTGGCTTTTATTTTGGTTTCCCGAAGTTGACAAATTCCATGAGAACGGCAACGCTAACTGAGCGACGCACAAACACACGTTGAGAATCATCGTTCGGTTTTCCTTAAAAAGCGCCGCATCTAATACAGGGAGTCCAAAGTGAAAATAAAAAATATACTGAAAGGCCTGGTTTTTGCCACGGCCGTCTCCGCTACTGCATTGTCGGCGTCCGCTACTTTTGCAGGAACACCTGACAATGTTCTCGTTGTCGCGAATAGAATTGACGATATTGTTTCTCTCGATCCGCAAGAACTGTTTGAGTTCGCGGGTTCTGACTATGCAAACAACGTCTATGATACTCTCGTGGTTTTCGACCCGAATGATCTTTCAAAAGGGTATCAGCCCGGTTTGGCTGAAAGTTGGACCATCAGTGACGATGGTAAAACTTTTACCTTTAAAATGGCAAAAGGCCGTAAGTTCCATTCGGGTAATGCTGTAACAGCACACGATGCCGCGTTCTCGCTCCAACGTGCTGTTGGAATGAAGAAGACACCTTCTTTTATTCTCACCCAGTTTGGTTTTAATGCCGATAATCTCAATGCAACGATTAAAGCAACTGATGATGACACACTCGTTGTTACCACGGATGAAAAATACGCTCCTTCATTTGTATTGAACTGCTTCACCGCGGTTATTTCGTCCATCGTAGATTCTAAAGTCGTGAAGTCTCACGAAGTTGATGGCGATTGGGGTAATGTTTGGCTGCAGACGAATTCTGCAGGATCAGGTGCTTACTCACTTGTTAATTGGAAGCCAAACCAGTCTTACAAATTGAAAGTAAATGGCGATTATTGGCAGAAAAAGCCAGCTATGAAGAGCGTTATCGTTCGCCATATTGCTGAATCAGCCACGCAACGCCTGCTACTTGAAAAAGGCGATATTGATGTCGCCCGTAACTTGACCCCTACAGATGTAGAAGGCATTTCAGGTAACTCTGATATTGCAGTAGATAATGATCTTCGCGGTCGTATCATGTACATCTCTATGAACCAGAAAGATCCTATTCTTTCCAAACCAAAGGTACGTGAAGCTCTACGATATTTGATCGATTATGAAGGCATGACTAATTCTTTCCTCAAAGGTCAGTACGTTGTGCATCAGGCGTTCTTACCATTAACTTATATGGGTGAGTTGAAAGACAAGCCGTTCAGTCTAAATCTTGCAAAAGCTAAAAAATTACTAGCCGAAGCAGGACACGCTGATGGATTTGATGCTGAGATCATTGTTCGTAATGCGCAAGAGCGTATTCAGATTGCTCAGTCCATACAGAATACTTTCAAACAAGCTGGTATTAACATCAGCCTGACTCAAGGAACTGGTAAACAGATTTTGGGTAAATACCGTGCCCGCGATTTCCAGATCTATGTCGGTGCATGGGGTCCTGATTATCCTGATCCACACACAAACGCCGATACTTTTGCCTCTAACCCTAACAACACAGATGAAGCAAAACTTACTGGTAAACTGGCATGGCGTAATGCATGGGATATTTCTGATATGACTGCTCGTACTAAGGCAGCTGTTCAAGAAACAGACAATGCAAAACGTGCTGCGATGTATATCGACATCCAAAAAGAGCACCAGATGACTTCTCCGTTTGTTGAAATGTTCCAGAAAAATGAACAGACGGGGCGTCGTGCAAACGTTAAGGGCTTTGTAACTGGTTCTGCTGTTACACAAGTCTTCTACTGGACAGTTACGAAGTAGTATCTGATGAGTAATGCTGTTGACACAGCGACGCCGAAGCGACGCGGGTTCTCCGCGTCGCTTCTAAAGCGTCTGAAAAGTTTGGTCACGGTTCTTTTCTCCGTGCTGCTTACTTTAGTGGGTTTATTATTTATTACCTTTATTATTGGGCGGGTAATGCCGATTGATCCCGTTTTGGCAATCGTCGGAGAACGTGCCTCTCAGGAAATTTATGACGCGGCCTATATATCCCTTGGTTTGGATAAACCGCTTTTTGTTCAATTCGGTCTTTTCTTAAAACAAATTGCTCAGGGTGATTTTGGCATATCAAATTTGACAGCCCGACCTGTATCCGAAGATATTATTCGCGTTTTCCCTGCGACCTTAGAGCTTGCGTCCCTTGGTACCGTATTCGGTATTGTTTTTGGGATACCTATGGGAGTGGTTGCAGCCGTCAATGAAGGTAAGTGGCAAGACCAAGTTGTCCGGTTTGTAGGCCTGTTTGGATATTCAATGCCTATCTTTTGGATTGGCTTGGTTGGGCTCATTATTTTTTACGGTATTTTAGGTTGGGTCGGTGGACCTGGACGCCTTGATATCTATTACGAAGATGTTATTCCCGTTGTGACAGGGCTCGTCCTCATTGATAGTTTGATTGAGGGCGACATTGACATTTTCTGGAATGCATTCTCGCACATCATCCTCCCGGCTTCTATACTTGGATATTATTCGCTCGCATATATCAGTCGGATGACACGCTCCTTTATGCTAGAGCAACTGTCTCAGGAGTATATCACAACAGCACGGGTCAAAGGGCTGTCTGAACACACCGTTGTTTGGCGCCATGCCTTGGGTAACGTTATGATTCCTCTCATAACTGTTATTGCGCTTTCTTACGCAAACCTTCTTGAGGGATCTGTCTTAACTGAAATCATTTTTGCTTGGCCGGGTTTAGGTTCTTACCTTACAACCGCGCTTCTTTCTGCTGATATGAATGCAGTTATTGGGGGAACTGTTGTTGTTGGAATGATCTTTGTAGGGCTCAATCTATTATCTGACTTTCTCTACAAAGTCGTAGATCCGAGGGCAAGATGACACTGAATTCTGGTACACCAGCCCTAAAACAAGGGCTGCGGGCGTGGTTGACGAGCGATGCTCCTGAATCACGGTTCCATGCGCAAATGGTTCAAGTTTATGCTGGATGGCAATCTCTATGCGCTAACAAATTAGCATTTATAGGATTCATGATTATTGTCGCGCTAATATTGGTTGCGATATTTGCACCGTTGTTAGCGACCCATGACCCTTCAATACAGGACCTAAAAGCAACACTGTTGCCTCCTCAAACTGATGGCCATATTTTTGGTACTGATGATAGTGGACGGGATATTTGGAGTAGGGTCGTCTATGGTTCACGAATAACCTTGTTCATTGTGGCCTTGGTTGCATTTACTGCCCCTGTGTTTGGTCTGTTGGTTGGCACCGTGTCAGGGTATCTCGGCGGATGGGTTGATACCGTCTTGATGAGAATCACAGATATATTCCTGGCGTTTCCACGTTTGGTTCTGGCACTGGCTTTTGTTTCTGCTTTAGGTGCGGGTATCGAAAATGCAGTCCTCGCTATATCACTTACGGCCTGGCCCCCTTATGCACGTATTGCCCGTGCTGAAACTTTGACGATACGCCATAGCGATTATATCGCAGCAATCCAGTTACAGGGTGCAGGGAGAATAAGGATCATTGTTGGACACATCTGGCCGATGTGCATGTCGTCATTAATTGTGCGTGTCACCTTGGATATGGCCGGAATTATTTTAACGGCTGCAGGCCTTGGTTTCCTTGGTCTCGGTGCGCAACCACCAAGCCCTGAGTGGGGAGCAATGATTTCTGCAGGACGAACCTTTATTTATGACCATTGGTGGATTGCGACGATGCCTGGTTTGGCGATCTTTATCGTATCTCTGGGCTTCAACTTACTTGGGGATGGTTTGCGCGATATTCTTGATCCAAAGAAGGCAGAATCATGAGTAAACCACTTTTAGAAGTTGAAGATCTGTGGGTTCGTTTTCCTTCCAAAAGACGCGTTGTAGAGGCCGTTCGCGGGATTTCGTTTTCTGTAGGACGCGAACGTGTTGGTATTGTTGGTGAATCAGGTTCCGGAAAGTCTATGACTGGTCGCGCTATCCTTCGTTTAATTAGGGAGCCGGGTGAGGTCGAAGCCAAAAAAATCCATTTCGATGGCCAAGATCTCCAAGGGTTAAGTGAAAAGCAAATGCGGGACGTCAGAGGACATAAAATCTCTCTGGTCATGCAGGATCCTAAGTTTTCTCTGAACCCCGTAATGAAAGTCGGCGATCAAATTGCCGAAGCTTACCGGGTGCATACCAATGCTTCTAAAGCTGAAGCAAAGAAGCGATCTATCGAAATGCTCAATGCAGTTCAAATTCGTAATCCAGAACGGGTTTATGACAGCTATCCGCATGAGGTCTCTGGTGGCATGGGGCAGCGTATCATGATTGCGATGATGCTTATTCCAGAACCGGACCTTCTTATCGCAGATGAGCCGACATCGGCGCTTGATGTGACCGTGCAAATGCGGGTTCTTCAAATTATGGACAAGCTGGTCAAAGAGCGCGGCATGGGGTTGATCTTCATTAGCCACGATTTGAATCTGGTGGCCTCGTTTTGTGATCGTGTAATTATCATGTACGGCGGTAGAATAGTTGAAACCTGTCGGGCGGATGAATTACAGAACGCCAAGCATCCCTATACACGTGGCTTGTTAAACGCCTTGCCCGATATTCATAAGCCAAAAGATCAACTGTCCGTTCTTGAGCGTGACCCCAAGTGGATAGAGGACCCGAGTGTCGATGCCTACTCTTAATAAACCGAACGGGTCCAATCTTAATAATGAGTCCAAGTCTAAGATTGCCCTTCAGATTGAAAACCTGAATGTGCACTTCGGCGAGGGGCATGATCGATTTCAGGCCGTTAAGGATGTCTCTATTTCTGTTGCCGAGGGCGGCTCTTTTGGGCTTGTAGGTGAATCAGGATCCGGAAAATCAACTGTCCTCCGTGCTGTTAGTGGCCTTGTGACCGACTGGGATGGCGTTATTGATGTTGATGGTGAACACATCAGCAAAAAACGCGAGATGTCCTATTGTCGAACCATACAAATGGTTTTTCAGGACCCCTATGCGTCATTACACCCGCGCCATAGTATTGATCGAACTCTCTCTGAACCTTTACGGCTCCATAAGTTTGACAATATAGATGATCGGGTTAACCAAGCTCTTATCGATGTTGGCCTTGGGGCTTCTTTCAGGTTTCGTTATCCTCACCAGCTGTCTGGCGGGCAACGTCAACGCGTGGCGATTGCCCGTGCCTTGATGTTGGAGCCTGTAATATTACTGTTGGATGAGCCAACCTCTGCGCTGGATGTGTCTGTGCAAGCCGAGATCCTCAACCTACTCTCAGATATTCGTAAGAAACGTAAGTTGACGTACATCCTCGTCACGCATGACTTGGCGGTTGTCGCTCATATGTGCGATGAAATTGCGGTCATGAGCCACGGAGAAATCGTAGAAGTCATGGACGTGGACACAATGCGACATTCGACGCCTAAACACGAATATACCCGCGAATTGCTCCAAGCAAGTGAAGGTTATCAGCCAGAGGCTTGAAACCTAAACTCTTACGTTTTGGGTTAGTCCAAGTATTGGTAATAGTTAAGCATACAGGAAATACGATGACGGACACTTTGATCCCCGTTTTTGACGGCCATAATGACACGCTTCTGCGTCATGTTATGAACGAAGGCACCGCCAAACAAGTGTCCTTTTTTGAGGAAAATAAAACGGGGCACATAGATTTACCCAGAGCCCGCAAAGGTGGATTTGTTGGGGGTCTTTTTGCGATGTTTACGCCGTCAAAATATGACGATACTTCGGGAGTCCCTTTTGACCCCGAGGATCCAGCGAACTTTGCCCCGGTAGATCAGCCCGGTGCTCTGATTTTCACCAATCGCATGTTTGTCATGGCACAGCGTTTGGAGCGAGAAAGCAAAGGTGATGTGGTAATAGCTCGCTCCGTGGCAGAAGCTCGTGCGGCTATTGAGGCAGGTAAAATGGCCATGATTCTGCACATTGAAGGCGCGGAAGCTATCGATGCAGACTTCAATGCCTTGGAAGTGCTTTATGCCGCTGGATTGAGATCTATTGGCCCGGTGTGGAGCCGAAAAAATATCTTTTCAGATGGTGTGCCGATGGCTTTCCCAAGTTCTCCTGATACCGGATCTGGCCTTACTGACACAGGCCGTGAGTTGATCCGTAATTGTAATGATATGGGGGTTATGATTGATCTTTCTCATATTACAGAAAAGGGTTTTTGGGATGTTGCTGATTTATCAACAAAACCGTTGGTGGCCTCACATTCAAATGCACATGCGCTTTGCCCCTCAGCGCGAAATTTAACGGACAGGCAACTAGACGCCATGTGTGAAAGCAAAGGGCTCGTTGGCTTAAATTATCACGTCGGCTTTCTGCGTGAAGACGGAGCCCATGACCCGGATACTTCACTCGATGTCCTGGTGCGTCATGCTGCTTATCTGGTGGAGAAGCTTGGAGAAGATGGCGTAGCGCTGGGTTCGGATTACGATGGCTGTCTGGTACCTTCAGAGCTCAAGGACGTCGCTGGATTACCTAAACTCATTGAGAGATTTGGCGCGGCTGGTTTTGGAGAGAAATTGATCCGGAAGATAACCAGTGAAAATTGGCTCAATGTACTTGAGCGCACTGGAATTTAACACATTGATATTGAGGCGAAGATAGATGCCGCTGTAACCTACAGAGCCGCCCTTACTTCACAATCCATTGAATTGTGTCTTTTCTCTCATTCCCGCACAGTGAAATAGGAAGTCTTGAGGTGTATCTGAAGTGGGTTTTGCAATGGGCGATGAGATGGAAAGTTTACTGCGGGGAATAAGGGCCTGCCGGGTTTGCGAGACCGAGCTTCCGCTGGGTCCACGCCCTATCGTAAAAGCTTCAAAAACAGCAAAAATACTGATTATTGGCCAAGCTCCAGGGACCAAGGTTCATGAAACAGGTATACCTTGGAATGATCCTTCTGGAAACCGTCTTAGAGAATGGATGGATGTGGATTCGGCCACTTTCTACGATGAAAATCGGATAGCGATAATGCCGATGGGTTTTTGCTATCCCGGTCGCATAGAGAAAGGTGGAGATGCACCTCCAAGGCCAGAATGCGCCCCGCTATGGCATGACAAACTCAAAGAACAGATGCCAAGTATTCAACTTACGTTATTGGTTGGCCAATATGCTCAACGCTATTACCTCGGAAAAAGAGGTAAGAAAACCCTGACTGAAACGGTACGTTGTTGGCAAGAATATCAACCGGATAGCTTTGTCACGCCACATCCGAGCTGGCGATCAGCTACATGGTTGAAGAAAAACCCTTGGTTTGAAGAAGAAATTTTGCCTGTAATGCGCGCTAGAATTAAAGATCTTTTGTAAGAGTGTCTTAGTTTCTGAGAAACGAACCTAGGAAAGGTTGATGCTACGGCTCTCCATCTGCTCCATATCATCGTCGCTTATTCCAAAATAATGGCCTATTTCTTGGAGGAGGACGTGATTGATAACTTGGCTAAGGTCTTCGCCATTCTCACACCAGAAATCCAGTATTGGGCGGCGAAACAGGAAAACCGTGTCTTTTTCTTCGCTTAGATCTCTATCAGTGGGATTGTTACGATCAACCCCTTGGTAAAGGCCCAGCATTTCAAACGGGGTTTCGCAATCCATGGCTTCCATCATGTATTCTGACGGAAATTCTTGAACTTCAATCTTGATTTGGCTGGCAACATCCCGAAGTTCATCAGGCATATGAGCATAGGATTCACGTGCCAGAGATTCAATATCACTGATCTCCGGTGGGGTGGTGAAACGTTCTACGTTATGAAGTTGGCCCATTTTCTCATTCCAGAATGCCGAGGACGGCAATAGGCATAGATTCAAAGGCGCTGTCAATGTCAAACACAGTTGACGCTTTTTTTAAATCACCCACTCTTATATGCAATTATTCTATGCTATTGTTAACAAAAGAACAAATTTCATTATTACAGGATGTATTAATATGACCAGTCGACACGTGCCAGAGAAATTATCTTCAGATGAACGTGCGGATCTGCTTTCTTCTCTGGAGGGGTGGGCCTTGGAACCGGATAGAGATGCCATTCGCAAGATTTTCATGTTCAAAACCTTCAATCAGGCATGGGGATTTATGAACAGGGTGGCGTTGGTCGCAGAAAAAATGGGCCACCATCCTGAATGGTTCAATGTTTATAACAAGGTAGATATTGTTCTAACTACCCATGATTGTGATGGTTTGTCCTCTTTGGATGTCGATCTCGCCAAAAAAATGAACCTCTTTGCCTCTAAAGTATGAAGGCAATCACAACAAGCAGGGCTTGTAACAGCAACGAGTCCTTCTCATGTGTTTATGATGCGATTCATTCAATTTCGAAAACCTGATCCAGCTAATCCTGAAAGTGGTCTTCTTGAAGAGGACGAGAAGCTTGTAAAAAAGAGCTTTTTGCAAAAATTCAAAAGAGTTGCTGCTAAAATTACGTTTTCAGAAAAGCTCCTTGCCGCCTATTTTTGCGCAATGGATACAAGTACGCCGGTAAAGGTGAAGGCTATTCTTATGGCTGCCTTGGCATATTTTGTTGTTCCCGCAGACCTTATCCCAGATTTTCTCGTAGGTTTAGGTTATACCGACGATGTTTCTGTGCTTATCGCAGCGATAACGTCGGTAAATGCACATGTGAAAGAGGAACACACAGAAAAGGCCCGCGACCTCCTCGATGACCTTGAGTGAATCAGATAATTTTCAGAAATCTTAGCCAATTTCTAATTCTTTATCGTTAGGATGAAATCGCGATCTGAGGGGGCTCAGAGGATGAATGCGATGATAAAAAGGTTGTTTTACGCCCTTACATTTTTGATTTTTATGATTACAAACGTATGGGCGGTAGAGTTTTATACCGAAGATTTCCCCCCCTATAATTATCTTAAAAATGACGAACTGGTTGGCATCGGACCTAAGATTGTGCGTGCTCTCGCAAAAGAGGTGGGAGAAGACCCCAAGATAACCGTATTACCCTGGGTACGGGCATATAAATATGCTCAAGAAAAACAAAATACAGCAATTTTCTCCATTGTGCGAACCCCAAAAAGGGAACCTGATTTTCAATGGGTTGGGCCCCTTTATACCGTGAGGGTTGGGCTTTATACCACGAGCAACAACAAACATCTTTATGGGAATGATAACGAAGCCAACCTTGAGCAGGCGCGTAAAGTTGGTGATGTCGCTGTTCAAATGGGCGGGGCGGGCGAAGAGTTACTCACAACGCTGAAATTTAAAAACCTGAATCCAATTTTGGACGCAGACAAGTCTTTTTTACTATTGTTAAGAGGTCGTTATGATATTTTAGAAGCCTCTGATGTATACATGGCTTACATCATGGAAGAAGAACAGGTCTCAGAAACCATGGTCTCGGAAGTTGCCGTTATCGGGCAATATGATATGTATCTTGCCTTTTCAAACAGTACACCAGCTGAAATCGTGGATAAATGGCAACAGGCGTTAGAGCACCTTATGGCAAAATCTGAATGAAAGAATTCAGATTAACCCAATCCTTTATCTTGTAGGAATACCCTTTATTATCCAACACTTAGGTTTAAAACCACCGACTTTCAGTCGGTAGAGTCGGACTTTAGTCCTTTTTCCTTATTCATTGTATACTCCCAAGAGGTCGTCCCGGAGGGTTGAAACCTCTTGGGAGTATACAATGACTTACACAGCCTCGGGCCATGCCGTTTTTCACAATCGCTATCATCTTGTCTGGATTACCAAGTACAGGTACCGAGTATTGACCAAGGAAATGCGCCTTCGCATCCGGGAGATTACGCGCCAGATATGTGCTCAGTTGGGCGTAACTATCGTCAAAGGCGTATTGTCTGACAACCATGTCCATATGTTTGTCGAAATACCCCCAAGATTGTCTGTCAGTGACTTCTTGCAAAAAGTCAAAGGCTGTACATCCCGAAAAATCCAACAAGAATTTCCCGAGCTACGTAAACGTTACTGGGGCCAGAGATTTTGGGCACGAGGCTATTTCTGTACAACAGCTGGAAACGTCACAGAACAAACAATTCTGGATTATATCGATAGCCATACCCCCGAACCTACCGGCTTAAGACGGTAGTCGTTCAGTAGGCTAAGGCATTCCTCTCGGGGCATCGCTTGCAGCTTTAAGAGTATCTCGCGTCGAGATTTTTTCATCGGCGCGTTTGCGTATCCGAGCTTCACGGTGGGCGATATAGATCGCTGATCCTGCGATTATAAATCCGCCGATCCAGGTCCAGAAATCCGGTACCTCTCCAAAGGCCAAAAAGGCCATAAGTGCCATAAAGGGCAGGCGTGCATAGTCAAAGGGCATGATTGCTGAAGCATCGGCAATTGCGAGGGCTTTGGTTACCAGAAGGTTGCTTATTGCACCGATCATTCCAAGACCGATTACCGCATACCAAACGTTTAGGCTGGGCCATTCCCAAACCATGACTGCTGGGACAAAAGATATAATCGTCATAAATATGGTCGTATAAAAAACTGTGGCGCTTGTGGTTTCGGTTTTGGTAAGAGATTTCACGGCCATGATAGATCCCGCCATCAAAAGCGCTGCGAGGATCGGTAAGAGCATAAGAACACTAAACTCTCCAACTCCTGGGCGTAAAATTACAAGGACGCCGACAAAGCCCATGGTGGTGGCTCCCCAACGGCGAAGTTTAACGTCTTCCTTAAGGATGATTGCGGCACCGATGGTCGCAAACAGGGGCACGGTGAAATTCAAGGCAACAGCCTGAGCCATTGGCAGCCAACTTACCGAGGCAAACCATACCAACATCGCAGAGATACCGATGACTGATCGAATGAAATGCAATTTCAGGCGGGTTGTTTTGATACCGGGGACACCCACACGAAATAGCCAGGGAAGCATGAAAGCAAAGGCAAAGAAGTTTCTAAAAAAAGTAACCTGGAACAGAGGAAGTTCTTCACTTGCAATTCGTACAAGCAAGTTCATTGCCGAAAAACCAAAAGTGGCAATAACGACGAGCAATGCCCCTTGAACAGGCACAGGGATATTTTTAAACCGAGATATATTTGTAACGGACATGGGGTGACGAGGCCGATCGGCTGGAGGGTGAGGCTACCCTACTTTAGTCACAGATTGTTGTCATGTTTTATGGTTATTTATGTCGCCTCAGGATCGAAGTGCCTTCTTAATATCGAAGGAAGAGATGGTTGAGACTGTTAAACGCCCTGAAAAATACTTCAAACTGCTGAACGAAGGTGTCCCATTCAAGACGTGCATCCAACTCTTTTAATTCAGAGTATATATCGATCAAATTCTTCTGACCATCGCAGCGTTTTGCAATTGCGGAGGCAAGACGTGGCAAAGGAAGGTTGATTGCAACGCCATCCAAGTTGGATTTTAAGATCGGCGTTTTCTTTAAACTGGCAGAAAGCTGGTCTGGATCCATCTCTCTGAGTACCGGAACAACGGTTTTCAAAGATGAGAGATCAGCAACGGTTTCTTGCTGGCGGGTTACATAAAAAACATGCAGCTTTATATTGCTCGCAAGTTTCTCTGCAACAGCCGCTCTTTGCATTTTACCTAATCCTGCTGCTGCTTGTTGCAGCTTCGTGTCTTTGAGATAGGTTTCGAGTTGATAGCGTACGGGCTCAATGAAACTGGCGATGTTAAGTTTTGCTGAAGAGACCAGATCTTCTATCTCAGGAACGGTGTAAGCCCGATCACAGCTATGCAACAGAAGATCAACCAGTTCTGCATCACTGGCTTTATGATCAATGACAAAAGGGTTGCGGTGAAAGCTGTTACTGGCAGGTACTTTTTCTAATAGTCGCCGAGTTAACATAACCTTTTCGGCGAGAGAGTCGCAATTTTGGCTCAGATCCCTGAGCAAGGACTGCATTTCATAAACGCCTTCGCGGCCGTATTTCCCATAAACCATTAACCCCATACCGCCATCATCTTTGAGGACAGAGGATAGAGCCTTAAGCCCGTCTTTGGGTTCGTTTAGATGGTGCAGGACCCCGCAACAATCGATGTAGTCAAAAGGATCAAGACCAAGTTTTGGAAGATCCAATAAAGACCCGTTAAGGAAGGTTATATTGGTTAGGTCCCGTTCTCTGGCTCGAGCTTCGGCAATTTTTCGAGAGGCGATAGAGAGGTCCAGATAGGTAACTTGACCTGCAACACCTTTGCCGTCTATTGATGCATCTGCAAGCTGTTGTGCCAACATAATGGTGGCATCGCCAGTTCCGCCCCCCGCAACGAGAACCCGAAAGGGTTTGGTAAAGTCACGCTTGCCAGCAAACAGATAGTGATTGAGTTCTGCAAGGTTACTTGGTGAGCCGGTGATGAGGCGTTTTCTCTCATCTTTGGGATCACGAGAAGGGTAAGGGTAGGCCTCGTATTGGTCTTGGACCTCAGGCTGAACAGTATTGGTAGTCAAGCCGATTACTCCGACCTAGGGGTGATGGGTAAAAATTAAAGAGCTTATATAGTATTCCACTCCCAACTAAATACTCAAAAATCTGTACGGTTGGGAGTGGAAAAAGCAATTTAAATTTAAAAAGGAAAGTTTTGGGTTCCGCGAATTTGGCCAACCTGAATACCTGCCCGATTAAAGAGAGGGGGCTCGAGAATATCTTTGAGCTTCTCAGCTGTGGCCTCATCAATAATCTTCAGGTGTTTGAGGATCATGCCGATTACAGTTTCAGCAGAACGGGTAACACCATCATCAGCTTTGAGAGCAATCCCGAGGCCCAGTTCTGGAATAATGCCAGTGTAGACGCCTTCGGCACCTGTCTTGATCAGGGCGCGGCCCTTGGTGGTTTCTACAATTTTTGTGCAGAAACGATCAGAACCAGCAATCATAAAGGGTTCAGCTGCAATGGCCTTGATGATACGCGCACAGGCTTCTTGTCGAGCTTCCGGTTGATCAGAAGGATCTGCAAAACGAGCCATCGCCAAAGCGATATTGGCAAGCGGAGCACCAATAACGGGAATGCCACAGCCATCTAAACCTCTTGGAGCATTGCCAAGGTCGAGGCCACACATGCTTTCCATGGCGCCAAGGATACGTTGTTGTAGAGGGTGTTCGTATTTTACATAGCCCTTTTGATCAACACCCATTTGTTTGCATACGGTCAAAAATCCGGCGTGTTTACCAGAGCAGTTGTTGTGGAGCGTTGTCTCGTTACCACCGCTTTTGAGCAGCTCGACCATGGAGGGTATGTGGTAGGGCAAATGCGATCCGCATTCGAGATCATCAGCAGTGAAGCCAATTTTATCTAACCATGCCTGTACAGTTTTTACATGTTGAGGTTGGCCGTCGTGGCTTGCACAAGCGATAGAAATCTCGGCATCTGTTAGATTAAAAGCATCTGCAGCGCCGGATTCAATAAGCGGCAAGGCTTGCATGCACTTGATCGCCGAGCGTCCATAAGTCACTCTTTCGTATTCGCCGCCAGATAGGACGACTTTACCATCCGCATCCACCACGGCATATGACGCACGATGGATACTTTCGACCATGTTTCCCCGGGTTACTTCGACCATGACAGGGCTTATTTGTTCCCCAAATGAGGATGATGTGTTGTTTTTTGTTTGATCCGACACTAGAAAACTCTTTTGTTAAGGACGCTAGGCTCTATTCAGAGGTAAACTCTGGTGAGGGAAAGCCCAACTGAACCAATGATTCTATTTCGCTGGCATTATAGGCGGAAAGTGTCAGACATTAACAGACCAAAGAAAGAACCGGATAAGACGATGGCAGAGAGAACGATGAGAGGGTTTTTCGGCATGGGTGTCGAAGGTGGCAGTAAAGCCATGAACCTGGGGAATTTGCTACGTTCTGCCCATAGTTTTGGGGCGAGCTACTTTTTCACGGTTGCGCCTCAGTATAAAAGTAAAGATATGAGGAGCTCAGATACTTCTGACGCGTCCAAAACTCTACCGCTTTATACTTTTGATTCTGTTGAAGAAATGGTGTTGCCAAAAGGCGTTCAGTTGGTTGGTGTCGAGTTAACCGATGAATCCATCGAATTGCCTAGTTTTCGTCATCCAATGCAGGCAGCTTACGTTTTAGGTCCTGAAAAAGGTAGTCTTTCCCCTGAAATGCAAGAACGCTGTGACTTTATTGTGAAAATTCCGATGAAGTTCTGTGTGAATGTTGGCGTAGCGGGTGCAATCGTGCTTTATGATCGTCTTATTTCCATGGGCAGATTCCCTGGACGGCCTGTTAATCCACGTGCAGAGACGATTGCTTTACCAAAGCATGTTCAAGGTGGACAGATTATCAGAACAAAAAAAGATTAACTGTTCTGGACGAATTTGAACCTGTTGCCTTAGAATTACCTATTTTGCGGATTACCCGTAGAATGTATAGAATTGACGCATTGAGCATTAGTATAACTGGGAAGATAATGAGCAAAGTATTGTTTATGAATTCAGCCATTCGTTTGGCTCTTATGGCAACCATCTCTTTTGGTGCTTTTTTCTTAAGTGCGGCCCCTGTTCATGCTCAAAAAATCAATGTCATTGGCGAGCATAAGGATTGGACCTCCTATAGCTATAATGAAAATGGCCACAAGGTCTGCTTTATCACTTCTGTGCCTAAAAAAGCTGAAGGCAAATACAAAAAGCGCGGTGATATTTATCTGATTGTTTCCCATCGTACGGGCGAGAAGCGGTGGGACGAAGTAAATGTTCAGACTGGCTATGCTTATAAAAAAGATAGCGAAGCGACTCTGAGCGTTGGTAAAAACCGATACAAGTTTTTCACAACGGGTGATTCTGCTTGGGCCTATGATCTTGGCGATGACAAAAAAGTCATCAACTCCATGGTTAAGGGATCAAACCTTATCGTGAACGGTGTTTCTGCCAGAGGAACTAAAACTAAGGATACCTATTCTTTACGTGGTTTTTCCGCAGCTTATCGCTCCATTAACCAAGCATGTGGTAAAAAATAAACGTCGAGTTTGTTTTTAAAAATTGGATCTGGAAACGCGAGTTTTGTCTCGCTAAAGCTCACGTCTGGAACCCTGAACACTCTGCTATGCATTTGCTGCAGAGCGAATCCACTTGAACCCTGAAGTGACTCGCTTTATTTAAGCCCTCAGGCGCAGATGAATGGATCTGCCAGAAGGATTGATAAGCAATGACCACGGCCCCTGTTGAAAATTCGTCCCGAGGACACGCAAAAGCCTTTGCACCTCCATCTTCAAATGCGGCAGATGGACGTAAGATCTTGGTTGGTCTTTCTCGTCCAGAACTTGAAGCTGAAGTTCTTGGGATGGGTGAAGCGAAGTTCCGTGCCAAACAATTATGGCAATGGATTTATAATCGCGGGGCCAGCTCCTTTGAAGAAATGACTTCTCTTGGAAAGCCGTTCCGGGCAAAGCTGGAAGCAGGTTATGTTGTTGGGCGTCCAGAAGTCGTTGAAGATCTGATTTCTACCGACGGCACCCGTAAATGGTTGCTGCGATTCCCGGATGGTAACGAGGTCGAAACGGTTTTTATCCCTGAAGAGGGGCGTGGAACTCTCTGCGTGTCATCCCAGGTGGGTTGCACACTTACCTGTAAGTTTTGCCATACAGGCACTCAGCCGCTTGTGCGAAACCTCTCTCCCAACGAAATTGTATCGCAGATTATTCTTGCGCGTGATTCTATGGCTGAATGGCCAAGTTCAGGGCTCAACCGTCGCGTAACCAATATTGTTATGATGGGTATGGGCGAGCCGCTATATAATTACGAGAATGTTCGGACTGCCTTAAACATTGTTATGGATGGTGAAGGCCTGTCGATCTCACGACGCCGGATCACGCTTTCAACATCAGGTGTTGTGCCAGAGATCCGCCGTTGTGGTGTCGATCTCGGGGTTAATCTTGCCGTCTCTTTGCATGCAACTGATGACGAAACCCGTGGCAAGATCATGCCGATCAATAATAAGTATCCTCTTAAGGAATTATTGGACGCTTGTCGTGAATACCCCGGCGTTAGTAACTCTCGACGTATTACTTTTGAGTATGTAATGCTCAAAGATGTAAACGATTCGATGGAAGATGCTAAAAAACTGCTACAGGTTCTCAAGGGTATTCCAGCCAAGATCAATTTGATTCCTTTTAATCCGTGGCCGGGGTCATTTTTTGATTGCTCTTCTAATAACCAGATTCGCCGATTCTCTGATTTCTTATTCGAAAATGGGATCTCTGCGCCAGTCCGGACAACGCGGGGCGAAGATATACTTGCGGCTTGTGGACAGTTAAAGTCTGAATCAGAGCGCAAAAGAAAAACCAAAAAGCCTTGTGCGGCAGAGTAAGTAACAAAGAATAAGTCATAAAACAGCTAGACATAAACTGAAACGTATAATGAGAAAGGCCTGACGAGTTCAGGCCTTTCTCATATGTAGATTCTCTCTAGATAGATTTTTCAAATATCAGATTGATCCCAAGAGGCGGTTTTGCCTCTTGGTGCTGTAAATCCATGCAGAAATTTGAAATATCGTGATCAATTTCCCTGATATGTTTTAGGCTCATACCAAGATTGATTCCGGCCATCAGGATATCATCCATCTTATGCTGGAAGCTGTAACTTGGCTTTGATTCGTATTCAACGTGTCCGAAATAATCCAAACCATCGGTTTCTTTCCAGGGATCATCCTTGAAATATGAGTACAATGGGCGCGAAACCCCTTTGGCATCAGCTTCATACATGAGGAGGACAGGATGCATTTCTTCGACAACATAATGGCCGCCCGGTTTTAACAAACTGTTGATCACTTTAAAAAAGGCCGGGAGGTCGGGCATCCAACTCATGACCCCGACGGTGGTCATCACGATATCGAATTGGCCTTCGAGCTCTTTAGGTAGATCGTAAACGTCACTGACGATTAGCTCTATATCATCCTGGTATCCTGCGGCGGCAATAATTTCTTTGCCCTGGTCAATAAAACCAGCCGAAGCATCGATGCCAACCCCACTCCGTGCGCCCATTTTTATAACCGACAGCAAATCTTTGGCATTGTTGCAACAGATTTGAGCGACATTTTTGCCTTCTAAGTTTAGGAGGCTGAGAGTCTCGATTAATTCTGGTACCAAGGCGTTATAATCTGGAGCAGTAACAGCGTTTAATAATTCTTCTTGATTAGAGGAGCGATGTCGGGGGGCGACTTCATCCCAAGAGGCCCGGTTAGCATCGGTATAAAATTTACGATTTTCCATAGTTACTCCTGCTCGGTACCCTAAAGGTATATCCAGTTTATTTTTTACATATAGCGAGAATCTTGCGTTAAATCACAAACTCTTAAACAGAGTGGCAACCTGTAAGGCTACTCTGAAATAGGGATTAAAACACGCCGCGCTTCTACGACCAACGCTTGTGTAAGGCCCTTCATAAGATCGGTTTGTAAATTCCATACATGCCAATATAGCGGAACTGGCACCTCGTAAGTGGGATCAATGGAAGCTAATGTGCCAGTTTGGATATGCTCTTGACCTTGTTGGTCGGGGATAAGACCGTAAGCAAAGCCCTTGATAAGAGCCGAGACAAATCCATCACAAGTGGGAATAAGGTGGTGGGGAAACTTGGTTACGTTAAATTTTTGCTCAAGGTAACGATGCTGCAAGGGGTCTTTACGGTTAAACACTGCGACGGGAATATTGGGGGCATTTTCTGAAGAGAGACCATCAGGCGCGTAACGGTCAATAAATTCAGGTGAAGCCAGAGGACGATATATCATTTGCCCCAATGGGATACAGCGACAACCCTGAACCGCAGATGAACTACTGCTGATACAGCCCAGGACTTCGCCTGTCCTGAGGAGGTGATGGGTTTGTTCTTGATCGTCGACTTTAAGGTCTAGAAGTATGTTGTTTTCAAAGACAAAGCCCTTCACGGCATCCAAAAACCACGTTCCAATTGAATCTGCGTTCAGTCCAATTGTTAAAGAAGTAAAGCCCTCTTCAGCATGATTACGAAGATCTTCATCCAATTCGTTTTCAAGTAGGCTCACTTGTTTGTAGTGCTTGAGCAGGCGCTGACCCGCTGACGTGGCCGTTAGGGGAGTACTTCGGACCACAAGAGTTTGCCCCAATTTATCTTCTAACTGTCTTAGGCGCTGTGAGACGGCTGACTGGGTTATAAAGAGTTTTTTGGCGGCCTTATCAAAACTGCCTTCTTCAAGGATGGCAGTGAGGGTGGCGAGTTGTCGATAGTCGAACATGATCATTAGGGCTGCTAATTATTATTTGAGTACATTAGTTATACAGCAAATGACGTACCTATGAGCAAGGAGTTTTGAAAGCAATTTTGACAAACTTCGTGAAGATTTTGCCAATTGATCTGTGTTCCCTAGTATGTGCTGTTTTCTTAGAACATAGTGGCCGTCGTTGATGAAATAAGTCACGACAGTCTGTTTTACATGATTAGAAAAACACTTGAGGAGATCCACAGTTATGTGTGCTTTAAAGCTCATTATCGCAAATAAAAATTACTCGTCTTGGTCATTTCGCCCTTGGATTGCTTTGAAAGTAAAAGGCATAGAGTTTGAGGAAGTTTTTTCGCAGTTTAATGAGGATACTGGGCATAAACATTTTGCTGAATTTTCTCCTACGAAAAAAGTACCTGTTCTTCAAGATGGTGATTTGTCGGTTTGGGAATCACTCGCCATTCTTGAGTATCTTGCCGAAAAATTTCCAGAGGCAGGGTTTTGGCCAAAAAATGTAAAAGATCGGGTTTTGGCAAGATGTATTTCTAATGAGATGCACGGTGGCTTTATGTCTCTGAGAGCCGAATGTCCGATGAATATGCGCCGTGCAGAAGAGGCGATATCTGTTTCTGAGGGTGTACATAAGGATGTTAAACGGATAACGGATATTTGGCGTGAATGCCTGGAAGGATCAGGCGGTCCGTTCCTGTTTGGTGAATTTTCCAACGCTGATGCAATGTTTGCACCTGTTGTTAATAGAATTGCCAAATACAAACTCAGCGACGATCCAATTGTTGCTCGTTATTCTTCTGCGATAACTTCTCTCCCGGCATATCAAGAATGGGAAGTTGCTGGAAAGGCTGAGCCCTGGATTGTGGAAGAAGATGAAGCCTGATATTCAAATTTCTAATGTTGCATAATTATTATTAGCATTACTTCTGATGGCCTTCTTTTTATAGTGTGATCTGATTTTCCAAGTTTGGAAAAGAGATATGACGAAGAGTTTAAGGAGCTGAGGATGTTTGGAGTAGTCGCCCCTTTTTTGAAGGGCATGGGAATAGGTGCAAGTTTGATCATCGCGATTGGTGCGCAAAATGCGTATGTCCTGACCCAGGGACTGCGACGTAACAATCAGTTTGTCGTTGCCTTTCTTTGCAGCCTGGTTGATGCGGTTCTGATTGCCCTTGGTGTTGCTGGGATGGGGTTACTGATAACCTCAAATCCGCTTCTACTTGTATTTGCTGCTTGGGGCGGGGCGGTTTTCTTATTTTGCTATGGCTTGAATGCATTTCGCGCTGCGGTAAATCCGGAAGTGTTGAAATCAAGACAGGAAGCCGGTGCTGATACCTTAAAGAAAGCGGTTATAACAACACTTGGGGTAAGCTTGCTTAATCCACATGTTTATTTGGATACAGTCGTTCTACTCGGCTCGATCGGGGGTCGTTATCCCGAAGAAACCCGCCTTTGGTTTGGCCTTGGGGCAGTGTTGTCGTCATTTCTATGGTTTTTTTCTTTAAGCCTTGGTGCGAAATGGTTGGCGCCCTTGTTTAAGCGTCCCATTTCTTGGCGTGTGCTGGATTGCCTTGTTGGTTTAATCATGTGGGCAATTGCGATCTCTCTTGTCAGACAGGCGATGGCCTAAGGTATTAACAGAAAAAATGCAGCCCTGAATTTTCTACTTCAGGGCTGCGGATATAGAAGAATAACAAAAGAGTTATGCTCTTACAGAGTTCAAAAATTGATCGACATTTTCCGTAAGTAATGAGCTTTCCGCATCAATTTTTTGTACACCATCAATAACTTGACCCATAGACTGGTTGGTTTTGTTTAGCGCAGCAGATACACCCTGCACTCGCTCGGCAATGACAGAGCAATTCGTTGCAGATTGGTTTACGGTCCTGCTGATTTCTCTGGTAGCGCCGCCTTGCTCTTCAACAGCAGTAGAAATCCCCCCTGCGATATCATTGATCTCTTTGATCACATTGTCGATTTGTTCTGCGGCGTCGACAGCGCTGCTGATTTCACTTTGAATATTGCCTATGAGGGTCCGAATGTCTTCCGTTGCAGAGGTGGTTTGGTTGGAGAGATTTTTGACCTCTGAGGCAACTACGGCAAAACCTTTACCTGCTTCACCGGCACGTGCAGCCTCAATGGTCGCGTTCAATGCCAGAAGGTTGGTTTGTTCGGCGATACCACTAATCATACTTATAACGTTTTCGATCTCTTGGGAGCCTTCATTCAAACGGGTAATGTTACCGTTCATGGTCGTTGCGCGATCAACCGCATTATGTGAACACTCGGTACTTTTGTTCACGAGGTTTGATATTTCAGAAATTGAAGCAGAGAGTTCTTCTGTTGCAGAGGCGACGGTGGAAATATCACTGGACATGGCATCACTGGCGCCGCTGATTTCCTGAGCTTCTTTTTGTGATTCTTCGGCTAGACCCTGCATCTCTTTGGCCTGATCTCTCATAACAGTAACATTGCTTGAGAGCACGCTGATGGAAGAGCCAACAGAAACATCGAAATCATTTGCCAGTTTATGAGAGTTAAGGCGTTTTTCTTCCTCTACTCGGGCGTGGCTTAGTTCCTGTTCTTCTTTTAAAGTTACTGCTTCGCGGGAAACATTGCGAAGCGCAGCCAGAGCGTGACCCATCTTGCTGATTTCGTCGTTGCCATTTCTGAGAATACTTGTTTTGAGATCTCCATTGGCAATATTTTCCATGGATGAAACCAAACCCATCAAGCGGCGAAGCAGTGAGCGCACGACGTAAAGCCAACCGATTAAAATTGAAATGATTAATGACGCGGCAGCTATTACAATCATAATGATTTCGGTTTGTTTTGAGGAGGCTTTGTTTTCCTCTGCTGTTAAAGCAATGTCAGCCTCAGTTTCGTTGACAAGCTCACTTATTTGTCCGGAAAGGCCTTCAGCAAGTTGCCGGGTTGTTTCCATGATCTCATCGCTTTTGTTTAAAGCGGTGAGTTCGGCTTTCCTGAGTTTGAATATATTATCTTGGAGGTCACCCTTACTGCCAAGTTTTAGCAAATTTTGAAATAATTCGGACAGCTTTGGGACTTCTTGAGTTTGGGACAGTTTAGATAGCGGGGTTGCCATCGATCCCAGAGAGGTCAGGAATAATTGTTCGATTTCCTCTATACCCTGGACAGTATTTGTTTGCCCGCCCTCTGCCAGGAGCCCGAGCAGGAGGTTTGTTGATCCTTTGAAATCCAACAATCCTTGTTGTAATTGAAAGAGCTGTAAGGGCTCGCCTTCTCCATCGATAACACCCAGACGAACCTGGATCAGATGTGGCGCAATCTCTTTTGCAACGAGCTCGCGGTAGGCTGAGAGCTGGCTACCAAGTTCCTGTCGACGTAGAGCATGATTTTGGCTTTCATCTCCGAGATCGCGAAGTTCACTGATCTTTGGCTGAATTGCTTCCAGACTACCCTGAATATTTGAAACGGTTTCCGGGCTAATATCGAGCTCAGTCAAAGATGAAAGATGGTCTTGAGCCGAGAGTATAGAACTTTGCAAGGCGAGAAAGCGTTGGTCTCTTATGGGCGTACTCGGAGCAGATTTTAAGAGAGGTGCCGTCGCTGCTAATCTGGAAATTTCTTCAGATAGTTTGAGGGCCGCTGTAATTGCTGGAACGGACTCTTCAGCAAGGACTGTTTGGGTTTCGCTCAATTTTGTGAGGTTATACCAACTTATAGCACTTACAAGTATGGTCATTGCTGCAACGACACCAAAGGCTAGGATCAATCTTTTGCCAATACCAAATTTGATGTCGGAGGTTTGTCCCGCTTCTGAATTCGGATTTTCGTTGGAATCGTTCACCAGTATTTTTTCGTCAACTTCTTTATCGAGGACCTGTACCATACTTTGGGCGTCCATTCTTAATTACTCCTTAGCCTATGACCTTTGAGGCCCTCGTTGGGACCTTGCTGAGTTTATTGGTTTTATTTAGGTCATTTAGATTTGTATCGATTTTTTGTTCGCTGGCAGCTTATGTGGGGAAAAGTAAATATTTTGTCATGATGATGTATTTATTTTGACGAATTACATGTGCTTTGAGGAAAATCGCCTATATCACAATGCGATAGCCGAATAAAAATTTCAAAAACAGGTATGGAGTAAATTCAGGATGCCAGAGAAATATCACCCTTGCTTGACCAATCCCCCTAGGGGGGATAGCGTCAAGGCGTAGATAATGATCATTTTATATTAAACATCAGTGTATACATATGCTTAGCATTTTAACGAACCGAACATACCGACATCTCTTTTTAGCACAAATTCTCTCCTTAATGGGGAGTGGTTTAACAACGGTTGCTCTCGGATTGCTTGCTTATGATCTTGCAGGAGCAAATGCAGGGGCTGTGTTGGGGACAGCCCTGGCCTTGAAAATGGTAGCTTATGTCGGGATCGCACCGATCGTGGGGGCCTTCGCAGATCGTGTGCCGAGAAAGACATTCTTGGTTTTGTTGGATCTTTGCCGAGCTGGAATGATTTTGTTTTTGCCCTTTGTTACTGAGATTTGGCAAATTTATGTACTGGTTTTCCTCTTTCAGTCTTTCTCTGCGGCTTTCACGCCAACTTTTCAGGCTACAATCCCAGATATATTGCCTGATGAAGCAGATTTCACGAAAGCTTTGTCGCTCTCTCGATTGGCTTACGATCTTGAAGCGTTATTGAGTCCTTTGTTTGCAGGGCTATTGCTGACAGTTATTTCGTTTCATTGGCTATTTTTAGGAACCATTCTTGGCTTTGTTGCATCGGCGTTGTTGGTTGGAACGGTTGTGTTACCAGCAGTAAAAGCTACGGAAGAAGAAACGAGTTTTTATCGGCGTGTTTCCAGGGGCAGTCGAATTTATTTGGCCACTCCACGATTACGGGGACTTCTGGCTCTCAGTTTTACCGTTTCATCAGCGGGTGTCATGGTGATCGTCAATACGGTTGTCTATGTGCGTGAAAATCTTGCTGGTGATGAAAGAGATGTCGCGATCTTCCTTGCTGCGGCGGGGCTTGGTTCTATGGTCGTGGCGCTCGGCCTTAGAAAAATATTGGAGATATTTGAGCCCAGACGGGTCATGCTGAGTGGCGCGCTTGTCTTACTCCCGACTTTAGCTGTTGCATCGCTTAACCTCGGTTATGGATTTACTTTAGTTATTTGGGGACTGGTTGGGGCAGGAACATCTTTGATCCAAACCCCTGGTGGGTTATTGCTAAAACGGTCTGCGCACAAAGAAGACTTACCGTCGATTTTTGCCGCCCATTTTGCCTTGTCACATGCCTGTTGGCTCATCACCTATCCTCTTGCTGGTTGGCTGGGTATCTACATAGGATTAGACGGGACTTTTCTGGTCGCATCAGGAGGTGTTTTGATAGGCCTTTTGTGTGCGATTTGGATGTGGCCAGCAAAGGACAGTGAGGTACTCACCCACAGCCATCCAGAGGTTTCTCACCTTCACCTGCATACTCATGATGAGCACCATTCACATGACCACCAAGGGTGGGAGGGACCTGAGCCTCATCGTCACCCGCATTACCATGCCGCGCATCGACATTCGCATCCTTTTGTGATCGATAGTCATCATGAAATGTGGCCCAATCGCAATTAAGCTTCCGAGTTTGGTAAATTGTAATTTGTATTGGTTAGTCACAGAACGTCACAGAAGTGTGACGTTCTGTGTTTTTACGTCTGGACTAAGGCAACCTACCTTTTAGATAGTTCGGAGGTTGTAAGAAGATGTTGATCTTGATTGTTGTAAGAAGGGCTTCTGCCCTGCTCATGTCTATGTTCCTCTGTGTGATACCACTTTACGTTCAGGCGCAAGATGTTGGACAAACCCCCTTTATTGTCGAACAGAGCTTGAAAGTGTTGGTGGGCAGTCGTCAAGATCGTAGTGAGAGTCTTGCAGCCTTCGAACAAAGAGGACAAACCGATGTTGTTCCCGTCCTTATTCAAGCGTTACGATTTAATCCTCAAGATCCTCAATTGCGTGCCGTTCTTGTTAAACTGACAGGGCAACCAGATCAGAGTTGGGGTGACTGGATGCTATGGCAAGAGAACAACCCGCAAATCAAACCCTTCGATGGCTTTGATCTCTTTAAAGCCAAGGTAGCGACCCTTATCGATCCAAATTTCTCAGTTTTTCTATATCCAGGAGTTCATCACTCTATTCGTCTCGAAGAGATTGCCTGGGGCGGTGTTAATAAAGACGGTATACCGTCACTTGATAATCCTGTGCTTCTCAACGCAGAAGATGCCGAATACTTAAAAGAAGATGATTTGGTTTTTGGGGTGTCTATAAATGGTGATACCCGGGCTTATCCCCTTCGGATCATGGATTGGCACGAAATGTTCAATGACGTCATCGGCGGAGTTCCCGTTGCTTTGGCTTATTGTACACTTTGTGGATCAGGGATCCTTTACGAAACCGATTTGGGGGATGGTAAAGAGTCGAAAATTTTCGGATCGTCAGGGTTTCTCTATCGCTCAAACAAACTGATGTATGACAAGCAAACGCACTCGCTGTGGAATCAATTTACCGGCCGTCCAGTGGTGGGCTTTTTGACCGGCAGTAAGGTAGAGCTCAAAACCCGCCCGGTGACCATTACAACGTGGCAGCAATGGCAAAAGCATAACCCTAAAACGAAAGTTCTTTCTCTCGAGACGGGATTTCGGAGGGACTATGGATCAGGTGTTGCTTACAGGGAGTATTTTTCCTCACCCGAGCTAATGTTCCCTGTTTCTGTGGACCAGAGTGAGCACTTGGCAAAATCATATGTGTTCGTGCTTCGGGTCAGCGGAAAAGAGAAGGCTTGGCCGTTATCTGATTTTAGAAAATCAAAAATTATAAATGATAAGGTGGATGGTCTATCGTTTATTCTCGTTGGCGATGAAGAAACCAGGACGGTTCGGGCGTATCAAGGAAACGGTGAAGTGTTTTCTACAGGGGAGGGTGATGTTGCCCTTATAAGTGAAAGTGATAATTGGCAACTTACTGAAAATGAATTGATATCGAGTTCGGGTGAAAAACTGGCGCGACTGCCGGGCCATATTTCCTATTGGTTTGCATGGAACAACTATAGCCAGGCTGGCGAGTTTGCTCGTTAGTGTTCGACCTTGTCTGATTTTTTGAAGTGCAGAGCAACATGATCGACAAAGGCCTTTACACGCGGGGCGAGATGACGTCTGTGCGGGTATATGACATAAGCATTGCGATCGTAGGCTTCGAACTCTTCTAAGACCCGCACCAGTTTGCCCTGATCAAGATCGTCCTGCACTGTTGAAATCAAACACATACCGATTCCATGATCTTGCAGGGTCATTCTCCGGATGGGCTGTGCGGCGTTCACCCGTGCTCTGGGTTTGATCGTTAGGGCCGTTTTTTTGCCCTCGATAATAAATTCCCACTGGTTAGTTGGGCTGATCGTCGAGCCAACGATACAGTCGTGATTAATTAACTGGGTTGGGTGCGTAGGGGTTCCGCGTTTCTTGAGATAGGTCGGTGAGGCACACAATAGGTATTTGTATCTGGCGACGTGTCTGGCAATAAGGCTGCTGTCTTTTAGAGCTCCCAACCTGACGGCGACATCGATCCCTTCTTGAATAATATCCACGGTACGTTCTTCAAGCCGGAGGTCGATGGTAATTTCTGGATGAAGCTTCATGAAATCATTTGCGCAGTCCACGACAATTTCTTCCCCGAGGACCCGGGGTGCAGTTATGCGCAAATGGCCTTTGATTGTGCCGGTCTGTTCGCTAACAAGGTCTTGAAGCTCGTCGACTTGCTCAATAATGGAAAGACATCTGTCATAGTAAGCTTGACCCAGTTCGGTAACGCTTACCCGTCGGGTGGTGCGATTAAGTAATCGCGCGTCGATCTTCTCTTCAAGCTGCTTCACATACTTACTGGTTAGCATGGTTGAGATACCCAATCGCTTAGAAGCCGCAGTAAAGCCCCCCTGTTCAACAACGCTGACGAAGGCACGCATAGATTCGATCGTGTCCATGATTATATCTATATTGTTTATAATTATGTCTAATATATGTGGATAGTAAATGAATGGCTAGTGAATTACTTTAATTACAGACGGAATGGAAACCCCCACCGTTCTTATAAAGTTTTTAAATTTGCTCAACAGCAGTCATTAAGGATTAGAAGAATGATCAAACTCTATCGTCACGCTCTCTCTGGCCACGCACATCGTGTGGAACTTTTCTTGTCACTTCTCGGTCTTGATTATCAGCTGGTTGATGTTGATCTTATGGCTGGAGCGCACAAAGACGCTGAGTTTCTAAAACTGCATCCCTTCGGTCAGGTTCCTGTACTTGATGACAATGGAACAGTATTGTGGGATTCAAACGCGATCCTGGTTTATCTTGCTCGTACCTATGGCAAAGATACTTGGAACCCAGTGGATGCAAAAGAAGAAGCAGCTATTCAAGCTTGGCTTTCTGTTGCTGCTGGATCCATTGCCTTTGGCCCTGCAACGGCGCGTTTGGTAACTGTGTTTGGTGCTGATCTTGATCATGAGGGTGCCAAGGTCCGTGCGAATGGCCTGTTTGGAACTGTAAATAGCACGCTTGCTAATCAGGATTACCTCACAGGTGCGAAGATTACCATCGCCGACATTGCGGCTTACACCTATATTGCGCATGCCCCTGAAGGTGGTGTTTCCCTTGAAAGCTATCCGAACATTCAAGCCTGGATCGGTCGGATAGAAGCTCTATCTGGTTTTGTTGGAATGCAGAAAACACCGCTAAACCAAGCTGCATAATTAAAGTGCTATAGTGAGATCGGGGAACACAAAGGCATCAGTCAGCCTTAGTGTTCTCCGATTAAGGACATGGTCTGACCTTGTCAGATAGTAGGAGCAATGTGATGAGTAATTCCTTCTTTGACCCGAATACAACACCGTTTCATGAGGGAGAACTTACTGTTCAGCGTCGTTTAGGCGTACTTGAGAATGTGCACAGTTATGCTCCGAAATTTGTCCGAAACTTTTTGCCTGACCAACACCGTGAGTTTTATTCACAACTCCCTCAAATTGTGGTGGGCTCTCTCGATGAGCAAGGACGACCTTGGGCGTCAATGGTTGTTGGGCAGTCAGGATTTATCTCGTCACCAGATAAACATTCGATGGTTATTGATAATGCGCCATTGTTCGGAGATCCTTTGCGCGAAAACCTTAAAGCAGGTAATCCGCTAGGATTTCTCGGGATAGAATTTCATGCCCGCCGTCGTAATCGACTAACGGGTAAAGTATCTGGAGGAACTGAATTCGGTGGATTTTCCATTAAGGTGGATCAAAGTTTTGGAAATTGCCCTCAATTTATTCAAGCACGTACACCTTCGTTCATAGAAGCTCCGATTTCAGATGTCACTGAGAAACCTGTCTTTCGATCTGCTCACTTAGATGAAGGCAGTCGAGCTATTGTTTCACAAGCCGATACCTTCTTTATTGCATCTGCATATTTTGAAGATGAGAGTGATCGCCGTCATGGGGTAGATGCATCTCACCGGGGAGGGAAACTGGGATTTCTCAAAATTATTGACGATAAAACCCTGCTATTTCCTGATTTTCCCGGGAATAATCACTTTAATACCATCGGCAACATAGAGCTATATCCAAAAGTTGGTTTATTGGTGCCAGACTTCACCTCGGGCGATTTACTTTATATTACAGGCTCAGCAGAAGTAATCTGGGATGGGCCTGAAGTAAGGGCCTTTACCGACGCTCAGCGTATGATCCGAGTGACCGTGGATGAAGCTGTACGTGTCGAAAAAAGTTTACCAATGAGTTGGACATTTGAGAGTTATTCTTCTTTTCTTGATTTGACTGGAAGCTGGGAAGAAGCGGATGAAGTTCTTGCCATTACCCGAGATCGCGATGCGTGGCGACGTTATGTTGTCGCGAAGATTGAGAAAGAAAGCGAGACGATTACGTCCTTTTATCTCGTTCCAGAAGACAAAAAAGTCCTTGCAGATTATGAGCCTGGCCAGCACCTACCGATCAAGATGGAAATACCTGAAGCTGAAGGTAACAAACACGAGGTTCGTAGAACTTATACAGTATCTAACGCTTTCAATGGACGCTATTATCGGCTGTCGATCAAGCGAGAAGAAGACGGGTTAGTCTCTAGGCATTTCCACGACCGTATCAAACCGGGTGATGTTATAGAAGCGCAAGCCCCACGAGGAGATTTTCACCTCGAGAAAGACAGTACTCGTCCTGTGGTTCTTCTGTCCGGTGGCGTGGGGATCACGCCTATGATTGCAATGCTTGAGAGCCTTCTTGAGCAAGCGAAAAGTGGGCTAAGTTCTCGCAAAATTCATTTTATCCACGGAACCCGCAATGGATCAGAGCACGCTTTTGGCAAATATTTAAATGCGCTTGGTACCTGGTTTGATTGTATGACAAGGCACGCCGGTTATTCGCAACCTCAATCAGGGGATGATTTTGGAAAAGATTTTGACAGTAAGGGCCGTATTGATCTGAACTTACTGCAGGAGCTTTTACCTCTTGATGATTATGACTTCTATTTGTGTGGCCCTTCTGCCTTTATGTCTTCTATCTATGAGGCTCTGGTCGCGCTAGGGGTTAGGGATGAGAGGATCCGGTACGAGAGCTTTGGCCCGGCGATGGTGCTCAAAAGTCAACCTTCTGAGGATGATCCCATTGGAAATTTAGAGATGGCTGATCCAAGCGAATTACCGAACGAGCCAGTTGCGGTTCGTTTTGCCAAATCAAATCTCGAAGCCGAGTGGAATTCAGAAAAGGGAAGCCTGTTACAACTTGCCGAAGAAGTAGGTTTATCTCCTGATTTTTCCTGCCGGTCCGGAAATTGTGGGGCCTGCACGTCAAAAATTCACTCTGGATCTGTGACCTATCCAAGAGGCCATTCGGTTGGTCTTGCGGATGGCGAAGTTCTTCTTTGCTCTGCTGTTCCCATTCGAACTGAAGAGCAGACCGAGTTGGTTTTGGATCTGTAAAGCGCACGTTCAAATTCTGAAATCCAAATTACGCAAAGACCAAATTACGCAAAGAAAAGAGATCACAATGAAACGAATATTACTTTTGCTTGCAGATGGTTTTGAACTACTTGAAGCCGCTGCTTTTACCGATGTTTTCGGGTGGGCTGATATTGACGGCGAAGAAAAGATTGAACTCATTTCAGTTGGTTTGCGTTCTCCGTTGAAGTGTACATTTGGATTTTCTGCAATTCCTGATAAGGTTTTGTCCGAGGTTGATCTTACCGAGTTTGATGCCTTGGCAATCCCGGGTGGATTTGACGGTGCTGGTTTCTACGAAGATGCCTACTCTGTTGAATTTTCTGATGTCATTCAATTCTTCGAAAGTCAAAATAAACCGATCGCTTCGGTCTGTGTCGCCTCTCTTGCTCTTGGCCATGCCGGTGTTCTAAAAAACCGTCGGGCAACGGTTTATCACCAAGCTGGCGGCAAACGAAAAGAACAACTTGAAGCCTTCGGAGCACATTTTATCGACAAGGCAGTGGTTTGCGATGGCGGCATGATTAGCTCCACAGGTCCTGGTACGGGTGTCGAAGTTGCTCTGCAGTTGTTATCCGATCTCACGTCGGAGAAAAATACCCAGCATATTCGTGAACTGATGCGATTGCCGGAACCCACACAACAGTGGCTAAATCAGAAGCAGGTGGCTTAAGGATAAGAAGACTAATTGAGTTAGGTGTAATTTGTGCGATTTTCGATGTAATCACTGACGACAATACTTGCCCTAACTCAGGATTTACCTATACTCCCGGCAGATTTACCTACAAACGGCAATTATGCCGCCTTCGCGGCATAGCCACTATTTACAGGGGCGTGGACTCTTATGGGCGATATCAAAAAAGTCGTTCTGGCCTACTCGGGCGGACTTGATACTTCAGTAATCCTGAAATGGCTCCAGGAAACTTATAACTGTGAAGTTGTGACTTTCACTGCGGATCTTGGTCAAGGCGAAGAGCTGGAACCAGCACGCAAGAAAGCCGAAGCTTGTGGCGTTAAGGACATCTACATTGAAGACGTTCGCGAAGAATTTGTTCGCGATTATGTTTTTCCTATGTTTCGCGCTAACGCGGTTTACGAAGGCGTTTACCTTCTTGGAACTTCCATTGCACGCCCCCTCATTTCGAAGCGTTTGATCGAAATTGCGGAAGAAGTTGGTGCGGATGCTGTTGCCCACGGTGCAACGGGTAAAGGTAATGATCAGGTTCGTTTTGAACTTAGCTGTTATGCTCTCAACCCGGAAATCAAGGTAATTGCTCCATGGCGTGAGTGGGATCTGATGTCCCGCACAAGCCTTATCGAGTTCGCTGAAAAGCACCAAATTCCGATCGCAAAAGACAAACGTGGTGAGGCGCCATTCTCTGTCGATGCCAACCTTCTGCATACATCTTCAGAAGGCAAGGAAATGGAAGATCCATGGATTGCAGCAGGCGAGCATGTTTATTCTCGTAGTGTCTCTCCAATGGATGCTCCTGATGAAGCGACAGAAATAACCGTTGAATTTAAACGTGGTGATGCTGTTGGTATCAATGGTGTAGCTATGTCCCCTGCTGAAGTTCTGACCAAGCTCAATGAGTTGGGGGGTGCCAACGGAATTGGTCGTCTCGATCTTGTTGAAGGCCGTTTCGTTGGTATGAAGTCTCGTGGGATCTATGAAACCCCGGGTGGCACAATATTGCTCTCCGCGCACCGTGCGATCGAATCCATCACATTGGACCGTGGTGCCATGCACCTTAAAGATGAGCTGATGCCAAAGTATGCAGAGCTTATCTACAATGGTTTCTGGTTCAGTCCAGAGCGTGAAATGCTTCAGGCAATGATCGATAAATCTCAAGAGCACGTCGAAGGCACCGTTCGTCTTTCCCTCTATAAAGGTAACGTGATTGTAAATGGGCGTGAGTCTGCAAAATCGCTTTATAGTCTTGAGCACGTTACTTTCGAAGAAGATACGGTTTATGATCAACGTGACGCAGCAGGCTTTATCAAGCTGAATGCCTTGCGACTAAAGCTTCTGAACAAACAAAAATAATTTATTCCCACTTACTTAAAAAAAAGCCCTGCATTTGCGGGGCTTTTTTTGTTTTTGAGCATTGTAGAAAGTCGATAGGCTTCTTATTTACAAGTTGATCCTTTGGTTGAGTTTGAAACAACCTTCTATATCTAATTAAGGTGCGAAAATGGGAAGTTGTAATGAGTAGGTTAGATAGCTTTATTCGTAGGGTTACGGCTCAGAGAGAAATTTTAAATTACATCATTGATTTAATTCCAGAGGTAGAAGGCCCTGTACTTGAATTGGGTCTTGGGAATGGGCGGACTTATGATCACTTACGTGAGAATCTTCCTGATCGCGAGATTTTTGTGTTTGATCGTGCTATTAATGCAAGTCCGCAATCTGTCCCCGATGGTGATCATATGATCCTTGGGGAGATCCGTGAAACTTTGGCTTTTTGTGGCCCACGAGTGAAAGCAAAGGCCGCCTTCATCCATTGTGATCTTGGCTCTGGTGACCCGACAACAGACCTTGCCACGCGGGCTTGGATATCACCTATGATTAGCGAGAGAACAGGCCAAGGTGGTATAGTTGCCTCTGGATTATCATTGGATTTGCCAGATTTTGAAGAGATAGCTTTGCCCGATGGTATTCAGAAAAAACGCTATTTCCTATATCGAAAGCTATGATTTTAAGAGGTGAATATATCTCCTAATTTGTATGAAGCAGTTCGGATGGTGTAAACGTTATTCCCTTTTTACAGGACAGCTACGCAACTCGAAATAGCGATTGTGTTTGCTCATAAGGCCGTTTCACGTTAGTGAAGGCTCAATTATTGATGAGAGAGACCGCTATGAGCGAAGAAAAGAAAAAAGCAGATGACCCCGTGGCCATCTTTATTCTTGAAGAACTCCATGGTGCTGAAGCACCTGTGAGCCCGGATAATTTAGCACGTGCTTATTACAAGCCTCGCGCTAAAAAAGACGAACGCCCTGACACTTGGCGTAAATATCTACCAGCTATTCGCCAGCAAGCTTTGCACCTTGCGCGTACTGGCCGGATTAATATTATCCGTAAGGGTGAAGTTGCCGATCCAAAAGTGCCGATCAAGGGTCTGTTTAAGCTCGTTATCGCCAAGGACTAAATTTCTCTCTTCCGGCCTGACTCTGTTTTGATGATCAGGCTTGATAGAAGAGATAAGTAGGCTCATTCCAAAATGCAAAAAGCCCTGGATTTTTATAATCCAGGGCTTTTTCAATTCATATAATATGTCGGATATAATTAGAGCAGTTTTGGCTCTGTAATTCCGTGCTGGCGGCAAGCCGCTGTAAGAGTGTTTGCCAATAGACAAGCAATCGTCATAGGGCCAACACCACCTGGAACAGGGGTAATTGCGCCAGCTGGTATAATGGCTTCTGCTGTTGCAACATCACCAACCAGTTTGTTTTTGCCATCAACTTCAATACGGTTGATGCCTACGTCGATCACGGTGGCTCCAGGTTTGATCCAGTCGCCTTTGACCATTTCCGCACGGCCAACCGCTGCGACAACGATATCAGCCTGGCGAACAACATCAGGAAGGTCTTTGGTACGACTGTGAGCGATGGTTACGGTACAGCTTTCTTGTAGAAGAAGCTGAGCCATAGGCTTACCAACGATGTTCGAGCGGCCAACAACAACAGCTGTTTTACCGGAGAGATCGCCGAGGTGATCTTTCAGCAACATGATAGAACCCAATGGCGTGCAAGGGATCATTGGCGCACTTGCGCCCGTTCCGCCAGTAGCCAAACGACCAGAGTTGATCACATGGAAACCATCGACATCTTTGTTTGGATCAATCGCATTGATAATTGCGTGATCATCAATATGAGCTGGAACAGGGAGCTGGACCAGAATGCCGTGAACGGCTGGGTCGTTGTTAAGCTCTTCAACCTTCGCAAGAAGCTCTTCCTGAGTGGTTTCAGGAGACATCTTATGCTCGTAAGAGTTCATACCTGCTTCGAGGGTTTGTTTGCCTTTACTGCGAACGTATACCTGGCTAGCAGGGTCTTCGCCGACGAGGACAACCGCGAGACCTGGGGTCAAGTTGTGCTCGGCCTTAATACGGGTAACTTCTTCCCCAATGCGGCCACGTAGGCCAGCAGCAAATTTTTTGCCGTCGATAATCGTCGCAGTTGACATCATTAGATCTCCTTAGTTGATCCCGGTTCGTAGATCCAGGCGTCGTGCCCCAAAAACAAAGAGGGGACAGTCCAATTTTCGATTTTTTATGGCTTTAGCGTGAGCGATGCAATGACTTATCTCAAACGGGGTCTGCAATCTGTTTTGAATTGCGGATCGGGTGATCGGATAATCGGGTTAAAGTTCGTCAGAACTGATAATCTCAACTCCGGACTCACGCATGTGCATCATTGCTTTTGCCAGAGAATCGTCCATGTCAATTGCACGACAGGCATCCGCGATAACAAAGGTCTCAAAGCCCTGCTTTACGGCATCAATGGCAGAGTAATAAACACAAAAATCAGTCGCCAAGCCGCAAAGAAAAATTCGTTTGATACCACGGCTTTGAAGGTAACCCGTCAGGCCAGTGGTTGTTGATTTATCGTTTTCGAAAAAGGCTGAATAGGAGTCGATTTCTTTCCTGAAACCTTTGCGAATAATCAGTTCAAGTGAGTCTTGGTCGAGATCTTTGTGAAACGCTGAGCCTGTCTCGCCCTGGATACAATGGTCTGGCCAAAGAATCTGCGGGCCATAGGAGAGTTTCATCATCGTAAAAGGCTCCTGATCCTTATGCGATGATGCAAATGATTGATGATCAGCTGGATGCCAGTCCTGGGTGGCAATGGAATGAAGAAAGCTGTCAATAAGGCCATTGATAACTGGGATAATCTGATCTGCATTAGGAACAGCGAGGGCTCCTCCATCACAAAAATCGTTTTGTACATCGACAACAAGAAGAATATCGGTACTGGTCAATTCTAGGGAATGAGACATTGCAACGATACCTTCTTATTGGAGATTATTAACTAGACGAGTTGGACGTATAGGTTTTGAAGCATCAACTGTAGGAAAATAATGATCAGAAGCAGGACGATAAAAGACATATCCATACCGCCGATGGAAGGGACATAACGTCGGATAGGCCGCAAAGCAGGCTCTGTAAGACGATAGAGGAACGTGCCCACTGAATTTACAAACTGATTGCTGGTATTGATGACATTAAAGGCAACCAGCCAGCTCATGATAGCAGAGATAATAAGAGCCCATTTGAAGAGATTGAGGGCAATCAAAATTATTTGTATCAAAGGGCCGAGAATTATGTCCATCGTTTGAATATCTCTATTTGTTGATTGGTTGAGGTGTTGAATTTGTTACTAAAACTTGATCACAGACTACAGGGGTGAACCTGTTGTTACAAGGAAGAGGTAATAGGGCCTTCTCTTAAAATGTCATTTGTGTATTTTCTCAATCCTTTGAGGCTAATTCATCAGCAAAAAGTAGGCCTGAACAAAAGAAAAACAAGGCCTGGTCCTTAACGGTTTGAATAAGGGGAAAGTGTTTCTGCATTAAAGCTCTGATTCCGTGAGTAAAATTGTTGCCGCACAACCTTGGCTTGGATAAGCTCTGGTATAGTGTGGTTCAATTTTTGGGTATTTAATCAGGGGATCTTCTATGTCTGTGATGGGACAGGACCGTACACTTGAGGCTGTTACACGTGCATTGGCACATTTGCATGAAAAGCTTGGATTAACGTTTGCTTTTCAACTTTGGGATGGATCAACGATTCCTGCTTCAAAAGATGGAGACGACGATCTTCGCCTTGCCCTGGCAGATCAAACGGTTCTGACAAAACTACTTCGTCGTCCTAAGCTCAAGACGGTGATTGATTTGTATCTCACGGGAGGATTGGACATTCGAGGAGGGTCGCTCTTTGATCTCGCTGAACAACGGCCAAAAGGAAAAACTAAAGCACTTATCAAAAGCCTCAATAAACCTCTTCTCCTGAAAACACTTTTGCCCTTACTTTTTGCCCGAAGTAACAATCAGAACCTTGATTTCAAAGGCGAGGGGACGACTTCAGGGCGAGGGAGTGAGCAGGCTGATATCGCCTACCACTATGATGTCTCAAACTATTTTTATGAGCTCTTTCTCGACCCGGAGATGGTTTATACTTGTGGGTATTTCACCGACTGGTCCAATGACTTGGCAACGGCACAGATTGATAAGCTTGAGATGATTTGTCGAAAACTTCGTTTGAAACCGGGGGACCGATTGCTGGATATTGGGTGTGGCTGGGGCGCTCTTATTTGTTACGCAGCAGAGAAATACGGTGTGACAGCATTGGGTGTAACGCTTTCCGAAGAGCAGTTGGCCTTGGCTCAACAACGCATTAAAGAGCGTGGCCTCGAAGAAAAGGTTTCGGTCGAGCTTAAGGATTTTCGCCTTCTAGAAGGGACCTTTGATAAAGTATCTTCCATTGGCATGTTTGAACATGTTGGGATTGAAAATCACCGCGAATATTACCTAACGGTCAATCGTCTGCTGGAACCTCGGGGGCTTTATCTCCATCACGCAATTACACGGAGGGGGAAAACCAGCGACGCCAAGTTCAATCGTAAACGTCCTGAATACAATTCGATGCTGAAGTACATCTTCCCAGGGGCGGAAGTTGACCATATCGGGATGACGGCGCGTAACCTTGAAGCTCACGGCTTTGAAGTCCACGATGTCGAAGCTTGGCGGGAACATTACGCGAGAACAACCGAATTGTGGGCGCGGCGATTAATGAAAAACTCTGAAGCCGCAATTGCTGAAGCAGGACCTGAACGTTATCGGTTGTGGGTACTTTATCTCACAGGTGTTTCTTTGGCATTTACGCGGGGGACTTTGAATATTTTTCAGACTGTTGCTTCTAAACGAACTAAGGGACTGTCGGGCATGCCGCCAACCCGTTCTGATCTTTATGATAGTTAAGACAAAAAAAGATCCCGAGCAGCCGTAACTGCCCGGGATAAAGAAGCTTAAGTCAAGACGGGAGCCTGACTTAAGCCCGCTGGAACTCATAAAGTTTACCGAGTTTTAAAATATTCGTCAGTTCTTCCAAAGTTGCCCGAACTTCGTAAAGCAGGGCAGGATCGTGAATATCATCAGGGCTTAGCTCATCTCGATAATTACGTGACACCCAGTCTCTCAGATCTGCATAGAGGCTATCGTCAAGAATGACACGCGCACCTAAATGGTTGAGATCCGTTTCATTAAGAACGACCCGAAGCCTGAGGCAGGCTGGGCCACCTCCGTTTTTCATAGACTGGCGAAGATTGAAGTATTTTACGTCATTAATAGCGCCATCTTGTGCGACGAGGTCATCCAGGTAACTTTTCACCCGTGTGTTTTCCTGACACTCGATCGGGGCAACAAGAGTCATTGCGTTGCTTCCGCTGCCGGCAGGCGAGATCAATTGGCTATTGAAAAGGTAGCTTTGTACAGCATCTTCAACGGACACTTTGTTATCTGGAACTTCAACAAAGATCATGTCACCGCCAGGTAATTTCTGGTTCAATTCCTCTTTTAGTGCTTCTGTGTTGAGGAAGGCTTTTTCGTGATGGAAAAGAGCCCGACCGTTGCCGACAGAAATAACGTCATTGTGGAATACGCCCTGATCGATAACATCTGGGTTTTGTTGCGCATAAATGACACGATCATCAGATAAACCATGTAGCCGGGCAACTGCTTGACATGCCTCTAGTGTTTGGCGGGCAGGGAATTTTTGTGGTCCGGGAGCCCCTTTACGTAAGGCCTCAACACCATAAACAAAAAATTCAATTCCTGGATCACCGTAATCAACACAAAACCGTGTGTGGTTCGCGGCACCTTCATCACCGAAGTGTGGACTGCTATGTAGGGCAGGATGATGTGCAAAACGTTTTTCATCGGCGAAAATGGTCTGCAAAGTTCGCCCCGTTATCGGGTGTTCGATAGAGCGGTGGAACATGGAGATCAGGTTGGCAGGGGTAAAGTGTGTCCTGCCATCGTGGGTATCGAGACGTGGGGACACTGTCGCGGCGTTAGCAACCCACATACAAGAGGCAGAACAAGCCCCTGCGAGTAAGGCTGGATCAACCTTGGCTGCTGTTGCAAGGATATCACTGTCACTCCCGCTATAGCCCAAGCCCCGTAACGTGGGCATGTGGGGGCGTTCTTGGGGAGGAAGAACGCCTTGTTTCATGCCCATGTCGGACAGGGCCTTCATTTTCTCTAAGCCCTGAAGTGCCGCCCCTTTTGGGCTGGATGTGCCTTTGGCAGATTTGTCAGAAGCTATGTTGCCATAGGACAGGCCTGCAAAGTTGTGGGTGGGGCCGACAAGACCGTCAAAGTTGACCTCGTAATAGGTCATGGCTTTATCCTTTATTCTGGAGGATGGTTTCCAGAGAAATACCGGGAGTTAGCTGGCCTGGAATATTCAGAGTATCAGCTTCGAGAGAAGCGACTGGATAGGCTGCGTAGTCAGCCGCATAGAAAGCACTTGGGCGATGATTACCACTGGCACCTACGCCACCAAACGGTGCAGACCCACTGGCACCTGTTAGAGGGCGGTTCCAATTTACGATACCCGCTCGGCTTTCAATCCAAAATTGTTCCCAAAGGTCTTTTGAATCCGTGAGAATGCCCGCTGACAGGCCAAACCGGGTGTTATTGGCAACCCGAACGGCTTCGTCAAAATCAGCAACGCGAATGATCTGGAGGAGAGGGCCAAAGTATTCTTCGTCTGGAAGATCGGTGATAGCAGTTACTTCGATAAGGCCGGGCTTGAGGAAGGGTTTGCCTTCAAAGAGGCGCTCGGCTCTGCGAATAACCTTGCCGCCCAGGCGTTCGAGATTCACCTGCGCAGCCAGAATGCTATCGGCGGCGGCATTGGAAATAAGGGATCCCATGAACGGAGGATTTTCCGGATCATCCTGGCCGACTTTAATGCCATCGATCTGATGCGTGAGGGTCTCGATAAATTTATCGCCTTCTGGACCTGTCGGCACGATGAGGCGACGCGAACAGGTACAGCGCTGTCCTGAGGTTATATAGGCTGACTGGATCGTGTGATAGGCGGCAGCACGATGATCAGCGGCATCCATGACAATAAGAGGATTGTTCCCGCCCATTTCCAGAGCAAGAATTTTTCCTGTTTGTCCTGCGTACTGGCGGTGGAGTAGTTCACCAGTGGCTGAACTTCCTGTGAAAAACAGGCCATCAATACCGTCGTGACCGGCAAGGGCAATACCGGTTTCTTTTGCGCCTTGTACAAGGTTGAGAACACCAGCTGGAAGGCCAGCATCATGCCAAGCTTGTACCATAACCTCGGCCACCATTGGGGTTTGGTCACTTGGTTTGAAGACGAGAGTGTTTCCGGCAATGAGAGACGGAACGATGTGCCCGTTGGGAAGGTGTCCTGGAAAGTTATAGGGACCGAAGACTGCGACCACACCATGGGGTTTATGACGCAGGGTCGCCTTTAAGCCTTCGCCCATCTGGTTTTCACTGTCACCAGTACGTTTTTCAAAGGCATCCAGTGAAAGGGCAACCTTTCCAACCATGGCACCTGCTTCTGTGCGAGTTTCCCAGAGTGGCTTGCCAGTTTCCAAGGCGATTGCGACAGCTATTTCTTCCTGACGTTCCTTCAGAAGGTCGCGATAACGGGTGATTACCTCTATGCGGCTTTCGATTGGAGCCAGTGCCCATCCACGAAGAGCTTTTCTTGCAGATATAATGGCATCGTTGACATCACTTGCTGCTGCAGATGCTGCTTTCCAGATGATTTCGTTGTTTGCAGGGTTTAGAGAAGTAAGCTCTGAACCCTGTCCAGAACGCCATTCGCCATTGATATAGAGTTTTTGATTTAGGCTCATGGTCTTTTCTCCCGAAATTTTACGTAACGCACTTCATCGCCTGGAGCCAAGCGGAGTGCATCAATGGTTTCTTGTGTAAGTTTTATGGTACCGTCCGCTTCAATTTCGGCGGGCTGGAGGCATATGCGATAGGCCGTTATGTTGGCATTACTGATCATGTAGAGATTGGATTGATCTTCGGCGACTTCTTGCTCTTCAGCACCACCAAGTTTTGCGACAATACTGGATTGAAGGGTTTTGATGTTACGCGTAGGGACTTCAACGGAAGGGCCGCCATCAAAGACATCAACGTAGCCATTAAAGTTGAAGCCCTCTTTTTCCAACAGGCGCAAAGCGGGAGAGGAGGATTCGTGGGGTTTGCCAATAACTTCTTGGGCTTCAGCGGGCAGAAGATCAATATAAATTGGATACTTCGGCATAAGGTCAGAAATGATTTGAGTACCCTTCACTGAAGAAATTTTATCGGCGCTTTCAAAGGCAATGCCGAAAAATTTCTCACCGAGGTGGGTCCAGAAAGGGGAATCTCCGTCTTTATCCTGCCATCCACGCATCTCGGCCATAACCATGTCGCCAAAGCGATCAGGAAAATCGCCCAGGGTTAGATAGCGACACCGGGAGAGGAATTGTCCCACACCGGGTTGTCGGTATTCCTTGGAAAGATAAAGAGATCCGATTTCTGTCGCGCCAGTGTAGTCGTTCACCAAAAGCATGACATTCATTTTTCGGGTAGTTTCCAACTCAGAAGATGCGCTCACAAGCTTTGATATCTTGTAAGAATAGAAAGGGTATTTTAGGCCTACCCCAGCATAAAGAGCTGTGGTTCCAACGGCCTTTTGCGTCTTGGTATCTTCCAGGACCATAAAGTAGATTTCGCCTTGAGGCCCTTGTGCCGGAGCTTTGAAACTTGCTTCTGAACGCGTGAGCTTTTCAAGCCAGGCGCCTTCGTTTGCGGGCATGGAGGTCATGCCTGTTCCCACAGCATGTGACAGATCCATAAGATCGCCAAGGTCGCTTTGTCGTGCAGGTCTAATGATTAACATCGGGATAGGTCCCTAATTCCAATGAGCCTAATTAGGCTGTTGTTGCGCGGTCGGGCCAGCTTGCTTCGCCAGCTGCCAGTTTTAGTAAAAGCAGGGCGGAAAGTTTGGCGCGTTCACTCAGGCTGTCGATTAGGAGGAACTCATCCGTACTGTGGATTGCGCCGCCTCGAACGCCGAGGGTATCGATATTGGCAAGGCCTGCTGCAGCGAGATTATTCCCGTCACAACAGCCGCCGGTGGCTTTCGCTTCGGTTGATAGGCCGAGATCATCCCCGCAGCTTTTTAGGAGTGAAAACAGCTGTTGATGGGCCTTGTCCATGACCTTTGGCTGTCGACCGAAGGAGCCGTGTAGTTCTAATGAAATGCCGTCTTCTTGTTCGATTTCAGTGATAATTTTTTGGACCTGAGCCTCTGCCCAAGTTTGGCCTTCTGGGCTGGGGACACGGATATTAAAACGGCATAGGGCAAAGTCAGGCACCACGTTGTTTGGACCACCACCCGTAAGCTTGGCAACATTGACGGTCACCCCGTCTTGTTGGCCGTTCAAGCCATCAAGCAAGGCAATGGTTCTTGCCAGAGCAGCGATGGCGTTGCGGCCAAGGTGATGTTCTCTGCCGGCATGAGCGGCTTTGCCGCGGGCGACCAGAGTAAAGTTACCGCTGCCTTTTCGGGCACCTGCTAGAGTGCCATCGGCGAGAGCGGGCTCAAATATCATCCCCACATCTGCAGCGCGTGCGGCCTGATCAAGATGGCCCGCTGAAGCAAATGAGCCGATCTCTTCATCTGGGTTGATGATCACTTGCCATCCGATGTTACCCGCGTAGGGGCTTTTTTCCAAAGCTTGCAAAGCGGTCATCATGACAACAATGCCGCCTTTCATATCGGCAACACCCGGACCATTGATGGTATTTTCATCAAGGTTGATACAGTTTTGGAACTTATGATCGACCGGATAAACGGTATCGCTATGGCCAACCAACAGAATGCGCCGATTGGCGTTGGGCCATTTGGTCAAGCGTAAAAGGGGACCGCTTTGGCTTTTGACAACTTCACCACTGTCCAGCACATCACTGCGCGGTTCAAGGCCAATACGTTCTTCTTCAGCACCTAAAGAAGATGCAAAAGCGGAAAGGCGGTCGACGACCTTTTCAATTCCAGGCACGTTGGCACTACCTGAATTGATTTCGCAGAGCGCCAACACTTCAGATAACATTTTATCCTGCTGTTGATCGATCCACTCGAGGGTAGGGGTATAGGTCATTGACCGCTCTTTCTTATGCTGTCAGTTTGGAGCAAGCGCGATCGAGAATTTCGATAGCGGTGTCGAGCTCTTCGTTGGACACGTTCAGCGGCGGTAAAAATCTGATTTGATTGTCACCAGACTTAGCACACAACAGTCCTTGATCTCTCAACTCAAGAAGCATGTCACCGTTAGGCACAACGCATTTCAAGCCAATCATCAAACCAAGACCGTGTACGGACACCAAAGCTTTGGGGTGCTTGGCAATAAGTTCTTCAAGCTGGGCGCGAACCTTGTTTGCTTTTTCAGTTACTGAAGCCAGAAAGCCATTTTCCATCATTAGGTCCATGACGGCATTGCCAACGGCACCTGCAAGGGGGTTACCACCGAATGTGCTACCGTGTGTTCCAAATACCATGGCTTCAGCAGCCTTATCATTGGCAAGGCAAGCGCCAACCGGGAAACCACCGCCCATGCCTTTGGCGAGTGACATAACATCAGGTTCTACCCCAGACCACTCATAGGCAAAGAGTTTACCTGTACGACCCATGCCACATTGCACTTCGTCGACCATCATCAGAATGTCGTGCTTGTCACAAAGGGCGCGAATGCCTTGTACGTATTCAGCGGCCGCGGGGCGGATACCGCCTTCACCCTGAACGGGTTCGAAAACGATACCAGCTGTTTTGTCTGTGATAGCTGCTTCAAGAGCGGCGATGTCACCGAAAGGAACATGATCGTATCCTTCGTCTTCCATTAAGAAGCCAGCGGTGTGAGCAGGGTTGCCTGCAGCAGCGATAGTACCCATGGTGCGGCCATGAAAGGCGCTGGACATGCCGATGATGCGTTTGCGCTCAGGACGGCCTTTGGATTCTTGGTATTTACGAAGAATTTTGAGGCCACACTCGTTGGCTTCAGCCCCGGAGTTGCTAAAGAAGACCTTTGTGGCGAAGCTGTTTTCTGTCAGGCGTTCTGCCAGTGTTTCGGTTTGGGTAATCCGGAACATATTGGAGCAATGCCAAAACTTATCAGCTTGATCCTTGAGCGCTTTTACCAAATGAGGGTGGGCATGGCCAAAGGAACAAACCGCAATGCCACTGAAAAAGTCGAGGTACTTCTTGCCATCTTCTGCGTAAAGCCAGGTGCCTTCGCCTCTTTCAAACGCAATATTAGGCGGGTTATAGGTTGTCATCATGGCTTCGCGGCCAGGAAGAACGTTCGACATCTTATGCTCCTTTGGTGGATCTAGTCTCGATAGAAATATCTAGCGAGGGTCCCTGTAAATATTGGGCGGGTATTGTGCGGTTATTGTGTACATTTCCATTTTATATGGCTTTAAGTGATTCTACCGCAGGATCTGCCGAAGGTCTTATCGAAGTCGCTGCTTTTAAATGCAGATACTGCGGTTTAAAGTGTCCATACCGAATTATATTCGGTTTCCCCATTGCAAGGATGATTTTCAAAGTATGTTTGTCTTTGCAGAATAAGGAATCTAAAATATTGTTAGAAAATCAGGATTTTTCCCGTTATCTTTAGGGTGGCTATGGGAAATAAAATCTATCTGGACGCCTAATTACAGATAGATGAGGAGCAATAATGGCACTAGATCAGCAATTAGATCGCCTAGATCAAAAGATTCTTTCGATTCTTCAAGAAGAAGCCAGAATTACCAATCAAGAACTGTCAGATCGGGTCAATCTCTCAC
>CAJXUS010000007.1 GCA_913060675.1 uncultured Rhodospirillales bacterium
GGGCTCGGAGATGTGTATAAGAGACAGTTGCTGTCCATACAGGAAGTGCCTGATGCCTTAACGGGTAAGCAAAAAGCGAAACGAGAGGCCGAAGATATTCTGGATGAATTAGAGGAATTGAGAATAGGTCTCCTTATGGGATCGGTTCCGATTTGGCGTTTAGAGAAGATCGAATCGTTGGTTGCGAGGAAACGAGAACAAATTAACGATCCTCGACTCCTTGAGGTTTTAAACGAAGTAGAAGTCCGCGCGGCAGTTGAACTTGCAAAACTCGGGCGTTAATCTATTGTTTTTTATATAATTAATCGATAATTGAATTAATTTTGCAAGACAAACTTGTCGTTGCACTTAAATCGCATATACTGCACGCCGAAATTGCCAATTTATGGGGGTTGCCATGACTATACCTCTTCCGCTCGACTATCGCCCAAAAGAAGGCGAGGAGTTTATGAATCCAGTCATGCAGGAGTTTTTTAAGCAAAAGCTTCTGGCCTGGAGGGAAGAATTACTTGCTGAATCTTCTGCAACGTTACAGACGCTTCAAAATGAAACGCTTCAAGAGCCTGATCTCGCTGATCGTGCTTCTTCTGAAACGGAGCGTGCACTTGAGCTTAGGACTCGCGATAGAGAGCGTAAGCTAATTGGAAAAATTGATGAAGCTCTTCGCCGTATTGATGAAAATGAATATGGGTTTTGTGAAATCACTGGAGATCCAATTAACATCAAAAGACTTGAAGCGCGTCCAATAGCAACAATGACTTTGGAAGCGCAAGAGCAGCACGAACGTATGGAAAAAGTTCACAGAGACGATTAAACAGATGACCGATCTTTAAGATCGGGACAGATCGTATAAAAAAGGCCAGCTAAAAGTTTTAGCTGGCCTTTTGTTTGTTCGACTTACGGGGATTAGAACGGGAAGATAATGTCGTAAAGCTGTTGACCGTAACGTGGTTGTTGGACATCACTCAATTGACCTCTGCCACCATAGGCAATTCGTGCCTCGGCAATTTGGTCATAGCTAATGGTGTTTGTGGAAGTGATGTCTTCTGGACGGATCATGCCTGATACAAGAAGTTCTCTGACTTCAAAGTTGACACGGACTTCCTGGCGTCCAGAAATGATTAAATTTCCATTAGGCATTACCTGGGTAACCAAAGCGGCAACGCGAAGGTTAATAGTTTCTTCTCTATCTACTGTCCCTACCCCTTTAGAGGCGCTAGTGCTTTCCCCATCTACAAGAGAGCCTACGTTTAAGTTATCGTTAAAAATGCCCCCCAGTTGGGTTTCGTAGCCGAGAAAGTTAGTCAGACCTGCGCCTTCAGCATTAGCGCGTGTTCTCTCTGTTGTATTCGAAACTTCTGCTTTGTCGTCAATCGTGATGACAACCGTGAGCAAGTCACCGATTTCATCTGCCCTTTGATCTTTGAGGAATGCACGTGATCCAGGCCTCCAGAGCGAATTTGGTTTTCTGGTCGCAATTTGTGGTGCTGGCATTGGTAGTGAAATGGGCTGTGGAGGTGCCGGGCTTTCAATTTTACTCAGTTTTGGAGCTTCCCCAATTTCTGAGAGGCGGGAAATCGCATTACAGGCAGTTAAAGAAAACCCTAATAAACCAACAACTGCGAACCGTCTTATGGAAGATTTTGGTAAATAAAACATTTCAGAGCTCCTTAGTTGCCAGTAATGGTTTTGTTAATAAGAGAAACCGTTACCAGCCCTGCACCAGTTACCGTGCCATTGACTTCGGTGTTTGACTGCGTGTTTACAATACGAATGACTTCCCCCATTGCGCCGTTTTCCAAGGCTCGACCTTGGGCCCTTAATACAAGGGTGCCACTATGTAATAGCATGGTGACGAGGCCGTTTTTATTGACGGCTTTAGGGGTGTCTAAGTCATTTGTTCGAATGATGACTTTGTCTTTGATTGAGTGTTTTGGGGTCATTCCAATCAAGTCATCAAGGTCAGTGATGGCATTCTTGTTTAATTTTGATTCTTCAATTGTAATCCAGTGAATATCCTGGGATTTGATTACGTCACCTTTTGATAGGCGGTTTTTGAGTACAGGCACATTCACCATCTCAATCAAATAACCGGATATAGCTTTGTTTATGTAAGGTCTACCCGTGGCGGGAATAACAATCTGGGCTGTGAAGCGTTTCCTACCAGGTCTGTAACTGACGTTCTCTATGCGTATAGTTGCGTCAATTTCAGCGGGGATGTTTAGGTCGCGATCTTTACGATCAAATTCGATCTTCTTTCCGTCAGTAAGACCACGTTCAAGAAGGGCACTTTCTATCGAATTGCGGATGTCCGACGCATCAAGGACCTGGCCTGCTCGGGAGACAGATGCTGTGTCCAAGTGTGAACTAGGTTGCCAATCAACATCATTTTTCTGAGCTAGTGCCCATAACCATCTCGCTGAAAGTTCCACGTCTCGACCGAGTTCAGGGGAGCGTGCAATTGGCCTTTCTTGTTCTTCATTAAGACCAGAAAATATGTCATTTAGATATACAATGTCGCCTTCGATTATAATATCTTTGTTCAAATTCACAATCGTTGGTATGGACGCGACTTCTGTCGCGGCACTACCAATCTGGCTTGCCAAGGTAAAACTGGCTGCGAGTAGAAGAGTTTTAACTATTTGCATTGTTTTTCTCCTTAGCTCGCGGTTATCTGATATTTGTTACTGAGCGCATCATTTCGTCTGACGCAGTGATGATTTTAGAGTTCATCTCGTAAGCTCTTTGAGCTGTGATCAGGTTTGTAATTTCTGATACTGCGTTGACGTTTGATGATTCGAGTGCACCCTGAAGAATACTACCAAAACCAGTTGATCCAGCAGAACCTGTTGTCGCGGCTCCGGATGCTGGCGTTTCCAAGAAGTAGTTATCTCCGATGGCTTCTAAACCAGCTTCGTTGGGGAATGTTGCGAGATCAAATTGTCCTGCAAGAGCCGTGTTAACCTGGCCATCAAGTTTGATATAAACTTCGCCAGATGCGTTGATTGAGACCGAAACTGCATTTGTTGGAACGTTTATGCCGGGCTGAACAGTATAACCGTCGGGTGTTACGATGTCGCCCGTTGGGGAAAGCTGAAATGCACCGGCACGGGTATAGCCCGTTTCACCGCTCGGTAGTTCTACGTTAAAATAACCTTCACCGTTGATGGCAACATCGAGCGAGTTGTCGGTAATCTGCATCGCGCCTTGTCCGGTGATACGGTAAGTAGCTGTTGGTTTAACACCAAGGCCGAGTTGAATGCCTGTAGGGACAATCGTTCCGGTATCTGAAGAGTTTGTTCCAACCCTCCGTAGATTTTGGTAGAGAAGGTCTGTGAATTCAGCCCGCTGACGTTTAAAGCCCGTTGTGTTCAAGTTGGCGATGTTATTTGAAATAACTTCGACGTTTAACTGCTGGGCCAGCATGCCTGTTGCGCCAATGCTTAATGATCTCATTTTGCTGCTCCCTTAGGCTCTAACGCTTGCAAGGCTTTGAATAGCCTTAAGCTGTCGTTCATGTTCTTGTTTAATAAATTTGGCCATTGATTCGTAGCCTCGTGTAGAATCTATCATTCTCGTAATTTCAATAATTCCCTGAACGTTAGACCCTTCAATCGCTCCTTGGATAATTTCTCCCGGAGCTTCGTCTATCACTTCTTGATTTTCCGCTGTGCTGAACATGCCTCCTGCTTCTTTAACAAGTAGCTGTTCGTTTTCAAAAGTAACCAGCTTCAACTTTCCCGCAGTTCCGGCACTAGATGTGACTGTGCCATCCCGAGTTATTGTAATATCTGTGGCATCACTTGGGAACGAGATTGGAGCGTCGCCGTCACTCATAACCAGAAAGCCCTCTGAGGTGACCAGCTCGCCTTCAGTGTTAAGTTTGAAAGAACCATCGCGGGTGTAACGAGTGTCACCCTCATTTTCGACAGCAAAATAACCTTTTCCAGAAATTGCTGTGTCGAGAGGATTGTTTGTTGTATGAAATTGTCCTTCGGCAAGGTTACGTACAAGGCGTAAATCCTGTGTGAAGCTTAGTCTTTCACCTGTTTTCGTTTTACTAAGGTGCTCCACAAACATCATGCCTTCGTTCTTGTAGGCATTCGTGTTCATGTTAGCGACATTGTTGGCAATAATCGACATTTGCCGACCGAGTGCCATCTGTCTTGAAAGAGCTATATAACTGGGGTTTTCCATCCTGGATACATCCTTGCCATCTTGGTTTTCTCATTAGTGATGCAGGATGCGTGCCAGTATATAAAGTCTAGGTATCGTGGGCTTTATGCCTAACTATAGCATTCGGTTTTACGTTCTTACCGGTAAACTATTTCCTTATGTGGGTAACTTTTTCCGCGAACAGGGGCGGAGGGGAGAAAAGGCAATGGATGCCTTCTTATGGGTGCCCTGTGATGTTTGTGGGGCAAGTCCCTTATTAAAGATGTATATTGCCATTTACTGGTATGGCTCAACCTGAATGGTGAGAAAGGTTCGAGTATTGGGAGATTGAACAGATATTAACACTTTTCGTGTAGACTCCTTTCAGTTAAAAAGCAGTTGGTTAGGGATTTATATTTCATATTCGACCTTTTTACTCTTAAGTATTTGATTTACAGTACTTACTGCTTAACGACTTTTTAACCATCTTGTCCCCTTATTAGGGGTGAATATTCCAACTGGAGGCGTGAAATAACATATGGCTGATGAATCTGTCAGTGGCGAAGAAGAACTCGAGGTAGAAGCTCGTCCGAAAGGCGGGATGTCTGGTAAGAAGCTCGTCATATTCTTCATATTGCCTCTACTGCTTATTATTATAGCAGGCGCAGGTGCCTATTTTACGGGAATGTTGGACTCACTTCTTGGTAAGGAAGAGGCTGCGCAGGAAGAAGTCGTGGAAGAAGTAATACCCGCACACGGTCCTGCCGCCTTCTACGATGTTCCGGAATTACTGGTCAATCTGAACTCTTCAGGAAATAAAAACCATTTCTTGAAAATTACCATTAGCCTGGAACTTGAACTGCAAACTGATATACCGGCAATTGAGGCTGTTATGCCACGAATTGTTGACAACTTTCAGGTATACCTCAGAGAGTTAAGAATTGAAGACTTGAGTGGATCTGCAGGAATTCAACGCTTGAGGGAAGAGTTGTTGCTCAGGGTTAATGCGGCTGCAGCGCCCGTAAAAGTAAAAGATGTATTGTTTCAGGAAATGCTGGTGCAGTAACCTGTAAGGTAGGAAATGGCTGACGAAACGGAAGAAGAAGTCGATCAGGAAGCCATGATGGCTGAATGGGAGGCCATGGCGGACGAAGACGCTGAAGAAGAAGAGGATGCTTTCGACGCTGTCGATGACACCCCCGGGGGAACCCGCGTTCTTGATCAGAACGAAATTGATAGCTTGCTTGGTGTCGATGCTGGCGATGATGATGGTGGTGATAATTCGGGAATTCAAGCAATTCTCAATTCTGCACTGGTTTCATACGAACGTCTTCCTATGTTGGATATTGTCTTTGACCGTTTGGTCAGGATGATGTCGACTTCTTTGCGTAATTTTACATCTGACAACGTTGAAGTCAGTCTCGACAATATTACCTCTGCCAGGTTTGGTGACTACCTCAATTCCATCCCTCTACCCGCAATGTTGACTGTGTTTAAGGCTGAGGAATGGGATAACTACGGTCTTATGACTGTTGATTCTGCCTTAATCTACTCCATCGTTGATGTATTACTGGGGGGGCGCCGAGGCACTGCAGCAATGCGTATTGAAGGGCGACCGTATACCACGATTGAACGTAATCTAATTCAGCGGCTTGCGCATGTTGTCCTCGCAGATCTTTCAAGTGCGTTTGACCCTCTCTCTCCAGTAACTTTCCGATTTGATCGGTTGGAAACTAACCCCCGGTTTGCGACAATCGCTCGCCATGAAAATGCGGCGATTGTAATTACCCTCCGAGTGGATATGGAAGATCGAGGCGGTCGAATTGAGTTACTTATTCCTTATGCGACCCTTGAGCCGGTCCGTGAATTGTTACTTCAAATGTTCATGGGGGAGAAGTTTGGTCGCGATTCGATTTGGGAAGGACATTTAACTGCTGAGCTATGGCAGACTGAAGTGTCTATTCTCGCTGTATTGGAGCAGGTTAACATATCACTTGGCGATGTTATGAATTGGAAAGTTGGTGATACAATGGATCTCACCGTTACGCCTGAATCACTCGTCGAGTTGCGCTGTGGTGATGTGTCTATGTTCAAAGGAAACATGGGACGGAAAAGTGGTAATATTGCCGTAAAGATAGCTGACAAAATTATTCGCGATGATGGTGAGTAGTAGATGCTAGATTTATCCAACATCGAACTTGGCTTTAACATACTGGTTGCTATTCTATTAATTGCAACGATTGTTTATGCGGTAATATTGAACAAAAAATTGGATGCCCTTCGTGAAGCGAAAGCTGAAATGGAAGGCCTTATTCGCTCTTTTGCCGAGACGACAACTAAGGCAGAGAAAAGTTTAGCAGAATTCAAGGTACACGCATCCAATACAGGTGTTGGTTTAGAGAAAAATACAACAAAAGCCGATGGGATATTATCAGATCTTAGCTATCTAGTTGATCGAGCGGAAGTTGTTGCCGACCGGCTTGAGGGAGACCTGAGTTTGGCTCGAAAGCAATCTCCCAACACTATATTGCCTAAAGGAGTTCAGCAAAGTGATGTTCGTACTCCAAAGGTTGGTTCTCCGGGAATACTTAAAACTGTCGATGAAAAAGATAAAAAAAGTAAAGAGTTGTCACCAGCTGCTGAAGATCTTCTCAAAGCCTTAAAAGGCATGCGCTAAAGGAGGAAAAATTATGCGTTTATTACCTGTTCTTATTGCTGTTTCTTCTATGGCATTGCTTGTCAAAGCTGGGGGCGTTTGGGAAGGTGTCAATCAATCCGGCGAAGCTTTCGCTCAGGCTGCTGAAGAACCCAAACTCGAAGAAGATCTTGCGAAAGATACTGATGCTGCCGAAGAAAGTCAGACCGCAAATGTAGATCAGCCTGATTCAAAAATACCTAAAGTTCAAGGCCTTGAAGCTGATCCTTTCTCTATGACTGACGAAGAGATCGAACTCTTACAGTCCTTGTCTGCCCGGCGCGAACAATTAGAAGCGCGGGAAAGAGAATTTGAACAGAGAGAGGTGCTCCTTCTTGCCGCTGAACGCCGGATAGATGAAAAAATTGGCGAACTCGGGAAGCTGCAAAATACCATTGAGGGTCTTATTGTTCAGCACGATGATCAAAGTGATAAACAGATGACCAGCTTGGTAAAAATTTATGAAAGTATGAAGCCTAAGGATGCTGCACGAATTTTCGAACAACTGGATATGATTGTTCTTTTAGATGTGGTTGAGCGAATGAAAGAACGAAAAACGGCTCCTATCCTGGCAAGTATGAATCCAAAACGGGCCAAGGAAATTACTTTAGAACTTGCCCAAAGGCGTGAATTACCGTTGGCAAAGGAATAGGCGAATCCTTTTAAAGTATTTATGGTTAACAGTCCGAGTTGTTAAATATCGCATATCAATAAGCTCTGTATCCATTGTGTTACGGGGCTTTTTTTTTCAGGAAACAAAAAAATATAAAATTAAATGCCTAAGATCTTGAAAAGCTGCGGTTTGTTTACACTGCGTTAATTCTATGCTGATAGCTTAAAATCACGAATTTAGTATAATGTTTGTACAAGAGAGATAGTTAAGGAGTTGCCGATGTCGGATGTCGACATGAATATGCCAATCCTCATCGTGGATGATTATAAAACCATGTTGCGTATTATTCGCAATTTGCTCAAACAACTGGGCTTCAATAATGTAGATGAAGCTACAGATGGGAGCAGTGCTTTACAAAAGTTACGTGGCAAACAGTACAGTCTTATCATCTCTGATTGGAACATGGAGCCTATGAGTGGGCTTCAACTTCTAAAGGAATGCCGGGCTGACGCTCATCTCAAGGATTTATCCTTTATTATGGTCACAGCGGAAAGTAAGACGGAAAACGTCATTGCTGCTAAGCAGGCGGGTGTTAACAACTACATTGTTAAGCCGTTTAATGCTGCGACCCTTAAGAAGAAGTTGATTGCAGTACTAGGTAACTTCTAAAGGACAGTGGTATGGCCAACATGGTCAGGGAAGAATTACTCGAAAAACTTCAAGCTTTTGATAGCGGCAAAGAAAATGCCAATTTAGAAGGGCTTGTCGATAGTCTTATGCAAAATATTGGTGAAGATGCTGTAGAAACAAACCATAAAATTTTGAACGAAATTGGTTCTGTGGCGAGTTACATTCACGATACTAAGAGGCAGTTAGCCTCATTGCGGCCGGACGAAATTAAGAGTGACTATCTCCCGACAGCGGCTGACGAACTTGATGCTATTGTGGGGGCCACTGAACAGGCTACCCACAATATCCTTTCAGCCATGGAGCAGTTAGAAGAGCTTGCCGAAACCCTAGAAGACGCCACTGTTTCTGAAAAAATAAATGGTGCTGTTACCCAGGTTTACGAGGCCTGCAGTTTCCAAGACATCACAGGCCAGAGAATATCTCGTGTTGTGAATGCTCTCCAGCATGTTGAGCAAAAAGTCGACAAGTTGTTACAGGCTTTTGGTGATGACACTGTTAAGGGAGTGGGGGGAGGCCCCGAAAAATCTACTTCTAAACGCGCCGACGGCGTTAATCGACCTGATGAAGATCTGTGCAATGGTCCTCAGATGGAAGGCGAGGGAGTTAGCCAGGATGATATTGACGCGCTTCTTGGCTTTGATTAGTTGACATGCTTGGCCCTCTGTTTAACAAGCGCCAAGATGCGGGTGACAGAAATTACGTTGCTCTTCTAAGCCTCAAGCTCTTGCTTTTGGCTTTTTTCATTATGCTCAATGCGATGTCCTCTTTTGAAGAAGAAAAAGCCAGGGCGGTTCTTGATTCTGTAAACAGTACTTTTAATGGTGATGCGAGCCAGCTTGAAAGACAGGCTTCCTTCGAGAACTCCCTTGGGGATCTGGACGATAAAGCCAAACTTGTGGCCGAAATTGAACGGTTGTTTGAGAGCACCATTCCTGCCGTAGAACGAGAACAGGGAAGTTCTCAAAGCTATTTACGTCTTCGTTTACCCGTCGAGGGGATGTTTCTCGGAGAAGAAACCGATCTTGCTTCAGGACGAGAACTCTTACTCAAACGTATTACTTCCTCTTTAAAGGGGTATGCAGATGGCGGCGGGTTTTACGAATTTGAGTTTCTATATGGGGTATCCCGAAACCAGACTTCTAAAAGTGTATCTAATATTGATATGATTTTAAAAAGAAGTGGCGTTGTTGTACAAGAAATACAAAATGCAGGTATGCCTGCTGATAAAATTGCAATTGGGTTACAGCCTGAATCTGCGGGTTTCGTATTTTTTGTCATTCGTGTTTATGATTCCGCAATCCAAGATGTCACGTTCGAAAGTTTTCAGGAATTAGAATGATGGCTGATGAACGTAAAGATAATTTATCAAAAGATGACGACGAGATAAACAATGCTCCTGACAATAGGGATGCAAATATAAAAACTGCCAACCAACTCTATGATGATAGTGACTTTGATGAAGAGTCAGCTGGAATAAATCAAGACGAGAAAAAGCAGGAAGTGAGCGACGATACTCCAGTAGAAAAACACTATTTTGAACGCCTATTTAAAGCGAACTCCCAAAAAGAGGCCGCCGTAGCCGTAAATTATGGTTCGAACTGGATGATCACCTTTACGGATCTCGTCGCTCTTATGCTGACATTTTTTGTTTTGTTGTATTCAATGTCAGTTATGGAAGAAAAGAAATGGCGTAATCTGGTTGATTCACTTTCAGATTCCTTGCAAATCGAAAAGCTGGTACTAGAGCCAAAGCCATCAAAAAGCCTGACCATGGAGCCTGTGGATTTTGTTCCAGGTGAAGATTTGGATTATCTTTCAAGCCTTATAAGCGAAAAGATAAAAGATGATCCTCAACTTTCAAAAGCAATATTAACACGAATTGAAGACCGGTTGGTAATTTCACTCCCAGGCGATCTGCTGTTTCTACCAGGCCAGGTTAAGCCGTTGGATGAAGCGGAAGCCGTACTTATTCGCTTGGGCAGGGTTTTGCGGTTCATAGATAATAAGGTTGAAATTGCAGGACACGCGGACCCTTCAGTTCAAAGAACTGAAGGCACTTTTTCATCAAACTGGCCTTTATCCTTGGCAAGGGCTGACTATGTCGCTGGTTTATTGGAAAAATCAGGGTATAAAAGTACAATTCTATCGCGTGGTTATGGTGATTCGCGCTATGATAAAATCACGGATAAATTGTCTGAAACTTTAAAGAATAGCCTTGCTCGTCGTGTTGATATTGTTGTGCATCTTTATGCCGGAGAAAATGGTTGATTAAAGCGTTGTGCCGAATTTTTCTGGCAGGAGCGTTTTTGATATCCTTCCCACTCGCTCTTACTGCTCAGGAAGTTTCCGTTCGATCGGGTATTCATCCTGGATACGGGCGAATTGTGTTTGATTGGCCTCGGCAAGTTCCCTTTGATGCAAAAATCGAAGACCGAAAGCTGGTCTTGGAATTTGGTGAGGCATCAGATTACCGATTTGGAACGATAAAAAATGGTTTGAAGGGGTTTACGGGGAGACCTGTTCTAGATGTCTCAAAAAAACGTATCGTATTTTCTCTCCTTGATGACTTTTCTTTAAAAAGCTCGGTATCTGGTAATAAAGTCATTATTGATTTGCTCGTTGCTCTCGATAATACAGCTTCTTCCCCTAAGGTTTCTACAAAAACGTCAACGCCTGTGGTTGGTTTCCGGTATGCGGAGCATGTAGATTACAATCGGTTGGTGTTTGATTGGCCTGAAAGTGTAAAAGGCAGCTTAAGCCAAAGCGGAAATAAATTAACAATTTCTTTTAAGAGTCCGGCTGATGTGGATTTATCAAAATTAAATAAGCAATCTATGCCATTTGTAAAAAATGGTCGCATTATTGAAAAGACCCCGGACTTAAAAGTAGAGTTTACTCTGGTGCCAGGGGCGAGTGCGCGGCTCTTTTCTGTTGGAGCAAAATCTGTTGTCGATATTAAAGCGCCGGATACTCAAGAAAGAGCCTCTACAGTAGCTAAACCGGCCTCAAGTTCAGCCCCGAGCAAGATTTCAAAAAGAGATCCTAAAAAGCTGAAACCTGAAACTACTCCTGTACCTAAAGCTGGGGGGGATGAGAAAGCAATCGACCCTGTAAAATCACAAAACCAGAAAGCTCCGACAGAAGCTAAACTGCCAAAACTGGAAGAGCTCGCAGGTCCTGGCCCCTTGTCCTTGTTGCCGGAACCATCCAAACCAAAGTCAGAAGATAAAGAAAAAAAAGATACTGGATCTGAAACGACCCCGACGGAAAAAGAACGCACGCCTGAACTCGTAAGTAACGCCAGTTCTTCTTCGGAAAAAAAACCTCTCCAAGGCGAAGTAAAAGCGGATAGTAAAAAACGTTTAGCTCAAAATTCGACTGCCGGTGGGGGCCCCACGAGATTGTCTGATTTTAAGTTAGTGGATGACGAGAGTGGAAATTCCGCCTCCTCTGAGGAGCTCGATCAGGACTTGGTAACTCTGACTGATCCAATCGAAATCCCAAATCTGGTCCCCCCTCCTGGGCGTTCTGCTGAACTCTTACCTCCGACAATACTGAATTTTAATTGGAAGCAGCCTACGGGCGCAGTTGTGTTTAGGCGTGGAGAGTATCTCTGGCTTGTATTTGATCATGAAGGCCCTGAAAATTTAGGTAAAGCCATCGAAGCCATGGCGCCACAATTTTCACCTGTGAATGAGCTTCCCCTAGAGGGTGCAACAGTGTTGCGGTTGTCTGCGCCCGTGACACAAGTGCCTCGTATGAGTAAAGAGGGCAATACCTGGGTCGTTGATATTCGGCGGCGCTCCCCTTTACCGGTTCAGGCTATATCAAGTGTCCTTGGAAAAGGAAAAGACGGTCCAGAAGTTCGATTTTTAGTTAAATCGGTTAGCCGACTTCTCTCGATATCTCATCCAGAACTGGGCGATAGGCTTATTGTTGCTCCCATTGGGGAGCCTAATCTTGGCTCAGCAAAAATAGATGAATATCCACAATTTAGAGCCTTGCCGTCATATCAGGGTGTCGTCCTCCAACCTACTTCCGAGGGACTTGTCGTTGCTTTAACGGAACGCGCAGTTGTTGTTCGAAGTCGCGACGAATTAATTGTTTCTGATGACACAGCCCGTTCATTACCTCGAGGAGTGGAAGCTTCAGCTCTGCCTCCAGTTGAGTTGCTGGATCTCAGTTCAGATCGCCGGGGGGACGCGGAAAAATATATTCGCAATCTACAGGATCTTCAAAAGGCTGTTGTTGAAGCGACAGGATTGCAACAAGGGCTTGCCCGACTTGATCTTGCACGGTTTTTCTTTGCCCATGGCAGAATAGCAGAAGCGATTGGTATCCTGCATTTGGTTGAGCAAGAAAATCGCCGGCTTAGTGAGGGCCCCGCGTTCAAGCTTGTGCTCGGCGCAAGTCAATTCCTGAGCGACAACTTCATAGATGCGCAAAAAACGCTCTCCAACTCTGCTTTAGCCGGGGAACCTGAGGCTAACCTCTGGCATGCTGCATTGGCAGCTTCGGGACAGGACTGGGGCCCTGCAGCCATAGGATTTTCAGAAACAGATTATTTGATAGAGGACTTCCCACAAAATATCCGCAACAAACTTTATCTTTTGGCTGCAGATGCAAGTTTACATGTCGGCGATACCGGTGCTGCAAGCCTTTATCTCGGGAATGTCACGGCGAGCGACATGACAGAGTTTGAAAAAGCGCAAGTTGATTTTCTAGAGGGGCAAAGGTTACTCCAAGATGGGATGACTGATGAGGCAAAGGTCATATGGAAGGGCTTAAAGTATAGTCGGCACCGCCCCACAAGCGCACGCGCGCGCCATGCTTTGACCAAGCTAGGTATTGAAGATGGGACACTTACTCAAGCAGAGGGGATTGAACAGCTCGAGCAGCTCAGATTTGCCTGGCGCGGAGACAAATTTGAATTTGCAATTTTAAGCGAATTGGGTGATCGCTACGCCGATGCACTTGATTACCGCAATAGCTTACATTCTTTACGACAAGCGGCCTCATATTTCCCTCATTCAGAACGTGCTGACAACATCGCGCGTAGAATGAAAGAGTTATTTGAGAGTATGTATATCGAAGATGGAGGGCGCAAAATTCCTCCGCTTTCATCGATCGCTCTTTACGAAGAATTTAAAGAGCTAACTCCTCTCGGGGATAAAGGCGATACCATGATTTCCAAACTTGCAGATCGGCTTGTAGATGTCGATTTGCTGGAGCAGGCAGGAAATCTGTTAGACGAACAGGTCGAATTTCGCCTGGAGGGAGAAGAAAAGGCCCGGGTTGGTAATCGACTGTCTTTAATCCGGTTGTTAGAACGTGATCCGGAGGGAAGCATTGCTGCTCTTGATAAAACCGAGTTGGATGACTTGCCTGAAGATCTTAAGCAACAACGTTTGCACCTAAGGGCACGTGCTTTGGCCGAGCTAGGTCAGGAAGATCAGGCCCTCAAGTTATTAGAACCAGATGATAGCCTTGATGCGCTTCGTTTGAAATCTGATATTCTTTGGGATCTAAGGCGGTGGAACGAAGTTGGAAAATTGCTAGGAAAGTTGGTCCCTGCTTCCCCACCAGAAGGGCGCCCTCTAAGCGAGGAAGAAAGTCAGGCCATTATTAATTTGGCAATAGCACAGACTATGGCTGAAGATAATGAGGGATTGAAGCTCTTACGCGAAAGTTACAATATTGCCATGGGTGAGGGGCCTCAGGGGGATACTTTCAAATTACTGACAAATAGTATCGATAGTGGATCTATCACATCTATAGCGGAGGAGCTAAAACAAGTTTCTGAGGTCCAGGCATTTATGGATCAGTATCGAGATCGCCTTAAAACGACCCCTTTAAGTGAAATTAATTAGATATATCCATAGGTGTATTATTGAAACACCTATGGATATATGGGGCTCATAAACCTACAGCCTGTGTAAAATTCAGTCCATCAGCGCCTATCTACCCATCAGTGTCTATCTATCAGTCACCCGAAACTTCGTACTAAGCTTCCTGCGATCATATACCAGCCATCAACCATCACGAAGAAAATCAATTTAAAGGGTAGGGATATCATGATTGGTGGCAACATCATCATACCCATGGACATGAGGATTGACGCGACAACCATATCAATGATCAGGAACGGTAGAAAAATCAAAAAGCCAATTTCAAAGGCACGTCTAAGTTCACTTATCATAAAGGCTGGGATCAAAGCCCGCAGAGGCGTGGCTTCTGGAGTTTCTATTTCTCCGATTTCTGCAAGTTCAAGAAATAGTTTTAGATCTTGCTCTCTGACATGATGGAGCATGAATTCTTTTACAGGGGCTGTCCCGCGTTCCCAGGCTTCGATTTCGTTAATCTCTTCTTCGATTAACGGTTGGAGGGCATCATTATAGATCTTCTCCATCGTCGGAGTCATGATGAAGGCGGTTAGAAACAGTGCCAAGCTGATCAAAACGGTATTCGGTGGGGCTTGTTGAATACCCATTGCTGTTCTGATGAAAGAAAGCACCACTATTATTCGGGTGAAGGAGGTAACCATCATTAAGATAGCAGGGGCTAAACTTAAAATGGTTAGCAAGGCCAACATTTGTAAAATGCGGCCGCTTCCAGAACCCAACACCTCATTGTTTAAATCGAGAGTGAGTGCCTGAGACCAACTGGTTTCTGGAATAGAGATCCAGAAAATCAAAGAAAGTGAAAGTCCTGCGAGGAGTTTCATTGTTACTGGTTTCGTCAATGGATTTAGTCCCCTCCAGAACCTTGCGCAGAAGTATTGGTATTGTGCTCGTTAATCGACGTTACAAAAGCCGTAGAAGTATTGCTGCTCGTACTATCAATATGCAAATCTTGAGTGCCACCGATGAGCAATAGGTGTTCTTTTTCATCACATTGAATTAACACAATTTTTCGCCGTGCATCTAGGGGGCGAACTTCTTTGATTACGATACGTTTTTTTTTGTTGCCAGTAATTGCTGGGCCGTGGCCAAACCCTAATCGTTTAGCGATAAAGGCTATGGCAAAAATCAAACCAATGACAAAGACAAGGGTGAGTACGAACTGAAAATAGCTTCCGTAATCCATGGATTATTTTTTTCCGGTTGTATTCGCTGATGTGTATGCCCTGGCGGCTCGGTTGTGAGTTGTTGTTTCTTTCATCTCAACCTTCACCTTTTCAAGACTAGAGCCTATCGTAATGGTCAAGTTATCAAGCTCTTCAATGAGGGAAAGAAGCTTTGTTGATATCTTCGCCCGATCAGAAGGCGATAGTTTACCAATTTCCCCACATAAAAAATCCGTAACCTTAGGGAGGTCCGTTACATCAAAAACGTCACCTTCGCGAGCTGCAGTGCTGGCATTTGAAACTTGTTGAGAAAGCGTTTCAATATTGTTTTCGATTTCAGTGAAACTCATCATACCTAATTTACCGGTTCATCGCTTGATTGCTTTTGTTCATCATAGACGTAATTCAAAATTGTGGCGACTGCTGTTAAGGCTTCTAAAGGTATCTCACTTTCAACATCAACAGTAGAAAGAATTTCAACTAAATCAGAATCAGTCCTTACCTTTATGCCATGATCGAAGGCAATTTGAAGGATTTGTTCTGCGAGTTCACCGGAACCCTTCGCAATTACTTTATTTTTGCCCGCGTAGTTACGTTGTATCGCAACCGAGAGGGCTGGTTTGTCTTCGTCTTTGGAACCGTCTCGATTTTGCTCATCTACTTGGACGTGACTGTCTTCCAGTAAAGGCTGTGTCCTGAGGGGCGTTTTGTCCTTGCCTTCTTCGGTAGCGCTCATAGCGCTTTCTCCAGTTGTCGCTGTCAATAACTCAATTTTGACGTGTTATGCTTAATGAAATGTTACGAAGGCGGTAAAGTTGTTTGCCAAGATGTATTCAGTAACTATTCGTCAACCTTAGTTGATGAACCGAGGTCTAAGTCAAGACCGTCAAGGGCATCAAGAGAGTGTGCTGCGGCAGCTTTGTTTTCTTCTTGAATGCGCTCGTGTAACTCCTGACGGAGGACTGTTGCATCTTCTGGAAAGGTGAAACCAATTTTGACGGATTTGCCACGTATATCAACAACCTTGACTTCAATGTTGTTGTTAATGATGACAGATTCACCAATTTTCCGGGTAAGATATAACATCGTGGTCTTTGGACTCCCTGTCCCTGACGCGAAATGCTGACTAGAGGAATGGACAAACTACTTGTTGGTTGTCATATTTATACGTGCATTTTTAGATGAGGTCGAGCATATCTTGTTAAAAAACAGTATTTTTTACTAGATTTGGCATTCATTAACAGGTTATTAAGTTCAAAAGGGTAGAATATTTTGGTTTAGTATTCCTTTCTTTTGATAAGGAGAGTTGGTGTTGACAGACAAGCTGAAAATTACGGATGTTATTGCCAGGAAAATGGAATGGCTAACCCGCCGTCAAGAAGTCTTGTCAAAAAATATTGCGAATGCGGATACCACTAATTATGTGCCGCTTGATTTGAAAGATAATCATTTCAAGGCCTTAGTGAATAGAACGACCCCTGTGATGACACAGAGCGCTTCTCACTCAGGGCATATTTCGAACAACCCACTCAACGGTGATACTGTCAAAAGTACAAAGTCAAAAGGTCTCTACGAAACCGCGCCTTCTGGGAACTCTGTCGTTTTGGAAGAGCAGATGATCAAAATGTCTAAAACACAATTGGATTATCAAGGGATGGTACGGCTGTATAAGAAACACCAAGATATGTATAAGATGGTTCTTCGAGGACCTTAAGCTCTGAAGTTAGTCTCGCCCTTACCTAAACAGGAATTTAGTAATGTCCGATTTATATAAGTCTATGCAGGTATCTGCTTCCGGTTTACGTGCCCAAGGAACAAGACTGCGTGTTATTTCGGAAAACATTGCAAATGCTGATTCTGTATCTCAAGAGCCTGGTGGTGCGCCTTATCGAAGGAAAATGGTGACCTTTGGTAATGAACTAAGCCGTGAGCTCGGAGTAGAGAAAGTTGTTGTAAAAGATGTTATTAACGACAAAAGTGATTTCAGAAGAGAGTATTTGCCTGGCCATCCGGCTGCTGACGAAGACGGCTATATTCTGCGCCCGAATGTAAATGCGCTCATCGAAATGACGGATATGCGGGAAGCACAAAGAAGCTACGAAGCTAATTTGCAGGCTATACAGGCTTCTAAAAGTATGTTGCAACAAACCTTAGAAATACTGAGATAACAGTATCTGTAGACGAAAGGACTAGAAAATGGCCGTAAATTTTTCAGATGCTGTAAATGCCTATAAACAAGTTGCTGAAAAAGCCAAGATTGGGCTCGACGAACAAGGTGATTCGCATGGCGATGATTTTGCTGCCACATTGCGAGGGGTTGCAAATGAAACCATTTCTACTATGCAACAAGGCGAAAACAAAACTTTATTGGCCGCAGCTGGTAAGGCCGATGTTACCGATGTTGTTACCGCCATGGCAGAAGCAGAAGTAACCCTGCAAACTGTTGTTGCTGTTCGAGATAAAGTGGTTCAGGCCTATCAAGAAATTCTCAGAATGCCCATCTAATCCTTTTATGGGATTAATAATATTGGTTGTCGCTGGGCAACTTACCGAAAACGGAAAGTGGGGGCATGAACGAGGGTGAAGTTATTGAGATGGGCCGAGAAGCCGTTTGGGTCATGCTCAAAATGAGCCTGCCAATTCTCATGGTTGCTTTGTTTGTTGGCTTGATCATTTCCTTATTTCAGGCCTTGACTCAGTTACAAGAAATGACCCTGACTTTTGTTCCGAAAATTGTAATTATTAGTCTGACGCTCGTCGCAACAGCGCCTTATATGTCCCAAACTTTGACTACTTTTACGGAAATGATCATGGACCGTATCGTGTCCTTGGGCTAGGGCATGTTATACGACCTTCTCCCAGCTAACATATATATCGTATTGATCGTTTTTACCCGGCTTGGCAGCGCCATTATGTTATTGCCAGGTTTCGGTGAATCCTATGTGTCCCCTAAATCCCGTCTGGGGTTGTCAATTCTGATTTGTCTCGTAGTAGCGCCGGTTTTAACTTCGAAGCTACCCCCGATGCCAGACAAGGTGTCAGATCTGGGGTTGTTAATTTTTGGTGAGGTGCTGGTCGGGGTTTTTATGGGAACCATTGCCCGGCTTTTTCTGAGTGCGACAGCTTCAGCTGGGATGATTGCTGCGAACCTTTCTTCTTTGGCAAACGCTCTTATTCAGGATCCGACAGCCGAGCAGCAAGCCTCTATCATGGGAACCTTTATGTCAGCGGTTGCCATTGTATTGATTTTTGTACTTGATATTCATCATCTGTTTCTCAGAGGTTTGGTGGACAGTTACGACCTCTTTATTCCTGGGCAGGCGATACCGACGGGGGATTTTTCGAATATGATTTCTCGGGTCGTAGGGGATACTTTTGAATTGGCGGCAAGAATGGCGGCCCCTTTTCTTGTCATAGGGATTATTTTCTTTATTGGCCTTGGTTTACTGGCAAAGTTGATGCCGCAGATGCAAGTTTTCTTTATTGCGATGCCGCTACAAGTGGCAATGGGGATTGTGGTATTATTCCTTTCTCTGCCTGTAATGATCAAAGTGTTTATTGTTAGCCTTGAAGAGCATTGGTTGGTTTTCGTTAGATAGCGGCACCAATTTTTATACGGCTTAAGGAGAGCCTGTTTTGTCGTCAGAAGATACCGATGAGTCCCAAAAAACCGAAGAACCTACGGCGAAGAAGCTTGCTGATGCGCGGGAAAAAGGTGATGTCCCAAAATCTCAGGAGTTAAATTCGTGGTTTTCCTTTTTTGGGTTTCTGGTCGGGGTCAGTTTTTTTGCGGTCTGGATCGGTAAGGGGCTAGGGGGCAGCTTGTCGATTTTTATCGAACGGCCAGATATGATCCTCTTGGAGACCGGTCATATTAGCGAGGCTTTGACCGGAGTGCTTGGAGACGTTGGACTACTTTTTCTTACTCCAGCCCTTATTTTGATTACCTTTGCAATTGCTTCTGGGTTGATGCAGCATGGATTTCTAATTTCCTACCAATCCCTTACTCCAAAGTTTAGCAAGATTTCTCCTCTGGCAGGAATGAAGCGTCTTTTTTCCATACAGTCGGTCATGAATTTTGTTAAGGGGTTGGCAAAACTTATAATCATGGGCTCGATTATTGGCCTGGTCATTTGGCCAAAACGAGGCATTGTTCCCCAACTCTCTGAGCTTAGTGTCGAACAAACACTGTTAACTCTTTTGGATTGGACGACACTCATCCTTGTTGCTGTCGTTGCTGTCATGGCAATAATTGCTGGCCTGGACTATCTGTTTCAATATTTTCAGTACATAAAGAAATTGAAAATGTCGAAACAAGAGGTGAAGGATGAAATGAAGCAAAGTGAAGGTGACCCCATGGTAAAGGGGCGGCTTCGCCAATTGCGGATGGAAAAAGCTCGGCAACGTATGATGGCTTCTGTCCCCAATGCTGATGTGGTGATTACCAACCCAACTCATTTCGCGATCGCTTTAGAGTATAACGGAATGATGATGGAAGCTCCAAAGTTAACGGCTAAGGGCGTTGATGCCGTTGCTTTTCGAATTCGTAAGGTCGCAGAAGAAAACAAAATTCCAATTATGGAAAACCCGCCGTTGGCACGAGCCCTATACGCAGGTGTTGAGATCGATCAGGAAATTCCGCCAGAACATTATAAGGCTGTTGCCGAGGTCATTAGTTACGTGATGAAGTTAAAAGGACAAATGCAGTAATATCATTTTGTGAACGGTTTTGTGCTATCTCGTTTGTTTTAAATGAATTTTAGGGTTAATCTTCTCTTTACCAATTTTATTTCCTTTTCCTTTTATAGGAAAAGAAGACATCTCGTGGGGGAAGCAGGGGAATGTCACCTACTATCTGGTTTGCAATATGTGGTTTTCTTGCTCTCATCATTGCTTTGCTTACATTCTTTGTGTTTCGTTATCACAGAATGTTGTCTTTGCGCGAATTTGCTTTTGCCGCAGTCCCGCGTCCCCGTCAAATTGTTGACCCAGAGGGCAAATGTCTCTTTGCAAACCCGGCGTTTGAAGATTTTTTTGGTGGTGATCTAAGGTCTGTTCCAGAACTTATTTTGGATGAAAGTAAGGGGGATGACGAAATTCGCCGTAAGCTCGCGACACTTCAACTCAACGCGCGTAATGGTGTGTCTGGGCATGTAGAGATCGAGCTCCCAGGTGTCGGTGCTAGCGATAACGATTTGCAGTGGCGTCATGTGGCCGCATACCCTCTACCCAATCGACCTGGGTATGTCTTCTGGTTTGTTGATGACATCACCATGCGGCGTCAAATGGAGAAGGTGATAAATGATCAACAGCAACGGTTTGTTGATTTGCTTGAGAACGCGCCAATCGGTTTCTTTTCTGTTGATGCTGACGGATGTTTTCTATTTGCAAATCAAACGCTTACTGATTGGTTGGGTTATTCATCATCAGAACTGGAAAGTGGGCAGATAAAGCTTCATGACATTGTTACTGACGCATCACTCGAAGATATCCCGGCTTACCATCCGTTTGAAGATACTGATAGCCGTTCTGGTGAAGTCTTTTTAAAGACTGCGGGCGGCGAAAAACGCATTTTGGCTGTGATCAGCCAGCATATCGCCGAAGGCGGTGCTGGCAAAGGGTTTAGAACCAGGTCTGTCGTTCGTAATTTAACTCTTGAACGTGAGATGGCGACCGCGCTTGAACAGTCTGAAAAAAGATTTAGAAAGTTCTTTAACGAAGCGCCTGTTGGCATCGTATTGCTTAATGAACGCGGTGTCATTACTGAGTGTAATAGGGCTTTTCAGGAACTCGTTTCTGAGAACGACGACGTCAAAGGAAAGCCGCTATTGTCTCTCATCGGGGATGAAGACAGAGAAAATGTCCGAGAGGCCTTAGTCTCGGCAACGACTTATGAACGTAAGGCTATGGAAGTTCATCTTGCAGGCAATTCAGAAATTGTTTGCAATATGAACGTGACCCACGTTGATGAAAATTCAGGTTTACCTAGCGGGTATATTTTAAACTTTACAGACACTACTGAGCAGAGAAGCCTGGAAGCTCAATTTGCTCAATCCCAAAAAATGCAGGCCGTTGGTCAACTCGCAGGCGGGATCGCGCATGATTTTAATAATCTGCTGACGGCAATGATCGGGTTTTCTGATTTGTTGTTATTGCGGCACCGCCCTGGCGATCAATCCTTTGCCGACATCATGCAGATTAAGCAAAATGCTAACAGGGCAGCGAACCTTGTGCGTCAGTTGCTTGCGTTCTCCAGACAGCAAACTCTGCAGCCCAGACGCCTAAATGTAACCGATATTATTGCTGAACTGGCTCACCTTCTTCGCCGACTTATCGGTGAAACGATTGAGTTGCGGATTACCCACGGCCGAGATCTTGGCGATGTGAAAGCTGATCAGGGCCAGCTCGAGCAGGTTATTATTAACCTCGCTGTCAATGCTCGTGATGCAATGGATCAGGGCGGCGTGCTTGAGATTATTACATCTAACGTAATGGTTGATACGCCCTATAAAGTCAAAGGAGAGGAAATACCTCCTGGCGATTACGTGTTGGTCAAAGTTCAAGATTCTGGACATGGAATACCTTCTGAAATTTTGGATCGAATTTTTGATCCTTTCTTCTCAACAAAAGAAGTGGGCGCTGGTACCGGATTAGGGCTTTCAACTGTCTACGGTATCGTCAAGCAATCAGGTGGTTTTGTCTTTGTCGATTCTACCGCGGATGAGGGCACGGTGTTCTCTTTGTTGTTACCGCATTTTAGAGAAGAAATTGGGGAAATTGAAGCCGTTGTTGTTGATGTTCCTCCTCAGGCTCAGGATCTGACAGGGCGTGGAAATATTCTTCTTGTTGAAGATGAAGATGCTGTGCGCTCGTTTAGTGCCAGAGCATTGGAGAACAAAGGGTATAATGTCCTTGAAGCTAATTCCGGCGAAGCCGCTCTGGAAATTTTGCAAAATGATAATGTCACGGTTGATCTCGTGATTACGGACGTGGTGATGCCGCGGATGGATGGACCAACTCTCGTCAAGAAACTCTATGAAACCCATACTGATGTGAAGGTCATTTTTATCTCGGGGTATACAGAGGATTCTTTTCGAAAAAGTCTTGATGTTAATTCTGCAATCGAATTTTTACCGAAACCTTTCAGCCTTAAACAGTTGGCCTCAAAAGTAAAAGAAGTACTGGCTGCGAAGTAAAATCCAAAACAACACTTGGCTTTTCTTGTCGTATTATTAGGTAATTTCAGGTCTTTGTCGGTATTCAAAATTACATATGTTCCTGTAATGTTCTTTTTTCTTGTGTGGCGAGAACAAAGGAAGTACATTGTTGTCGTTGCAGCAAGTGGATGCCTGTGGGATAAGGAAGGCAACTATGGTACAAAACGTCTTACAGTTAGTGGAGAATAGCACAGTGGACAAGCAAAAGGCATTGGATGCAGCACTGGGGCAGATTGAGCGTGCCTTTGGTAAAGGCTCAATCATGAAACTCGGAGAGGGCGCCATAGTTGAAACTGAAGTTGTTTCCACTGGTTCTCTTGGATTGGACATCGGGTTAGGTATTGGTGGCCTTCCGCGCGGTCGTGTTGTTGAGATTTATGGACCTGAAAGTTCAGGTAAAACAACATTGGCTTTACATGTTATTGCGGAAGCTCAAAAAGCGGGTGGCACCTGCGCATTTATTGATGCCGAGCATGCACTTGACCCTGCGTATGCGACCAAACTTGGTGTTGATGTTGGCGAGCTTCTAATCTCTCAACCAGACGCTGGTGAACAGGCTTTAGAAATTACAGATACTCTTGTTCGCTCGGGCGCCCTTGATGTGCTTGTTATCGATTCCGTTGCTGCATTGGTACCAAAAGCGGAACTAGAAGGCGATATGGGAGACTCTCTTCCTGGCCTCCAAGCTCGCTTGATGAGCCAAGCCATGCGGAAGTTGACAAGCTCAATTTCCAAGTCGGGTACTTTGGTTATCTTTATCAACCAAATTCGTATGAAAATTGGTGTGATGTTTGGTAACCCTGAAACGACAACAGGTGGTAATGCTCTTAAGTTTTATTCATCTGTACGCCTGGATATTCGCCGAATCGGTGCCATTAAAGATCGGGAAAATATCACTGGTAACCAAACCCGTGTGAAGGTTGTTAAAAATAAGATGGCACCTCCTTTCCGGGTCATCGAATTTGATATCATGTACGGTGAAGGTATTTCCAAAACCGGCGAAATGCTCGACCTCGGCGTTCAGTGTGGGATTGTTGAAAAGGCTGGTGCCTGGTTCTCGTGCGAAGGACAACGCATAGGCCAAGGTCGGGAAAATGCTAAAAAATTCCTGACGGATAACCCCGAAGTTGCAGAAAAAATTGAACACGCTGTACGCTTAAATGCTGGTATTGTTTCAAATGCGATGCTTGAAGGTAAAACCGAAGATAAAAATAAAGATAAAGAAGACGCTTAAAACCGTTGAGTGGAAATTTGATGTGTGAAAAAGGGGCCTTGAGGTCCCTTTTTCTTTGGGTGACCAATTCCTGAATTACGGGTTGGTGACCCGACCGAAGGCTTTGGTGAACCCTTTAAGTGAGAAAGGGATCGCAATTGGCTTTTTGACAGCATCAAAAAAGACCACCCGGCCTTCATTTTGAGATTTGAATTGTTGAAGGAGCTGTGTATCCACTTGGATTTCGGCTTGGCAACCAGACACTATGCAGCGTTCAAATTGTTGTTTTCGACGTAAAGAAGGTCCAACTTCGAGAGAAAATCCTTCAGGTAAACGAACACCTAGGGGCAAAGTTAAAATCAGCGATGTTAAATCGGTGCCATTATTTACGGGGCGGCCAATTGCCATAATCAAAACAGGTTTGGGATTGTCGCCTAGTGTAACGTTATGGACAATGTAACAAGAAACAGGGGCATTAACAGTGCAATGTGAAGCCCAGTTACCATGTCTTGTGACAGAGCGTTGGGGCGTTTGTTGTGAAAACGCATTTGTGCTTAGGGATAATAAAAAGATTAAGCAGCAGACTAGGGATTTAACCGTCGATTGAACTTTTAAGGATTTCATTTTTAGATATGCTTTTGTTGAAAAAAATATCTTATCTCTAGCGGAGAAGGGAGGGAAGGTATTTTAGATTATATTTTTGCTGTTCATATGTTCAAAATGAAATTGCAGAGAACTTTTTGTCATAGTCTGCGCAACTTTGGGCAGGTTATACGCACGGCAGGCCTAGACAGTTCTTATAGAGCGCGTTAAAAACGGAAATGAGATTTTCAGCTTGCTCATATATGAGTTTAGCTTCCTGTCCAGCTTTTAGGTAAGTGATTAAAATGATTACCGGCAATGAGATCCGTAAGGTCTTTTTCGACTATTTCGCGAAACATGATCACACAATAGTGGATTCATCCCCCTTGGTGCCAAGGAACGATCCAACGTTGATGTTTACAAACGCGGGTATGGTTCAGTTCAAGAACGTCTTTACCGGTAATGAAAAAAGACCTTACAGCAAAGCGGCAACCTCGCAGAAATGTGTGCGGGCAGGCGGTAAGCACAATGACTTGGAAAACGTTGGCTATACAACGCGGCACCACACATTTTTTGAAATGATGGGGAACTTTTCTTTTGGAGACTATTTCAAAGATGTTGCCATTGAGCACGCATGGAATCTGATTACCAAAGAATATGCTGTTCCCGAAGAAAAATTGTTGGTTACGGTATACTCCGAAGATGAAGAAGCTGCGGCGTTGTGGCGTAAAATTGCCGGGATAAGTGATGACCGGATCATTCGAATTCCAACATCAGATAATTTCTGGTCAATGGGTCCGACGGGCCCTTGTGGACCCTGTTCAGAGATTTTTTATGACCATGGGGAAGACATTTTTGGTGGCCCTCCTGGGAGCCCGGATGAGGATGGAGACAGGTTCGTAGAAATCTGGAACCTTGTCTTTATGCAGTATGAGCAAATTGACAGTGACACACGTGTCGATTTACCAAAACCATCTATCGATACGGGGATGGGGTTGGAACGGATTACCGCTATTCTGCAGGGCAAACACGATAACTATGATATCGATTTGCTCCGTACGATCATTGATGCCTCTGCGCATCAAACGGGTGTCGATGCTGATGGGGATGACGCAATATCCCACCGTGTTATTGCCGACCATCTACGTTCAACAGCTTTCTTGATTGCAGATGGCGTTTTGCCATCCAATGAAGGTCGCGGATATGTACTGCGTCGTATCATGCGTCGTGCAATGCGTCATATGCATAAAATCGGCGTGAAAGACCCAACAGTATACAAACTTGTGCCATCCCTTGTTCAAATGATGGGTACGGCATTCCCAGAGCTTGCACGGGCAGAATCTCTGATCACAGAAACCTTAAAGCTCGAAGAAAACAGATTTGGTCAAACACTTGATCGGGGTATGCGCCTTCTATCAGGTGAAACTGACAAGATTGGAGATAAGGGGACGCTAAATGGTGAGGTGGCCTTTAAACTTTATGACACCTATGGCTTCCCACTTGACCTAACTCAGGATGTTTTACGTGGCCAGGGGCAATCTGTTGATGTCGAGGGCTTTAATGCGGCGATGGAACTACAGCGTGCTGCCGCTCGTAAAGCCTGGAGCGGATCTGGCGATCTGGCGACAGAAAAAGTCTGGTTTGAATTACAAGAACGCCTCGGTGGAACAGAGTTTCTGGGTTATGACACAGAAACAGCCGAAGGTCAGATCCTCGCGATCTTAAAAGATGGTGCCGAAGCCAAATCTGCTGGTGTTGGTGATGAGGTCATGATCATTACCAATCAAACTCCCTTTTATGGTGAGAGTGGGGGACAACAAGGGGATCATGGGCTTCTTTTCTCAGCTGAAGGCGCTGAAGTCGCCATCCGTGATACACAAAAGAAACTCGGCAATGTGTTCGTTCATATTGGTGAGGTGGTTCGTGGTGAAATTAACCTTGGGCTCGCATTGGAAATGAAAGTGGACGTGACCCGTAGAACAGCCATCCGTGCTCATCACTCTGCTACCCACCTGCTTCATGAAGCTCTGCGTCGTCAACTTGGTGATCACGTGTCTCAAAAAGGCTCGCTTGTCGCGAAAGAACGGCTGCGCTTTGATATTAGCCATCCGAAACCGATTGAATATAAAGACATCACAGTTGTGGAGACAGAGGTCAACGAACGTATTCGAGATAACGCTGAAGTTAAAACCCGTTTGATGACTCCTGATGAAGCTATCAAAGAAGGCGCGATGGCGCTTTTCGGTGAAAAATACGGTGAAGAAGTTCGCGTTGTTTCCATGGGCGGAGCAGATAGTTCTACGGGGAGCGGCTACTATTCTACCGAGCTTTGTGGTGGTACTCACGTGCGTCGCACAGGTGATATTGGTTTTTTCAAAATTGTTTCTGAATCAGCCCTGGCTTCGGGGGTCCGCCGTATTGAAGCTGTAACGGGTCAGGCTGCGCTTGAATATGTTTCGACACAAGAAGTCCAATTGTCAGGAGCTGCTGCTGCAATCAAGGCTTCTCCTGCAGAGTTAGAATCACGTGTGTCATCCTTGCTTGAAGAGCGGAAGCGTTTAGAGCGCGAGCTCACAGATGCACGCCGTAAATTAGCCGCAAGCGGGGGAAGCTCTTCGGCTGAGACAGAATTTAAAGACATTAATGGTATCAAGTTTGCACCACGAATTCTTGAAGATGTTTTGCCTAAAGATCTTAAGCCGACAGCCGACGAGTTGAAAAAACAGATTGGAAGCGGCGTTATTGTTCTGATCGCAAACACGGATGGTAAAGCTTCCATCGTTGTCGCGGTTACCGATGATCTAACGCCGACGATCTCGGCTGTTGATCTTGTAAGAGCTGGTTCTGCTGCACTTGGTGGTAAAGGGGGGGGTGGTCGCCCTGACATGGCGCAAGCTGGTGGTCCAGACGCATCAAAAGCACCCGAAGCGATTGCGGCAATAGAAGCTTTAATTGGCTAAACTACCAGGTAAAATAGTGTACCCTAAAAGCCCTGTAAGGAATTGCGGGGCTTTTTAGTTTCTATTTTTGTCTGATTTACTTGTTGCCCCCGGCAAGTTTCACGGCATCGGGGTGTTGGCGCAGTTTGAGCATGGCCCAGACACCCAGGAAAGGCCCTATTGCCAAAGGCGCAAACGCAAATTTCCACCCCAGTAAATCGACACCATAAGGCATCAGATGAATAGTGATGAGGGTTAAGGTAAACCCGATAGAGGTTTGTAGAGTTAGCATGGTGCCGACAATTTCAGGTTTCGCAAGTTCGGCAACCGATGCTGAGAATTGAGCTGAATCAGAAACGATTGTTAATCCCCATATCAGGCAGAGGATTGTCAGAAGCCAGGGAGAGCCACCGAAGAGAAATCCTACAGTTAGGGCACAAGTGCCGCTGATCAGCATGGAGGCAATGGTTAGGGTTGTTCTGCCCATTCTGTCGGCCAAATAACCCGCACCTAAACATCCTATAGCGCCCACAGCCATTGTTGCAAAAGTCGCAAGCTTTGCTGTTTCATTTGCTTCACCGACCCCCATGTTTTGTGTGAAGCTCGCCGTTAGGAAGAGACCTATCCATGCCCACATCGCGTAAAGTTCCCACATGTGACCGAGGTATCCAAGATTAGCCAGTCGGACGGATTTTATTTTCCACGCATAAAGGATCTGTTCTGGATGGAATCGTGGGGATTTTACGTACGCCGGTCCCATTTGGAACAGGAGAATGGCAAAACCAGAAAGGACAGCAAAGACAGAGGCCGTTGCAATCGTAAAGCGCCAATCTATACCACCAATGGCATTGAACAGGTGTGGGGATGCAGAGCCCAGAGTTAAGGCGCCGACTAAAAGTCCCACAAGAAGCCCCATATCACCCTTTGCCCAGGTCGCAGCCATGCGCATACCTATGGGATAAATACCGGCCATGCAGACCCCGGTGATAAACCTGAGAACGGGAACCATAAGGTCTGTTGGTTCTATCATTAGTAAAATTGCATTCGCGCTGGCCGCAATCAAAGCCGATCCTAAAAAGAGTTTTTTGGGTGGAAGCCGGTCAGCAAGCCCCAGTAAGGCAGAGCTTAAGCTGCCAACCACAAACCCAACTTGAACGGTGCTGGTAAAAAGTGCCTGTTGAAAGGGGCTAAGTCCATATTCCTCAATGAGAGAAGGTAAGACGGCAGAGGCTGAAAACCATAGGCCCATTGCCGATACCTGACAAAGGGCAAGGATGGTCAGGGAGAGCCATTTACGCGACGTATTTTCCATGCTGTCCTGAAAGAGATATATTTTGAGTTCTGGGTAAATCTATGTGGCAGAAATGTTTTTGTCGATTCCGAACTCATTTTTACGGTAACTATCTCGTGTAGCTACTCGTTTTGGTCTGGCAACAAGGTATAGATAATGGCTGAAGACAGTCTTCTGGTTTCACGACATCGCTCGCCTATAGGCGAAATTGTTACGTTCTACCGTGATGACATTTTGTGCCATCTCGATTTTACGGATTGCCAACCGCGTTGGGAAAAGCTGCTGAAGAGACGCTTTCCTAAATTGTCCCTTATCGAGGTTTTAGTCAATTCAGAGATGGAACAGCGTTTGCGGGCCTATTTTACCAAAGAAAAAACGGCTTTTGATGGAATACAAATGGATACAGGGGGGACAGGTTTTCAAAACCAAGTATGGGATGCACTTTGCAAAGTCCCTTTTGGGGCGACGGAAACTTACAGCTCGATGGCCGAAATAATAGGAAAGCCAAAAGCGATCAGAGCAATGGCAGCTGCCAATGCTTTAAATCCGATTTCGATTATTATTCCCTGTCATCGGATCATCGGCAAAGACGGTAGCTTAACGGGCTATGGCGGAGGTTTAGAGCGCAAAAAGGCTCTGCTCAAGCATGAGAGAAACTAGTCGCTTTTAATAGTAAAAAAGCTTGGAGACACACAGTCTACAAGCCAGGATTAGTTTTCTGAAATATTAAACTTACTCCCATGCTTGATGCATTGCCGATGGTTTTAATTTTCGTGAATAAGGATCATAGGCCGCAGAAAGCAGCCTATGATCGTAATGTTAAGGCGTTTTAGATATCAAGCCTTAGCTTTAATGTCTGAAACGATATGTAGATCGCGTTGTGGGAAGGGAATAGAAATACCCTCTTTATCAAACGCTTCTTTAATGGCACGGCGATTATCGCTGAGTGCAGGCCAGTAATCACCACTATCCGTCCAATAACGAATGTTTAGATCGACAGAGCTTTCACCTAAACCCGTCACAAGAACGATTGGTGCCGGATCTTTGTGTAGACGGGCATCGCCAGAGAGGACGGCGAGAGCTACTTTTTCAGCCTTGGCAATATCGTCACCATACCCAATACCAATAGCGAGGTCTGTCCGACGTTTGGTGTTACGGCTGAAGTTTGTGACAGTTGCTGACCAAAGTTTTGAATTTGGTACAGAGAGATAAAGGCCATCAATTGTCGTCATATGAGTGATGAAGAGACTGATCTCCTCAACGGTACCAGATATGCCATCTGCATCAACAAACTCACCGACTTTAAATGGGCGCAAAAACAACAGCATAAAGCCAGCTGCAATATTTTGCATCGTGCCTTGAAGAGCAAGACCAATGGCGAGACCTGCTGCACCGAGTATGGCGATAATACTTGTTGTCTCTACACCAAACTGGGCTAGAACTGCGACGATTACAAAAATCATAATCCCGTAACGGGTAATTTTTACAATAACGGGCTGTAATGTGCGATCTACTTTTCCAGATTTTGCTAACAATTTTTCAATATAGCCGCTGACGCGTTTGGCGACAAAACGACCAATAAGGAGAATGGCAAGAGCGGCAAGAATTTCTAAAGAAAAATCCAATGCTGTTTGGCTTAATTGTTCTATAAGTTGTTTGTATTCTTCGGTGATCATGACAACCAAAGTTCCTCTGATTTTGAGTTACAGGCTGCCCCCAAAGACAAAGCCCTCGCTGCGGATCATACAGCGAGGGCTTGATAAATACACCTAGTAAAATTACCAAGTATTATAATCTGGAAAGTAGTAAATATTCCAAATGTAATATTAGGCGTCGATGTCCGCTTGGACTTTAACGAATAGCATGCGATCTGGGTCATCTACAGAACCACTACCTGGAGCGCCTTTTTTGAGCCCATCAATAAGTTCCATGCCTTCGCTAACGCGTCCCCAAACGGTATATTGGCCGTTCAAAGATGGGGAGCTGTCAAACATGATGAAGAACTGACTGTCACCAGAGTGCGGGTTCTGGGAACGCGCCATGCCAACGACGCCACGTTCAAAAGGCTCTTGAGTGAATTCAGAGCGTAATTTTTTGCCTGATCCGCTGGTGCCTGTCCCGGTAGGATCACCTGTTTGTGCCATGAAGCCATCGATCACACGGTGAAATACGATACCGTCATAAAATTCGTCACGTGCAAGCTCTTTGATACGGGCGACGTGGATTGGGGCAAGGTCAGGAAGCATTTCAATGGTAACGTTTCCGGTTTCCAATTCGATTACCAGAGTGTTTTCTGGATCAAGTGATGTTGCTTCAGTCATGGCAGAGGCCTTAAAATATCTAAAAAGGTAAGAAAACTATCAGCAAAATAAGTATCAGATGGTGCTTTTGCAAGGCGGGATGTTGCTTGTATAGGTTCTTTGTTCGCGTAATTCGCTTAAGTTCTTTATATACCTAATACAAAAAGCGCCAGATCGTTAGATCTGGCGCTTTTTGTTAATAGTTATCGGAACGAAGAAAATTTACTGGGTATCAGCGAGTACTTTTACTGAAACCATTTGGTCAGGATTGGTAACTTTACCAGAACCAGGTGCACCTTTTTTGATGCTATCCACGTGTTCCATGCCCTGAATAACGCGTCCCCAAACAGTATACTTTCCATCAAGAGACGGTGTTCTTCCGAACATGATAAAAAACTGGCTGTCTGCGGAATTAACCTGACCAGAGCGTGCCATTCCAACGGTACCACGTTGATAAGGCTCGCGAGAAAACTCAGCGTTTAGTTTTTTACCTGAACCACTGGTTCCTGTTCCCGTCGGATCACCGGTTTGTGCCATAAATCCAGAAATGACACGGTGGAAGACAATGCCATCGTAAAATCCTTCGCGCGCCAGCTCTTTAATCCGCGCAACGTGTGTTGGGGCAAGATCTGGGAGCATTTCAATAACGACACTGCCCGTTTTTAGTTCGATGACGAGTGTATTTTCAGGATCGGCTGCCAAAGCATTTACGGATGTAGCTGCGAGGGCAAAAAGTCCTACGAGAAGATTGCGAAGGATTTTATGCATATCTATTAACCCATTACTTTTTGAAGGTTACTGTCGATGGCATCAAGGAACTGATCCGTTGTCAGCCAGTCTTGATTAGGGCTGATCAAAAGAGCCAAATCTTTGGTCATCTTACCTGATTGGACCGTATCGATACAGACTTGTTCTAGTGTTTCAGCGAATTTCACGACTTCTGGAGTTTCGTCAAACTGGCCGCGGAATTTAAGACCACGTGACCAAGCAAAGATTGATGCTATTGGGTTTGTAGAGGTATCTTTACCTTGCTGATGTAGGCGGTAGTGACGTGTCACTGTACCGTGGGCTGCTTCTGCTTCGACTGTCTGCCCATCGGGTGTCATGAGAACAGATGTCATCAGGCCGAGTGAGCCAAAACCTTGTGCAACGGTATCAGATTGAACGTCGCCATCGTAGTTCTTACAAGCCCAGACAAAACCACCTGACCATTTCATGGCTGCTGCAACCATGTCATCGATCAAACGGTGCTCATAAGATATTCCTGCCGCAGCAAATTTATCGGCAAACTCAGCTTGATAAATTTCTTCGAAAAGATCTTTAAAGCGGCCATCGTAAGCTTTGAGAATGGTGTTCTTTGTAGAAAGGTAAACAGGCCATCCAAGTTCAAGGCCGTAGTTCATGCAAGCGCGTGCAAAGCCACGGATAGATTCGTCCAGATTGTACATACCCATGGCAACACCAGCTTCTGGGAAGTCAAAGATCTCACGGGTAATCGGCTCACCGCCATCTTCAGGCTGGAAAGTCATGGTTAGTTTACCAGCACCAGGAACCAGGAAGTCGGTAGCTTTGTATTGATCGCCAAATGCGTGACGGCCGATAACAATTGGCTGGGTCCAACCTGGAACAAGACGTGGAACGTTTTCCATTATGATGGGCTGACGGAACACGGTACCACCAAGAATGTTACGGATCGTACCGTTTGGTGAACGCCACATTTTCTTAAGGTCGAACTCTTCTACGCGGTCTTCGTCAGGTGTGATGGTGGCACACTTAACACCGACACGGTGTTCTTTGATCGCATTTGCAGCATCAACAGTAATCTGATCGTCGGTTGCGTCGCGGCTTTCGATAGAGAGATCGTAGTATTTCAAATCCACATCTAGATAGGGAAGGATGAATTTTTCTTTGATCTTTTCCCAGATGATCCGGGTCATCTCATCACCGTCGAGTTCTACGATCGGATTTTTTACCTTAATTTTGGCCATGTTCGCCTCCTTGTTTGTCGGCTTGTTTCATATGATTTGGGGAACTAACTGTGGAAAATAGCAGTCTTTCGCTGCAGTGCAAGATAAGGCAGGTAATCAATTGTATTTAAAGAAGAGAAATATCGGGCTTAATATGAGATTCTGGAAGGGTGGTCAACTTGTCAAAAATTTCTTCTATGTTATTGACAACGCTGAATATATCGTCAGGATTTTGGCGAAGATATCCCCCTTGTATTTGATGTTTAATCAAGTCCAGGAGTGGGGTCCAAAAATTTTCAAGATTAACCAAAATAATTGGTTTGTCGTGCATACCGAGCTGCTTCCAGGTCGCAATTTCAAAAAATTCATCCATGGTTCCAAGCCCACCTGGCAGTATGCAAAAAGCATCTGAGCGCTCAAACATCATCATTTTTCTTGAATGCATAGAATCAACGACGATGAGTTCGCTGACATCGTTGTGACCAACTTCGAATTTCTGCAAATATTCTGGAATGATCCCGGTAACTTTACCATTAATGGCCAGTGCGCCATCTGCAACTCGGCCCATTGAACCTACGCGTCCCCCACCGTAAACAATTTCAATGTTATGTTCAGCGGCAAGCTTGCCAACAAGGCTGGCCTTCGCAAGGTGATCTTCACTAACCGAATTGGAAGAGCCACAGTAAACGCAGATGGAACTGATTTTTGTCATACGTTAATTTCCCGGATTGTTTTTATTATCGTGCAAAGGTGCAAAACGGCGTGAAAGAATAGGGACGAAGTTCCATTTTTCACGCCGAGGTAGCTATTATATAGCGAGAGATGGTTATTTGCACTGATGAAAAAAGGTCGGTTTGCGATTTATTGTGTCAGTGGTGAATATTGATATAGTGAATTAAAACATAGAGGGGCGTCTTGTTCTTTTCACAGAAGTGCTTACCCTTATGTACTAACAGTGATAGTCTGCCGTAGATGTTTCGTGGGAATGATTTCCCATTGAGCGTCTTTTCTATAAGGTAGCAACGCCTAATTTTATAAGTCCCGAGGAGATATCCTTTGAACCGTACTTTCGCTTTTGCACTATTAATTGTTTTTGCCATTTCTGGTGCTGCTGTGACGGTATGGTATGTAATGGACGATGAGGATGACCCATCTATAGTTTCTGATGAAGGATCAAATGCAGGGGATACCACAAGCGCGCCTAAGAAAATCTTGAAAACGTTAACTGGTGAACTCATTGCCGAAGAGACAACCTCTCTGACGACGAATGATACGGAAACCAAAAACACCAGTGATGAAGGCGCCAACGACGACAACATGGTCGCGGGACAAGACGATGATGCGAGCTCTCTTTCTTCATCTACCCCAGTTATTGATGACACGAGCGCTCAAGAAATAGCGAAAGCCAAACCTGAATCAAATAACACCCCAACAGCGATAGCTGAAGTTGATCCTTCATTGTCGTTTGATGTGGTCCGCGTAGAAAAATCTGGAGATACAGTTCTTGCAGGCAGAGCGCCAGCAGGGAGTACTGTACGTATTGTTGACGGCACGACAATCCTTGGGAATATAGAGGCGGATACGAATGGCCAGTGGGTTTACGTTCTGGAAACACCGCTAGAGCCTGGAGCCCATGAGCTCGGACTACAAGTTAATAAGGATGATGGCAGTACAATAAAATCCAAGGATGTTGCCATTGTGGATGTGCCAAAGGGTGAAGAAACAGCTCTAGCAGTTCTAATTCCTGATGAAGGGCCCGGTGTAAAAACCAGCGTATCAAAAATTATCCAGTTGCCTGAAAAGATAGGCGAAGATGGCATCCGCGATGGCGAACTGGCCCTCGATAGTGTTGATTATGATGATGAGGGCCAGACCGTTATTGGTGGGACGTCTCAGCCCGGTCAAAAAGTTGTTGGGTACTTGAACAATGAATTTGTTGGTCAGGGTGTCGCCGACAGTGAAGGTCGTTGGGTTGTTGAACCAGAGAAGAATGTTGATGAAGGTTTACACCAGCTACGTATTGATCAAATTGATGATGGCGGAAAGGTAATCGCCCGCGTAGAGATTCCTTTCTCCCGTTCAGGAAAAATTGAAGTTCTGCCTGATGAGCGCGTCGTAACAGTCCAGCCCGGTAATAGCTTATGGCGTATTTCACGTGCAATTTATGGTCAAGGGGGCCGATATGCTGTGATTTATGAACGAAATGAGGATCAGATCAGGAACCCCGATTTAATCTATCCGGGTCAAATTTTTGTTCTCCCAAAGGCTAATTGATCCTCAATATTTCCCTCTTAAAAAAATCGCTGAGGAAAAAGCCTTACATTTGAGGCAAGAATACAGTATTACACACGAAATGTTATGTGATGGTTGCGTAATTGTTTATGTAAACGTTGCTTTTATTTATGAAATTTGAATGGAGACGGCTGTGCTGAAGCACATTTTGGTGCCTATTAATAAAGCAGGTTGGCCTTTTGTTGGCGGAGCACTTGCGCTTAGTGTTGCTTTTGCTTTGATCTGGAAACCCCTTGCGATCGTAGGGCTCATTCTTGCAGCCTTCTGTACCTATTTTTTCCGCGATCCTGAGCGTCAAACCCCAATCCGTGAAGGGCTAGTCGTCAGTCCTGCTGATGGACATGTCAGTGCGGTTGAGACTGCGGTGCCACCATCTGAACTCAACATGGGTACTGAGCCACTGATGCGTATTTCCGTATTTCTCAGTGTGTTCGACGTCCATGTTAACCGGGTACCTACGGCAGGTAAAATTACCGAGTTGGCATATCATCACGGTGCATTTCTAAATGCTGCTATGGACAAAGCGTCAGAACTTAACGAACGCATGTCTATAAAGATGGAAACCGAAGATGGTAAAGAAATTGCCTTTGTACAAATTGCAGGTCTGATAGCGCGTCGGATTATCTGTAACCTTACCTTGGATCAAGAAGTTAAAGCTGGCGAGCGCTTTGGTCTTATTCGGTTCGGCAGTCGTACGGATGTTTATCTTCCAAACGGAGTTTCTCCCCTTGTATCTGTCGGTCAGCAAATGATTGGCGGTGAAACTGTTATAGCTGATCTTCTTTCTGACGAAGATACACGCGAAACAGAGGTACGTTAATATGGCAGGTCTCAAGCGCCGTCGTCGTCTTCATGGATTTTCGATCAATCGATTGATACCAAATGCTATCACGTTGATGGCTATGTGTTCAGGGTTGTCGGCAATTCGTTTTGCCTTAGAGAAAGACTGGCAGCTTGCTGTTGCCGGTATTGTTCTCGCAATGGTACTCGACGGTCTTGATGGACCTGTTGCCCGTCTGATGAAGGGGACAAGTGAGTTTGGGGCTCAACTTGATTCTCTGGCTGATTTTGTAAACTTTGGTGTTACGCCTGCCATCGTGATTTATCTTTGGGCGATGGATGGTTCTGGTGGCTTGGCCTGGGCTGTGTCGCTTTTCTTTGCGATTTGTTGTGGCATGCGGTTGGCGCGCTTCAATACAGGACTTCTCGACGAAAATCCTCCGCCTTGGGCGACTAAATTTTTTACTGGAATTCCCGCTCCTTGTGGCGCGGGGCTTATTTTGTTGCCCTTGGCGTTAAGTTTTGAGCTTGGCGATGAGTTCTTTCGTACACCGATCTTAAATGGTGTGATGCTGATTCTTGTCGGTGCCTTGTTTGTCAGTACCATTCCAACTTATTCATCGAAACGTATTCGAATTCCAAGACGCTATGTGGGGCTGGTTTTGCTCGGTGTTGCTATCTGTATAATGCTTTTGGTAAGTACGCCGTGGGTTTCATTGTCTATTGCTGGAATTGGATATCTCGTAAGTATAATTTTAGCTCAATTCTCTTACAGAAACACTCGAAACAAAATGATGGCCCAAGAGGCAAAAAATCCTGAAGTCAAGCAGGATGACGATAAGTCGTCAGATAAAGAAGATACTTCAGAAGAGGTCTAAAAGGATCAAGAACTGATGTTTGATTCTTGGATGCGTAGAAAGATTGATCCTCCCCTGGAAAGCTTGGGGGGATCACTTTCGAATAAAGGAATTACTGCCAATCAGATTACGTGGGTTGGGTTTGGGATCGGTGTTTTAGCAATTCCAGCACTTGCTTTTCAGTCTTACGAGCTTGCTCTTGGCTGTATTATATTGAACCGCCTTTGTGATGGTCTGGATGGTGCGGTAGCGCGCTTGCAAGGCATAACAGATCTCGGCGGTTACCTTGATATTACCTTGGATTTCCTTTTCTATTCAGCGGTGATCTTTGGGTTTGCGCTCGCAAATCCGCAAGAAAATGCACTGGCTGCAGCATTTCTTATTTTCTCTTTTATCGGAACGGGAGCTTCTTTTCTCTCTTTTGCTATTGTGGCCGAAAAGAGAGGGATAACGACTGACATCAGAGGTAAAAAAAGTATTTATTACCTTGGTGGTCTGACCGAAGGCACGGAAACGATAGCACTATTTCTAGCTCTGTGTATCTGGCCGCAGTATTTTCCTGTCATGGCGTGGACATTTGGGACGCTTTGCTGGCTAACCACTTCGTTTAGAATTCACGCTGCAGTTTCAATCTTCAAAGATTAAAAAAAGAGAGCCGAAAATTCCGGCTCTCTTATGGCGATCACTCATCAAATCTTGTTATTCCGCGGGCTGAAGGGTCTCGTCGTCTGGCGATGTTTGCTGGTCATTATCTTTTGGATTTTTTGTGGATTTACTTTTGATCCAAACGATAAAAGTTCTGAAATTTACCCTTACCATCAAAGAGCAAGGCGTAATGACGAGAGTAAGGATCGTTGCAAAACAAAGACCAAACGCAATAGCTGTTGCTAGTTGTGTCCACCATTGGGTGGAGGGGGCGCCAACCTGAACAGTACGATTGATTAAATCGATGTTGGTTGATAGCACCATGGGCATCAGGCCTAGAATTGTCGTGACAGTGGTCAGCAACACTGGACGAAGTCGTTGAGCTCCCGTTCTGATGATAGCCTCTTTCTGATCTTTGAATTTGGTTGATACATAATCAAAGGTATCAATGAGGACGATGTTGTTGTTCACGACGATCCCAGCCAAAGCAATGACGCCAATACCGGACATAACAATGCCAAAGGGTTGTTCGGTAATAAGAAGGCCGATTAAAACCCCGATGGTTGACATGATGACGGCTGATAGGATCAAAAAGGCACTGTAAAAGCTGTTGAACTGCGTAACCAGAATGATTGCGATCATAAAGAGCGCAACACCAAAAGCTTTTACAAGAAACTGTTGAGATTCTTCCTGGTCTTGGTTCTCGCCTTTGAAAGTGACAGTTACACGTGGGTCGAGCTCTTGAGTTGATAACCATCCTTCAAGCTCTAGGACTTTATCATTGGTAAGGATGCCTTCTGCAATATCGGACTTAACTACAGCAACACGTTTACCGTCGACACGGTTTATCAGGCCTACTTTAGGTTTTGCGGTTCGAGTAATGAAGTTTGATATTGGAATTAGTCCAACTTCAGTTTGAATTTTTATTTGATCCAAATGTTCGATTGTACGGTTGTTTTTAGGAAGACGCACGACGAGATCGATTTCTTCATCGCTGTCGTCAGGGCGGTAGCTACCCAGCTTCATCCCATTGGTGACCATGCGAATGTAGCTGCCAATCAAGGCGATATCTGCCCCGAACTTTGCAGCCTGGGCACGGTCTACGTCGATGCGCCACTCGATACCGGGAACGGGTAACCCGTCTTCTATATCTACAAATCCATTGGCTGTTCTTAGGTGTGTGGCGACAATTTTTGCTACTGGATACACCAGAGCTGGATCTTCAGAGGCGATCTCTATCTCAATTGGTTTTCCAGATGAGGGGCCTTTTTCTTCTTTTCGAGGCTCGACTGAAATCCCGCCAAGTACAGATGTTTTGGAACGGATTTCAGCAAGGATCTCATCCGCAGGTCTGCGATTGAACCAGTCGGTAAATTCCATTTGTATGTTGCCAATAACATCTTCAGGCTGATTACTGCTTGTGCTGCTTTCGGCGTTGGTGCTGGCATAGATACTGTGGAGTTCCTGCTTTTCATTTTGCAGATCCATGACAATTTGCTCGACCTGCCTTACAAGATAGTCGCGTTCGTCGATGGACATGTTTCCTTGAGCGCGGACCTGGAGTACAGCATTGTCGGGCTCAATGTTAGGGAAGAATTCAACGCCCTTACCATAGGTACCATAGAGATAAATGACGGCGATGAGAGAAGCAAAGGTAAGCGATACAACAGTTCCTGGGAACTTTAATACGCCGTGCATTAATTTGATGTATAACCCTGTAAATCCCGTAACGCTGCCGAGATCGCCATTTTCTGATGCCGCGAGATTTTCCATCGACTTTTTATCGGCGGCTCCACCCGCTTTACCAATGATGGCACCGATTGTTGGGACCACGACAAGAGCCATGACGAGTGAAGCACTTAAGGTGGCAATCAAGGTAATCGGCATGAATTTCATGAACTCGCCCATAATCCCCGGCCAAAAGATCAGGGGAGCAAAGGCAGCAAGTGTCGTTGCTGTTGATGCGATGATGGGCCAAGCCATACGTAAGCTTGCTTGTTTGTAGGCTTCTTTGCGATGGACACCTTCACTCATTTTACGGTCGGCATATTCCGTGACGACAATGGCACCATCCACAAGCATGCCGACAGAAAGGATCAGACTGAAGAGCACGACCACGTTAACCGTTAGACCTGCTGCATGAAGCATCATGATGGAGGCGAGGAATGATCCCGGTATGGCGATCCCTACAAGTATGGAGGACCGAAAACCTAGTGCCGCGACAACGACAATCATCACCAGAATGATTGCTGAGAGGACGTTGTTCTGAAGATCTTGTAGCATGGTGCGAATGCCAGTTGATTGATCTTGGCTAAAGGACACTTCTACGGCTTCTGGCCATAGAACCTGTTCTTCTGTAATAACCGCACGTACACGCTCGATGGTTTCAATGATGTTGGTGCCGGTACGTTTTGATATTTCGAGTGTTAAGGCTGGCTTGTTATTAACGCGGGCGTATTCAGTAGTGTCTTTAAAGGTTTTCCTGAGAATACCAATATCCCTGACCCGAACAACGGCATCTCCGTTCACCTTGAGCGGCATGTTTAAGATGTCGTTGGTATCTTCAAATAATCCGGGAACCTGGATAGCAAATCGACCTTGCCCGGTATCAAGAGAGCCAGCAGCGACCACCAAATTCGACTTACCTACAGCAGTTATAATATCGTTGGCGTCTAAGTTGTAACTTTCGAGGATGAGCGGATCGATAACAATCTCTACCAACTCATCTCTATCCCCGACCAGTTTGGCCTCGAGAACGGTTGAAATTGATTCCAGATTATCCTGAAGTTTATTGGCGATGGAGAGAAGGGCGCGTTCAGGAATATCTCCTGACAAGTTGACGACAATGATAGGAAAAAGGCTCAAGTTGACTTCATGAACCGTCGGCTCGTCGGCATCTTCTGGAAGTTCTGCCTTGGCAATATCAACCTTCTCTCGCACATCGGTGAGAGCGAGATCAATATCAGATCCGGCATCAAATTCCATGACAACGTTTCCGCCTCCAAGATAAGAGGTTGAACGCATCTCTTTGACACCCTCAATACTGCGAAGCTCTTTTTCCATTGGCTTTAACAGTAACCGTTCTGCATCTGCCGGCGAGATTCCTTCATGGTGCATACTGACGTAAATAATGGGGATGGTTATGTCAGGGCTATCTTCCTTAGGAATCGTTACATAGGAAACGCCACCGGCAATGAGAATCAAGATTAGACCTAGCAAGACCGTTCTTGAACGGCCAAGGGCTGCAGATATGATGCCGTTCATGATTGAGGCACTCCGGATTTAAATTCTTCCAGAGTATTTACGTCAATTGGTTTGACTTTCTGTCCGTCAATGACGAGCTCCTGCCCAACCACAATGAATATGACATCCTTAGGCAAACCACCGAGCCACAGTCCGTCTGTTGTATTTTCCAGTATGGTAGCTTCTTTAAAAACAACTTCATTTTTGACATTGATGGTCTTCACACCAATTGCCCCGGTATCAGCGATGGTTAAAATCCCAGGTGAAACCTTGTGCGCTTGGAGTTGGTTCAGCGTCAGGATTGTTTCAGCGGTTATCCCATCGGAAATTTTTTGATCTAGATTAGGGACCGCGACTTCAATGCGGAAGGTTCTGGTTGTTGCATCCGCCATAGAAGAAATGTAGCGCACCTCACCTTCCACGATTTGGCCTGTGATGAGCCTGACGTGGGCAGGGTGTCCGACAGATATAAAAGGTACCAAGCGTTCGCTGACATCGGAAACCACGAGGATTGTGGAAAGGTCAACAATCGTGCCGATTGGATCTCCTACATCAACGTACTCACCTATCTCTACCGTACGTTTGTGCAGTATCCCGGTGAAGGGGGCTGGAATAAGAGTGTTGGAGAGGGCAACACGGGCTTTGCTTAATTCTGCATGTGCTGATTCGAGAGCTGCCTTACTCGCGGCAAGTTTGGTGTCAGCCTTGAAGCCTTTTTTTGAAAGCCGCTTCGAGGCGTCGTATTCAATAGCACGTTGTTCTTTTAAGGCGGTGTATTCTTTTACCTTTGCTGAGCGTTCGTTGACATCAAGTCTCGCGATCAACTTTCCAGCTTCTACAGCCTGTCCTTTTTTTACGGCAAGTTCGATAATTTTCCCGCTGGCTTCGCTTCTGATTTCAACAGTCCGAAGCGCTTCGGTCCTACCCCGAACGGTTAAGTGACGCGTATAGGATTCTGCAGAAAGGCTTTGAACGCGAACAGAAGGTACGCGGTTTTCCTGTGTGAGATTTACAGGCGGTTTTTTTACTTCTGCTTGAGCTGTTTTTCCGGCTTCAGAGCCATCAGCAAGTTGTCCTGACATAACCCAGCCAGCTGAACCAACGGCTAAAACGAATGCGAGTATATAGGAAACTTTCATGATGCGTGCCTGTTTGAATTCGTAAAGGGGGTGTTCTGGGATGGAATTTTGAGCTTGTTAAGGAAGCTGTCTTTGTGTTTTTCCAGATAGTCTAGGGATGATTGGTAAACTGTCATGCCGAGGCCGTGGCAAAGCTGCCTGCCTTCGGGGATGGTGGAGAGATCACATTCGCTCATGCGTTCAATGGTATTCTTATAAAAGGTTATGCGCTGATCCAAAAGCAGGGCGACTTGCGGGATGGGAAGTAACTCTGCGAAATAAAGGACAAAGAAAAAATCCGAAGCATATTTATCTGGTGAGGGAGGGACCAGAATACTGGTGATTAGCGCATCGTTACCCTTGTCGGTCAGCTTATAAACTTTTTTATCGGGGCGCTTTTCCTGCGCCATTTGGGTGCAATCAACCAAGCCTTCAGAAGACAATCGCCCAAGTGCGGGATAAATCGATCCAAAGCTCGCATCTTGAAAATGGCTAAAGGCGCCTTCTTCAAAAGCTTTCTTGATTTCATATCCACTGGCTTCGCCTTGGTATAATACCCCAAGGCATAAAGTTCTTACATCCATACTCGATTTACCTGTGTTGGCTTTTACCGGATTGCGCCCGAAAGCCTGTTTGTACCTATCTAGGTTAAATATAGATCAGTTCAGCATATATCAACCCGATATATGTAATTTTTTTATTACAGCGGATATAATTTGAAAAATTAGATAAACATTTATCTAAAATGTCTAAAATTGAAATGAGCTTGTAAGTCAGGTATACTCAGGGAAAGGGATGAAATATGGACTATTCAATACCTCTTTCTGGACTTAATTTGCAGGCACGCCGGGTGGCCGTATCTGCAAACAATATCGTTAACGCTGGATCTACCGTTCCAGATGCTTCTGGTAACCTTTCAGGACAAGTGCCTTTTACACCGAGTAGGGTTGATGCGGTAAGTCGCGATCCAGGTGTTGGTGGGATTGTTACTCAAACCTCAGCCGGAGTGCCCTTATCGCAGGTAGGCCAGACAAGCAGTTTTGTTGAGATTTTCTCAGCGACGGGTGTGAATATTGCCCAAGAACTCGTTGACCAAAAAATTGCAGTTACAGCTTATAAAGCAAATGCAGCTGTTATTCGTACATTCTCAGAGCTCGACGATACTTTGCTTGATACTCTTGTTAACCATGAAGATTGAGTGATTACATTATCTTAGGTGAGGGTGGTGTTTGTTTTAGTTAATTGCATTGATTTTTATTTATATTTTAGTAATATTTATCCTGTATATTTTCTTTACGTTGCCGAACGTATCCTTTAAATATACCGCATCTATCGCGTGTGGGGGTTGGCTATGTTACAATCGAATGCTCAGGTTGCTATGTCTAAAAAAAATAATGTTAGTGGGGGGAGCAAAGCTTCTCCACTAAGTGTTGAGGCCGACGATAAACGGCGCTTCAAACGTGTTTCTGTCCTTTGGTCTGGTGAATATTCTGATTCTAAAGGTGCTGACCAACAGTGTGTGATTTACGATATCTCTGTAAATGGGGTACGCGCTAAATTTGATCACGTAATGGAAATTGGCGCGAAGTTTGTCATAAAAATCGCTGGCGGAATTCAACTGATGTCTGAAGTTGTCTGGGCAAGGGGTGAAACAGTCGGCCTTTGTTTTAAAGATAATCCGGATAAACTTGCGAGTATTATGGCAGGCGTATTGCCGATGGCATGTTTAGAATACGCTTAACAAAACACCTCATTTTTGAATTTATCAAAAGTGCTTCTTAATTGGGGCGCTTTTTTTTTGTGCAAAAACGATCCGTATTTCTTAGGAAAAATCCTGAATAATAATCGATTTAATTCAAACTCGAATCTTTTTCCCTCTCGCTCTTTAGTTGTTTTGGGTGGTGTTTAGTGTGACCAATGCTATTGAAAGTTTAAAAATGGTGGGTAATTTTATTGCTTTTTTACCCAAATTGATGTTTTATAGTGTCTCTGCTGGAGTGCGAAATTTAATTACTTAAGTCCGCCTAACTACTAGTATTTAAAAGATAAAATATATAAACTTTAGGTCATTAAAATGCGAATTCCGTCTCTGTTATTTTGTATACAATTTCATGTTAGGCCGTAAGAGAAAATTGACTATGCAACTTGAGATGGATAGCTTGAAACCATCCTTATTAGATTAGGTAACGAGACACTAATAAATAAAAATAAGGCGCATACCGCGCTTGTCTACGACATTTGGGAGGATATCGTGATTAAAAAAGGTCTTTTGGCTACTGCGGCTTTCGCAAGTATGCTTGCTATGGGGTCTGTATCTGCAGAAGCAAAAACATTTGTTTATTGCTCTGAAGGTAGCCCAGAAGGATTTACACCTGCTCTGTACACATCAGGTACTTCCTTCGATGCCAGCTCTCGCAACATCTTCAATCGTCTAGTAGAGTTCGAGAGAGGCTCAACCATCATGACACCAGGGTTGGCTCAATCCTGGGAAGTTTCAGAAGATGGTCTTTCTTATACATTCCATCTACGTGACGGCGTACAGTTTCATAAAACTAAATTTTTCACACCTTCACGTGAACTGAATGCTGATGATGTTCTGTTTAGCTTCAATCGTCAGTGGAAAGCGGATCACCCGTATCACAAAGTTTCAGGCGGTACATACGAGTACTTCTCTGGTTATGTGAGTTTCCCTGATATTCTGCAGACAATTGAGAAGCTTGACGACAAAACTGTTAAGTTCACTCTTCAGAAACCAGATGCTGCATTTATTTCCAAAATCGCCATCGATTTTGCTTCTATTCACTCTGCTGAATATGCTCAACAGATGATGGATGCTGGCACACCTGAGAAATTTGACCAAGAACCAATTGGTACAGGTCCATTCCAGTTCGTATCTTATCAAAAAGATGCTTTCATTCGCTATCAAGCTAATGATGATTACTGGTCAGGTCGTGCGCCGCTAGACAAACTCGTGTTTGCGATCACTCCTGATGCACAGGTTGCCTACCAGAAGCTTGCTGCTGGTGAATGTCATCTGATCCCTTATCCAAACCAGGCTGATCTTGCTGCTATCGAAGCGAACAAAGATCTGACTGTGGATAGCCAGGAAGGTCTGAACGTTGGTTATCTTGCGTTCAACACTGAGAAAAAACCATTTGATGATAAACGTGTTCGTCAGGCGCTTAACTATGCCATGAACAAAGAAGCGATCATCAAATCTGTATTCCAGGGTGCGGGTAAAGCGGCTAAAAATCCACTTCCACCGACTCTATGGGGTTACAACGAAGAAATTCAGGATTACCCTTACGATCCTGCAAAAGCCAAAGCTCTTCTTGCCGAAGCTGGTGTTACAAACCTAAGTACTGACATCTGGGCTATGCCTGTTAAGCGCCCTTACAACCCGAATGCTAAACGTATGGCTGAACTTATTCAGGCTGATTGGGCGGCTGTTGGTGTAAACGCTGAAATCGTTTCCATGGAATGGGGTGAGTATCTATCCCGTTCTCAGAAAGGTGATCACGATACAGTTCTTCTTGGTTGGACAGCGGATTATCCGGATCCGGATAACTTCCTTTCCCTTCTGAACTGTGCTTCTGCTAAGTCTGGTGGTAACCGTGCACGCTGGTGTCATAAAGAGTTCGATGATCTCTTTAATGAAGCTGTAAAAGTTTCTGATCCAGAAAAGCGTACTGCACTTTATGAGCAAGCTCAGGCTGTCTTCAAAGAAGAAGCTCCTTGGGTAACTGTTGCTCACTCTGTTGTTCACAAAGCTATGAGCAACAAAGTTGTTGATTTCCGTATTGACCCACTTGGCGGTCATGTTTTCTACGGTGTTGACCTAAAATAATAAGATACTAAAATCTTATAACTAAATATGAAACGGGGAGGGTTGTTAAACCTTCCCCGATTTTCTTATACGCGAAGTCAGGATTGCGATGTTTCGATTTATTTTGACAAAGTTGGGCGTTCTGATCCCGACTTTTCTTGGTGTCACTCTGATTGCATTCAGTTTCATCAGGATGTTACCCGGTGACCCTATTGAATTACTTGCTGGTGAGCGCGGGGTTACGCCCGAACGCCATGCGGAATTAATGGCAAATCTCGGGTTTGACCGTCCGATCTGGGAGCAATATTTTTCTTTTTTATGGGGTATTCTTCATGGTGATCTAGGCGTCTCCTTTATGAGTAGGCAGCCAGTTCTCGAAGAATTCCTAACGCGGTTCCCGGCAACGGTTGAGCTCGCAGGTTGCGCAATTATATTTGCGGCCCTTATTGGTTTGCCTGCTGGTATTATTGCTGCGGTAAAACGTGGGTCAGCATTTGATCACACCTTAATGGGCATCTCCCTTACTGGTTACTCAATGCCGATTTTCTGGTGGGGTTTACTCCTCATTATTCTCTTCTCGGCAACATTGGGATGGACCCCTGTATCAGGACGCTTGTCTGCCTTGTTCTGGATAGAGCAGGATACGGGCTTTATGTTAATAGACGCTTTCTTCAGTGATGAAGAGGGTGCATTTAAGTCAGCTGTTTCCCATCTTATTTTGCCGACCATAGTGTTGGGGACAATCCCGCTTGCAATCATAGCCCGCCAAACTCGATCTGCGATGTTAGAAGTACTTGGCGAAGATTATGTCAGGACAGCTCGCGCTAAGGGGTTATCTTCGTTTCGAGTAATTGGTATTCATGCCCTGAGGAATGCCTTGATAACAGTGGTTACTGTTATTGGTCTTCAGGTCGGAGTATTACTTGCCGGCGCCATTCTAACCGAAACAATTTTCTCGTGGCCTGGTATTGGTAAATGGATGATTGATTCTATTTTCCGCCGTGATTATTTCGCGGTCCAAGGTGGAATTGTTCTCATCGCTTCGATCGTCATGATGGTTAACTTGTTTGTTGATTTCATGTACGGCTTGATTAACCCAAGAATTTTGCATCGGAGGTAATGATGAGCCAAGTTCAAAATACAGCCGATAATAAAACGGTTTCAGCCGAAATCAGTCCACTGCGTCAGCAGTTGAAAGAGTTCTGGTTCTATTTTTCAGAAAATAAAGGGGCTGTCGTTGGCCTGTTTTTCTTCCTTTTTATCGTTGTTATCGCTGTTCTAGCGGATGTGATTGCTCCGCACTCACCGATTGCTCAAAACCGGGAAGTAGGAATGATTCCACCGTTCTGGCAAGAAGGTGGAAAGATCGAATACTTTTTTGGTACGGATATTTTAGGACGCGATCTTCTTTCTCGTTTGATGCATGGTGCGCGAATTTCTCTTTTTGCTGGTTGTATCGTTATCGTGATCAGCTTGACTTTTGGTGTGTTGCTGGGACTTTCAGCAGGGTACTTCAGAGGGATTTATGAAGTTATTGTAATGCGTGTAATGGATGTTATTTTATCTATTCCAAGCTTATTAATGGCCCTTGTTCTCGTCGCCATTCTTGGCCCAGGATTGCGCAATGCAATGATTGCAATTTCTGTTACTTATTTACCGCATTATGTGCGTTTGGCCCGAGCTTCTGCCGTTACAGAATCAGCACGCGATTATGTTACATCCAGTAAGGTAGCTGGAGCTGGTACAATGAGGCTGATGCTAATAACGATATTGCCAAACTGTATGGCACCATTGATAGTTCAGGCTTCCTTAAGCTTCTCCACTGCGATTTTGGATACAGCGGCACTTGGTTTCTTGGGCATGGGTGCTCAAGCGCCTGCCGCGGAATGGGGAACCATGCTTGCAGATGCACGGGAGTTCATTCTGAGTGCCTGGTGGGTTGTGACTTTACCTGGTGTCGCAATATTGTTGACGGTGTTAGCAATTAACTTGATGGGCGATGGTTTGCGCGATGCCCTTGATCCTAAAATGAAGAGGTCCTGATCCCATGAGTTTATTGGAAATTAGAAACCTCTCTGTTGAATTCGAAACGGCTCACGGCTTGTTCCGAGCAGTCGATGGTGTTGATCTGGAAATTGATCAGGGGGAGATGGTTGCCATCGTTGGTGAATCTGGCTCTGGTAAATCGGTCTCGATGCTTGCCTTGATGGGGCTTTTACCTTGGACGGCAAAAATCACAGCCGATCGCATGAATTTTGATGGTCAAGATCTACTTACGATTTCACAAAAAGAGCGTAGGAAAATTATTGGGAAAGACATCTCCATGATTTTCCAAGAACCGATGACCAGTCTGAACCCCTGTTTTACGGTTGGGTATCAGATTATGGAAGTCATTCGTGAACACTTAGGGGGCACGAAAAAAGAGCTCAAAAAGCGTGCGATTGAGCTCTTGGGTTTGGTGGGAATTCCTTCCCCTGAGACAAGGCTACGTGCTTTTCCTCATCAAATGTCAGGTGGTATGAACCAACGCGTTATGATTGCGATGATGATTGCCTGTAATCCTCGTGTTTTGATTGCCGACGAACCGACGACTGCACTTGATGTGACTATTCAAGCGCAGATCCTTGAACTTCTCGGTGAATTGCAGAAGAAACAAGGCATGGCAATGGTGCTTATTACTCATGATATGGGAGTAGTAGCAGAAACGGCCGAAGTTGTGAACGTTCAATATGCAGGTCAACAGGTCGAGCGTCAGGATGTGAAGGGGCTGTTTAATGCACCTCGGCATCCTTATACACATGCTTTGCTGAATGCCTTGCCAGAGAGAGCCACAAGTAAACGTCTTCCGTCAATTCCTGGTGTAGTACCTGGATTGCTTGATCGTCCAACGGGCTGTCTTTTTAATCCTCGTTGCAAGTTTGCGACAGACAAATGCCGAAGCGATGCTCCTGATCTTCATAGTAAGGTCCTTTGTCACTATCCACTTGAAGATGGAATGCCAACCAATAACCATCCCGGTGTGTCTGTTGCTGAGGGGAATTCCTAATGGCTACTGAAACTGTACTAAAAGCAGATCACCTTAAGCGTTTTTATGCCGTTAAAGGTGGTCTTTTCTCCAAGGGGGGCACCGTTAAGGCCCTTGATGGTGCTTCGTTTCAATTGGATGCTGGTAAGACACTAGCTGTCGTTGGTGAATCCGGGTGTGGTAAATCCACTCTTGCTCGCCTTGTTACCCTGATTGAAAAGCCAACCGAGGGCGAATTGGTTCTCGGCGGGATTGATGTTGCTTCTGCCCACACTAAAGAAGACTTACTGACGCTTCGGCAAATGGTACAGATCGTCTTTCAAGATCCCTATAGTTCTTTGAACCCACGACATAAAATCAGTGCAATCTTGGAAGAGCCGCTGAAGATCAATACCAAGATGTCAGCAAAAGAAAGACGCGAAGAAGTTCTTTCCATAATGTCGAGAGTGGGTCTTCGGCCTGAACAAGCCGATCGTTATCCGCATATGTTTTCTGGGGGGCAACGTCAACGTATCGCCGTCGCGCGTGCATTGATGTTACGCCCAAAAATTGTGATTTTGGATGAACCTGTTTCGGCGCTTGATGTTTCCATTCAAGCGCAGGTGCTGAACCTACTCACGGATCTGCAAGAAGAGATGGATTTAGCTTATCTCTTTATTTCGCACGATCTTTCTGTGGTTCGTCATATTGCTGATGATGTTCTGGTGATGTATTTGGGTCAACCTGTCGAACATGGTACACGGGATCAGATTTTTAATAATCCTCAGCATCCCTATACCAAGGCCCTTTTGTCGGCGACGCCCGTTGCAGACCCAAACCGGAAAAAAGAGCGCATAAAACTAGTCGGTGAGCTTCCGTCGCCTCTGAACCCACCTTCCGGGTGTTCCTTCCATCCTCGTTGCCCACTTGCAAATGATCGGTGTAAGGCAGAAAGGCCAATTCTTGCTCCTACGAGTAGCGCATTGGTATCTTGCCATGCTGTGGAGGAGGGAAGAAGCTAAAGGAGTGTTTCTTATCTATAAAAATTAAGAAATAGACCCGGGCAACCGGGTTTATTTTTGTTCAAATTTTATTGCGGTTATAAGTTTGAAAACAGTTTAACCAGTATGGCTTTTTGATAATTTTATTCAAAACCTATCGGTAGAAACTGTCCTTTAGTTACGATGTTCAATTTTGAGAACTCTTGTGTTAAGCTATTCAAGATAAATAATTATGGGGGTAGAAGTGGTGGAAGGGCTGAATGATATCAGCTACCCAACAGAGGTTTTGTGGGCACGAGCTGAAGAGCTGGTGAAGGAGGACTATGTTCCCTTGTCTATGTTGATGAGGCAGCTAGGGAGCCCCAAGCCCACGATTGCATGGAACCTTCCCGAAGATGAGCTACCTCAACCTGAGCTAAAGTTTCTCTTTAAATGGTGGAATGAAAATCGCGGCGAGGAAATGGCGGCATCTCCTTTGGATGTTGATCCTTTTAAGCTTAAACCTGTGCTGGGAAGAGTTGCGGTTCTTGATATCCTTGAAGGCGGCGAAGAGTTCAAGTATCGCCTCTACGGTTCGGCCATTATCCAGGAACCGGGTAAGGATTTAACTGGTCTGTTATTATCTGATATCTGGACGCCGCTTCGTACATTTTTCGCAATCACATACCGGGCGGTAGTGTTGCGTAAAGAACCGCTCTATACACGCCACGAACCACATCATTCCCTAAAGATGACCACGTGGGATCGCTTAATTCTACCTCTTTCAAGTGGCAATGAGGTGGAAAGAATTATCGTCGCTTTGGTGCCTGTTTATACCAGTGAGCCTAAGCCAGAGTATATGTGAGCGCTTTGTTTCTTTAGACGGTAAATCGATTTTTCACACTTAGCCTTACTCAATCCGAATACCGTTCTGATCAAAAAGATGGTAGTGCGCTGGCTTTGTGGTGAAGGAAATGATTTCTCCTGCTTGGATAGGAGCAATGCCATTTAGGCGCGCAACAGCACTGGCATCATTATTTGTTTGAAAATAGACGTAAGTATCTGACCCTAAATGCTCAATTCTATTTACCAGCCCTCGGATGCCTCCTTCATTGATGGGAGACATATGTTCGGGGCGGATGCCCATTTGAATGGGACCTGTTGCTTGCACAGGGATGTCGAGATTAAACTCATTTTGTTCATTCTTGAGCCGGATTTTGGAAGCATTGGCCACTGAGTTATCTATCTCTGCAGGGAATAGGTTCATTTTAGGGGAGCCGATAAACCCTGCTACAAAAGTATTCGCAGGTTTGTTATAGAGATCAAGCGGGGTACCAACTTGAGCTATTTCGCCATTGTGCAAGATCACAATCCGGTCTGCCAGTGTCATGGCCTCGACTTGATCGTGAGTTACATAAATCATAGTTGCGGCTAATTTCTTATGGAGACGAGCGAGTTCCACGCGCATTTCCAGGCGAAGTGCTGCATCTAAATTAGAGAGCGGTTCGTCGAGTAATATGACTTTCGGATCCCGGGCTAAGGCGCGGCCTATAGCAACGCGTTGGCGTTGACCACCAGATATTTGGCCTGGTTTTCGATCCAATATATTATCGAGATGCAACACCTCGGCAATTTTCAATACCTTTTGCTGAATTTCCTTTTGAGCAACCTTGGCAAGGCGGAGGGGAAAACCAATATTTTCGCCAAGTGTCATATGTGGATAAAGCGCATAGGATTGGAAAACCATTGCAATATCCCTATCAGAGACGGGCAATTGGTCTGCGCGTTTGTTGCCGATCCAAAACTCTCCCGATGTAATTTCTTCTAACCCGGCGATCATGCGCAATAAGGTTGATTTTCCACATCCAGATGGTCCGACAAATACGACGAACTCACCGGGTTCAATCGAAAGATCAATACTACGAATGACATTGAGGTCGCCAAATTGTTTGCAAACGCCTTTGAGAGATAAGCCTGTCATACCGCTTGCTTCCTTGTGTTAAAAACTTTGCCAGTTGTTTGCGCCTTAACAGGTTCAACGAGGCCAACTTCTGTGCCGTTTGGATAGCGACGAGGATTTGAGGATATTGCCAGAGCGGCGGTGTTGATCGCGATTTCAAGGCAAGTATGAGTGTCGTGACCACGGGCAAAGGCTGTTAAGAAACCTGCGTTAAAGGAATCCCCTGCGCCTATGGTATCGACGACATCAATGACTTTTGATGAAACCATCAAAGGAGCATTTCCCAGTTTATCTACACGTGCTCCTTTGGGACCCATCTTGGTGATAAAGAGGGCATTATCGGGCATATTTTTGAGAACTGTTTGATAATCTGGAGAACCATCTTGAAGGTGTGGATACAATAGCCCATTGGTTTCAACTTCATTGAGCAGGGCGATGTCAACCAAGGGAAGCCAGTCGATAACTTCTTTTCGAGCGTTCTCTGTCCAACCATCTGTAGGCCAGGCTGTATCAAGCGCAACCAATCCGCCTTTCGCATGTACGAACTGAAATATTTCTTTTAGGGAGGGGCGGATTGTCGGCATAAGCGATGTGCCCACAAATAAGACAATCACGCCCGTGAGATCTATTCCTGCCAGTTTGTTTTGTAACTCTAACGGCTGAAATTGGGCGACATGACCTGGAGTGCTAAAGAAGGTGCGCTCACCATCTGGATGGGTAATGCCAACGGTTAAGGCGGTATCAATGGTGTCAACAATCCAGTCTTCATCTAAGCCTGGATATTGATTTATGAGCCAATCACCAAAGAGATCATTGCCGACATTGACGATCATGCGGTGTTGAGCGCCCAAGGCCGTTAATGCCTTGGCGGTTATACCTGCCCCGCCACCTTCACGCATTTCAGAGTTGGGTAAAATCACTTCCGTGCCTGGCACAGGCCAAGGTGCTTGTGGTCCCATAATGAGATCAACGTTTACGGTGCCAACAGTGACGATTTCAAGGTTTCTCATGCTTTTACGATTGTTCGGTGTTTCAATCATCCCTTTACGCTCCCGCTCATAAGCCCGGAAACGAGCGATTTTTGAAGAAAATATGCCATGGAGACTGGAGGGAGTGTTGCCAGAATGCCCGCGGCTGAAATCAAGCCATAGTCCGCAACTCGCCCAGCTGCAAAATCTGCTATAGCAACGGGGAGGGTCTTGGCTCTGATATCATTGGTGAAGAGAAGCGCATAAAAAAACTCATCCCATGCCATCAATATTGCCATTAAGGCTGCGGCCCCTACGGCCGGTTTCGCGATAGGAAGCGTAATGTGCCATATAATTTGAAGGCGATTAGCGCCATCAATAAGGGGGGCTTCGTCCAATTCTATGGGGATCGCGTCAAAGTTACTTTTTAAGAGCCACGTGGTGAATGGAACCAAAATACCACAATAGACGGCAATGAGAGCAATATGAGTATTGAGTAATCCAAGCGCTCCCATTGTCGAATATAAGGGCAACACCAAAGCGACGGGTGGCATCATAAATGTGGCAATAGCCACAAACAGAAGGCTTTTTCGACGGGAACCAGGAAGCCTTGAAAGGCTGTAAGCAGCAGGGATGGCTGCAAGCAGGGAAAGTGTTGTCGCAGATATTGCGACGATAAGACTGTTACGAAGTGCGCTTAAAAAAGACTCAGCAGTTGAGCTATCTAAGTCACTGACAAGTTTTGCGTAGTTATCAAAAGAGATTTCTGATGGAAACCATTGCAAGGGGAGAGTTGTCAGGTCTCTGGTTGAGCTTATGCTCATGATAAAGAGCCATAGTACTGGACAGAGTAATACAAGACCCAAGAGGCTTGCTGACCCATATACCAGACAAGATTCAGATTTACTGCGGCGGGTCATGCGGTGTTACCCTGTTTCTTAATGAGCCACAGATATGTGGCAATGAGAACAGCACTGATAAGCACAACAATCAGGGCATAAGAGGCGCCAGAGCCAATACGCATATAGGCAAAAGCTTCTTGATAGACATGAAAGCTGACCGTTTTAGTACTGTTTGCAGGGCCGCCTCTCGTCATGACATAGACAATATCAAATACCTTGAAGGCCTCGATTGTTCTGAGCACGAGCGCCACACTGACGGGGGCTACAATGGTCGGGAAAACAACGGACCAAAAACGCTGCCAGGCATTGGCACCATCAAGTGTGGCTGCCTCAATCAAATCTTTAGAAATTGTCTGTAATGCAGCTAAGGTAATGAGAGCAACAAGCGGAAAGTTTTTCCAAACATCTGCAATGGCGACCATTGATAGAGCTATGTCAGGATCACCAAGCCAGCTACGGTATTCATTTATAAGGCCAATCTGCGTCAACAGAGCGTTCAAGGCGCCAAAATCCGGGCCGTAAATGAGCCGCCACATCATGGCATTGACCACTGTTGGTAAAGCTAGCGGTAAGATCAAAAGTGCCCGTAAAAGAGTACGTCCATGGAAAACTTGGTTTAACAGTAATGCTACCAATACGCCGATAATGATTTCAGCCGAAACCGAAACGGACACAAAGTAAGCAGTGTTTTCGATTGAATCTATAAACTGAGTATTTCCCAATGCTTTGATATAATTTTTAAAGCCGACCCAACGGTCTGTTGTTTCTGGCGACGCAAGGTGAGCTGCCGTGAAACTGTAATAGACCGTTTTGATCAGGGGATATCCGACAACCCCGATGATGATTGTCATCATCGGGGTCAGCAGGAGCCACGCTGTTGTGACTTTGGGAAAACGTATCATAGAGCTAGTATACTTTAATCCAGATCAGCAACGGCATCAGCAGCTTCATTTAAAGCCTCCGCTGGCGCTTTGGTTCCCAAAAGTGCTTCTTGGATAGCAACTTGCAACAAAGAAGACATCTCTTGATAGGAAGCTTTAGTCGGGCGTGGATACATTGCTGCCAAGCCAACTTTAGCGGCTTTGAGTAACTCTTCCTGTCCTTTGGCAATTTCTGGATTGTCGTATGAACCCTTCCAAACAGGCAGGCTCAGTTTAGCAAAGTCCTCTTGTATGGGTTGAGATGTAAGGTGTTTGATATAATCCCATGCGATGTCTTTATTTTTACTGTTGGATGTCACGCCTAGTCCCATGGAGCCATTAACCGCAGAAGCTTTACTGATATTTGCAGCACCAGGAGCTGGAGCGATACCAACATGCCCTGCGATGGAGGATTCTTTTGGATCATTCGCGAGGTTATACATGTACGTCCAGTTAACAGCGAAGGCAGCTTGTCCGCTTGAGAAAGTACGCCGTACGTCTTCTTCCGAATATTCGCGGGAATTTGGATTGGTTAGGCCCATTTTGATTGAATCAACCATATATTCCAAGGCATGTAGACCGCCCCCTTGCTGGAAGACGGGCTTTTCGTCGCCATCAAGAAACTCACCACCCATTGCTGAGAGAAGAGTTGCGTAGTCGCAGATAACGGCTTCGGATTGTGACCAACTCCAAACCAAGGGGTATTCGACGATACCTTTGTCTTTTATAATCTTGGCTTGGCTTGCGAGCTCTGACCAAGTCACAGGTGCTTTCGAAATTCCCGCTTCTGCGAGCATCTTTTCATTGTAGAAGAGATACTTGGTATCAACGATCCAAGGCATGCCGTAATATTTGCCACCATATTCAACAGTGGTCCAGGCACCTTCTAGAATGTCATCCTTTGTCGCGTTGTCGATTTTATCACTAACATCAGTCAAAAGACCGTAACGCGCAAACTCGGCTGGCCATATAACATCAAAGAGGACGACGTCGTAGCCATCAGAAGCATTGTGTGACAATACGATTTTATCGTGAAGAGCTTCGTAGGCAACGAACTCCATTTTCACATCGACATTCGGATTAGCTTTTTCAAAAGCTATCGTCATGTTTTCGATGTCTTGCTCGCTATATGCTGCTTGAGCCATGAATAACGCGCTTAGTTGCGTTTTTTCTGCATAAGCCTGCGAACTTGTTAATAAGGTGCCTACCATGGCAGCCATCAGCATTTTTGACTTCTTCATATTAACCTCCCCGTTATAAGGTTATAAGCCACTATGACATTAACGCTAAAGTTTGTAGTTTTTATTTGTCTGTGGCAGTTTGTGTGAATAGTGTTATTTATTAACTCAATTTGATTTAGTTAATCTATCATGGAAATGAAATATGGCAACGGAAAATTCCGATGGCCCCCAAAATGGTGGTTTTAGAACGGGAATGCTGGGGACGAATCTGGAATATGCAAAAGAGCATAACCTTCGTGCCGTGATCGATGCTGTCCGAAGACACGGAGCTCTTACACGAGCAGAAATAACCCGAACGACGGCCTTGTCAGTTCAGACAATCTCTAATCTGGTTGGGGAGCTTGAACAGCGTGGTTTACTGATTGCAGGGGAAGCGGAGAAGGCTAAACGGGGGCAACCCGCAAGACCCTATAGGCTAAACCCAGAGGGTGGATATTCCGTTGGCATTCAAATGGATCACCAGATTGCATTGGCTATATTGGTGAATTTGGCGGGCGAAGAATGTGCCCAGATACAGCAAAAGGTATCTCGCCCTTCTCCAGAAGAAGGGATCGACATCCTAACAGATCTTGTTGACCGATTACTTGAGTATGGTGGCGTTGAAAAGAGCCGGGTGTTCGGTGTCGGGGTCGCTATTCCTGGTCCTTTCGATGTGAGTGGACCAACGGGTGTAGGGCCAGGATGGGTTGGGTATCCAATCGCTGAAAGTTTGCGCGAACGTGTTGGGTTGCCCGTTATTGTCGAGAACGATGCAAATGCAGCGGCTATTGCTGAGCGTCTTCATGGTGCAGGTAAAAAGTTTGAAAATTTTGTCTATGTCTTTATTGGAATGGGATTAGGGGCAGGATTGTTTCTCAATGGTCAAGTATACCACGGTGTCCGAGGCGCTGCGGGGGAGATAGGCCATATAGTTGTTGAGACCGACGGTATCCCTTGTGAATGTGGCAATAGAGGATGTTTTGAGCGCTATGTATCCTTACGGGCTGCATATGAAGCGATTGGAGAGACGGACAACATACATCGAGCCCCTGAACAATTGGAAAAGTTGTTTGATGAAGAAGATCTCGCCTTTATGGCTTGGTTAACTGAGGCAGCGGATAAATTACGTATCGGGATACAGGCGCTGGAAAGTACGTTTGATCCAGAAGTTATTTTCATTGGTGGTTTATTACCAACCCGTATAGCGCAGGCATTAGTAGAGAAAATGTTGCCGCCATTGCCTTCGGTGGTGACGCAACTACAGCCTTTAGAAGAACGTATTTTACTTGGTGTTAGTGCGCCTTCTGCTCCTGCTCACGGTGCAGCCAGTGTGCCAATATTCTATGAATTTAACGCTGAACTTTATACGCATTCAAATAGGCAAAAAATTAGGTAGTTTCATATTTTTTGAATTTTCGAGCCGCAATATCAACCAGTTCTTTGATAATCGGATTTTGTTTTCTGGTTTCTTGATAGTAGGCGGAATATTTATAAGAAATCGTTGGTTTGAAGGGCCGAATTTCGACGCCTGATGCAGCCCATAGTTTAGCTGAAAAGGGCTCCAGTACACCACTGCATAAGCCTTGTTTTACCAAAGAATAGGCGTTTGCGGAATGCTGGGTACTAAATTGGGTAATGGGATTTATTCTTTTGTAGAGGTCGGTGTGTTGGTGAAAGGCCAATACATCGTCACTATCCAATGCAATGAGTTTTTCTCCAATTAGGTCTTCTTCGTAAACGATGTCTTTTTCACATAGAGGATGATTGGGAGGCAGGGCGCAAACGTAATCAACCTTTGCAAGAATTACCTGCTCGACACCAGGTTGTTCACCCATCTGATTACCAAAGGCAATATCAAGGTTTTCATCCATGATCATATTGAAGTAACTTTTCACATCCGTTGTGTTAATGATAATGGATATCTCTGGATGATTGGCGGTAAATTCTTCCATAATTTCAGGAACGATACTGATGGATAGTGCGCCGAGGGATATAATTCGAAGCTCTTGCTTACGATCTCTTGAAATGTCTTCTGCCGCAGTTTTTAATTTTGTAAAGGCTTCGAAAACGTCGTCTAATTTACGATAGAAAATCATACCTTCTTGGGTGGGGACAACCCGGCCTTTCCTTCGATGTAACAGCGTAAGTTTCAAAGAGTATTCAAGATCTGATAGTAGACGACTAATCGTTGGCTGGGTTGTGTTCAGGCTTTTAGCCGCAGAAGAAATCGTTCCGTTAAGAATAGTTGCCCGAAAAGCTTCGAGTTGACGCATCCGCATTTTTAAATCCATTATGCTTTTTTTGCATACCTATATACATCATTATGCATTGATTCAAATTAAAGTTCGTGTTTCCTAAAAGAGAAGATCGGGAGAACTGCTGATAGACAACATGTGACAGCCTATTGTTGTTCGCGGTAATTCCCCTGTTCTTAAATGAAAGATTGTCCCGAGGTTTCGTGGAAATTTCATGGCGATCTCATGATCCTGAAATTCCAAGAAGAGAATACAGGACAATCAAAACAGGGACCTTTTTGTACCAATTAAATTGGCGCGATGAGATTTGATTAGGGAGATATCTGTGGCTGGTAATTACTCAGCAAAAGAAATGCTTACCAAGCTGGTTGCTTTCGATACTGTTTCTCGAAACAGTAATCTTCCCTTGATCGAATTTGTCGAAGAATATTTGTCTTCACACGGTGTATCCTCCCAGCGCGTTCCAAATGAAGATGGAACCAAAACCAATTTGTGGGCGACCATCGGACCCAATGCAGATGGGGGTGTTATCCTATCCGGTCATACTGATGTAGTGCCTGTCGACGGTCAGCCTTGGGATACCAATCCTTTTGAAGTTATCGAAAAAGATGGCTTACTCTATGGACGTGGCACGGCTGATATGAAGGCCTTTTCAGCCATCGCTTTGTCGCTGGTTCCAGAGATGTTGCGCTCTAACATGAAGAGACCGATCCATCTTGCTTTGTCTTATGACGAAGAAATTGGCTGCCTTGGCGCGCCTTTGATGGTTGAAGATATGGCGCCTAAGGTAAAAGCTGAGGCCGTTATCGTTGGTGAGCCAACAATGATGCAGGTTGTAAGCGGACATAAGGGTGTGATTGGCCTCATGACCAAAGTCCGAGGTCTAGAAGTTCATTCCAGCTTGCTTCATACGGGGGTTTCTGCCGTTCATATCGCTGCTAAATTGGTTGTTTGGCATGAACAAAAGACAAAAGAGAATAAACAACGTACTGAACAACTTATTGAAAATACTTTGTTTGAGCCGGGATATACCTCATTGCATTGCGGGGTGATCCAAGGCGGAACAGCCCATAATATCACGGCAAAGGATTGCTCATTCTCTTCTGATTTTCGTGTTCTGCCAACCGAAGATCCTCTGAAATATCTTGAGGAATACCGTGCTTATGTCGCCGAGCTAGAAACAGAGATGAAGGCGGTAGACCCGTCTACCGGAATTATCATTGATGTGCTTGCAAATGTGCCTGGTTGCCGGCGTGAAAATGACGGTGCTGCTGAACGTCTGGTTCGCCAGATAACAGGAGACAATGCTGAGCATGTTGTATCTTATGGTACAGAAGCTGGGCAGTTCCAAGATGGTGGTTATTCGACCATCGTCTGTGGCCCAGGCGATATCGCACAAGCCCATGCCGCCAACGAATTCTTATCTATTGAACAACTAGATGCTGGCGAAGATTTTCAACGCAAGTTGATTGAACGTCTGGCAAGTTAAACGACAAACTATAAAAATATACTCAGGGAATAGTAATGCCAATTATTAACCGTTTTGCCGAACTACATGACGAAATAACAGGATGGAGACGTGAAATCCATTCTAATCCTGAACTCTTATTTGATGTCGAACAAACCGCAGGGTTTGTAACCGAAAAACTAAAAGAGTTCGGCCTGGATGAAGTTGTGACAGGCATTGGCCGTACGGGTGTTGTTGGTATCATTAAGGGTAACGATACCAGCTCTGGTAAGGTTATTGGATTACGTGCAGACATGGATGCGCTTCCAATTCACGAGGAAACAGGGTTGGATTATGCGTCCAAGGTTGATGGTAAAATGCACGCTTGTGGCCACGATGGTCATACCGCGATGCTTTTAGGTGCAGCAAAATACCTGTCTGAGACCAGAAATTTCGATGGTTCTGTTGCTGTAATCTTTCAGCCCGCAGAAGAAGGCGGCGGCGGTGGCCGTGAGATGGTTGAAGACGGCATGATGGATCGTTTCAATATTCAGGAAGTTTATGGCCTGCACAACTGGCCTGGTGTTCCTGTTGGGAACTTTGGCACCCGTCCAGGTGCTTTGATGGCGGCGACCGATATCTTTACCATCGACATTCAAGGCTCTGGTGGTCACGCAGCAAAACCGCACGAAACCATTGATCCGATTGTTATTGCCAGTCATATAATTTTGGCTCTGCAATCCATCGCTTCGCGTAGTGTTGATCCAATTAAGTCTGTCGTCGTATCGGTGACAACCTGTAACGCAGGTACGGCTTTCAACGTAATCCCGGATACTGCCTCATTAAACGGTACAGTTCGGACGCTGGATGAAAGCGTTCGCGACCTTACGGAGCAACGTATTCAAGAAGTCGTCGAATACACAGCTAAAGCGCATGGCGCGACAGCGGTTCTGGACTATAAACGCAACTATCCCGTGGTTATGAACCATGTGAAAGAGACATCCTTTGCGGTAGATATTGCCTCAGGGATTTCAGGTGAAGATCGTGTTGATACGGATGCAAGTCCAACAATGGGCGGTGAAGATTTTGCCTTTATGTTGAATGCGCGTCCAGGATCGTTCATCTTCTTGGGGAATGGTGACACTGCACCGGTGCATCATCCTAAATACAACTTTAACGACGAAATAATTCCCGTTGGTTGTTCATATTGGGCTAAGCTGGTTGAAACAGCTATGCCTGCTAAAAGATAAGTATAAAAAAAGTCAGAGTAAAAAATTAGGCCATCATGTAATTGGTGGTAAACACAGGGAGTATCATAATGAAAATAAGAAATATGCTCGCGGCAAGTGCATGTGTACTCGCACTTGGTGCCGGGGTTGCCAACGCAGAAACCTTCAAATGGTCTTTTCAAGGGGATGTTCAGTCTCTTGATCCGCATGGCCTCAATGAAACCTTTACTCTTGGTTTCCTCGGCAATGTCTATGAAGGTTTGACTTCATATAGCAGTGACTTGCAAATACAGCCTGGTCTTGCTGTTAGCTGGGAAAATACAGCACCAACCACTTGGATTTTCAAACTTCGTGAAGGCGTGAAGTTCCATGATGGTGGTGATTTCAACGCTGATGACGTTATCTTTACGTGGAAACGGACCCTTACTTCCGGATCCGATATGAAGGGTTACGGCGCGAGAATGTCAGACATCAAGAAAATTGATGACTACACTATTCAAGTTGAAACGCCAGCTCCAAACCCGATCCTGCCACGTGAACTTGTCTTCTATTATATGATGGACAAAGAATGGTCTGAAAAACATAACTCAGTTGAAGCAACCAGCCCTAAAGCTGCGGATGCGACAGCGACGTATGCTGCTCAGAATGCCAATGGTACTGGCCCCTTTATTCTTGCAGAACGCCAACCGGATGTTCGTTCAAAGTTCACTCGTTTTGACGGCTACTGGAAAGATATTCCAACAAACGTAACAGAAGTTCACTTCACACCGATTTCTCAAGGGGCGACACGTGTTGCTGCATTGATTTCTGGTGAACTGGATATGGTTTATCCTGTTCCTGTACAAGATTGGAAGCGCCTCGATAGTGCTGAAGGTGTTCGTCCACTAACTGGCCCAGAAGCACGTACTATTTTCCTTGGCATGGATCAGTGGCGTGATGAACTTCTCTATTCCAATATCAAAGGTAAAAACCCGTTTAAAGATCAACGTGTTCGTGCCGCTATGGCTCATGCTATTGACCTAAACGCTATTGATAAAAAAATCATGCGCGGTGCAGCTGTACCTGCAGGACTTCTTCTTGCTCCACAGATCAATGGTTTTGATGCAGACCTAAACAGCCCTTATGCCTATGATCCTGAAAAATCAAAGAAACTTCTGACCGAAGCGGGTTATCCCGAAGGTTTTGAACTTGGTATGGATTGCCCGAACAATCGTTATGTAAATGATGAAAAAATCTGTCAGGCAGTTGTTGGTCTCTTGGCGCGTGTTGGCATTAAAGTTGATCTGAACGCTCAACCAAAATCCAAATATTTCGCTAAAGTTAGTCCTCAAAACGGTAATGATACTTCTTTCTATCTCTTGGGTTGGACACCAAGTTCAATGGACGTTCATAACGTTCTTTATAACTTGATGTCTTCTTTCGATGCTGAAAAGAATACTGGCCAGTTCAACTACGGTCGTTATTCTAATACACGCATTGATGAGATCGCTGGAAACGTCGAGAAAGAAACCGATCAGACCAAACGTCAAAACATGGTCGCTGAAGCTTTCTCAATCTTGCAGAAAGATGTTGGGTATCTTCCTCTACACCAACAGCCTCTATCTTGGGGTGTTCGTGACGGTGTAACTCTTGCTCAACGTGCGGATAACGTTCTTGATCTGCGTTATGTTGTAATCGGCAAATAATATTGCTGTAATTGCTACTGGGGGCCTCTTCCTTTAGAGGCCCCCGTTTTATTAGGGGACGTTATGTTCAAGTTTGTTTCGATGCGACTGTTACAGTCGATTGTCGTGATGCTGGTTGTTGGTTTGATTGCGTTCGGTCTGTTCCGATTTGTCGGCGATCCCATCAACAATATGGTTGGCCAAGATACTACTCTGGCTGAACGTGAAGCTCTGACAGAATCTCTCGGTTTAAATGATCCTTTCCTTGTGCAGTATGGGCGCTTTGTTTCAAACGCTGTTCAAGGTGACTTTGGAATGTCGTATAGGCTACGGCAACCCGTCAGTGGGCTCATAGCTGAACGGTTTCCAGCAACGCTAGAGCTGTCCCTTATTTCTGCTTTCCTGGCCTTGGCCCTTGGTGTTCCCATGGGGATCTATACGGCCTTAAAGCCTAAATCGATCATTACACGTGGGTTTATGACCTTGTCGTTGATGGGTGTCTCTCTGCCAACATTCCTAATTGGTATTCTTCTTATTCTATTCTTCGGCGTTACGCTCCGCTGGTTGCCGACGTTCGGGCGTGGGGAAGTCATTGATCTTGGTTGGTGGTCGACAGGTTTCTTGACGGCGAGTGGCCTAAAATCGCTGATCTTACCCGCGATAACACTGGCTATTTTCCAAATGACTTTGATTGTACGTTTGGTTCGGGCTGAGATGCTTGAAGTGTTGCGGACAGACTATATTAAGTTTGCGCATGCCCGGGGCCTGAGCCCTCGGTTGATAAATTTCTCTATCGCCCTTCGCAATACGCTGGTTCCGGTGATCACCATTATTGGTTTGCAAGTTGGATCCATCATTGCCTTTGCAATTATTACCGAGAGCGTTTTCCAGTGGCCTGGTATGGGACTGCTGTTTATTCAGGCGGTATCTGAGGTCGATATCCCGGTAATGGCAGCATACTTGTTATTGATTGCCTTTGTTTTTGTAGTGATCAATTTGGTCGTCGACATTCTCTATTTTGTTGTAGATCCTCGTTTACGGGTGCAAAGCTAATGAGCGATATATCAAACGAAAGACCCTCTTTCCTGACACGTTTTCGCGAAAGCGATCTATGGTGGAATTTTAAGGGCTCACCAGGTGCGATTATCGCAGCTATTCTTACTTTTCTCATGATATTTGGAGCCGCTTTTGCAAACTTTGTCGCTCCTCATAATCCTTTTGATCTCGCGACTGTAGATCTCTTTGATGCCCTACTGCCACCTGCCTGGGAAGAAGAGGGGAAAGCTTCATTCCTTCTGGGGACGGATGATCAGGGAAGAGATGTTTTTTCAACCATTCTCTATGGCTCCCGTATTTCCTTAATCGTTGGTTTTGCATCGGTTGGTTTCGCGGCTATCCTTGGGATCGCTGTTGGCCTTATATCCGGGTATGCAGGCGGGGTTATTGATTCGATCCTGATGCGTATTGCGGATGTGCAACTGTCATTTCCGGCAATTTTAATCGCTCTCCTTATCGACGGCGTTGCGCGTGGAATTATGCCACGTGAAACCCATGACGAGCTCGCCGTCTATGTACTTGTGGTCGCTATTGGCCTCAGCTTTTGGGTCCAGTACGCGAGGACCGTTCGAAGTTCTGTGATGGTTGAGCGTAACAAAGAGTACGTTCAGGCGGGGCAGGTTATTGGCCTCCCGGATTGGATCATTCTTGTGCGTCATATCCTACCTAACGTGATGGGGCCGGTACTTGTTATTGCCACCATCCAGTTGGCGCTGGCCGTGATTACGGAAGCAACACTGTCGTTTCTTGGCGTCGGTGTTCCTCCAACATCGCCGTCGCTGGGTACTCTGATCCGTATTGGGAATGACTATCTGTTCTCTGGCGAGTGGTGGATTACCATTTTCCCTGGCGCGGCATTGGTTATTCTGGTTCTTTCCGTCAACATTCTGGGTGATTGGCTTCGTGATGCCCTGAACCCCAAATTGCGCTAAGAGAGGTCGATGTCATGAGTAAAACATTACTAGATATCAAGGACCTCGTAGTTGAGTTTCCTTCTCGTCATGGGGATGTCATCGCGGCTAAGGACGTATGTTTATCTGTCGCAAGTGGCGAAATCCTTGGCGTCGTTGGGGAGTCCGGTGCGGGCAAATCGACCATCGGTAACGCAGTTATGGGGCTACTTGAACGCCCAGGCCGTGTTGGTGGCGGAGAGGTCTTTCTTGATGGAGAAAAGATCAGTGGCAAATCACAAGTAGAAATGCGCAAGATCCGTGGCAAACGGATTGGTATGATCTTTCAAGATCCACTGACCTCGCTTAACCCGTTAGAGACCATCGCCAAGCAGTTGATTGGGACGATACAGACCCACCTTGGGTTTAACGATGCAGAGGCACGTGAACGGGCAATTTCTTTGCTTGACCAAGTGGGCATACCAAATCCTTCCGAACGGGTGGATCACTATCCGCATCAGTTCTCAGGCGGGATGCGTCAACGTGTTGTTATCGCTTTGGCTTTGTGTGCAGAACCGGAAGTCATTCTTGCGGATGAGCCGACAACAGCACTGGATGTTTCTATTCAGGCTCAGATCCTTGATCTTCTGAGAAAGTTGGTCCGGGAAAAGGGCGTTGGCATGATCATCATCACCCACGATATGGGGGTGATTGCCGAAGTGGCTGATCGTGTTGCTGTGATGTACCGCGGTGTTGTGGTGGAAACTGGGCCGACGGCTAAAATTCTCGGCAATCCTGACCACCCTTATTCACGTAGTCTAATCTCGGCTGTGCCTCGGCCAGACGTGCGTTTACATCGCTTCCCGATGGTGGAAAGTATCGAAGCCGCTGGTGAGCGTAAGGAATTAGATCTTTCTACGCACTGGTTGGGTAAAGTGCGAGATTTCGGCCAAAATGAAGGATCTCTGCTCAAAGTTGATAACCTGGAAATGGTGTTCAAGACTGGTGGTATGTTTGGCAGCGGCAGTAGTGTTGTACGTGCCGTAGATGATGTCAGTTTTGATATTCGTCATGGCGAGTGCTTTGGTATTGTTGGCGAGTCTGGATCAGGTAAGTCGACCATCGCCCGTTTGGTAACTTCAATCTATAAATCTGCGGGAGGGTCCATTAACTTTGCAGGTACTGATCTTACCAAGATCAAAAAGCGTAAAGAGCTGAACGTCCACCGTCGCCAGATGCAAATGATCTTCCAGGATCCCTTCTCTTCGGTTAACGCGCGTATGAGGGTTCGGGATATTATCGCGGAACCGATCCGTTTCCATAAGCTGGCGAGTTCTGAGGCAGAAACCCGTCAGATTGTGGACGATCTTCTCGATCACGTCGGGCTTGGTGCAAAAGCGGCTGTAAAGTACCCGCACGAGTTCTCAGGCGGGCAACGTCAGAGGATCTCTATTGCGCGGGCTCTTGCGACACGGCCCCGGTTTCTGATCTGTGATGAGCCGACTTCTGCGCTTGATGTGTCTATTCAGGCTCAAATTTTAAACTTGCTGAAAGATCTGCAGGACGAACTCGGTCTGACCATGATGTTTATCAGTCACGATTTGCCTGTTATTCGTCAGATGTGTGATCGGGTTGGGGTGATGTCAAAAGGTAAAATGGTTGAGATTGCCGAGACCGAAGAGCTTTTTGTGGCGCCAAAGCATGATTACAGTAAACACCTTATCAGCTTGATGCCGAGTTACACGGGCCTCATGAACAAGGAGTCTAATCACGCTGAAGCAGGACAAGCTGAAGCCAGCTAAAATCATCCGGGTACTGTTTTTCCTACAAAAGGGCTCTTCAAGAAAATGAAGAGCCCTTTTTCTTATGAACTGAGATTGGTTGTTAGACCTAAATTGCTTCGCTCTTGGAGCTATGAATGTGCACTACCAATTCCGGTTCCAAACTCAACCGCGCTGCAAGCATGCCCAGGTAGCTTTTCTCAGCCGGATTATCGACTTCAATAGCCATCAGTGACGCAACATAGAGCCTCGACGGCCTGTTCTTTGTCTTGAGCTAGGTTCACGAGGCTATCAATATCAAGTGGCCGTCTGAGTTGATCCATCAGAAAAGCTTTTTCATCGTTGGATAGGGCGAGATCGTCAATAAGAATAGCCATGGCCTGGACAATATGTCTCACAGCAGGCCGTTTTAATACTCGCTGCTTATTATAGGCCGATAGTTAAGACATAATATTGGATGAGGGAGACACTCCAGCCACAACAGCCTAACTACAACAGGTTGTTTTAAAACATTATCAGGGAAAAGTTGTCGTTTTCGGATCTTCATCAGTCCAAAAAATATTCATACTCTATGTGTGAATTGGGATGTGAGTGATCACGATGATACGTAAGTTAGATTATGCTTTGGTGGGTCCAGGACTTTGTATTACTGCAACGTCTTATGGTCTCTGTCGTTATGCCTATGGATTATTTATTCCGATATTTCGCGAAGAATTTAATCTGTCTGATGAGGCCCTCGCATATATTGCGAGTATATCTTATGCCAGCTATTTCCTGGTGGCCCTTCTTGGCATTTACATTTCCAGTAAGATGGACCCCCGTAAGTCACTTCTATTGGGCGGGGTGACAGCTGTTGTCGGCATGATGTTGATTGCAACAGCCTTTTCACCTGCGATGTTGGTACTCGGTGTTGCTCTTGCTGGGGTAACGCCGGGATTGGCGTACACACCTATTTCTGAGTTGGTCGTTACTCTCGTTAGTCCCAATCGGCAGCGTTCTGTCTATGCGATAATTAACTCAGGCACCAGTCTTGGCGTCTTACTCAGCGGCCCGGTCGCAATATTGTTTGAGGGTGCTTGGCGCTGGTCATGGGTTGGCTTTTCCGGGTTTGCCCTGCTTGCAACTTTTTGGTGTGCGTGGGTTATCCCAAAGATCCCCAAAGCCAAAAAGGCGCAAGATAACTCACCCGGTTCAATAACCATTGCAACCTTCCTTCATCCTGAAAGATTACGTCTCTTGGCCGTTGCTTTTGTTATTGGGATTGCAACGTCGGTTTACTGGACATTCTCTGTCGATCTTATCAGCACATCTGAAGATAAATCAGGTGAGTTTTTCGGATATGTTCTCAATTCAGAATTGGTCGCCCAATTGTTCTGGGTCGTCGTTGGTATCGCAGGGTTTGGAGGCATGTTTGCCGGATACGTCGTAAACCGAATGGGGATAGTACCCGCTGTGGCTTTGTTTCAGATTGGCATTGCGATCGCGACAGCACTATTGGCAAGTACGGATCATATCGCAGCGATCATCCTCTCTGCAGTTCTCTTTGGGGCATTTTTTGTTTTTGTGGCGGCGGCTTTGGGAATGTGGAGCCTGTCACTCTTTCACGATGTCCCCGCAGTGGGCTTTGGCTTCACATTTTTAATATTATCTGCTGGTCAGTTCATCGGCCCCGTCCTGACAGCCAGTCTTGTCGGATCTATCGGTTTGCAGGGAGTACTCTTCCTGTCCGCCGTGGTCGCGGGAAGTATTGTTTTTCTTCTCCCAGTAAAGCTTCAATTTTATTCCAGAGCCAAGAGTTAAGCGCTGGAACTAAATATCTGCTTTTTGTACGTAGAAAACGGCAGAAAAGTATTCATATTAAATAGATAAATCGTGGGAAGAAATGGATCCGGGACCAGGATTCGAACCTGGACTGAAAGAGTCAGAGTCTTTAGTTCTACCGTTAAACTATCCCGGATCAGGGGGCTGTGTCTTAAAATTAGGCTTACGTACCTAAGTTTTACTCTGTAACACCAGCTCATGGTAACTTTCGGGGCTTCATATAGTCCGATACAAAAGATCTTACAACACCTTTTTGGCTGTATGACAGTTTTTTTACCCTATAAGTGTTTTTACTGGAGATTCAGCGATTCCGAGGTTGATCTACCCCCTGTGCACTTCGTAAGAAAGGAGGGCTGAATGTTTTATTCAGCAAGTATTTTGGTCTGCATCAGGAGCAGAATTTTTTGACGGCGACTTCGCATACCCGCAAACGGTCCTATAACAAGAGGACACAGCAGCGGGCGGACAATAATATTTACGCAGCAATTGATCTGGGGACGAATAACTGTCGCCTGCTTGTTGCACGTCCGAGCCGTAAGAGTTTTCGCGTTCTGGATACTTTCTCTCGGATTGTTCGTTTGGGCGAAGGCCTCAGCCGCAATGGTGAGCTTTCAGAAGACGCCATGCGTCGGACCATGTCAGCCCTCAAAATTTGTGCAGGAAAACTAAAGCGCCGGGGCGTAACCCGTCTTCGTTGTGTGGCGACAGAGGCTTGTCGGCGTGCGGATAATGGCGCTCAGTTTATCGCACAGGTTAAACGCGAAACGGGTCTTGAACTCGAGATTATTGATAACAGCGAAGAAGCATCGCTTGCGATTATGGGCTGTGCTCCGCTTCTCAATCCTGAAATACCAGAAGCGCTGATTTTTGATATCGGTGGTGGCAGTACAGAGGTAAGTTGGATTCGCCTCGAAAACCCAGGTTCTGGCCGCGAATTGCCAAAACCACTTATGGAAGACTGGTTTTCGGTTTCCAAGGGTGTTGTGACTTTAGCTGAAAAGTACGGTGGTCGTGATATTACGCCTGAAACCTATCAACAGATGGTTCAGGAAGTTTATGATGATTTTCTCGGGTTTGAGAAGAAACATGATTTCTCTCAAAGAGTTCGGGACAACAAAATTCAAATGCTGGGAACCTCGGGCACGGTGACAACTCTTGTCGGGGTTTATAAAAAACTCCCTAGATATGATCGTAACCGCGTTGATGGCACTTTGATCAACTGTGATACCGCAATTGGGCTTTGCCACAAAATTTCAAGCATGACCTATGACCAACGGGTTGCGAACCCCTGTATAGGCAGTCAACGCGCAGATTTGGTTGTGGCAGGTTGTGCTATCTTTGAAGCCCTCGCTAAATTGTGGCCTGTGGCTCAGCTCCGTGTTGCTGATCGTGGCTTGCGCGAAGGTATTCTCTATAAGTTGATGAACGGTACCTAAGCCACTCTTTTGAGGTCGTTCTTATATGGTTCTTTTGTGGAAAGTTAGCGCATAAACCGCTATCCTTATATTTGTGTCTTTGGTAATTCGGATTGTTAATTTGGTCTGGGTACACTATGAGACTATCTAGAATTTAAGATATTTTGGCACATATTGGTGCATTATAGAATTCGCACCGCAAAACTTACGCCAAGAAATGAATGAGAAAGCAGAAGAATGAGCTCTTCGGATAAACCCAAAAAAGGTGGCTCACGCCCCAGCAGTAATCCTTCGGGACGTGGACTTAAAGTTCGCGTGAAAACTGCGGCAAGGCGTTCAAACTCTTCTGCGCGGTGGCTGAACCGTCAACTTAATGACCCCTATGTTCAAGAAGCTAAAAAGCGTGGTCTTCGTGGTCGTGCGGCTTTCAAAATTGCGCAAATTGACGACAAATTCAAAATTTTCAAAAAGAACTCTCGTATTGTCGATTTGGGCTGTGCGCCGGGTGGTTGGTGCCAGATCGCCGTTGAGCGTTGTGGCCCTGGGGCTCACATTGTTGGGATCGACCTTCAAGAAGTAGAACCAATTGGGGGTGTCATTCTCCTTGAGGGTGATTTCATGGCCGATGATGCGCCGGGTCGCCTCAAGGCAGCGATGAACGGCCCTGCAGATGTCGTGTTATCGGATATGGCTGCAGCTGCGACAGGACACGCGCAAACAGATCACTTGCGTATTATGGGCTTGATGGAAACCGCATTGATGTTTGCCGAAGAAGTCCTCGTTCCAGGGGGAAGCTTTGTCGGTAAAGTCTTACAGGGTGGGGCTCAGTCTGATTTGCTGAAGCTTGTGAAAACAAAGTTTAAAAGCGTTCGCCATTTTAAACCCGATGCAAGTCGAAAAGATTCTTCTGAAATGTTCTTGGTTGCGACTGGATTTAAATCGTAAATCTAACGGCCTACGGTATGTTTAAAGCTCGAGGCTTGATGGTCAAGCAGTTGTGAGACTATCCCAAGACAAATGATCTCTATTTCACCAAAAGATGGCGTATCTATGCTAGTTCTTCTGTGTGATTAAAATAATTGAATTAGACTTATTTTAATCACTTGGCTTTGGGTCGCTTCTGTGTAGAATGCGGCGTCAATCGGATTTGGCCATTTTTATAATGGCAACCCATTTGGGAAACCTTAAGTTTCCCCTGCGCTCAAGGGAAAGATTGACATGCACATCCGCGAAGCTCTCACATTTGATGACGTTCTGCTCTTGCCAGCAGAATCTTCTGTTCTTCCCGCTCAGGCCAACACACGCACGATGTTAACGGCCTCTCTCGAATTGAACATTCCGTTGCTTTCTTCTGCTATGGATACTGTTACCGAAAGTCGTTTGGCGATTGCCATGGCGCAATTTGGTGGCATCGGTGTTATTCATAAAAATCTGTCAATCGAAGAGCAGGCGAGTGAAGTCCGTAAGGTTAAAAAGTTTGAGTCCGGCATGGTTGCCGATCCATTGACCTTCCCACCAAGCGCCACCCTTGCTGATGTGAACAGACTTCAGGAAAGTGTTAGTTTTTCCTGTTTCCCAGTCGTGGAAGATAAAACCCGTAAGTTGATTGGTATTTTGACCAACCGCGATATGCGTTTTGCTCAAGATCCGAACCAGCCTATTTCCGAACTGATGACCAGTGAAAATCTGATTACAGTGAAAGAGGGCATTACGGGTGAAGATGCTAAACGCCTATTGCATCAACACCGGATTGAAAAGCTTCTCGTTGTTGATGATGCCTATCGTTGTGTTGGTCTTATTACCGTTAAAGATATTGATAAAGCTGCAAAACACCCTGTCGCCTGTAAAGATGAGCACGGCAGACTACGTGCAGCGGCTGCGACGGGTGTTGGTGACGAGGGTTTTGCCCGCGCTGAAGCCTTGATTGATGCTGGTGTGGATCTTTTGGTTATTGATACCGCTCATGGTCATTCTCGCGGAGTGATTTCAGCGGTTGAACAGATTAAAAAACTTTATCCTACGGCGCAGGTTGTGGCTGGTAACGTTGCTACAGGCGATGCAACACGGGCGCTTATTGATGCTGGCGCTGACGCTGTAAAAGTTGGTATCGGACCTGGTTCTATTTGCACAACGCGTATTGTTGCCGGTGTCGGTGTCCCTCAGTTGACGGCGATTTTGGATGCGGTTGATGTCGCAGAGAAAAACAACGTTGGCATTATTGCTGATGGCGGCATTAAACACTCTGGTGATATTGCGAAGGCCATTGCCGCTGGTGCACGGGCCGTCATGGTTGGATCGCTTCTCGGCGGTACAGAAGAGAGCCCAGGAGAAGTTTTCCTTTATCAGGGACGGTCTTATAAATCTTATCGCGGTATGGGATCTATGGGTGCCATGGCACGGGGTTCTGCAGATCGTTATTTCCAAGCGGATGTAACTGACAATCTTAAACTGGTTCCCGAAGGCATTGAAGGTCGTGTGCCGTTTAAAGGTTCTGCTTCTGCTATCGTTCATCAATTGGTTGGCGGTCTAAAGGCCTCTATGGGCTATACTGGATCTCCAAACATTGATCATATGCGTAAGAACTGTACTTTCTGTCGGATTACCAACGCAGGTCTGAGAGAGAGCCATGTGCATGATGTAACGATCACACGTGAAGCTCCGAACTATCGTGGTGGCTTATAAGTCCATTTAAGAGTATTTCTTGAGGGCGGCTTTATGCCGCCCTTTTTAGTTCGGGCGTAGAGTTCGCATTTTCTTTTCCACAATCTAGATTAGATCAAGAAACCAAGAGACCCAATCATGAGACCAAATGGCCGTATCCAGACATCAATCGAACTGCTCAATGAAGTGCAGGAAAGTCCATTACCCATGGATCGGGTGGTAAACACCTATCTTAGGGCACGTCGATTTATTGGCTCTAAGGACAGGCGCGATATCAATGGGCGGGTTTATGGTGTGATCAGATCCCGGTGTCGCCTTGACTGGTGGACAACTCAGGCTGGATTGGCAGCAGGTAATCGCTCGGCTGTTTTGGCCTATGCCGTACTGGTCGAAGGAATGCGGGCATCTGAATTGGATGAAATCTGTAATGGGGAACAATATAGCCCTGAGAAGTTGAGCGAGTTTGAAAATGAAGCTCTGGCAACGCTCCAAGGTCAAACGCTCGACCATCCAGATATGTCCCAAGCTGTAATGGGGGAGTTACCGGATTGGATTTCGGATCTGTTCGAAAAACAATTTGGTAAAGAACAGGCCGTTTCTGAAATGGCTGCACTGCAAAAGGAAGCGACGCTGGATCTACGTGTGAACCTGCTTAAGGGAGATCGTGAGCAGGCTCAGGCATTGTTGGCCGCAGATGATGTGATCAGTGAAGAAACATTACATTCTGGTTGGGGCTTACGCGTACAGGGGCGAACTGCTCTTGGCAATTGTAAGGCGTTTCGAGAAGGGCTGGTTGAAGTTCAAGATGAAGGCTCTCAACTCATTTCGATCCTTTGCGACGCTAAGCCAGGAATGTCGGTGATAGATCTATGCGCTGGGGCAGGGGGGAAGACTCTGGCTCTGGCCGCAAGTCTTGGTAATGAGGGAAAACTTGTTGCGATGGATGTCGATCCCCGTAGATTAAAGCGTGCAGAACCACGTATGGAGCGCGCCGGTGTTGATAATGTTCGTTATGCCACTTTGAACAAAGAAAACCTCTACAAAATGTCCGTGAAAGGATTTGACCGTGTCCTCGTTGATGCGCCTTGTTCTGGAAGTGGTACTTGGCGTCGACAGCCGGATGCTCGTTTACGTTTGACGAAGGAAAAGTACGAGAACTATCAAACGATGCAAGCCGATGCCTTGGGTAAAGCTGCAAGGTGCGTCAAGGTTGGAGGGCGATTGATCTATGCGACCTGTTCCCTCTTTGACGGCGAAAATAGTGATCAGGTTGAGAAGTTCTTAAAAAAACATGCCGATTTTGCGCTTAAAGATGCCTCAACTTTGTGGACCGAACTGAGTAGTGTTGATTGCCCGTTTGAGGGGCAAACGATGAAACTTACGCCGCATCAACATGGACTAGATGGCTTTTTCTGTGCAGTGCTTGAGAGAGTATCGTAAGCTTCTTTCGATTATATTGAACCCGTTACAATTTGTTCCCTGACAATATCGTTGATGTCGTTGCCAGAAAAAATTGTTATGAGTAATTTCAAAGATATTATGTGAATTTCGCTGGAAATTACTCACTTACAGGTTGTCAAAGATGGATTTTTTTTCGCCAGAACTCCTTGCTCTTATGTTTGCGGCTGGATTTTTTGCAGGTCTGGTTGATGCGATTGCGGGTGGTGGCGGGCTCATTACGCTTCCGGTACTCTTGACTGTTGGTCTGTCACCAATACAGGCAATTGCTACAAACAAACTTCAGGGATCGTTTGGAACATTTTCTGCAACGCTGAATTTTGTTCGGAAAGGTCACCTTGATGTTCGAGCCTGGATAATACCCATCATCTTGACATTTGTTGGTGCAGGCTCCGGTGTTTTGGTTTTGCGCTCTGTGGATAGTAGCTTCCTCGTCAATGCAATTCCGTTCTTGTTGATTGCAATCGCGATTTACTTTCTATTTCAACGCAAGCTTGGTGAAGAAGATCGCCATCAGCGGATCAGCCGGAACGTCTTTGCCTTTCTATTCGGGACGAGTATTGGGTTTTATGATGGCTTTTTTGGGCCTGGCACAGGATCGTTTTTCACCCTCGCGATTGTAACATTGCTTGGGTACAACATGCTTAAGGCAACAGCGCATGCGAAACTTTTGAACTTTACCAGTAACTTTGCGTCTCTTCTGTTTTTTGTCTTTGGGGATAGTCTGGTTTGGTCCGTTGGCCTGATCATGGCCTGTGGGTCCGTGACAGGAGGATACCTCGGTGCGCATATGACCATGAAACACGGCGCCCGGATTATTCGCCCTCTTTTGGTGCTGACCTCGATTCTCATGACGGTAAAGTTAATTCACTCGAACCCTGATCATATTCTGGGTCGGCTTTGGGATCAGGGGGTAGTTTCGGTTTTGGATGTTTTTCTTTCGTAGAAAACAAATTGATGTTTAGAAGAGAAAGTTCATCTTTCTGGTTCATGCTATTATCGCAAATTTATAGATAACGAGGTGTTTCTGCCTTTGACATTTGTTGGTGCTTGCGGCAGATAAGGGCGTGAAACTGAACTCGCCCTGGGTCAGGACTTGGAATTGCCAATACTGATGTCGGGCTTATTGCGGAGCACGAGTTCCATCCATGACTGATCGTATTCTCATTATTGATTTCGGGTCTCAGGTTACCCAGCTTATCGCTCGCCGTGTGCGCGAAAGTGGTGTTTATTCCGAAATCCATCCATTCAACGCCATTGATGATGCCTTTTTGGATGCCTATGCACCCAAAGCAATCATTCTATCCGGCGGACCGGCCTCTGTGACTTGGGAAGATTCTCCTGCAGCGCCGACAAAGGTGTTTGATATGGGTGTTCCCATTCTTGGCATTTGTTATGGTCAGCAGACCATGATGGAACAGCTTGGCGGCAAGGTTGAAACCTCTGACCATCAGGAATTTGGTCGCGCACATATCGACATTACCGAAGACTGCGCTCTTTTTCATGGTGTTTGGGACGTAGGGACCAAAGAACAAGTCTGGATGAGTCATGGCGACCGGGTTGGAAAACTTGCTCCTGGCTTTAGGGTTGTCGCGACTTCCGAAGGCGCGCCTTATGCGGCTGTTGCCAACGATGAAAAGAATTATTACGCCGTACAATTTCACCCAGAAGTTTACCATACTCCCCATGGTGCGCAGCTCTTAAAGAATTTCACCCATGGTGTTGCGGGTTGTTCTGGCGACTGGACCATGTCAGCGTTTAAAGACCAGAAAATAGAAGCCGTTCGCCAGCAAGTCGGTGACGGTAAAGTAATTTGTGGCCTTTCCGGTGGTGTGGATAGCTCAGTCGTAGCAGTACTGCTCCACGAAGCTATTGGTGAGCAACTGACCTGTGTCTTTGTGGACACCGGCTTTATGCGTATGGGCGAAGCAGAGCAGGTGGTTTCTCTCTTTAAAGATCACTACAACATCGAACTTGTTCATGTAAATGCGTCTGATCGTTTCTTTGAGGCTCTAGGTGATGAATTTGATCCTGAGAAAAAACGCAAAACCATCGGCGGTCTCTTCATTGATATTTTCGAAGAAGAAGCTAATAGAATTGGTGGCGCGGATTACCTCGCTCAAGGGACACTTTATCCTGATGTTATCGAATCCGTTTCTTTCACGGGTGGTCCAAGCGTTACAATCAAGTCGCACCACAATGTTGGTGGCTTGCCAGAGCGCATGAACATGCAGCTTGTGGAACCTCTCAGAGAGCTATTCAAAGACGAAGTTCGGGGCCTCGGTCGTGAGCTCGGATTACCGGATAGCTTTGTTGATCGCCATCCCTTCCCAGGACCTGGTCTTGCGATCCGTATTCCCGGCCAACCACTAACGCCTGAGAATTGTGATATTCTGCGCAAGGCTGATGCAATTTATCTTGAAGAGATCCGCAATTCGGGTCTTTACGATGCGATTTGGCAGGCTTTTGCTGTACTGCTTCCGGTGCGGACGGTCGGCGTCATGGGTGACGCAAGAACATATGATTTTGTCTGTGCTCTACGCGCGGTGACATCAACTGACGGGATGACAGCGGATTACTACCACTTTGACCATGAGTTCCTCGGACGTGTGACAAGTCGCATTATCAATGAAGTACGTGGCATCAACCGCGTGGTTTACGATTGCACATCAAAGCCGCCTGGAACCATTGAGTGGGAATAAGCGGGTAAGAGAAAACTGGTAGGTTTGACATAATTCAAAGGGTGGGGCCGCAAGGTTTCGCCCTTTGTTATTTTTATGCTCATTTCAGTCGTATTTTCTCATTCATAAATGAGCGGTCAGGTGGTTTCTTCGGGGTTACTACAGCCACATCCGCACCCTGATTGCCCTTTGTCTTTAGCCTTTTCATCGGCAAGGCAACAGGCATCCTCTCTTGTGGCTGGTGAGCCTCCGCAACATGCTTTGTTATTGGCTTCAGTGGTATCTTTACGCTGTGGATCTCGGTGATGTCGTTCAGGCATTGGATTTCCTTTTGTTTTATAATTCTAAAAATATCGAAATATGTAGTGAAGTTAGTTGCCAGTTTCTATTGTCTTAACCTAGCAGTCTTTACAAATTGGGGTAGGCTTACACATTGAGGTTGTGCCCACTGACTGGTCTACACAGCATTCAGATACGAGATAGTTGACTAGGTCTTGCATTGAATTGTAATTCGCCCGACAAATGAGCGTCGTAGCCTGTCTTTCTTGAGAAATTAACCCGGATATAATCAGAGTTTTAAGATGGTGCGAAAGAGTAGAAGGCGCAATGTTCAAGCTTTCCTGAAGAGCTCCTACTGCAAGCCCATTTTCCCCAGCACGTATAAGTGCCCGATATATTTCCAATCGGGTTGGTTTGCCAAGGGCTTCCAATTGTGATGCGGCTTGTTTTACTTTCATAGTGAAACCATATGAAAATTTGATTTATGTTGTCAACAGTATTTCTAGAATTACCGAAATAGGTATTTTGTTATGAATGATTTGAGAGAAAAATGTATAGGTTGATAGTTTTGGCACTTAACTTAGGGTAAGCTTGATTTTCATTAAATAGTTGGAAAGGGGCCTGCAATGAGTACTTCTGTCCAAGAATCAGCAATTTTGATGAGCTTGAAAGCTCTCCATAAGGATGCTGAAGAAAATAATCTTTGGTTTTATCACCAGTCTAGTGATGAAGGTGAAGTCTGGTGCTCTCCAGAGTATCTCCGCTTAAAACAATCTAAAGGTGAGCTAATCTGGGGGCCAGAACACTGGGAGTTAAGAAACCCTAAGGGTTATCTAAATACCCTCAAACTCAATGCGGAGAGTACGGTTTCTGAATATAATAAGATGGCTGAACGTTTGCAGATGGAAACCCGCTTGAAGCTGGATCAAGTTCACTGACAATGAACTCCACAATTGAGAATAGCGGTATTGCTCAAGGGTAAAAATTTATGATGGTAGCTGGTAATGTTTTTTCTTCGCGAGGAGAAAAGAAAAGATGATTGAGCAAATGCACGAACGTATTATTACGCTAGAAACTTACATTGCTGAACAAGACAAAACGATAACTGAATTAAGTGATGTTATGGCTGAACAGTGGAAGACGATAGAGACTTTAAGTAAACGCCTCGATAGGATGCAACGTATGTTGGAGAACCTTGAGGTATCTGATAATGCAGAAGTCAAATCACACGGTGTGATGATTTAACTGGAATGTGTGTATTCCCTTGAAGCTTTCTCAGAAAAGAATTGGCTACAACTCGCTATGGTTTTGAGCAGTTTTGGTCAGGATCGAATATAATAGTGATCCCATTCATCAGAGTGTGTCTCGACAAAGCCGTGATTTTTATAGAAAGCGTTGGCTCTGCTTCCTTTTAGGGCACATAGCTTAACAGGAAGTCCTTGTTCCTGTGACTTGGTGAATATAGCTGCCAATATACGCGACCCAATACCATGTCCTTGAAAACCGGGTTTTATATAAATGTGATTGAGCCAAAGATGATCGTTTTTTGATGTAAGCATATAGAAGGCAATAATTTCATCGTTATTACTGATTTTTATCGTATCAGCGGGCTTGAACGTCTTTACAAACCGTGACCTAGCCCGCTCCGGATCAAAACGACCGATACTTTCGAGGCTTTCTTTCATTGCGGCAATTCTAATTGCCACAAGTGTCTCTACTTCATTTTTTTGGGCTCGCTTAAAAGTCAATTCCATTGGTTGGTTTCTTTATTTGCAGCTTCGGGATGGAGTTGACGAATTCAATAAGGGGTCAGGTGATTTCTTTTATGACCCGATTTCGGCCCTGGCCTTTTGCTCTGTATAATGCTTCGTCGGCACGCTGGACAAAACCTTCAAGCGCTTCGCCGCGAACATATTTGGATACACCGATAGAAAGAGTGATACGACCAAACTCCTGTCCGGTTTTTTTATTTTTGAGGACTTGTTTGGCAATTTTCTCACGGATTTGATCGGCAAGGCTTGCGGCATCATGAATGCTGGTGTTTGGCAGGATACAGGTAAACTCTTCACCGCCATAACGTGCTGGCGTATCTTGACCTTTCACAGCGCTTTTAAGCTTTCTTGCCACGACCTTGAGGACTTCATCACCGACACGGTGGCCATATGTGTCGTTAAACTTCTTGAAATGATCAATGTCCATCAATAACAAGCAAAGATCCGTATGTTCTTCTGAGGAGATTTTTGTTTCTTCAATCAGTTTGTTATCAAAGTGTTTTCTATTTCCGATCTGGGTCAGGGCATCGGTTAGAGATTCTGTTCTTACTTTTTCCAAATTTTGTTGAAGGTTACTGATTTCATTTGAGGAGTGCTGTAACTGATTTTGCAGAGCTTTATTTTTTTCTGTTATTGCAGCTGTTTCACGAACGATTTCAGCAACAAAATCTTTAAGAGAAGAGGAGGTCTCTTGCCCTGAAATATCACCAGAGATATCGGTTGCCAGGTTGGTGATTTTTTCCCCATAATTTTCGGTATCGCTTCCGGCCTCACTGATTTGGTTGATAACGTGTTTTAAGGTTTCCTGAAGTTTGTTGCCGGCTTCTTGGATATGTTCACCTTGTTGTTGATCGGTGAGGTAGAATCTGGTGTAGAGACCGTTAGATATCTCGTTAGAAAACAAGCCGTCTCCACTAATTATTTCGTTAATAGCTGAAGTAAGAAGCGGGTTTTTACCACTCACATAGTCATACCAAATTGTATAATTTGATGGTGTGGATGGAATGCCTCTTTGCGTCATAATTTCAATAGCTTGCACAGAATATCCCTGAGCATTCGCAAAAGTATCGGCTACCAACATTGTGGGCTATTCCCTAAATTTTTTAATATTTGAACTCATATCGAGTTCATATGACTAATATTTTGATGCTTAAAATTTAAACTACAACATCTCTGTGTGAGTTGAAAATTAATTAATGGCCCCCAGAGGCAAGCATGTTGTTAAAAACTTCGAGTGCCTCGGACAAATTTCGCGATCGTTGTAATTTTTTTGGTCCCTTAAATACGGTGAATTCTTCGTATTTGTTTTTATGACCCGTAGATTTGACAATTGCAAACAAGGGGTTTTCATGAGCATGTCTGAATATTGAAAATACGGCGCAATCCCCCAAGAGGTCGATTGCATAATCACGCCACTCACCCTTAGAAACTCTCTGGCTGTAAACAGATAGCAGTAGTCCGAGTTCTCGGCGGTTAAAAGTAACGTGAAGAGAGTTTTTCTTTTTTTTGTTAAGATAATAGACTGCCGTCATATAATCCTTACTCCGCTATTCTCCTTCAAGATACAGGGTGAACGATTTTTTGCCAAAGGTCTATAGGTTTGGTCGATAGTTGTGAGTTTAACCCAGTATTTCGAGCTCTAGTTCCCGGATGCTACCGCTGGCTGCAACGATTGCGGGCTATGATATATTGTGGTTTGAGAACTGGCTTCTTCATAAGGTGTTTCGTAGCAAGTTACCCCGCCAATGTTTCTGTAGCAGTACAGGTTTTCATATCCCGTATTTGCAAGGCCATTTTCGAACGCTTCATCACGGCAATAAGCTTCACCTTTGGAGGAGTATACAATGGAACAGTCTTTGGCCATTGCCCAGCTGACAAAATGGTCCGTAATGGTCTTGTCTGTGTGGACGAGGGTTCCAAGACTTGCTGCTGCGCTAACAGGGTCAGTTAAGCTGCATCCAGAAAGGGATGACAAAGTAAAAAAACTTGCGAGAATGATACCAAGTACGCGTTTCATAATTTTGCCTAAATTAAAGTCGAACATAACGTCGACAAAATGCCTGTCGTAGTAGTTTAGTGGGTTTAGGTAAATAAAATATTAGGATTTTGATAGAAATCTTCGTTAGATAAGCCATCATTTTCGTTATTGGCGATTGTTGCGAAGGCAAAGTTTCTATATAAAGTTCAACGAATTTCAAGCACAGTCTAAATTGTTTGCCCTGCGAGGGGGCTGACAAGAATAGATTCTGGTGCTCGTAGACCGAGGGATAATTAATTCGTGGCTGATATTTTTCAGGAAATCGAAGAAGATCTAAAACGTGAACGCGTTGAGGTTCTTTGGAAGAAGTATGGTAATTGGGTGATCGGTGCTGCCGTGGCAGTAGTTGCTGTGACCGCTGGTATACAAGGCTGGGGAAGCTATCAAAAATCAGTTCAATCTGAGAAGTCAGAGGTTTTTGCGACTGCTTTTGAGTTAAGCGAAGCTGGCAAAACAGATGAGGCTCATAGCAAGTTAGTCAGTTTAGCTGATAAGGATGATGGGTACGGTACTCTCGCACGTTTTGAGCAGGCCCGCATACTTTCTGACAAGGGTGATAAAGCTGCAGCTGTAAAAATTTGGGACGATATCGCTGAAAGTAACCCGCCAATTCAAAAGTTGAAGGATGTCGCTTCATTGTTATCAGCGATGCACCTCGTAGAAGAAGGTGATGTCGCCGATGTGAAACAGCGGTTGGCAAAACTTTCTGTCGCTGGCGCTCCTTTCCGTTATAGTGCAATTGAATTACAGGCTTTGGTTGCTTTGCGAGAAGGGGATAATGCTGCTGCACGTACATTCTTCCAACAACTTGCTGACGATACTGAGACACCAAACGGTATAAGAGGGCGTGCAGCTCAAATACTTGAAAGCTTGGCGGAGTAGTATTGATGTTGTTGGAAATACGGAAAATCCTTTTGGTCCTCGGGCTCGGGGTTACCCTTGCTGGGTGTAGCTTTACTGATGATTGGTTTGGCGATGAAGAATTGCCTCCTTTACCCGGGGCACGTATCTCTATCCAATCAGTGGACAAAGGGTTAACTGCTGATCCAACAATATCTGACCAACGGATTGTTCTTCCCCAACCTTTTACAAATACCTATTGGACACATAATGGCGGTAATCCCGCTCATGCGATGTTCCATCTCTCTCTTGGTGATTTGCCACGTGAAAAGTGGAGCGACGATATTGGCGAAGAAAGCGACGGTGATGAGATCATCCTGGCACAGCCACTTGTCGTTGAGTCTATTCTCTTTACGATGGATGCACGCTCAACGGTGAAAGCTTTTGATCGTGATACGGGTAAGGTGTTTTGGGAAAAGGATCTTGATCCATACGATGAGGATGATGGCTTCTTTGGTGGTGGTATAGCCTATGCGGATGGCCGTATTTACGTTTCCACAGGCTTCGCACGTGTGTTTGCACTTGATGTCCGCTCAGGGGACGTCATTTGGACACAGGATGCACCTGCACCGATGCGTGCGGCGCCGACTGTAAATGGCGGACGTGTATTCGTTATCACTCTTGATAATCAGACATTAGCTCTCGCTGCAGATGATGGGCGTCGTCTTTGGAGCCATATCGGTGTCCAGTCTGAAACGAGTTTGCTCGGTGGTGCCAGTGCTGCAGTCGCAGGTCGTAAACTCATCGTTCCTTATTCTTCCGGTGAAATCGTGGCAATCGATGTCATCGAAGGGGAAGTTAAGTGGACGCTTGATCTGTCATCGATCAAAAAGACCGATCCGCTTACCGACCTTGCCCATATCCGCGCGATGCCCGTTATTGACAGGGATCGTGTAATCGCGGTAAGTCACTCGGGCCGAATGGTCGCCATTGACCTTAAAGAAGGTGTGCGGCTTTGGGATACTGATATCGGTGGCGTGCAAATGCCATGGGTAGCGGGAGAATTTATATATGTTCTCACGAATGATTCCCAAGTTGCGGCTGTTAGACGTCAGGATGGTCGTATCCGTTGGATACAACCTTTACCGCGTTATATGGATCCAGAAGATCGAAAAGATTTAATCGTATGGCAAGGACCCGTTCTTGCGAGCGATAGACTGATCGCTGCGGGCTCTCATGGCGAAGCTATTTCACTTTCTCCCTATACCGGAGAAATCTTAGGATATCTGGAACTGCCAGATGGGGCAGCAATGCCACCAGTTGTCGTAGGTAATAGTTTATATTTCCTGACAGCAGAAGCAGAAATTATCGCGATGCAATAAGCCTTAGAGGCTTATCAGCGAGAGAAAGACTAAAGAATGACTTTCACAGTAGCTATTGTGGGCCGCCCGAATGTGGGTAAGTCGACGCTGTTTAACCGTCTTGTCGGTAAGCGTTTGGCGTTGGTCAATGACCAGCCTGGTGTTACCCGAGATCGAAGAGAGGGGGATGCCTATCTCTTTGATTGTCGTTTTCGTATCATCGATACTGCCGGGCTCGAAGAAGCCTTTGATGGTAGCCTTGAAGCGAGAATGCGCATACAGACAGAACGCGCCGTAGAAGAGGCTGATCTCGTTCTTATGCTTATTGATGCCCGTGTAGGTGTGTTGCCTATGGATGAGCATTTTGCCAAGCATTTACGACGTGGTAAAACGCCGATCGCTCTGATGGCAAACAAATGTGAGGGCAAAGTCGGTGATGAAGGCCTCATGGATGCCTATCGACTTGGCCTTGGAGAACCAATACCGTTTTCCGCTGAGCATGGTTTGGGCAGTAGCGATCTTTATGATGTTATCAGCGAGCACATGAAACGTGCGGGCGAAGAAGAGGCTGCTTCTCAAACTCTCACTCAGCCTGTTGAAGACGAAGAAGACGCTGGCAAAGATCAAGACGAAGTCCTAGAAGACGAAGACTTCGATGAGTTTGAGGGATTCGAAGAAGACGACGAAGAAGAAAACGAAGAAGGCGGAAAAGGGCGCGGACCACTACAGCTTGCTATTGTGGGGCGTCCCAACGTCGGAAAATCGACCCTGATTAATAAACTAATTGATGATGATCGTCTTTTGACGGGTCCCGAAGCTGGCATTACACGAGATGCCATTGCTGTGGAATGGGAATACAAGGGGCACGCTCTTAAGCTTGTTGATACTGCGGGACTACGCCGACGTTCTAAAATTGAAGACAAGCTAGAAAAATTATCTGCTTCCGATACTATTCGAGCATTGAAATATGCGCAGGTTGTTGCCCTTGTTCTTGATCCTGATGGTGTATTGGATAAGCAAGATTTGACGATTGCCCGCCACGTTATCGAGGAAGGTCGAGCCCTCATTATCGTGATCAACAAATGGGATATCTGTACGGATAAAGATGCTGTTATGCAGCGGTTGAAAGATCGCCTATTGACCTCTTTACCTCAAGTCAAAGGTATTCCTGTCGTAACTATTTCTGCCCTTAAGGGGCACAAATTGAACAGTATGTTGGATACTGTTCTTGAGGTATACAATGTCTGGAATATCAGGTTGCCAACTGCAGGCTTGAATAAATGGTTGGCTGACTTACTCGAGAGACATCCTCCGCCAGCCCCAGGAGGACGTAGGATCAAGCTGAAATACATAACGCAAGCACGTGCTCGACCACCGACCTTCGCTATTTCATGTTCATTGCCAGAAGATCTCCCGGCATCGTATACGCGGTTTCTCGAAAATAATCTTCGTAAAACCTTCGATATTCCGGGTGTACCGCTGAGAATGCATATGAAAAAGGGCGACAATCCCTACGCCGGTAAAAAGAAACGCAATCAGTAATAAAAAAGGAGGCCGCTTTCAAAACGGCCTCCTTTTTTGCAAGACTTAGATTTCTCTATTCTTCTCTGATATCAATGATTTGCCCATTCATTTGGCAATCAACAGAGGCGAGATCTACAAAGCTGTCCGTGATCTCTTCTGGCGCACGGATGGTCAAGGGATCTTCACCGGGATAAGCTTTTTCTCTCATTGCCGTCCTAATAGGACCTGGGGAGATCAGGTTGACGCGAACGTTGGTTTTTTCAAGCTCCCCTGCATAACATTGAACCATAGTGGTCAGAGCCGCCTTAGAGGCCTTGTAGAGGCTCCAGTATGCTTTTGGTGTAGACCCTGTAGTCACGAAAATCGCACGACCAGCTTCTGACTTTTTTAGCAAGGGATCCAGGCTGCGTATCAATCGATAGTTTGCGGTAACGTTAATATCGAACGCTTCTTGCCAGACCTTGGGTTTGATATGTCCAATTGGAGAGAGAGGGCCAAGAGATCCCGCATTCCCAACGAGAACATCCAGTTTTCCATATCGATCAAAAAGAGAGGCGCCAAGTTGATCAAGACCGTCCATTTCTTTCAGATCATGGGGAATGAGAATGGGGCTTTTTCCGCCTTCAGCCCGGATTTCATCATCCAGCTCTTCAAGAGCACCCACGGTTCTCGCCATAAGTAACAGTTGAGCGCCTTCATTTGCAAACCGCTTGGCAACGGCTCTACCAATTCCACGTGAAGCACCCGTAATCAGAGCAAGGCGTCCTTCTAGACGGCCAGTTTTAGTGTCAGTCATCTCAGGATCTCTCTAGCCGGCTTTTTTAGGTTTCATGAACTCTGGAGTTCCGGTTACGTGGTCTTCGTAATCATCAATCTGGGTCGGGTAAAATCCTGTGAAAGGAGAGTCACAATATTGCGGAAGTTCGTTGTTACGTCCTTCTTGTCCCATTGCGCGGTACATCCCATCTATTGATAAGAAGGCAAGACTATCAACACCAATGTACTTGGTCATTTCCTCTAAATTCATTTGAGCTGCAAGCAGCTCCTTGGACTTGGAAATATCGATCCCATAGAAGTAGGGATATCCAATAGGCGGTGAAGCAATACGCATATGAACTTCTTTGGCTCCAGCAGCGCGTACCATTTCTACGATCTTAAGAGAGGTGGTTCCCCGTACCAGTGAGTCGTCAACAAGAATGACACGCTTTCCTTCAAGAACTGCTTTATTTGCGTTGTGCTTAAGCTTGACGCCAAGGTTACGGATTTGCTGACTTGGCTCAATAAAGGTACGGCCCACATAGTGATTACGGATAATGCCGAGTTCAAATGGGACGCCAGATTCTTGAGAATAGCCGATTGCAGCCGGAACGCCTGAATCAGGTACCGGGACAACGACATCGGATTCTACGTGGTTTTCAATTGCGAGCTCTTTACCGATATTCTTTCTGGCTTCGTAAACACTAACCCCATCGATGAAAGAGTCTGGACGTGCAAAGTATATGTACTCAAAAATACAGGTCTGTTTTGGTGTCGGCGGGAAGGGGCGCATCGATTTTACGCCCTCGTCCGTAATGACAATCAATTCACCAGGTTCGACATCGCGGATAAACTCCGCGCCAATGATATCGAGTGCGCAGGTTTCCGAAGCGACAACATAGCCATCTTCAAACTTACCGAGAACCAGTGGTCGAATGCCGTTGGGATCACGAACCGCTATGACGCCTTCTTTTGTCATGCAAAGAAGAGCGTAGGCACCTTGGATCCGCTGGATGGCATCAATAACCTTGCCAACGATAGTATCTTGGATCGACGTGGCGACGAGGTGAAGAATGACTTCTGTGTCCATCGTGGATTGGAAAATTGAACCACGCATAACGAGCTGATCGCGAATCTTCTGAGAGTTTGTGAGATTGCCGTTATGACAAAGAGCAAAGCCACCATCGTGAAGATCTGCAAAAAGCGGTTGGACATTTCTTAGCGCTGTTTCACCGGTTGTGGAATACCGTGTATGTCCAATTGATGAGTGGCCTTTAAGACGTTTAATGACTTCTTGAGAAGAGAAGTTGTCACCCACAAGCCCAAGGGCACGGTGGTTATAAAACTCATTACCATCGTAACTAATGATGCCGGCTGCTTCCTGTCCTCGATGTTGAAGGGCATGAAGACCTAGTGTAACTAGGGCTGCTGCACCTTTATGGCCGTGGACGGCATAAACGCCGCATTCTTCGTGGAGTTTATCATCATCATGAAGATCTTCGAGTGTCATGGCTTTCGCTCTCCTGAACTCAGAATAGGGACCATTATTCGCTACCGCTTACGGCTTCGATGGTTTTTTGCATTTGTGTGCGCATAGTGTTGTTGTATCCGGGATCACCACTTTCGTCTGTGGGCGCACTTGATTCTGGATTCATTAATTGTTGGTATGTTTGGCTCGCATTATAGGCCTGTCTTGCAGCTTCAGCCTGAACAAGTACCTTTGTTATGGTCTCATTATGGAATTTTTGAGGTAGAAGCCTTACCAAAATTGCAGAGCCTTGCTGAATGGCCGGGCGCGTTTTGGCGCGCTCTACGTCGACAGGCCAGCCTTCGTCTTGTGGCATTAAAAACACAAACAAAGCGATCCAGGCAATGCAAACGATAACACTGCCGCGCAACAGGCCAAAGAGGAAGCCGAGGGATCGATCGAGAGGACCAAAAGTACTTTCTCTTACGTGCTTGCAGATTGATCTGATGAGAACCATTAAAAGACCAAGGGTTACAACAAACAGAGCAAATCCTGTCACAAGTTCAGCAACGAAGGGAATGTTGATAAACTTCTGAACGTGAGGAAGTAAGGGGTGAAATCCCCATAAGGTGACAAAGCCTGCACCAATCCAAGAGGCAACGGAAAGGACCTCGTGCACAAATCCTCGAAACAGGGCGAAAAGACCTGAGACGACAATGATGCCAATTACGGCAACATCCAAGAGTGAGATGGGCAAGTTTTCCATCAATACCTAACACTTTTGCCGGTTAGTTACCTGCGGGTTTTTTAACGGATCTGGCTGCAAACAGTGCAACAAGGTCCTGCAAATGTTCAATCTGTCTTGTATCTAACCCCGAAGTGATCTGATTACAATTCTTCTTTGCGCGGATTGGCGGAATAATTGCATTTTTAAATCCGAGTTTTGTCGCTTCCTTTAACCTGCTCTCAGACTGGTTAACGGCGCGTATTTCTCCAGATAAACCAATTTCACCAAACACAACAGTATCTTCGGGTACAGCAATATCCATTGCTGCGGATATTAATGCGGCTGCTACGGCCATATCTGCAGCGGGTTCACCAATGCGTAATCCTCCGGCAACATTTAAGTATACTTCGTTTCCTGCGAGGACCAATCCACAACGAGCTTCCAGTACGGCAAGAATCATCGCCAGTCTCCCAGAGTCCCACCCAACAACGGCACGACGTGGGTTTGCCTGTTGGGAAGGGGAAACCAGGGCTTGGATTTCAACTAAAACTGGGCGCGTGCCTTCCAGGCCAGCAAAAACGGCTGCCCCGGTAACGTTACCTCTTCGTTCAGCTAGAAATAACGCAGAGGGGTTGGCTACTTGTTCAAGACCTTGTTCTGACATCTCAAAAACACCGATTTCATCGGTGGGCCCAAATCGGTTTTTGACGGCTCTTAAAATACGGAAGTGGTGACCGCGTTCACCTTCAAAGGTAAGTACGGTGTCAACCATGTGTTCGAGAACCTTAGGCCCTGCTATGACACCTTCTTTTGTGACGTGGCCGACAAGCAGGAGACTAAAACCTCTTGTCTTGGCCAACTGTATCAACTCCTGAGCAGAGGCCCGGACTTGGGAAACTGTGCCTGGGGCGGAATCCAGGCTATCTACGAACATGGTTTGAATTGAATCAATGACCACCACTTGGGGTGCGTTATTGTCATCAAGTGTTGTTGCAATATCCCGTACCGAAGTCGCAGATGCCAAAAGAAAATCATCACCCTTTAAGCCCAGACGTCGCGCCCGAAGGCGAACCTGGTCTATCGCTTCCTCACCAGAAATGTAAACACATTTGGTGCCTGCGGTTGTGGTAAGAGCAGCGAGGACTTGGGTTAGAAGGGTGGATTTACCAATACCGGGGTCTCCCCCAATGAGAACTGCAGAGCCGGGAACAAGGCCACCGCCGCAGACGCGGTCGAACTCTCTATTATTGCTGACCATACGTGGGACTGGTTTGCTATTTCCTTCGAGGCTGACAAACTCTACTTGTTTGCCTTTACGAACATTCTTTTTCGCCAGGCCACCAGGAGTAGAAGAAGCGGAACTGGCTTCTTCCGCGATAGAATTCCATTCGCCACAAGTATCGCACTTTCCACTCCATTTGACGTAATCTGCGCCACATGACTGGCAAACATAGCGGGTTACAGGGCGGGCCAAATTAGGTCTCCTAAAGAATCTTTCGAATACTTGTTCTATCGAGGTACAGATCTCGATAGGCGTGGGTGTTATACCGCGGCGCGATCAGAATTCGTCAAACTGATTTTAATCGGGCCTTCCAGCAATCCATTTATGAATTGATGGACATAAGGATTGTCCGTTGTTTCAATGTCTGCAGTGGGGCCGACCCACGCAATTTTCCCATCATAAAGCATAGCTATGCGATCTGATATGCGTTTTGCAGAATCCATGTCGTGCGTAATCGTAAGGCCTGTCGCCCCGAGTTCCTGTACGGATTGAACGATTAAACGGTCAATAACATCCCCCATCACGGGATCAAGGCCCGTGGTTGGCTCATCAAAAAATAGAGTATCTGGGGATGTTGCTATGGCCCGGGCCAAACCAACACGTTTTTTCATTCCACTCGAGAGTTCGGCAGGGTTTTTAGTTGCAAAGCGTTCGCCTAAACCGACTTGCGATAATTTTTCAATAGCAATTTTGTACGCTTCATCCTTGGGCATGCCATGGGCTTGCATCAACCCAAAAGCAACATTTTCCCAAATGGTGAGGGAATCGAAAAGCGCTGCATATTGGAACAGCATACCGAATTTTCGGCGTACATTTTCCATTGTGTTGCCGTTGAGGCCAACGATTTCTTGTCCATTAATTTGGATGCTACCAGAATCGGGTTTGAGTAAGCCGAGAACGCACTTTAACAGAACGGATTTCCCAGTTCCTGAGCCGCCGATAACCACAAGGGATTCGCCTTCGTGCACATCTAAATCCAGACCGTTAAGCACAACCTTCTTACCAAAGGCTTTGGTTAGTCCGCGGATCTTAATTCTAATTGATTTTTGGGTGACATCGTGTTGATCGGTCATCTGGAGAAAAACAACTCAGTGATGATGTAGTTAAAGGTCAGAATAAGGATGGAGGCAGAAACAACAGCGTTTGTTGTCGCGGAGCCAACGCCTTGTGCGCCACCTTTGGAGTTAAAACCGTGATAGCAACCCATTAAGGTAATAATAAAGCCAAATGCTGCCGCTTTAACCAAACCAGATACGACATCGAGATACTCCATGAAATCGATTGTATTTTTTAGGTAGGTAGCAGGATTAAAACCAAGCTTGTGGATTGAGACGAGATACCCACCGAAGACCCCGATTGTATCCGCGACAAGAACGAGTACAGGCAAGGTCAGAACGCCCGCGATTACCCGTGGGGCAATCAGGTACTTAAAAGGATTGGTTGCCAAGGTATACAGTGCATCGATTTGTTCTGTAACCCGCATGGTACCGATCTCAGCTGCCATTGCGGCGCCGACACGACCTGCGACCATTAACCCGGCGAGAACAGGGCCAAGTTCACGTGTGATGGATACGATCACAACATTAGGTATCGCGCTTTCTGCGGAGAAGCGGGCAAAGCCAGTATAACTTTGAAGCGCGAGCACCATCCCAGTGAATATGGCGGTAAGTCCGACAACGGGAAGAGAGTAATACCCAACTTCGATCATTTGCTTGAGAATGAGCCTTGGATAAAAAGGCGGACGAAAACAGTGTGAAACGGCTTTAGAGGCAAAGATGGAAAGGCGTCCGACAATCTCAAAGAAACTAAGAATGAGGTGACCAAGAGGCTGTAAAAATGGCATGCGGGTTACCGTCTAGTTATCTTGAGATTGGATGAGGGTGGTCGAGTAACTGAATTTATTCAAACTGATTAGCAGTGGGAATTGGTCTCTTTCGCATGAGTGTTGAAGGAGTGATCCCTGGAAATCCGGATTGTCCTTTAAACTCAGAGCTATAGATTTTCCAACCAATGCCAAACCCATAAAGACTTCTTTCTGCATCACACATTTGCATGCCAGTCGTAATGGCATGGTTACGGTTCAAATTATCCGGAGGTAACCATCGTGAATAACGTTTTGCGATTATTGAGAATAGTATGAACTCTATCGCGGAGTGTGAGCACAATAACCAAGGCTCTCAGTAGCGTCAATCTAGAGCCGTGATAAGGTGAGTGGAGCACAGATTATATTTAAGAAATTAATAGCTTTCAGGCATCTGGTCTTCTTCGGCGAGGTCTGAGAACTTGGTGAACTCGCCGTTAAAGTGAAGCTCAACTGTTCCAATAGGGCCGTGACGCTGCTTACCGATAATCATTTCCGCTTTGTTACGCGCTTGGTCCAGGCGTGCTTCGTGATTGGCCAGCTTCTCATGGAACCTATCTGTCGAATCGTCGGCCCCTTGGCCTGGTTTTTCACGGGCGATGTAGTACTCATCACGGTAGAGGAAAAGTACAACGTCAGCATCTTGCTCAATCGATCCGGATTCGCGAAGATCAGAAAGCTGAGGCCGCTTGTCTTCACGTTGTTCCGTCTGACGAGATAGCTGTGAAAGTGCAATGACAGGAACGTTCATTTCCTTGGCGATCCCCTTGAGGCCACGGGAAATTTCAGAGACCTCCTGGACACGGCTGTCGCTATTTCCACCTGGTGCACCAGACATCAGCTGAAGATAATCCACGATGATCATATCCAGACCATGTTGCCTTTTTAAGCGTCTGACCCGATTGCGAAGTCCTGGAATGGTAAGGTTCGGTGTGTCGTCGATAAAGAGTTTGTATTCAGACAAAGCCCGGCTGACTTGAAAAACGTGTTCAAACTGATCCTCTGTAAGCTCACCTCTACGCATTAAATGAGACGGCATTTCTGCGGCTGAGGACAAAATCCTGCTGGCCAGCTGATCCGCAGACATTTCTAGCGAGAAAAAGGCCACTGACATTGGGATATCGGTTTCGTCTCCGTCTGCATTATGGCCAGGTTTCTTTGTTTGGGCGATGTTGAACGCAATATTGGTTACAAATGCCGTCTTCCCCATAGAAGGCCGTGCCGCCAGAATGATCAAATCAGAATGGTGAAACCCACCAAGGAGCTTGTCGACATCGCGCATCCCACTGGATACACCCGCTAGGCCGTCACCTTGCTTCATTGCAACATTAATAAAATCAATAGATTCAGAAAGTGCATCTGCAAAAGATGTAAAGCCACCTTCAGTCTGGCCCACTTCCGCGAGCCTGTAGAGCTTTTGTTCCGCCCCTTCGATTTGTTGGGTGGCTGAAAGATCAAGCTCATGTGTATGGGCGTTGTTTACGACCTCTTCTCCAAGATCAATCAATTCTCTACGAATATAAAGGTCGTGGATTATCTTGCCGTATTCAGAGGCATTGATGATGGTGACGATATTACTCTGTAGTTCGGCAAGATAGCTGGTCCCGCCGAGCTCTTCTAGGTTGCCACTACTGGCAAAATAATTCTTTAAGGTCGTCGCATTGGCGAGTTGTCCGCGCTCAATCAGTGTCTTGCAAGCAAGATAAATCTCTGAGTGCGCTGGATCGGCGAAATGAACAGGTAGTAAAAAATCCGAAATCCGCTCATAGGCTTTATTGTTCGCCAATACGGCACCCAACAAAGCTTGTTCGACCTCGTAGTTGTGAGGAGGTGAACGTAATTCAGGCCCATCGTCAAAGGGAATATCTGATTCAAAATGCGGGATCGCGTGATCTTCCATGGGCCTCAGGTCTTAAATTGTTGGTCTATGCCGAGCCTAAAAAACTGTATTGCCCCAAGCATCAAGCAATAAGTGTTAAGGGTAGGAGAATGTATCTGGTCGAGGGGCAGAAGTACAGAATGGAAATGAAAACGGCACCCAAAAAGGTGCCGTTTCATAAAGTCTCACAGTGTGAAAAGAGAAGATTACTCTTCGCTTTCACCTTCTGCTTCAACAACGTCTTCAGCAGCTTCTTCAGCTACTTCAACTACTTCTTCTTCAGCAACTTCATCGTGAGATGACGCAACAGAGCCAGAACGTAACTGTTGTTCGGCTTCTTCTGCTGAGCGGGCAGCGTTAACAACGATGCCAACAGTTACTTCAGGGTGAAGAACGACTTTAACATCGTGCAGACCCAAAGTTTTGATGACTTTGTCGAGAACAACCTGTGAGCGGCTGACAGTAACACCAGATCCTGTTACTGCTTCAGAGATGTCACGTGTGTTTACGGAGCCATAAAGCTGTCCGGAATCACCTGCCTGACGGATCAGAGAAACAGTCAAACCCTCGAGTGTAGAAGAAACTTTTACAGCTTCTTCGCGACGTTGGAGGTTATCTGCTTCCAGCTGAACACGCTGGTTTTCGAAGTGTTCAAGATTGGCTTTGGTGGCGCGCATAGCTTTCTGCTTAGGAAGCAGGAAGTTACGTGCATAGCCCGGCTTAACCGAAACTACTTCACCCATTTGACCAAGTTTTTCGATGCGTTCTAGAAGGACGACTTGCATGATACGATCTCCTTCTTATCCGATCAGGTATGGCAACAGAGCTAGGAAGCGAGCGCGTTTAATAGCTTTTGCAAGCTCGCGTTGTTTCTTAGCAGAAACTGCTGTTATACGACTTGGAACAATTTTACCGCGCTCTGAAATGAAGCGCTGCAAAAGACGAGTGTCTTTGTAATCGATCTTTGGCGCACTTGAGCCAGAGAACGGGCAGCTTTTACGGCGACGATTAAACGGGCGACGGGAACCAACGCCCTGGCTAACGATTTGAATGGCCATGTTGCTCTTCCTTAGCTAGCTGTTGCTTCACGAGGTGCGCGATCGCCACCTTCGCGAGGAGGGCGACCACCGCGGTCATCACGACCACGACCACCATCACGTCCGCCGCGGTCATCACGACCACCACGACCACCACGACCACCGCGTTCATCACGGCTGCCACGGTTTTGCATGACGACTGAAGGCTCTTCTTCGAGGACGTCAACTTTAACAGTCAACGTACGAAGTACATCATCGTTCAACCGCATAACGCGTTCCATTTCCTGGACCGCTGCAGAAGGAGCATCGATGTTAAGAAGAACATAGTGGCCTTTGCGGTTTTTCTTAACGCGATAAGCCATGTTACGAAGACCCCAATACTCGGTCTTAGCAACTGAACCACCGTTTTCGGTGATAATAGCAGTGAACTGCTCTGTTAGTGTATCGACTTGAGAGGACGAGATGTCCTGACGAGCGATATATACGCATTCATAAAAAGCCATATTTACTCCTCACGGCTTTAGGAGTTCAGGTCAGACCTGAACTCGGAGCTGGTGTCCTTGTTTTCCGCTTGAGGTCACCAGCAAGGAGTTGAGTTAGTGCGGATTAACGTGCGGAATATAGCGATCCTGACGCGGGGGTCAAGGGTGTTGCACATGAGGCCGTCTATCTATCTGATAATAAATAAATATTAGATCCTTTGGACTTATGTTGTTTGGTTATTCTTATGGTAGAAGGTTCTGTTTCGTTGCATATTCAACTTGAGAACGGTATCTCTGGGCGCAAATAACAATGTGTTCTGAAGTCATGTGACCTGAAACCATCAGGATTATTATTAATGAGTATTCATCAAAGTAAGGGAATACCTTAACTTTGATGGCGTCAGGCATTCGTGAAGGAGTAAACTAATGAAACGTTCTTTTGTCTTTCCTGGGCAAGGTTCACAATCGGTTGGTATGGGGAAAGAATTGGCAGACGCCTTTCCGGTTGCCCGTCAAGTTTTCGAAGAAGTTGACGATGCGCTGGGTCAGAAACTCTCTGCCCTGACATTTGAAGGCCCCATAGAGGACCTCACGCTTACTGAAAACGCCCAACCAGCTTTGATGTCGGTAAGTATGGCAGTTGTACGCGTACTCCAAAGTGAAGGTAATTTTGTGCTCGCCGACCGTGCGGCTTTTGTCGCAGGGCATTCTCTTGGTGAATATTCTGCTCTTACTGCGGTAGGATCGATAGGGCTTGCGGACGCTGCGCGGCTTTTGAAATTGCGAGGACAATCCATGCAACAGGCCGTTCCTGTCGGGGAGGGCGCAATGGCAGCTCTTCTTGGTTTGGATTTTGAGGCTGCAGAAGCGGTTGCTAAAGAGGCCGCTCAGGGTGACGTATGCTCCGCTGCTAATGATAATGCGCCTGGTCAAGTTGTGATCAGTGGGCACAAAGCAGCGGTTGAACGTGCTCTGGACATTGCAAAAGAGAAAGGCGCTAAACGCGCTGTACTACTTCCTGTATCCGCTCCTTTCCATTGCTCTTTGATGTCGCCGGCAGCTGACGCAATGGCCGAAGCCCTCTCTGCAGTAACACTTCGCGCTCCTTCTATCCCGGTTATTTGCAATGTATCTGCAGATATTGTCACTGATCCAGAAGCGATTCGAAGTCATCTCGTTGAGCAGGTTACTGGTATCGTGCGGTGGCGTGAATCCGTCGAATTCATGAAGTCAAAAGGCGTCGAGCAGTTGGTTGAACTTGGTGCCGGTAAGGTGTTGAGTGGATTGACACGTAGAATTGATCGCGAGCTTACTTCCGTGAATGCTGGAAGCCCTGCGGAAATAGAAGAATTGTTGAAAAATATTTAAATTAAACGTGCGTAAAGGTGCTTGGTCTCGATTACAAAATTAGGTAGCCTTTACCGCATAATATATATTCTAGGAGTAAAACATGTTTGATCTTTCCGGCAAGACTGCACTTGTAACAGGTGCTTCTGGCGGTATTGGTAGTGCAATTGCCAAAGCTCTTCATGACCAAGGGGCTATTGTTGGACTTTCTGGTACGCGGGTAGAGGCACTGGAAAAAGTTGCTGCTGATCTCGGCGGTGAACGTGTTCATGTGTTGCCTGCGAATCTTTCCGAACCAGATGCACCCGCGGACCTTATTAAGCGTGCGGATGAAGCAATGGGGCAGCTGGATATACTTGTTAATAATGCTGGTTTAACACGCGATAATCTTGCTATGCGCCTAAAGGACGAAGACTGGGATACGGTTTTGGCTGTAAACCTCACGGCAAGCTTTCGATTATCAAAGGCTTGTCTTCGAGGCATGATGAAACGTCGCTGGGGACGTATTATTGGTATTACTTCTGTTGTTGGTACCACGGGGAATGCTGGCCAAACAAACTATGCTGCTTCTAAAGCTGGCTTGATTGGAATGAGTAAGTCTCTTGCTCAGGAAGTGGCTTCTCGCGGTATTACCGTTAATTGTGTTGCTCCTGGTTTTATCGAAACCCCAATGACAGATGTTTTAAATGATGACCTCAAAGAAAATCTTTTAAGAGGTATTCCTTGTGGGAAGCTAGGTACACCAGAAGATATCGCGGCTTCTGTAGCCTATCTTTCGAGTAATGAAGCTGCTTACGTGACAGGCCAGACCTTGCATGTGAACGGCGGAATGGCCATGATATAATCTGTAATTGACCGCGAAGCTTTGAATCTTTATGAAATATATGGATATAGGGCGTTGGCAAGCTGCTGAAAAGTATGTTAAGAGGCGGCGCTTCTCTGCGAAAGCAGGGTATGAAATCAATTCTGGCCGCAGGGCCGTGAGTAACACCGCCGAAAGGCGATAAATAGTTAAGGGCTAAGTTTTATGAGCAACGATGTCGCTGATCGCGTAAAGAAAATTGTAGTTGAACACCTAGGTGTTGAAGAAGCCAAAGTTGTTGAAGCTGCAAGCTTCATCGACGATCTTGGTGCTGACAGCCTGGACACTGTCGAACTCGTTATGGCGTTCGAAGAAGAGTTCGGTTGTGAAATTCCTGACGATGCTGCAGAAAAAATCGCGACAGTTCAAAATGCTGTCGATTTCATTTCTGAAAACATCTAATAGTTTTCTTATTACAACGCCGGGGTTTATCCCGGCGTTTTAGTATTTAATAGATAGAGACATCTCCTAATCATGCGTCGTGTTGTAATAACTGGTCTTGGTATGGTATCCCCGCTTGGTTGTGGTGTTGATCACATTTGGTCACGCGTCATCAACGGTGAATCAGGTTTAGGCAAAATCACAGATTTTGAAACTTCGGATCTTCCTTGTCAGATCGCAGGGCACATTCCCCTGGGTGAAACATCTGAGGGATACTTTAATCCTGATGATCATGTTGCGGCAAAAGATCGTCGTAAACTTGATCCGTTTATTATCTATGGGATCACAGCTGCTCAACAGGCGATTGAGGATTCTGGGTGGAAGCCTGAGGATGAAGAAAGCTTGTGTCGTACTGGCGTAATGATCGGTTCTGGTATTGGCGGTCTTCAGACAATTGCGAATGGTGCGTTGATGATTGAGGAAAAGGGGCCTCGAAAATTATCACCATTTTTTATCCCCTCATCTTTGATCAATCTCATTTCAGGACATGTTTCGATCCGTTATGGTTTTAAAGGTCCAAACCACTCGGTTGTCACAGCGTGTTCAACTGGCGCTCACGCAATTGGTGATGCTGCTCGGCTGATCCAGTTCGATGATGCTGATGTCATGGTTGCTGGTGGTGCTGAAGCTGCCGTTTGCCGACTCGGGATTGCAGGTTTCTGCGCTTCTCGTGCACTCTCTACGGGCTATAACGATTCGCCGACAGAAGGTTCTCGTCCTTGGGATGAAGGCCGTGATGGTTTCGTTATGGGCGAAGGTGCTGGTGTTGTTGTTCTTGAAGAACTGGAACATGCGAAAGCACGTGGGGCAACAATATACGGCGAAGTGGTTGGTTATGGACTGTCTGGTGATGCCCACCACATCACTGCGCCTCCTCCTGATGGGAACGGGGGATTTCGTGCCATGTCCGCGGCGCTTAAACGTGCAGGTATAAATGCTGAAGATGTGGACTACATCAACGCACATGGTACCTCTACACCACTTGGTGATGAAATCGAGTTTGGTGCTGTAAAGCGTCTGTTTGGTGACAACAAAAATCTATGTATGTCATCAACCAAATCTGCGATCGGGCACCTTCTTGGTGCGGCTGGCGCCGTTGAGGCAATCTTCTCGGTTAAGGCGCTCAAAGAAGGGGTTGTTCCTCCAACTTTGAATCTTGAAAACCCTTCAGAGTCTTGTCAGGGCATCAATCTTGTACCTCTTGAAGCTCAAGAGAAAAAAATTGATATAGCACTTTCCAACTCGTTCGGGTTTGGCGGTACAAATGCTAGCCTCGTGCTCAAAGCATTTAATTAATTCACCCAGTCGTGACTGAAGAACAAAAAATATCAAAGAGGCCCTCTTTTATGAAGTGGGCCTCGCTTTGTTTGGCTTGCATTATTATGGCGATGTCGATCGCTCTTTACCACGCACAGCAAACGTTTTTTGCCGCAGGTCCCTTAAGCAATGATGTAATCGTCGTTATCCCTAGCGGGGTAGGTCTAGAGAAAATAGCTAACCTCCTTAAGGATGAGGAAGTCATAAGTGATGTTCTCATTTTCCAACTTGGAGCCCGTTATACTAAACGCGCACGGAACCTTAAGGCCGGAGAATTTCTCTTTCCAGCAACAGCGTCTATGGATGCTGTTATTAAAATTCTCGAGCAGGGTAAAGCTGTTACTTATTCCGTTACTATTCCCGAGGGGAAAACCTCTCGAGAAATAATTGATATATTACTCAGTGATCAGAACCTTTCAGGTGAAATTTCTGTCATCCCAGAAGAGGGGAGCTTACTTCCTGAGACGTATCAGTATGTACGTGGTGGAACTCGGCAGTCTGTCGTCGATAGAATGCAAAAAGCGTTGATTGAGAATCTGAATGAACTCTGGATGAATAGACAAGAAGGTTTGCCTTTGGACTCCATAGAGGAAGCCTTAGTCTTGGCGTCTATTGTTGAGAAAGAAACGGGTATCGCGTCGGAAAGGCCTCTGGTTGCAGGAGTATTTATTAACCGTCTCAGATTGAAAATGCGCCTACAGTCAGATCCAACTGTTTCTTATGGGATTACCATGGGGCAGGCTCCTTTGGGGCGAAGTCTTTCTCGGAAAGATCTTAAGACGCCAACACCGTATAACACCTACACAATAGACCGTCTTCCTCCGGCGCCAATTACAAATGTTGGCCGGTCCGCCTTAGAAGCAGTTACGCAGCCAACTAAAACAAAGTACCTGTATTTCGTGGCGAATGGTAAGGGCGGACATTCCTTTGCGAAGAATTTAAAAGAGCATAACAAGAACGTGCGGTTGTGGCGTTCGGTGAAAATGAAATAAATACCTTCTCATTTGTTATCTATTTCATAAAACTTTTATCCTAGAATAGATGTAATCTGCCCAAAAAGGCGTTGGTCCTTAATTTCTTTCCATGATTTGGCTCTAAGAGTCGATGATGGCTTGACCTTTTGCAGATGTTGGGTAGTTTTGCGCAACGCAAGAATGCGGTAGAAAAAGGCAAGATTGAATGGCTAAAGAAGAACTCCTTGAGTTTAGTGGTACTGTTATTGAAAAGCTCCCGAATGCAATGTTCCGGGTAGAGCTTGAAAACGGACACGAGATTATTGCTCACACTGGTGGGAAAATGCGTAAATTCCGCATTCGTACCATGGTTGGCGATAAAGTTGACGTTGAAATGACCCCCTACGATTTAACTAAAGGTCGGATTACTTTCCGTCACAAATAAGAATTCTTTCTTTAAAATAGAAAGAGCAGATACAGCTGCGCGTTTTGTCTTGGGACGGAACGCGCATTTTGTGCTTGTTTTTCTTCCCTTAATTTTTCTTGGGTAATTTTTCCGAGATAAACTCTGAAAGGTAGAGGGGGAGGGCTGAAAACAGTAACACAGCAATATACATTGGCTTCGGGAATGAAATTCGAGCTTTGTTTTGGCTCAGACCTTTTTTGATTATTTCGGCGGCTTTTTTCCCTTCCATCAAAAATGGCATGGGAAAGTTATTTACCGCCGTTATACCGCTTTTTACAAAGCCGGGCGTGATAACTGTAATCTTAATGTTATCCTTTTTTAAATCTCCCCTTAGGCCTTCTCCCCAAGTTCTTACCGCAGCCTTGCTCGCACAGTAGGCTGGCGCGCTTGGTAAGCCTTTAAAGGATGCAAGGGAAGACATAATCGCGATCTGTCCTCTTCCGTTCGATTTCATAACCTCAATTGCGGGGAGTACAGTATTGAGAACGCCATGAATATTGATATCCATAATCTCTCTGACTTGGTCACCCGTTTCACCAGAGCTTCCAGTCCCACCAGATATACCAGCATTCGCTATTACCAAATCCAACTGTGATGTTGTGTTTGCTTCTTTAATTGCCTGCATACAAAGCGAAGGGTCTTTCACATCTAAAGTGATTTTATGAACAACTGCTCCAAGTTTTTCACATTTTGTGGCAATATTATTGAGACGGTCATTATTCCTACCTACAAGGAATAATTTTTTACCGAAACCTGCATACGATTCTGCTAGGGCTGCGCCTATACCGCTGGAAGCACCAGTAATAAATATTGTATTTAGTTCAGTCATTCTTGCAGGGCCTCGTATGCATTGAGTATAACGCATATGAAAATAATGCAGCTCTTGAAGAATGCAAACTATTTGACTGAGCAAGTAACGTTTCAATTATTTTATTGAGGAACCATTTATGGGTAAGGCTATTGCTAGTATGACGGGGTTTGCCCGGTCCGAAGGAGAATATGTCGGGACGACTTGGTCCTGGGAGCTCAAAAGTGTAAATGGGAAAAACCTCGATGCACGATGCCGCGTGCCGAATGGATTTGAATCCCTTGATGCAAAGGTACGATCCGAACTAGCAAAGAGCTTTAAGCGTGGAAATTTCCACGTCAATCTGGTGATCGATAATAAGCAAAAATCAGTAAAGCTTCAGGTTAACGAAGATATTCTTCAGCAAGTTATCCCGCTGGCAACCCGTATTGGTAATGAATTAGATGCTGTCGCGCCTTCAATAGATGGGATTCTTAACTTAAGAGGTGTACTTGAGCTGGTTGAAGAAGAAGAAACACCGGCCGATAGAGAAAAACGCATGGAGTTAATCCATATCAGTTTAAATGATGCGATACTGCAAATGGCAGATATGCGACTTGAAGAAGGTAACAGGCTTGCTGAAATTGCTCACAGCCAACTAAATGATATCGAAGTACTGCATAAGAAAGCATCTGAACTCGCCGCAATGCAACCTGAGGCTCTGCATAATCGCTTTAAGAAACAGGTGTCCGAGCTGCTGAAAGATGGAAGCCCTGTTCCTGATGAGCGCCTGGCCCAGGAAATAGCGATCCTGGTAACCAAAGCTGACATTCGAGAAGAATTAGACCTGTCTCTTATACACATCTCCGAGCCCACGAGACCGAGGCTGATCTCGT
>CAJXUS010000008.1 GCA_913060675.1 uncultured Rhodospirillales bacterium
GAGATCAGCCTCGGTCTCGTGGGCTCGGAGATGTGTATAAGAGACAGCTTTATGGCAGGTGATGTGCTTCTTATTCAGGGTATCAGAGAAGAAATGCCCGAAGCTCTTGCATCTTTAGGCCTTCTTCCATTGGCTGAAAGAGAACTTTCCCTCACCCCCAAAAAGGGATCGATTATCGCACCGCTTTTATTTGCCGTTGCAATTGCGTTGGTGGTTTTCGGTATTCTACCGCCACAGATATCGTTCCTTGGCGCTGTTGGAACGATGGTTCTTCTCGGTGAATTAAACTTAAGGGAACTTTACGAATCGATAGATTGGTCCATCATTGTCCTCCTCGGGGCCATGATTCCTGTCGGCCTTGCGCTTGAGGCAACAGGCGGAACAGTTCTCATTGCGTCTCCATTGATTGCATTAAGTGATATCATCCCGATATGGGCGATTCTAGCGCTTCTCATTTTCATAACCATGATGTTGTCGGATGTTATGAATAATGCAGCGACAGCTGTACTGATGGCGCCAATAGGTATTTCCATTGCTCATGGTTTGGGTGTGAATATCGACACCTTCTTAATCGCCGTCGCTATTGGAAGCTCCTCAACCTACCTTACCCCCATCGGGCACCAGTCCAACTTATTGGTCATGGGGCCGGGGGGTTATAAATTCGGTGATTATTGGCGCATGGGACTACCGCTGGACATACTGATACTTCTTGTGTCCGTGCCTTTAATTCTGTGGGTGTGGCCCTTGTAGACCAACCATCTTCAAACTTTAGAAGTGCCCATTAGGACACCCTAGGAACGCGACACGAGTTTTATAGCTCGTATACCATTTCTAGGGTGTTTCTTTTTGTCAGGTTTTTCTCAGGCATAAAACCAATGCGCTGATACAAAGCAATCGCGTTGTCCATACTACCGGGGACGGTTTCCAAAGTAAGAAAAATTGAGCCGCAATTACCCGCAAACTCGATTACCTCCAGAAGCAAAGCTTCGCCGATACTCTGGCCGCGTCCCTTGGGCTCAACCCAAAGGCGCTTTAGTTCGCAGGTTTGACTATCAACGACTGACACACCAACAACGGCAATAGCCACGCCTTTATCATCAAATGCCAACCACAGTTGACCTTGAGGAAGGGAGTAACGATCAGCGATCTCATCTAACTCACGCTCAAACCCTTCGAAACAAGGGCAACCTTCCGCCCAGCTTTCATAAGTCCTGAAAAGAGAGCGCGCCTGCTTAAAATCATCTGCCGTTACAGCAGCTCTTATTAACATAGTCTGTGCCATGGAATTCAATGAGCCTTATCGCGATGCTTCTCAGAGACTAAATACGAATCACCTAAAGATAAATCGTGCCCTTCAGATATAAAACAGCATGTCCGGTCATCAATATACGGTCGCCTTTATCCTCGATCCAGAGGACACCCCCTCTTTTGGAAATCTGTTTGGCTACCATTTTAGTTTTACCAAGCTGACCTTTCCAATAAGGCGCGGTAACCACATGGGCAGACCCCGTAACCGGATCTTCAGGAATGCCACAATGCGGGCCAAAATATCTAGCGACGTAGTCATAGTTTTCGCTTTTTGAAGTCACGATCAAACCGTCACCAGGGAGTGCCGCGACCATATCAAAGTTGGGTTCAACAGCAAGAACCGCTGCCTCATTTTCAAGTACAGCCATAAGTTTACTTGATTTAAAAGTCGCCAGAGGTCGAACACCAATACTGGCTTCAACCATATCCACCCCCTCAAACGGCTTTGGTGGGCGCGCAGGAAAATCTAGCGTATAACGACCATCTTCACAGGTAACCTTTAGCTCTCCGCTTTTAGACATGAAGCTAATATTTTTGGTCCCGTGAGCAAGTTCCGTCGCAATAACATGGGACGTTGCAAGTGTTGCATGGCCACAGAGGTCCACTTCGGTTGTCGGTGTAAACCAACGGAGGTGATAGCCTTCACCTTCCGGCACAAAGAAAGCCGTTTCCGAGAGATTATTTTCTGCGGCAATCTGATAAAGCACCTCATCAGGAAGCCAGGCGTCTAACGGGCATACCGCAGCCGGATTTCCTTTAAAAACTTCATCTGTAAAGGCATCCACTTGGTAAAGGCTAATTTCCATTTTCATCTCATTAAGCTGTTAGTTCTCAATATTTTTCGTTCTCTATTTTTGTCATCGCATTACCAATTGCCTGTAAAGAAAGATCAATATCTTTCTTGGTAATTTTCCAAGAAGAAACAGACAGGCGAAATGCGTTTTGGCCTTTCCAAACAGTCGGGCCAAACCAACATGTTCCTTCTTGTTGAACCGCTTGCATCAAACTTTCTGTCTTTTCTGCACTATTCCAGCAGACCACTATTTGATTGATAACCACCTCATTCAACACTGTTAGGCCAAGCCCTTCCAGACCTTCTGAGAAATAGGTCGCTAAGTCACAACACCCAGAAATGAGACCATCAACACCATCGCGTCCTAGAAATTTTAAAGCTGCCCAAATCTCAATTCCTCGGGCACGCTTAGAAAACTCAGGCATAAAGTTTTGAGCTGCGGTTTCAATATCTCGTAAATAAGCTGCGGATACTGACATCGAGTTATAAAGCGCCTCAACATCTCTACAAATTACGACGCCGCCATCGTAGGGAGTATTGAGCCACTTATGCCCGTCCGTTGCCCACGAATCCGCTTTTTCAACACCTTCTGCCAAATATGCCCGGCTTTTTGAAGCTCGCACCCAAAGTCCAAAAGCACCATCGACATGCACCCAGGCTCCAGACTTGCTCGCCCTTTCACAAATTTCTCCGATCGGATCAAATGCACCGCTGTTCACGTTACCCGCCTGAGTACAAACGATTGTGCTGTCATCTAGCTCGGGTAGATGTGAGATATCCATCGCCCCATTCGCATCAGTTGGGATGCGTATAACCCGATCTTTACCAAGCCCCAGCATGGATAGGGCCTTCAAGACAGTAACGTGCACTTCTTCGCTGACAATGACTTTGATCTCAGGCGCGCCGAAGAGGCCCTTGGCCTCAACGTTCCATCCCTGTCTATTCAAAAGCTTGTGCCTTGCCGCTGCCAGAGCAGTAAAGGTTGCCATGGTAGCACCAGTAACAAAACCAACTGCAGAGTTTCTCGGTAAATCAAGAACATCCAACAACCAACTAGAAGCAACTCTTTCAATTTTATCTACGGCAGGAGATGTCACTGCCGATGATGCAACCTGATCCCAAGCCGTTGCGATCCAATTGGCACCAACTGTAACAGGTAAGCTCCCACCAACGACAAAACCAAAATAGCGGCTACCGGCGGAAGCTACCGTTGCGGAGGAGCCCAAGTCATCCAACATTTCGAGAACCTTGTCTGGCTCTTCGCCCTTTTGGGACAAGGGTTCATCAAACCCAGACAAGGCAGATAAGGCCGCTTTATCCGGAAAAACTCGGCGTTCATCAATCTCTGAAAGATAACGATTCCCCCTGTTAAAGGCATCATTCAATAAATCTCGTGACATTGTATCCTCCTAAACTCCACACGAATCTGGATTCAAAACACGAACACTCAGACCCTAACTATATGTATTTAAATACCTTTAAGTACATTGCACTATATGTAAGAAATATATTGCACTAATTGTCCTAGTTAAGTCTTGATACAATAGGGGGTCAATGATTACATTGTCACCATGACAAATTGGCTCCCAAAAGTAAAATTCGGCACTGGCCCTCGTTACATAGCCATTGCAGATGCCTTGGCTGAAGATATTCGCAATGGTTTTCTGCAACAAGGTGATCGCTTACCTACTCACAGAAATCTGTCCTGGCATCTCGGTGTTACGGTCGGAACGGTTAGCCGTGCCTATGCAGAAGCAGAACGAAGAGGCCTTACCTTTGGTGAAGTTGGACGAGGAACTTTTGTTCATGGTCCCTCTCCTGCTGAACGTCACATGCTCAATCAATCCAGGTTTGTTGATCAAAACCTCATTCTCATGGATTTTGCCTATCCGCCACCGGGCGGCGTAGAAGAAAAGGAAATGGCCACGACACTACAGGCTATTTCATCTGATTCAGAGATATCAACGTTACTGAGCTATCAACCCCACTCGGGGTTGCCCCATCACCGCGAAGCAGGCGCCCATTGGTTTGAACTCAATGGCCTTACCATTGACCCGGACCATGTCATCCTGACAGCAGGTGCGCATCATGCGATTGCCGTCACAATGGCAGCAATTGCCCGACCGGGAGACCGAGTACTCTGTGAGGAAATGACCTACCCAGGTATCCAGTCCGTGTGTCGCATGCTCGGCTTGAGGCTCGACGGATTGGAAATGGACAAACACGGCATTTTGCCGGAGGCTTTTGAAGAAGCTTGTAAGGCAGGGGATGTAAAGTTCCTGTACTGTGTACCGAACTTTCAAAACCCAACGACACGCCTTCTCCCCATGGAACGACGCCAAGCCATTGCCGATATCGCCAGACGGTACCGGGTATCCATTATTGAAGATGATGTCTTCGGGCTTGTAGTTGAGAACGCTCTCCCCCCGATTACCAACATGGCACCAGAGCGTTGTTACTATATCAGTTCTCTCGCAAAAACCATCGCACCAGGCTTGCGCGTCGGATACTTAACAGGCCCCCAACATAGTATAGCAAGCCTTATCGCCGCGGTGAGGGCAACCTGCTGGATGGCCTCACCGATAACCGCAGAAATTGCCACAAGATGGATAATGAGTGGAGCTTCAGACCGGATTTTAGAAGCACGCAAGGCAAGCGCTCGACGCAGAGTTGAAATAGCCCGTAAAATATTTGCAGACTATGAAATGGAAAGTGAAACCCTTGGCATATATGTATGGCTTTACTTACCTGCCCCCTGGCGCTCCAGCCAGTTTACCCATGCCGCCAGTCGCGCCGGGGTAACGATCTCGGCTTCTGAAGCTTTCATCGTAGGGCGCAAGGCACCACCTCACGCCGTACGTATTTGTCTTGGACAGACAGATACTGAAGAAAAGCTTATTCGTGGCTTGGAAATCCTCGCCGAAATCCTGCGCAAAGGCCCTGATGTGGGTAGTTCTGTTTTCTAATACCACCTCCCTTAAAATTGGTCCAGATGGGTCAATATTTAGGGACGTGGTATAACTCAGAGATTAGGATGCAGCTGTAATTGTCGCAGAGATTTCTGAAACAACAGAGTTTACCAGATCAGAATCTTCGCCCTCGGCCATAACTCTTATCAATGGCTCTGTTCCAGATTTTCTGATGAGAACTCTGCCAGAACCATTGAGCTGTGCCTCACCGGCTTGAATAGCTTCTTTGACAATAGAAAGCGCCAGAACATCGTCCAATGGCACACCACTGGTAATTCGGACATTCTGGAGCAACTGCGGAAGGGGTGTAAAACCACGGACGACTTCACTGGCAGGCTTATCAGCCCGGATAAGAGCAGCCAAGACCTGCAACGCGGCAATAAGCCCATCCCCAGTGGTCGTATAATCACTCATCACCATATGACCGGATTGTTCACCGCCCAGATTATATCCCTGCTCACGCATCGTCTGAACCACATAACGATCCCCCACAGGGGTACGAATGAGATCAAGCCCGAGACCGTTCAGATAATTTTCAAGTCCCATATTGGACATAACCGTTGCAACGACACCGCCACCTTTCAAAAGATCTCGACTTTGTAGAGTTTTGGCAATCAAAGCCATAACCTGATCGCCGTCAACAATTTGACCATGCTCATCGGCAAGAATCAGACGGTCCGCATCACCATCAAGAGCGATACCAATATCAGCGCCATGAGCAACAACAGCTTCTTGCATAAGCGTCGTTGCAGTCGCACCACAATCCTTATTGATGTTAAATCCATCCGGAGTAACCGCAACAGGAATAACATCAGCGCCAAGCTCATAGAGGACGGTCGGCGCAACTTTATACGCAGCACCATTAGCGCAATCGATAACAACTTTAAGGCCATCTAAACGCAGATCTTTGGGGAAGGTGTTTTTAACAAACTCTATATAGCGCCCCAAAGCATCATCAAGACGTCTTGCCCGACCAAGCTTGGCACTGGTTGCGACAGGAATTGAATCAACATCTTGTAAACGGCGTTCGATCTTCATCTCGACCGCATCGGAGAGCTTGAAACCATCGGGGCCAAATAACTTGATACCATTATCTTCGTAAGGATTATGTGATGCAGAAATCATCACTCCCATATCCGCACGCATCGAGCGCGTTAACATACCAACAGCCGGAGTTGGCATAGGGCCCAAAATAACCACATCCATGCCGACAGAAACAAACCCTGCTGTTAGAGCGGGTTCAAGTAAATAACCAGAGAGCCGTGTATCCTTACCAATCACCACCGTATGACGGTGATTTCCCCGCAGAAAATGTGCGCCAGCCGCTTTTGCAACAGCCAAGGCGATCTCTGCTGTGACAGGCGCTTCGTTTGCTTTTCCACGGATACCATCAGTTCCAAAATACTTACGGCTCATTTTACTTTAAATCTCCAGCTTCCAACTTTTACTTTAGTACTTAAAACTACACCACAGCGTTTGAAATTGCGCGGGCAATCGCAAAGGCCTGAGAAGTTTCTGCAACGTCATGAACCCGGTACATCTGTATACCCCGCTGCAATCCAGCCAAGGCACAGGCAATAGACCCGGCCACACGGTCTTTGGGATCTTCACCACGAGACAGTTTTCCAATAAAACCCTTACGGCTTACACCCAACAATACAGGGCAACCTGTACCATGGAAAAGTGCTAAAGCATCCAAGAGCCGAAGATTATGCTCAACTGTTTTACCAAAACCAATACCAGGATCGACAGCAATCATGTTCTTTGGGATACCAGCGGCAACACATGCAGCTACACGCTGCTCTAAATAGTCATATATATCGAGAGCAGCATCCTGGTAAGTAGGATTACCTTGCATGGTTTGTGGGGTGCCCTGCATATGCATCAAGATAACGGGAACTTTAGCCGCTGCTGCAGCCTCTAGGCTTCCAGTATCCCCTTCAAGAGCGGTAACATCATTAATAATCTTCGCACCTGCGGCAACAGCTTCGGTCATGACCTTGGCATGCCTTGTGTCGATGGATATCAAAGCCCCCGCTTCTGATAGCTTACCCACGACGGGAATTACTCTGCGAAGCTCTTCGTCCAAAGTAACGGGCTCAGCTCCAGGTCTTGTCGACTCGCCTCCAACATCAAGAATAGTGGCGCCCTGTTCCATCATTCTCAAACCATCAGACACGGCCTTCGATACATCGTAGCGATCACCACCATCCGAAAACGAATCAGGGGTAACGTTTAGAACTCCCATAACATGAGATTGGCTCATATCTAACCCAGCAAACGAAGCACGCGGCTCACCAAGCTTGGTGATGATATCTGATGCTGCCTCTTTAAAATCGGGTTGGTTGGTCTCTAACCAAGACAGAAGTTCACTTGTTGGCAAGACATGTCGTTCAGCTATTTCTCCAGTAACACTTCTAATCGTCACCTCTGCAGAAGAATACCGACCCAATTCTCCGAGGAACGGGACAGCCTTTCCTGTTGCCGAGTTGTTATTACAGATCTGTAAAGGGCGGATGAAAAGCTTGGCGGCCATTTAAATAATCCGTGAAAAAATCTGTTTAAAATACCAAGGCCCCACAATAGGTGAGGCCTTGGTTGTATCAAAATAAGGAAACCCGTGAAGCTGTTATATTAGCTTTCAGGCTGAGGTTCAGGTGTTGCCCCGCCCTTATCTTCCTTACCACTTTCATCGTCCTGAGTAGATTTACCACTTTTAGGAACGGAAGCGTGCGGAATATCAGAACCGTTACTCTGGTTACTGTCATCACTGCGATCAATTTTCCCGTCCTTAAGAAGCTGGGTGACATCAGCCCCACTGAGAGATTCGTATTCAAGCAAGGCCTTGGCAATAAGTTCAAGTTGATCTCTGTGCTTTGTCAGCACATCACGCGCTAGTAATTCAGCACTCTCAACGATACTACGAACTTCATCATCGATCATTTTCTGGGTTGCACCAGAAACGCTCAAACCATTATCTCCGCCACCACCATAATTAAACGGATCATCTTGACGAGAGGTATAGCGAAGCCGGCCAAGTTTATCACTCATACCGTATTCCATTACCATGGCACGTGCCATGTTGGTCGCCTGCTGAATATCATTTCCAGCGCCTGTGGTTACATTGTCGGCACCATAAATTAACAGTTCAGCTTCACGGCCACCAAATGTCATCGCCAGCTTTGCGTTGAGTTCTATGACCTTATACCCCAAACGGTCACGTTCGGGCAGGTTCATAGTCACGCCCAGTGAACGGCCACGTGGGATGATTGTCACTTTATGCAGCGGGTCATTACCTTTGACGTGAATACCAACCAGCGCGTGACCTGCTTCATGATAAGCAGTCATTTCCTTCTCTTCGTCAGTCATGACCATTGAGCGGCGTTCAGCCCCCATCATGACCTTATCTTTCGCATTTTCAAAATCAGACATTGTCACAACACGTTTACCTGAACGCGCTGCAAGCAGAGCTGCTTCGTTCACAAGATTTGCCAAGGCTGCACCAGAGAAACCAGGTGTTCCGCGAGCGATAACACGTGCGTCAACATCAGGGGCCAAGGGAACTTTTCGTACATGCACTTTTAGGATTTTTTCACGGCCAATAATATCTGGGTTCGAAACCGTTACTTGGCGATCAAAACGACCTGGACGGAGCAAAGCATTATCCAACACATCGGGACGGTTGGTAGCAGCGATGATAATCACGCCTTCGTTTGACTCAAAACCATCCATCTCGACCAGCAAGGCATTAAGAGTTTGCTCTCTCTCATCATTACCACCGCCCATGCCGGCGCCACGATGACGGCCGACAGCATCAATCTCATCGATGAAGAGAATACAAGGTGCGTTCTTTTTACCCTGTTCAAACATGTCGCGGACCCGGCTCGCACCGACACCGACAAACATTTCGACAAAATCTGAACCAGAGATTGTAAAGAAAGGAACGTTTGCTTCCCCGGCAATAGCACGCGCCAGAAGCGTCTTACCTGTACCTGGGGGTCCGACTAACAGACAACCTTTTGGTATTTTACCGCCCAAACGTTGGTATTTCTGAGGATCTTTTAGAAATTCAACAATTTCTTCCAGCTCTTCTTTTGCTTCATCAATACCAGCAACATCATCAAATGTAACGCGGCCTTGTTTTTCAGTAAGCAGCTTGGCTTTACTTTTACCAAACCCCATAGCCTTGCCGCTGTTGCCCTGCATCTGGCGGAATAGAAAAATCCATACGCCAATAAGCAAGATCATCGGGAACCAGGAGATCAGTATCTGTATGAGAGTACTGCCTTCGTCCAAAGGCATCGCTTTCACAATTACGCCGTTGTTACGAAGTATCTGGACCAGTGTAGGGTCTTCAGGTGCATAGCTTGAGAATTGTCTGCCATCACTATAATGGCCGTTAATTTCTTGCCCCTGGATAGTGACGTTTGAAATTTGCCCCGTCTCTACTTGAGCGAGGAATTCAGAATATGCTAACGGCTGCTGCCCACTCGAGGTTGTAGGACCTTGAAAAAGGTTAAAAAGAGCAAACAAAAGCAATGCCACTACAATCCATAAGGCTGCATTTCGGCTGAAATTCAAGGTAACGACCTTCCAAAAATTTAGGGTACGCTCTCAAAAGCGTAGCAAAATGAATCAGTTCTTCTTAGAAGATAGTGCGCTTGCGCGCCTAAGCAACCGTAAAGGAGTGCTGAATTAATTTATTTTTAGGGTTAAAACGTATTTTTATGCGTAATTTCTCTATCCAGGCCGGATCAAGGTACTCAAGATGCGGGACAGTTATGATTTTATCCCCAAGAAAAATAGCCGGAAGACTATAACGGGCGACAATCGGAACTGTTGTTGCTTTAAGCTGAGGGCTCTCTTGACATAGCTGCTGCCACCCCTTCTCACCCAAGGCTTTCAAGACCAATCCCTTATCTGTCATAGCTTTATGAATATGAACATAGAATCTGTTATCCCACAGAAAATCAGAACCAGATTTTAAAGAGACATCAGAGAGTTTTCTCGTTTCACGTACAACGGTGATCTTATCATTGAAAAGTACAATCTGACATCCTGCCAGAGTCGCTTTGAATTCAGTAATACCCAACAGTCCTGCGACCAAACGTCCGGTTTTTGAAGATCTCGGAGAATAATTTCCTCCTCCTATGGTCAAAAGTACCTTTTCCAAGGCTCGAGACAGAATGTCAGGATTAATCTTGGCCGATTCGCTGAAGTCTATCTCAGCAAAACCAGCAGGATTAACGACGACACGCTGGTTAATAAAACTGTCCGTCCGTTCTTCAAGATTTTTACGTATCCGACCCAGGCTATGGTTAATGCGTGCAAGTGTTTCTCGTCTGAGCCCCTGTCGCGCCAAATCAGGTATCCTTTGGCGCAACCGATTACGAAGGTAACTATCCTTATGATTACTAGGCTCTTCAATCCAGCCCCAGCCCCGATCCCGTAACGTCGCTAACAGGCGATCCTTAGGGATAGCCAGCAATGGTCGGATAAAATTCAATCCCCCATCCTGGCGTAACATCGACATCCCTGCGAGACCATCTGCCCCGCTGTGGCGGATCAACCGCATTAAAAAGGTTTCGATTTGATCATCAAGATGGTGCGCCAGAGCGATGTCGGAAATTTTATTTTTTTCGCACCAGGTCGCAATCGCTTTATAGCGTCCATCTCTGGCCTGAACCTGCGTACTTCCTGTAGCTTCAGGGTCTTTTTTCCAGGTCAAAATATGATGTTCAATACCTTCTGCCGCTAAACGAGCAGCCACCCATTTTGCTTCAAATTCTGATTCTGGGCGCAAACCATGATCCACGGTTACCGCCAAGAGTTCCCCGCCTTGTGAGAGGACCCACTCCTTAAGGAGAAGGCACAAAGCCATACTATCGGCCCCACCGGACACAGCGACACCAACCCTCAATGACGTACCGGGAAAAGTGAATGCAGACATCAAATCTGTAAACTCTTCCCCGTAAAGAGGCCCATCTAGAGGCAACAATTCAGACCTGCCGTCACTCACTTCTAACTCACTGTAAGGGATGTTATTATTGGCAATTTAGTCTTTGAGTTTCCTGGCCGGCACGTTGTTTTATGATCGCCGAAGAATTGGGATAACGCGTCAGCAGCTCTCCAAAAGTACCACAAGCGTCTGCCGTATTACCAAGAGAGGATAGGGATAGGCCAAGCTTCAAAAGATTATCCGGTGCTTTAGAGCTACTTGGATAGCGTTGAAACGAATCAGCAAAGGTAATTGCAGCTTGCTGATAGTCACCCCGAACATAATAGGTCTCTCCCAACCAATAAGTCGCGTTGCCCGCAAGAGAATCTTCGGGGTGGCGTTCAACAAAAGTCGTAAATGCCTGCTCTGCTTCGTCGTATCTGGCCTGACGCAAAAGCCCGAAAGCATAATCATACTGCTGTTTGGGCGTATCCCCAGGTAAATTGTAAGATCCGACTTCGTCTGAACGTAGTCCACCTTGAATTAAGCTTTGAGGGGATGCACTTTCAACTGCTGTGTTCGGCGCTGTGGCAGCCTGTTGTTGGGTATTGAAATTATTCAAATCCTCAGCACTAACCGTCCCCAAAACACCCGGCTGCCCGGAAGATTGCGGTTGTTGAAGTGTAGAGCCAGTTTGCGCTGGTGACGGCGCCCCCCCCGTTACTTGATTAGATTGCGGGAGTTGGCCAACCTGATTACCGTTTTCAAGGTTTTGTAACCGTAAATCGGTATCAGCAACCAACTTGTCCAGACGTTTGCCCATCTGATCCAATTGGAAATTAACCTGTTCAAACTGTCCCGTGAGTTTGCGCATTTGGTTCTCAACTTGCGACAAACGCAGTTCAACCCTGCCAGAGTTTGCGCCACCACCTGTATCGGACCCAACTGCGGCCAAGTCTGCAGCCGAGGGCGTTTTACCCTGATAGATGTGTTGTTGAAGGGTCACGAGCTCTCTTTGCAGGCGATCAATCTTGTTAACCAGCCCCTGAACTTGCGAATTTTGTGCCCAAGAATTTACTGGGAAAGCCAGTAAAACGATTACGGCGCCAGCAACCATACGGAACGTTTTCCAATTAACGGCCATCAATGACATCTTCTTTTCACACCCTCGAACGATAAATAATATCATCCCTTATACGTCGCCATCTTGGTAACAATGTGGCATCCGTACAGAAATGTAATTCTTAAACAAAAAAATCCCGTTCGGTTTCACAACCAAACGGGATTTTTAAAATAACAATCGATGCGCTTAGTTTACAACAAAGACAGCACGACGGTTCTGAGCCCAAGCTTCTTCGGTAGAACCCAGAACTGCTGGACGCTCTTTACCAAAGCTTACAACTTGAAGACGGTTAGGATTTACGCCCAAAGCAACAAGGTAATCACGTACAGAATTTGCACGACGTTCACCCAAAGCAAGGTTGTATTCACGCGTACCGCGTTCATCAGCATGACCTTCAACGGTCAAAGTAACTGATGGATAGCTGTTGAGCCATACCGCAAGAGCTTCAGTCGTCTTTTGACCTTCAGCTTGTAGATCACTCTGGTCATAACCAAAGAAAACCCGGTCGCCAACGTTAACGACGAGGTGTTCCAGTGAACCTGGCTGAGGCCCTTGGATGGAAGATGAATCTACAGAAGAAGACTGGTCTGTTGTACCAGTTGTCGCAGACGCCCCGTCATTGGACCCCCCTGCTGTGTCATCGGAATTGCTAGCACAAGCACTTAGGAACAGTGCGGCTGCAAACATGGTGAGCAACTTAAAGCGCATATTGTTTCGCCCTCTCGAGTAATACCCGGATACTAAATTGTTAAAGTGACCCGTATGAAAATATCGGACCAACGAAGAAACTCAAAAACCCCCTGTTACACCGATTAAATCGGGAAACGCCCACGACTATAACGATGTAACAGTGGTTTATCAAGCATACAGCTTATTGCAATAGTGGTGACCAAGCAGGATCAACACCATCAAGAGGGGTAACGACCTGCCGTTCGTTGTAACCTGAAAGATCGACGGTATAGACATTGCTTTTTACTTTACCACGACTATCAGACTTACCCTGTTTAAAATATGACAGCACACGGCCATTCGGCGACCACGTCGGACCTTCGACATGGTATCCTTCAGAAAGCATCCGCTCACCTGACCCATCTGGCTTCATGACACCGATGTAGAACTTTCTACCAGAAAGACGGGTGAAAGCGATCAGATCTCCGCGAGGTGACCATACCGGAGTCGCGTAACGTCCTTTGTTAAAAGAGATTCTTTTAACATTACCGCCATTAACATCCATCACATATAACTGCTGGCTTCCCCCTCGATCCGAGTTAAATACAACCTTAGATCCATCTGGCGAATAAGAAGGAGACGTATCAATTGCAGGGTCGTTAGTCAGTCGAATAAACTTCCGCGTCCGCAGATCCATGGAGTAAATTTCGGTATTACCCCGATCAGCCAAGCTCATGACGACAGAGTTTCCGTCAGGAGAAAACCGCGGCGCGAAGCTCATGCCCTTGAAATTGCCAAGAGTTTCTTCTCGACCCGTTTGCAGGTCTAAAAGCTTAACTTTGGGAACATTGCCCTCGAATGACAAATATGTGATCTCTTGCGAAGTCGGAGAGAACCGGGGCGTGAAGACATCAAAACGACCATTGGTCAGGAATTTATGGTTGAAACCATCCTGATCCATAATTGCCAGTCGCCGTTGGCGCCGATTCTGTGGCCCAGTTTCAGAAACATACACCAAACGTGTATCGAAATAGCCGCTCTCACCCGTCAGGCGCTTGTAGATCGCATCAGATATCCGGTGGGCAATACGGCGCCAGTTGGTGCGAGTTGATGTATAGGAAAAGCCCGTCATCATATTCTCGGCATAGACATCCCAAAGCCGAAACTCAACATTGACCTTACCATCACCTTGGACCTGGATCTTCCCCGTCACCAAAGCCTGTGCGTTAATCAACCGCCAGTCACCAAACCGAACGCCAACTCTAAGTGAGTTTCGATCTTGAATGAAAGCCTTATCATCAATGGGCTTGAACAAACCTGTCCGCTCTAGGTTTGAAGAAATAACCTCGGCGATATCACGGCCAATAAGTTGTTCTTCAGGTTGCCCTCCATGGAAATCAGCGATTGCTACGGGCAAAGGTTCAACAAAGCCTTCCGTAATATTCACATTGATTTCGGCCAGAGCAGGGAAACTACCGACAACAACTCCCAGAGTCCCAGCTACGGCAAGGAATATACCGCGCGTTGCCTTTAATAAATTCAATATTCTTCTCCCATTCATTGCCCGAACATTGTTGACGGGTCAAAACGCCAAATCGATGTTTGCCAATCTTTATAAAGGTTAATTGGCAAATTGTACGGCGCACATCTAATAATTTCTGTTTTTAATTTTTCTGCTAACGCTACGAATTCTTCATCTTGAGTAGATTGCCCCTGATCGACAACTTTTATACTTTCAACATTACCGTCTTCATACAGTTCTACCGACAACTCAACGATCATGCTTTCACTGTATGTCACATTCGGGCTTATTTTTAAACATTGGCCCCACGGTTGTTGGTCCAATTTGTTACCATTGTCTAGTCTAGTTTCGGCATATCCCGAGCTAATATCCCACAGGATAAGCACAGTACAGGCAAGACAGCGAAAAACGGTTCGAGCTCGATTAAGCATCCATCTCCACTCTATTGCCCAAACATTTTTGACGGATCAAAGCTCATATTCACTGCCTGCCAATCATCATACAGATCAATTGGGAGATTATAAGGCGCACAGCTAATAACAGCTCTTCGCGCATTTTCAGCAGCAGTTTTAAAGTATGCATCTTTGTTAAACCGATTTTGATCCACAATACGCACACCACTTACGCTACCATCCCGGCGTAAATTGAACGATATATCGACAATCATTTCATCTGCCTGCAAAGCACCAGCATCCACACGCCAACAGCGTTTCATCTGCTGTTGCAAAGAGCGTTGAATATCATTTATTTGTGACGCAGAAGCCCGTTGGCGCTTTGGCGTATTATTCGCTTGCCCTTTTGACGTCGACTTTTTAGGAGCTGACTTAAGTTTATCAACATTCTTCAAAATAGACGTAAGTGCATCAAACTTTGGCTTAGGCTCTTCTTTTTTCTTTGCAACTTTTGGCTCTGGTCGCTTAGGCGGTTTTGGGCGCGCCTTGGGTTTCGGCGTTACGATTTTTTTGACTTCCTCGAGCTCAGGTTCAGGCTCTGGCTCAGGAATAGGTTCTGGCTCAATTTTTTGAATTATTTCCGGCTCAGGAGCTTCGACCTTGAGAGGTTCTGGTTCTGGAATTGGCTCTGGCTCGGGTTCAGGAGCGGGCTCAGGCTCGGGAGCGGGTTCTGGTTCAGGCTTTGGCTCGGGTTTTGGTGGTTCTTCCGGCTCAGGCTCAGGTTCTTCTTGCTCTGGTGCAGGAGGCTTTTCCACATCCAATTCAGCCAAAACAACAAACTCAACCGGCACAACCTGGTCAGCAAGAAACGGCTTGTTAAAACGCGGCAATCCAAAGATCACAAACGCCAATAAGGCCATATGTAAGAATAAAGAAAGAGCAACACCCGTACGCATGATATTCGCGACTACTTATCTTCTTTAGGGAGCTCAGCTATCAAGGCAACCCTCTCATAGCCAGCACTGTTCACCAGCCCCATTACCTGCATGACACGACCATAATCAATTGTCTTATCGCCTCGAACATAAACCCGTGTATCAGGCTTATTTTCAGTTATAGCATTTAATCGTGGCACTAATTGATCTTCTTCAATTTTGGCCTCTTGAATATAAAGCTCGCCCCGAGCATTCACAGTGATAACAAGAGGCTCCTCAGAAGCATTCAATGATTTCGCCTGTGTTTTAGGTAAATCCACAGGCACCCCGACGGTTAACAGCGGAGCCGTTACCATAAAGACAATCAACAGGACCAACATGACATCAACAAAAGGGGTGACGTTGATATCACTCATCGGCTTTCGGCTAGAGCGGGTCCACCGACGTGTCCCCTTTCCCCCACCACTGCCACTTAGTGTCGGAGCCGCCATACTAGTGCTCCTCTAACTGGCGGGAGAGGATGGCACTGAATTCGCCCGCAAACACTTCAAGTCTCGCACCATATCGGCCGATATCACTTGAAAGTTTGTTATACGCAAGGACAGCTGGAATAGCAGCAACAAGGCCCAGTGCCGTCGCAAAAAGAGCTTCGGCAATACCTGGTGCAACGACTGCCAAACTGGTGTTTTTTGATGCCGCAATAGATGTAAAGGCGTTCATAATTCCCCAGACCGTTCCAAAAAGACCGATAAAAGGGGCAGAAGATCCAACTGAAGCGAGGAAAACCATACCGCGTTCCAGAATGTCCATTTCTCTATTGAGACTAATGTCCATAACTCTGTCGATCCGTTGCTGCAGGCTTACCCGCGCATGGTCGCTTCTGTTACCGGTACCGCGACTGCTCGCCCGACGCCATTCACGCATAGCGGAAATAAAAATACTCGATACAGGGTCAGAGGGACGCTTTTCAATGCGGTCATAGAGATCATCAAGAGAACCGCCTGACCAGAAAGCTTCGTCAAATTGATCGGCTCGTTTACGAAGATTGCGTAATTTTACAATCTTATCGAACATGATGGCCCAAGACCAAATCGAGGCAATGACCAAGATAAAGATCACGACTTTGACAATAATATCAGCCTGAAGGAAAAGCCCCCAAACACTCATATCGTGAATTGCCGAAGCGCCACCAAGTGCAACTGAATCGACGATATCACCACCAAGACCAACGGTCTCAACTGTCTCAATTACTTCATTTGCCATCTTCTTTGGCAGCTCCCTTTAGAACCCTATAACTTATTCCCCAAAAGACATCAGGGCTTGACTAATCTCGCTCGGGATCCTTGCGGGTCCCCCCTTTTCGCTGACACAGGCAATCCGGATGTTACACCGTACCAATGCCTCATCTCCTCGCATGATAACTTGCTCAAACGAAAAGCTGGCCCCCTTCATCTCAGTAACCCGCGATCGAACTTCCAATAGGTCATCAAGATACGCAGGCTGTACGAACTTAAGAAAGCAATCTTTTACGGCAAAAAAAAGGCCGAAACGCTGACTTAATTCGGTTTGTTCAAGACCGAGAAGGCGGAGGATCTCTGTTCGCGCTCTCTCTGCGAACTTCAAGTAATTGGCATGATAGACTATTTTCGCATTATCTGTGTCTTCGTAATACACCCGAACAGGAAAGCGATGCGCACCATTTTCCAAGGCTCCAGACAAAGGAAGGTCACAAATTTGCTTCATAGTCATTTGCCCTCTACGTCCCCAGTTCCGCTATCAGGCACACTCCCAGAAAGTAAATCCATCTGTGTAGAACGTCGTGAAGACACTTCAACGGGCTCATTCAAACCCAAATATTTATACCCGCTACTACTGAGCATCCGTCCCCGAGGTGTGCGCTGAAGAAACCCCTGCTGAATTAAATAGGGCTCAATGACATCTTCAATAACATCTCTTTGCTCTGAAAGTGCCGCAGCCAAAGTTTCTGCGCCAACAGGACCGCCACCGTAATTTTCAGCGATAACCCGCAGATACTTGCGGTCCATGGCATCAAGGCCTTTTTCATCAACATCCAAACGGCGCAACGCAACATCAGCGTCAGCAGCTTCGATTAACTCTACACCCGCCACAGAAGCAAAGTCGCGAACTCGACGAAGCAGCCGACCAGAAACACGAGGTGTTCCCCTTGAGCGACGGGCAATTTCAAAAGCACCTTCATCACTCATTGGTGCATCAAGAATTTTAGCCCCACGCGCTACAATCTGTTGCAGTTCCTCAGGTTCGTAAAACTGTAACCGCAGCGGGATACCAAAACGTTCTCTCAAAGGTGTCGATATCAGCCCAGATCTGGTGGTTGCACCGATCAAGGTAAAGGGAGGTAGATCGATCTGAACTGAGCGTGCAGCAGGTCCTTCGCCAATGATGAGGTCAAGTTTGAAGTCTTCCATCGCCGGATAAAGGATTTCTTCGACAACGGGTGATAATCGGTGGATCTCATCAATAAACAGAACATCATGAGATTCCAGGTTGGTAAGAATTGCGGCTAGATCTCCAGCCTTTGCAATCACCGGGCCAGAAGTCGCGCGAAAACCGACACCAAGTTCTCTTGCTACAACTTGGGCAAGGGTTGTTTTTCCAAGACCTGGGGGGCCAAAAAATAAAACATGATCAAGCGCTTCACCACGTTGTTTTGCGGCCTCAATGAAAATGTGTAAATTTTCTCGGAGCTGGCGTTGACCAATAAATTCTCCAAGACTTAACGGGCGTATAGACTTTTCAGCGCCGTCACCTTCGGAAAATTCATTTGAGACCAGTCTATCTTCACTCAACGCATCAACTCCGCCAAACCACCTTTAATAAGATTCTCAAGCGGCGCCTCGAGCCCCTGCTCACTGGATACCTTCGCAACCGCACTATAAGCTTCAGAGCGCCGATACCCTAGATTAACCAGAGCGGAAATTGCATCTTCTGATACGGCCAGAGTAGATGCCGTTGTCCCTTTATGCTCTGTTGAAGAATCGACAACCTGTCCCGACACTCCGAGCGAAAGCTTAGCGATCTTGTCCTTAAGCTCGTTCACAATTCGAACCGCTAGTTTTGGCCCGACACCACTTGCGCGCGTCAACGTCGTTTTATCTTGAGCAGCTATGGCAACTGAAAGCTCATCAGGCGATATAGCAGACAGAATTGCCAAACCGACTTTGGCCCCAACGCCCTGGACAGTGCCAAGCAAAAGATACCATTCTTTTTCAGCCTGTGTAGCAAACCCAAAAAGATGAATATGATCTTCCCGAACGTGGGTCTCGATCAATAGGCTGGCGACTTCTCCTTCTCCAGGAAGAGCCGAGAGGGTTCGACTTGAACAAAAAGCCACATAGCCAACACCACCGACATCGAGCATGACCCAATCATCTCCGGTGGAATCCACTTTACCTGTCAGCTTTCCGATCATCGGAATTTTTTCCCTCTGGCCTTTCCGGCCTTCTTATTTTCCAATCGGGGATCATCCATACCTGCTTTTTTCAAAGCCGCAGCAATTGGATCCTCAACTCCCGCAGCCCATTTGCGCCTCGTTGAGACATTATGAGCATGGCAGATAGCAATTGCCAATGCATCAGAGGCATCAGTGGAAGTTGCTTTACATCCCGGCAACAGCCTCTCAACCATCATCAACACTTGCTCCTTGGTCGCATGCCCTGTGCCGACAACCGACTTTTTAACGATCATAGGCAGGTATTCCCCAACAGGAAGCCCCATCAATGCTGGTGTGACCAGAGCAATTCCGCGGGCCATACCGAGTTTCAGAGTAGAGCTGGGATTTTTATTCGCCAGAGTAATTTCAACGGCTGCCTCATCAGGTTGGTAATCGCCCAATACGGCGCGAATACCATCGTGAATTTCCACAAGACGCTGAGGGAGTTCATTGGTTGAAAGTGTCTTGATCACACCATTGGCTACATGGTGCAGTCGATTACCTTCAGATTCCAGTATACCCCACCCGGTAAAACGAAGGCCGGGATCTATTCCAATGATCCGCATTATTCCTAGATCCGGCCCCCAAATAATTAGCCTGCTGTTAGCTTGGCCATAATTTCATCATCGATTTCAAAGTTAGCACTGACGCTTTGTACATCATCGTTATCATCAAGCACATCAATCAGCTTTAGCATCGTAGAAGCCTGATCTTCGTTGAGTGCGATCGTATTTTGAGGTTTCCAGACAAGGCCTGATTCTGTCGGTGCATCAAATTTTTCCATCAAAGCATCACGTACAGAGGCAAAATCATCTGGCTCACATATGATTTCATGATCATCATCAGTGCTTTCAACGTTCTCAGCACCAGCTTCCACAGCGGCCTCGAACATCGCATCAGCATCCGCGACATCAGCAGGATAAATAATTGATCCCACACGATCGAACATAAAGGAAACACTACCGGTTTCACCCAGGTTTCCACCGAGTTTGGCAAACGCGGTGCGAACCTCAGAAGCAGTCCGGTTTCGATTATCGGTCGATGCATCGACAATTACAGCAACACCTGCAGGACCGTATCCCTCATAGCGCACATCTTCGTAGTTGGCGACTTCTTCACCACCAGCAACGCGCTTTACAGCACGATCGATGTTATCCTTGGGCATGTTTGCAGCACGCGCAGCAATAATCGCATTTCGCAAAGATGAATTTTGCTCAGGATCGGGCGTCCCGGAACGGGCTGCAACCATGATTTCACGGGTGTGTCGTGCAAATATTTTAGCACGTTTTTTATCCTGAGCACCTTTGCGGTGCATGATGTTCTTAAATTGTGAATGACCTGCCATGAGCAGACTTCCTAGCTCAGATAATTAAACAAAATATTTCAATGTTTATCTAGCAGGATTTCACGGACAGAAGAAGCCCTAATAGGCCGATATTTAGCAATTCGAATGATTTTCTGACGTTTCCAAAGCAAAGTATTAACTAAAGTTTAAGCTAAAATCACTAAAGTTGTGCCACAATACAGGGAATGCCTCATTACGATTGGTAAACACCATGGCAGAAGAATTTCATATTATCGATTTTCCAGAAAATAATCACATTGATGCGAAGGAATTCTCGAAAATAGCCAAAAATGCGGCTGAGTTAACCGAGGATTACTCTTTTCACGCCAGCCTCGATGCTCTTAGTACAATGGTATCGATTGCAGAGAATGTACCAGGAACGACCTCAACCCATTCCACACCAGTTGAACAGGCGAGCGCCATCGCCACCGATACCTTGGGACAGGCAAGCTTAATGATCGATGAAGTCAAACGCTTTAAAACACTGTCGTCAAAAATCGCAAAACACAGCTAAACCTAAATATTAAGCCTCATGGAAGCCGTCATTCCTACTCAATAGGAAAGACGGCTAATCGAGCTGAGGAACTGTTTGAGAAAGCTTACCACCGATTCGAACCGGCTCCACACGCTTGGCCAAACCCGTCCTGTCATCCGTCTCCACATATATCGCAGAAAGAGTGGCTTCTCCCGTAGCCGGGCTCATACGCTCCGTTGGCATTTTTCGGGTAAAACGGGCAATAGGGACTTCTTTTTTCATCCCAATTACAGAATCATAATCACCTGTCATGCCCACATCGCTTTGATACGCGGTACCGCCAGTCAAAACCATATGATCCGCAGTCGGAATGTGCGTATGTGTTCCAACCACAAGACTAACCTTGCCATCAAGGAAATGCCCCATAGCCATTTTTTCACTGGTCGCTTCGCCATGAAAATCAACAATGACTGCTGAGAGTCCCTGTTGCCCCATTTTATAACGATCAAGTATTTTAGATATTGCGGCAAACGGATCATCTAGCGGATCCATGAAGACTCGGCCCATAGCATTCATAACCATGACCTTACGCCCACCTGGGGCTTCGTATAGGGCAGCACCCCGACCAGGTGTCCCCTCGGGAAAGTTAAGCGGGCGCAAAAGCCGTGTTTCTTTATTTATATAAGTAATGCACTCGCGCTGATCCCAACTGTGATTACCTCCAGAAACAACATCAGCACCGCACTCAAATAACTGCTTGCAGATTTTCTCTGTGATGCCAAACCCAGAAGCTGCATTTTCACCGTTAACAACGACGAAATCCAGTTTCAGATCTTTGCGCAAACCGGGTAGATGCTCAACAATTGCATCACGTCCAGATCGGCCAACGACATCACCACAGAATAACAATCTCATTTTCGTTCCTTCAAGGCAGACCAAGCTATTACCAAACAGCCCTGCACACCGTCACGTTTTCAATAATTCTGAAGGTATAAGATTTCTATGCGCCAGAACCAAGAACTATTCCCTTGAAGAGGAGCGAAAAAGAGACCGTCACGATTTTCACGTCAAACAAACATTAAGCTTCTGACGACAAACGGATGACTTCCTGTTCGGTTACAATGCAATTAAGGGGCTGATCGTAAGGGCCGCGAATGACGGCTTCCATTTCTTGTGCCGCATAGGCAATACCGATAGCGGTTACTGACTTATAGGCACGAAGTTTATCAAGGGTTCGATCGTAAAATCCACCGCCATATCCGAGCCTATAGCCAGCTCGATCGAAAGCAAGAAGAGGTACGAACAAAACATCAGGCTCCAGCTCTTCCTTATCTGCGTGGGGCTCACGTGTCCCAAACCCGGCATCTTCCAACGCGTCTCCTGGTGCCCAGCTTTTGAAAATCAAGGGCTTGCCAGCGCCAAGCATGACAGGAAGCACGGGGCGATACCCTTTGGCATGGAGAGTGTTGAGTAAAGGCATGGGATCTAACTCATCCCCAAGCGGCCAGTAAGCCGAAACAACCGCGCCTTTTGGTAGTTCGATCGAATCAAACAGCCTATGACACAACTCATCAGCAGCATTGGGCAAAAGGCGATAAGCCTCAGCACGCTTCTTCTTTGCTTCTTTTCGAAGTGTTTTTTTAAGCTGGTCGATATCTTGGGTATCTAGATCTGTCATCGTTTCCCTCACAGGCTCAAAAATAGCAGCCAAAAGCTATTGCATTTATTCAATAACCCGAAAGGGATCAAGTGGTGCCACAGTAACCGTTAGTTCCAAGTCCTCTTGTGGCCTGCAGTGCAGGTGGGCGCCATATACCAAGACCACGATCTCAGCAGGGACAGCTCCCGAAGAAGAATTTAGGCCCCAGGGAAATTACGAACCCCACGCGTTCCGTAGCACCAATTATATCTTTTACTAACTTTCCAGACGGGCAGCAATAGATTCCAGCCGATCAGCACAACTTTCCAGCGCTGTAGCGACTTTCTCTGCCTCAACTTCGTCATTTTCAGAGGATTTACGATCCTCTTCCGACTTGCCATCATCAATCTTGATGTAAGCTTCATGAAGCTCGTCAGCAAGCATTAAGCTTCCCATTAATAACAAATGCGCTTCACTCACCTGTCCCATGCTGCCCTTCAAATCATCAATCTTCTGATTGATGTACTTGGACAGACCCAAAAGATGATCTTCTTGGCCGTCTTGGCAACTAACAGAGTAGCGGCGTCCGTTCACATTAAGCGTTACTTGCGCCATCCTATTTCTCCAGTGCGTCAGAAAGTTGACCGATCACAGAATCGAGGCGATCCCCGACATCCTGTTTTAAATTTTTGAGTTCGGAGTTTTCCTTCACACTCAAATCAAGATCATGTTGCAACTTTGAAATTGACCCACTGGAGTCGCGTAATCGGGTATCCACACTTTTTTCCAGTGCTTCTACCGCAGTCGCGAGACGATCAACAGCTTTCAGAATTCTTGTCATATTTTAAATAAGCCACTTGCTGGTAATTATTCGCCAGGTCAATAACTAGGCAGGATCAATGACTAACAGAATAAATGACCTCTGTCAGTAAGATCAACTATCTGTCTCACAAGTCTTTACGTTCTTCTTTATATAACGATTAAATCCATGTTATGACAGCTATTCCAGACAACCTTATTGACCTCTGGCAAGCAAAGGGGCATTTTGCCGCCGTTAATGGCCCTCTGTCCTAATCACTGGGCAGGATAATCTGAACCCAACTGGGGACCTTGAAATATGACTGCACTGCGCCTTCCCGTATCTGCTGCGGACGCCGCGCCAGGTAGCAACCACGCTGATATGGCTAATGCCATTCGTGCTCTTTCCATGGATGCCGTTCAACGCGCGAACTCTGGACATCCAGGAATGCCGATGGGCATGGCTGACGTTGCTACTGTTCTCTTTAGTCGCTTTATGAAATTCGATCCATTGCGCCCTGACTGGGCCGACCGCGACCGCTTTATATTATCCGCAGGTCATGGATCAATGTTGATGTATTCGCTGCTTCATCTGACCGGATACCCGGACATGACCATGGAGCAGCTGAAAAACTTCCGCCAATTGGACAGCATGACAGCTGGCCACCCGGAATTTGGGCACGCTCCCGGCATTGAAACAACAACCGGTCCACTTGGGCAAGGTCTTGCGAATTCTGTAGGTATGGCGTTGGCTGAGCGTATGCTCAATGCACGTTATAACGATGACATTGTCGACCATTACACCTACGCTATTGCGGGGGATGGCTGCCTTATGGAAGGCATCAGCCACGAAGCAATTTCTCTTGCTGGTCACTTAAAACTCAACAAGCTCATCGTCCTTTTCGATGACAACGGTATCACAATCGACGGTTCAACAGACATGTCCGTCTCTGATAACCAGTTGATGCGTTTCGAAGCTTGTGGATGGGACGCCGTCGCCATTGATGGTCATGATCCAGAGGCCATTGCCAAAGCGATCGAAGCTGCTCGTAACAGCGACAAACCATCGTTGATTGCCTGCAAAACGGTTATTGGCTATGGCGCACCAAGCAAAGCTGGAACCTCAAAAACCCACGGCGCCCCTCTTGGCGATGAAGAGATCGCTGGTACTCGAGAAAAAATTGGATGGCCACATGCGCCTTTCGAAATTCCAGAGAACATCCTCAACGCATGGAGATCTTCTGGTAAACGTGGCGCTGATTTCTCTGCTGCATGGGACGAAAAATTTGCAAGCCTACCTGCTGATCAACGTAAGACTTTTGAAGATCAAATGGCTGGTAAACTTCCAGAAGGCTGGAAGCAATCTTTCCATGAATACAAAACTAAGGTTGCTGCGGAAGGCCCCAAATTGGCTACCCGTCAATCTTCGCAGAATGCTCTGGACGAATTAACAGCGTTAATTCCACACATGATCGGTGGTTCTGCTGATCTCACAGGCTCAAACAACACTAAATCCGGAAGCCAAGGCCCTGTATCTGCTGCCGATTATTCTGGCAGCTACATCTATTACGGCGTTCGTGAGCATGCAATGGCAGCAGCGATGAACGGTATGGTCCTTCATGGTGGATTCGTTCCTTACGGCGGAACCTTCCTGGTGTTTACTGATTATTGTCGTCCGTCAATTCGCCTATCGGCCCTTATGAAACAACGTGTCATTTATGTAATGACCCACGATTCTATTGGCCTTGGCGAAGATGGCCCAACACACCAACCTGTCGAACATCTTGCGTCTCTTCGTGCGATTCCAAACCTCAACGTCTTCCGTCCTGCGGATGCCATTGAAACCGCAGAATGTTGGGAGCTCGCTCTTGAGAGCGAAGATACTCCTTCTGTGATTGCCTTAACGCGTCAGGGCTTACCTGCTCAACGTAAAGATATTTCAGACAACTATTCTAGCTACGGCGCTTACATCCTCAACCCTTCTGTTTTGGATCGTCAGGTCACTCTTCTTGCCTCAGGCTCAGAAGTTGAGATTGCACTTGAAGGCCAAAAGCGTCTCGAAGAGATGGGAATCGGAACAGCTGTCGTATCCATGCCATGCTGGGAAATCTTTAAGCAACAGCCACAGCACTACCGTGATGAAGTTTTGTCACCCGGTACTTTGACTGTTGCAGTTGAAGCAGCTCTTCCGTTTGGCTGGCACGAGTGGATTGGCCCATACGGTGCTTTTATTGGGATGAACGATTTTGGCGCATCTGCCCCAATTGATCAGCTCTATAAGAAATTCAAAATCACACCTGAAGCTATTGTCGATGCCGTCAAAGCCCGCCTGTAATCTAGACAAGATTTTGTTAGGACAAAATATGACTGACACACTTGCTGATATCGCCCAAGCCCTCGTCGCCACAGGCAAGGGTATACTTGCTGCAGACGAAAGCACGGGCACGATCAAGAAGCGTTTTGATTCAATCTCAGCTGAATCAACAGAAGATTCCCGTCGTGATTATCGCGAATTGCTATTCCGTGCTGAAGGCGGCAACGAATACATCAGTGGCGTGATTCTTTACGACGAAACCCTTCGTCAAAATGCTGCTGACGGAACTCCGTTGAGTAAAGTCATGCAAGATCAAGGCATCATCCCGGGTATTAAGGTCGATCTTGGGGCCAAGCATCTTGCAGGACACCCTGAAGAAACCATCACCGAAGGCCTTGATGGCCTTCGTGAACGGTTGGCCGAATATGCAAAACTCGGTGCAAAATTCACCAAATGGCGGGGTGTGTATCACATCACTGACCAGTCTCCGAGCCTTGCTGCAATACATGCTAATGCCCATGCGTTAGCGCGTTATGCGGCGCTTGCTCAAGAAGCTGGCCTTGTGCCAATTGTTGAGCCTGAAATCCTCATGGATGGCAATCATGACATCAATGTTTGCCAAGCTGTAAGTGAAGAGGTTCTTCGTTCTGTCTTTGCTGAGTTGGCCAATCAAGAAGTCGAGCTTGAAGGTATTCTGCTAAAACCGAATATGGTTATCGCAGGCCAAGATTGCCCGGACCAAGATTCCGTAGAAGAAGTCGCGGACCGCACGATTGCAACCCTCTTGCGCTGTGTACCCGCTGCCGTTCCTGGTATTGTCTTCCTTTCAGGTGGACAGACTGATGAACAATCCACCGAACACTTGAACGCCATGAACAAATTATACAGCAACCTTCCATGGAAGCTCAGCTTCTCATATGGTCGGGCACTGCAAGCGGCTCCCCTCAAAGCATGGGCCGGAAAAAAAGATAACGCTTCTGCAATGCAGAGCGCGTTTCTCAAAAGAGCAGAAGATAATAGTAAAGCCTCGACAGGCACTTACTCTTAAATCTTCAAATATAAACGCCTCAATCGCAAGATTGGGGCGTTGTACTAAGGGGCAAAAGCTCCAGTAAACGATAACTAGAAAATAAAAATAGGTTCCAAATTATGACAGTTAAAGTTGGAATCAATGGTTTTGGTCGTATTGGTCGTCTGACACTCCGCGGAGCTATAGAGACTAATCGCGATGATATCGAAATCGTTGCCATCAATGCATCGGGTGATCCCTCTATCCACGCCCACATGCTTAAATTCGATTCTGTGCACGGCACTCTCAACGCTGAAGTTGAAGCTGATGATGAAAACATCATCGTCAACGGCAAGAAAATCAAAATGCTTCATGATCGAGATCCTGCCAAATTGCCTTGGGGTGAGTATGGCGTTGATATCGTTCTAGAATGCACTGGCGCTTTCAATAATGTAGAGGGCGCATCTCTCCATATGGTCGGCGGAGCCAAGAAGGTTTTGATTTCAGCACCTGCTAAAAAAGGCTGTGATCTCACAGTTGTTTATGGTGTAAACCACAAACAACTTACGGCTGACCACAAAATTGTTTCAAATGCATCTTGTACAACAAACTGTTTAGCGCCGGTTGTTGATGTTTTGCAAAACACTATTGGTATCAAAAACGGTTTTATGACCACCACCCATGCGTATACTGGTGATCAGACAACCGTTGACTCCAAGCACAAAGATCTCCGTCGTGCCCGCGCTGCTGCGGTTTCCATGATCCCGACATCCACGGGTGCAGCCCGTGCGATTGGAGAGGTCCTTCCTGTTCTCGAAGGCAAGCTCGAAGGCAACGCTATTCGCGTACCAACAGCCAATGTAAGTTGTATCGACCTGACCTTTACGGCTGAGCGAGATACCACTGTTGAGGAAATCAACAATGCGATGATCGAAGCCTCAAAAGGATATCTGAAAGGTGTTCTTGGCATCAATGCGCTGCCATTGGTTTCCTGTGACTTTAATCACAACCCCTCTTCATCTGTGTTCGATACCACCCAAACACAGATCATTGGTGGTAATTTTGTTCGCGTTCTAGCTTGGTACGACAACGAATGGGGCTTTAGCCTGCGCATGCTCGATACTGCTGCTGCAATGGCAAAACATCTCTAGGTTATATATACACAGCTAAAATTTTTTAAACGGGGTTCTTATGAGCCCCGTTTTTTGTTCCGCTTTTTTCAAACTTTGAGCGAACCGCCCATTTTATACTATGGCTTTAATACCAGCTATTCGCTTTTAGGATATGAGCTATACTCTGACACCCATTGCCAGTTTGTAACTCCTTAGGTATGAAGAGCTATGAATTCTGAAATCTACCTTCTTACGCCCCCAGAGGTTCTGAGTGGTGAACTCTCGACAGACCAATTCATCCCTACGCTATTAAAGGCGTTGGATGGAGGTCCTATTTCTTGTGTTCTATTGTGCGGAACAGCAAGCTCAGAAACGTCCTTGAGTGAGATTGTCTCAACCCTTCGCCCTTTGGTGCAAGAACGGGACATTGCTTTTTTGATCGAAGATGATTTCAAAAACGCAGCTTCTTTGGGATGTGATGGCGTACATCTAACGTCTGCAGCTAATTTCAAAGAAGCCCGGGAATATTTGGGTAATGATAATATCGTAGGTGTCGACTGCGGCATTTCACGACACGATGCAATTCTTGTTGGCGAAGCTGGTGCAGACTATGTTGCCTTCAATAATCGGAGACCACTCCCCGAAATTGAAGACCCCGATGTGCGCGCTTTTGAAGAAGGCGGTCCTCGCGGATTGGACTTGCTGACCTGGTGGCAAACCATGATGACACCGCCATGTGTTTCCTTGGACGATGTTACTATTGATGAAGCAGCATCACATGCCGAAGCTGGTGCAGACTTTATCGCCGTTCAAAATGCCGTATGGCAACATCCTGCTGATCCAGCAAAAGCTGTTGCGGAAATTAATGAGGCAATTGCCTGAAACGTGAGGAACTGATAGGTTCCCTGCGAATTACAAATACGACACACTTAAATTTATGTTATTTGACAACTGAAGACGGGCACTGATCATGAAAATAAACGGAAATGCCATTCGCCCTGGCAATATCATTGAGTACAAAGGCCGCTTGATGCGTGCGATGAAAACTCAGCACACACAGCCGGGCAAAGGTGGTGCGTACCTCCAAGTGGAACTCAGAGATATCCGCGATGGAACAAAAATGAACGAACGTTTCCGCGCGAGTGAAGATGTTGATCGTGTACGTTTAGACCAGGTTGAATACCAATTTCTTTTCCGCGACGGCGATATGCTCAATTTCATGAATAATGAATCTTACGAGCAAATTGCACTGCACGAAGACATGGTCGGCGAGCCTGTTATCTTCTTGCAAGACGGCATGGCGGTCACCATTGAGCTTTATGAAGAAGAACCAATCTCAGTAGTTCTCCCAGATCACATTATCTGCGAAGTTGTCGAAGCTGATGCTGTAGTCAAAGGACAGACCGCATCTTCTTCTTACAAGCCTGGCGTACTGGATAATGGGGTACGTATTCTTGTTCCACCACATATCGCAGCAGGTACGCGTGTCGTTGTGAATACTGCCGACGGCAGTTATGTGGAACGTGCAAAAGATTAAGACATTACACAGCGAGTACAAAAGGCGTACTCTCTAACAAACTTACGGAAAGTTATTTCGATGGTATATCGTTCACCACGCATAACCGTTATGGTCCGCGCAGCTGAAAAAGCTGCTCGCAGCCTCAAGCGCGACTTTGGTGAAGTGGAAAATCTTCAGGTTTCGAAAAAGGGTCCTGCTGACTTTGTATCAACTGCAGATCTAAAAGCAGAAAAAATTCTTATCGACGAGCTTAAATGGGCGCGTCCTGAATTTGGATTTCTAACCGAAGAAGCCGGCGTTGAAAAAGGCGAGAGCCAAGACGAGCGTTGGATTGTTGATCCTCTCGATGGCACAACCAATTTTCTACATGGGCTCCCTCACTTTGCCATTTCCATTGCTCTCGAAGTACGTGGTGAAATTGTAGCAGCACTGATCTATGATCCTATCAAAGATGAGATGTTCACAGCAGAAAAAGGTAAGGGCGCTTTTCTCAACGATAAACGCCTACGTGTCTCTGCAAGGGTAAGTCTCGACAGCGTCGTCGTTGCGACAGGCGCGCCTTATCTTGGCCACGGAGATCGCGGTCCCTTCCTTCGTGAAATCAACGCTGTGATGGCTCAAACAGCAGGTATCCGTCGTTGGGGTGCTGCGGCACTTGACCTCGCCTATGTTGCTGCTGGCCGGTATGACGCCTTTTGGGAACGTGACCTCTCTTCATGGGATGTCGCAGCTGGTATGTTAATTGTGAGTGAAGCTGGTGGTGCCGTGACCCAAATTGACGGTCGGCAGTTCAAACACGATAACAAAAGCATTTTATGTGCGAATATCGACTTACACCCTAAAATGGTTAAGCTGTTCAAAGACGCTGGTAAAGACTAACTAAAAAATCCAGTCTATCTTAGATTTAACAACGATTTTACAATAATAGAGAGAGGCCCTTTAAACGGCCTCTCTCTTCTTTTTGCCTTATCTATTGTCGTATCCTCTTATCAGCATTAAGCTACGCCTCAAGATTCACATTCGGAATCATCCTGGGGGATGTAAGTTGTTCAAGCCTATGAGCTATATGTTGAAAAATAGATTTATTAATCGCTCTGCAATTCTACTTGCAGGATGTTCAGGTATGGCGCTCTTAAGTGCTGCCACAACAACAATGGCCCAAAACACCACGATCATCGGGGGATCAGGTAGTTCAGGTGTCTATATAAACGAGCAATTGATTGGCTCAGTACCAGCCTATTCGAATGGCTATTCCCATGGGTATGGAACACAGAATACACCATCAGGATACCCTGGCAGCAATGACGGAGAGTACCTGAGCAGACCGGGCAATCTTCTCTATCCGCCACAGAATTATCTTCGAAGTCAGATCACCATACAAAATTTTGCTGATTTTCAACCGTCTGGATACACCCAACAAGGCTATAACACTCAAGGTAACAACACTCCTGCTTCTGCCTATGCCCCACAGGGCTACAACACTGGTCAGCAACAGCCAGGGGTAGTTTCTGGAAGTAGCCTGTATAATCCTTATGGCCAACCTCTGGTACCCCTATCCCAAGTGTCTCAGACACGTGTAACCAGCACAGGTGACCAGCCCCAATATCCGTCTCAGGTACCTGCGTTCCAACCACAATCGCAACTGCTTGTTCCTCCCCCCTCAGGACGAACTCCTGTGGCACGTGCGCCTGCACCTGTAAAAACTAATAACCGTCCGGTGGCTTCTGACCTACCGCCATCAGCGCCTGTTGCTATCGCGAAAGTGACAACGCCAACAGCACCCAAAGTTATAAAAGAAGCGGTAGAACCACTACAAATCACCAAAGTTCCAAGTCCCGTCACCCCTCCTGCACCAGTAATCTCTACAATTACCCCCACACAACCAGAACCAGTCGCTAAAGCCCCTACAGCTCCATCACCAGAACCGAGTACTGTTAGCGCAAAAATCGTAGAGATCCCAAATACAGTAACCGCTAAATCACCAGAGCCTGCTCCTGAAATAGAGACTGTAACTAGCGAACCAATTCTCACGCCCCCACCCGTTCCAGCCCCAGTTCCAGTCCCCGTCACAGCTGAAGCAGGCACAGGCATACCAATTGCCCCTACAATCGTAGAATCGACACTTGTAGAGAGCACAGAAGAACTTGCCCCTCCACCGGCACCGCCAGCCGCCCCGGTTGAAACTGCTGCCATTGACCTCAACGCGCCGCTTCAACCAATAAAGTTGTTCTTTGCACCTGATCACGCGGAACTCAGTGCCGATGCCCGCGTGAAGTTGAACCAATTGGCTGACGCTCTGCTGGCTGACGATGCAAAGGTAATCCAGCTTCTTGCATACGCCAGTGACAATGAGAGTAGTGCACAAGCGCGCCGAGTATCCCTATCTCGTGCATTAGCAGTAAGGGGTGTTCTAATGGAGCGTGGTATTCAGAGTACGAGAATGCATGTACGGGCTCTTGGGAACAAATCGAAAGACGGAAATCCCGACCGCGTAGAAATCATTCCTGTTCAGAATTAACTGAGTTCAAACTATCCAAACAAGGTTGCAATTGCTTAGCCATAGTTTTGCCTAACCGCACCTGTAACCTGCGCAGAGTTTTTATTTACAAGAGGCGCCTCGCGTATGAAACGGCCAACACGTTATCTCATCCGGATGGGTATTTTTCTGGGTATTGTTTCGATTGCAGTTGCAGCATTAGCCCCTAGCCTTCAAGAGGCCTTTATTGCAAACGCTGTAATGAATGGGATGATTTTAGGCGTTCTCTTTTTTGGCATCATATACATTTTTCGCCAAGTTCTCTCTCTGAAACCTGAACTCGCCTGGCTGGAAGATCTCAAACGGGAAACTGAAGGCGGCCTCGTATTCGCTGGCGCGTTTGATGAGATACGAGAACCTAAGTTACTTGGCCCCATGGCAACAATGATTGGTGAGAAGAAAGGCAAACTCAGCCTTTCCACCTTATCAATGAGAACCCTTCTTGATGGCATTTCAAGCCGTATAGAAGAAAGCCATGACATTTCCCGCTACCTTATTGGCCTACTTGTCTTTCTCGGACTACTGGGCACTTTCTGGGGCTTACTCGATACTGTTAATGCTGTAGGGCAAACTATTTCAGGTTTAAGCACGACCGCAGATGATCCATCCGCCATGTTTGACGAATTAAAGGCAGGCCTCGCAACACCACTATCTGGTATGGGAACGGCCTTTAGCTCCTCTCTGTTTGGTCTCGCAGGATCTCTGGTCCTCGGCTTTCTTGAATTACAAGCGGGTCAGGCTCACAACCGTTTTCTCAATTACCTTGAAGAGTGGCTTTCTGGAATTACCAAGTTATCCAGTGGCGGCCCTGGCGTTGATGGGGATCAGTCCGTTCCCGCATACATTTCTGCGTTACTGGAACAAACCGCAGAAAGTCTGGAAAAGCTTGAACGCACCATGTCCAGAGATGAAGAAGAACGGGTAAAATCGAACCAAAGCCTGATCACTTTGACCGAACGCATGTCTACACTTACAGACCATATGAGAGCAGAGCAAAGCGTGATGCTAAGCATTGCCGAAACCCAAGCACAGCTCAAACCAATTCTGGGGCAACTCGCTCAAGCTCAATCAAGACCACCAGCCAACACAGGGATCGATGAAGCGTCACGTGGGCATTTGCGAAACATGGACCTTAGACTAGAACAATTAACCGGAGAAATCAGTAACGGTCGGGAGAGTTCTGTTCAGGAAATCCGGAGCGAAATACGCTTGTTAACACGAACTTTGGCAGCCCTTGCAGAAGGGGAATAACCCCAAATGTCTTTCTCTAGCCGTAGAAATAACCGTAGATCAATAAACATCTGGCCAGGATTTGTAGACGCACTAGCAACACTCCTGCTGGTCATCATTTTTGTTCTTATGGTTTTTATGGTGGCGCAGTTTACGCTAAGTAATGCGCTGAGCGGGAAAGACAAAGCCCTTAGCAATTTGAATAGAGAAATCAGTGAACTCGCCGACCTTCTTTCACTGGAGAAATCAGCGAACACTCGGCTTCGGACCAGCGTTACCCAGTTAACCACTGAACTCCAGAGCTCCATATCCTCGCGTGATAGCCTCGCTAATCAATTATCGTCTTTATCCGAAGACAAAGAAGACCTCGAGGGAGAACTGGTTTCTGTCAGCAAAAGACTGAAAGACCTTGTCAGTGCTCAAGCTCTGCTTCAGTCCGACAAAGATTTACTGCAATCAGACAAAGACCTGCTTGAAAAAAACAAAAAGGATCTTCAAGCTGAAAAAGAAGATCTTTTAAAAAACAAGCGGTCTATTGAAGAGCAACTTTCCATTCTCGAACTCGCAGCAGCAAAGCTTTCTGCGGAATCCGCGCGGGTAAATGCAGAATTGGAAGATGCTTACAAGGTCGTCGAAGCAGATAGAGACAAGATCGAAACTCAGCTCGCAGAGATTGCTCTGTTGAAAGAAATTCGCGACGGCTTAACCCAAAAACTAGCCGGCGCAGAAAGTGATATCACGGGCCAACAAAAGCTGACAGCAGAAGCTCAGACTGAAGTTGTCCTTCTAAACCAACAAATCGCTGCCCTTAGAAAGCAACTCTCGGACATCTCAGCCACCTTGGACATAACCGAAGCAATCAACGCGGCCCAAGAAACTCAAATCCTCGACCTTGGCAAGCGCCTGAACGTTGCCCTTGCGACTAAAGTGCAACAACTTGCCAAATATAGATCTGAGTTCTTTGGGCGCCTAAGAGAAGTGCTTGGTAACCGTCAAGATATCCGGATTGTAGGCGATCGTTTTGTTTTTCAGTCTGAAGTTCTCTTTACGAGTGGTTCTGCCACTCTTGAAGACGGAGGAAGCCAGCAGCTGGGACAGCTCGCAAAGACCCTTAGAGAGCTCTCAGCGACAATCCCAACCGAAATCGACTGGATACTCAGGGTAGACGGGCACACCGATGTACAGCCTATTTCCACGCCAGAGTTCCCATCGAACTGGGAACTCTCAACAGCTCGGTCCATATCAGTCGTGAAATTCCTCGTAAGTCAGGGCATACCAGCTTCGAGGTTGGCCGCGACTGGATTCGGTCAGTTCCAGCCGCTTGATACCAGCCGCGATGAGATTGCCTATAGACGAAACCGTCGCATCGAACTCAAATTAACTCAGCGCTAATCCGAGCCACTAAAAGATCAGCTTGCAGCTTGAGTTGGTATGCTTTGAGTTTGTATTGAAGGATTCATATCAATACCAAACTGTAACTCAGCCAAGTTAGCATAGAGCCCATCTTGTTTGATCAACTCATTATGAGTACCACTGGCAACGATTTGCCCTTGATCCATAACCAGTATCCGATCCGCCTTCAATACCGTCGCCAGGCGGTGTGCAATCATCAAAGTTGTCCGTCCTTCCAACAAGTTATCCAAAGCCTGCTGAACAGCTTTCTCACTTTGAGAATCCAAAGCCGAAGTCGCTTCGTCCAACAATAATATTTCAGGATCCCGAAGAATTGCCCTGGCTATCGCAAGACGTTGTCGCTGTCCACCTGATAACCGAACCCCTTTTTCGCCTAAGAATGTATCGTATCCATCCGGAAGATCGTTAAGGAACTCATGCGCGGAAGCAGCTTTCGCAGCCTCAATAATATCTTCTTTGCTTGCCCCTGGACGGCCATAGCGAATGTTCTCTAGGGCCGTTGTAGAGAAAATAACCGGTTCTTGAGAAACCATTCCGATGTGCTGACGCATTTCAACCGGATCAAGCTCTCTTAAAGGGACGCCATCAATCGAAATTTCGCCCTTCTGCACATCGTAATAGCGAAGCAATAACTGAAAAACTGTCGTCTTCCCCGCCCCAGACGGGCCGACAATAGCTACTTTCTCGCCAGCCTTAATATCTGCAGAGAAATCAGCCATGGCAGATTGATTTGGTCTAGATGGGTAATTAAAGCCGACTTCCTTGAAAGAAACGGCACCTTGAATTTTAGAAGGTAGTGCAACAGAATTTTCCGGAGCAGAGATATCCGATTCCATCGAGAGTAAATCCAATAGGCGTTCGGTTGCCCCAGCGGCACGTTGCAAATCACCGATAACTTCACTGAAGGCCCCGAGAGATCCCGCAACGACAATCGCATAGAATACAAAAGAGGATAGCTCTCCAGCCGAGATTTTACCTTCGAGGACGTCGCGCCCACCCATCCACAAAATTGCACTAATCGATCCAAAGACCAGTAAAATTACAACGGCGGTTAAAAGAGCCCTAAATCGGATTCGGGTTGCGGCTGTACCAAAAGCATCCTCAACACGGCCCGAAAAGAATCCGCGATCAATTTCTTCGTGACTAAATGCTTGAACGGTGCGAATCGCGCCTATTGTCTCATCAGCAAAAACACCGACATCGGCAATGCGATCCTGACTATCTTTACTTAAACGGCGCACTTTACGCCCAAAAAACAGAATCGGGATCAAAACAAAGGGAATTACCAAAACCACAAACCCCGTGAGTTTCGGAGATGTGATGACGAGAAGGGTCAATCCACCAAAGAACATCAGTATGTTACGCAAAGCAATTGAAAAAGAAGACCCAACAACAACTTGTAGTAAAGTTGTATCCGTCGTTAGTCGAGACAGTATCTCACCACTCCGGGTGACTTCAAAAAATGCTGGTGACATTTTGATAACATGGCTAAAAACGGCTGTTCTGATATCAGCAACAACCCGCTCACCAATCCATGAAACAAGGTAATATCGCGAGTAGCTGGCAAGCGCCAAAAGAACAGTCACACCAAACAGAACGAAAACAGCTTGGTCTAACAGAGCACTATCCCCACCGGAAAAACCCTGATCAATCAAGGCCTTGAGACCGCGCCCCAACCCTAAAACAGTGCCTGCAGCAACGATCAGAGCAATCATCGCGCCAAATATCTGAAGTTTATAAGGGCGCACAAACTGCCAAAGTAACAACAGATGTTTCAGTTCTTTGCTACTCGGTCGATCCGCGCTTTGCGTTTCAGATTTTCTACGGGCGCTGTTGCGACTCATACTTTATATCCTGCCATACAGTCCTCACGAAGAGGAGTAACCAAAATTATTCTCAGATATCTAATAACGGAATTGACCTTTCCACTCCAGTGTGAGAAACCACAAATTATTAAAGGCTTCAATGCGACCCTATGACCTAGCCAAGTAGTTTAACCCCGATTCGTGGTTTTCTGCTTGCCTCAAGGTACTGGGTCAGTTACAAAGCCCCCGCTTCCTATGGGGATACAGGACTATGAAAAAAGACATTCATCCAGAATACCACACCATCAAAGTTGTTATGACCGATGGTAGTGAATTCGAAACAAGATCGACTTGGGGCAAAGAAGGCGACACTATGCGCCTTGATATTGATCCTAAGAGTCACCCAGCTTGGACTGGCGAACACCGTTTGGTTGATACCGGCGGTCAAGTTGCTAAGTTCAACAAGCGTTTTGCAGCTTTCGGCATCAAGAACTAAGCCGTCTTTTGCATACGAGAAAAAAAGGTCCCGTTTACGGGGCCTTTTTTTTCGCTCTATCCACTCTATCTAATTGAGAATCAAGCCGCATTACCCGTACATAAATCAAATAACTTCGGCTCAGTAGATCCGCCATTTTAGGATCTGCACCATCAGGAAGCTGATCGGGCACGTCGCATACAATTTGCCCAGACAAACGATTTTCCGGCTGGATAGCCTCATCCATCGACATTTCACCAGACAATACTGCCCGCTGCATCATGAGCCATGCCATAACCTGGGTAAGCCTTGAAGTCAGGCGCATGCCCTCACAACAGATTTGCAACCGATCTTCCGGACGAAGCCAAGGATGACGATTTCGCGCTCGATCAGCCATATAATCTCTCGCTTCACGCGTTAAAGATAAGGCCTCTTGGTATGTCGAATCGAGAAAAGTTACCATGTCCTGCCTGACGACTCTTGCTGGCGCATTTTTTATGAAAGCTCTCTGCGCTACTTAGCCCCATACTAACATCCAGTGCCTTAACAAAATATTGGCATCGATCAGCCGTCTATTAAAAACCCAATAGCAGGTTTGATTAATTTAAAGCCTAGATCTTGAAATCATTTTTAGAACACTTAACTCGAATAGTAAGAGAAATGCCTTCGGGGTTTTTCTTACTCGTCGGCTCGACCATGAGGTGAGCCAAATATAAAGCATGTTGCTCAATGGAGAACAAGCAATGCACCATCATGACCTAACCCCCCTACTTCGCGCTACTGTCGGATTCGATCGCATGATGACTATGCTCGATACAGCAAAGCGTGTGGATAACACCGCCTCCAACTTCCCTCCCTATAATATCGAAAAAACAGACGAGGATGCCTATCGCATCACCATGGCCCTGGCTGGTTTTTCCGAAGATGAGCTGGAAGTTACTTTAAAAGAAAATTCTCTTCTGGTTATCGGGCAAAAGGATAAAGAACCAGATCAAACGGCGACCTACTTACATCAAGGCATCGCTAATCGCTCTTTCCAAAAGAGCTTTGATCTCGCGGATCACATCAAAGTAACCGGCGCAAATCTTGAGAACGGTCTTTTAATCATAGATCTTGCGAGGGAAATTCCGGAATCAAAGAAACCTAAAAGCATTCCCATTATGACATCTATCGGGAATAAACCGGAATTGCTGGATAAGGGCTAATCGCTCTTACGAACTGAACCTTCCCCAGAGACGCCAAAGGCCGGGCTTTAAGCCCGGCCAATAATTTTTTTTTGGCATTAATTCAACAAACGCTACGATTATAAATGCGTAGTCTTTTTGTCCACCCTGTCAACTTGCCTTGTTACGCAAGAGGTTATGAAGACTCGAGGCTACAGTCAAGGTCTTGTTTTTATTTTTGACACTTTTAAGACAAAGAATGCCTTTTTTGACATACTTTCCAGTTTATTTTTGACAAAAAAAGACCGCCGGTAAAAACCGGCGGCAAGTCAACAGGGAGGCATCGTAATAAACTAAATAGATAATAAACTAACTAAAAACTCTGTGTTGATATTATAAGATTATAACAAACCAACTAAAAATTGGTTAACATCAAAAATATCGTTTCCATTAATAATGATTTAAGAACGAATTTTATAATTACAAGTGCAAAAAAAAAGAAGCCTCAAGAAAAAAAGACTCCTCATACTAACAGCAACTATAAGAAGGCGAATAAATAGCAATAATAATAACTTGAGTTACTATTGCGCCATCCATCCGCCATCAATTGAGTACGGCGCACCGGTCATCTGTGATGCCGCGTCCCCGCACAAGAAAACGGCAAGTTCGCCGATCTGTTCAGGGGTAGAAAAATCCTGCGTTGGGGTTTTTTCTGAAACCAATATCCTTTTTTCCTCTTCAAAACTCCGACCACTTTCTTTAGCTCGGGCCTCAATCTGAGAACGGACCAGATCAGTTAACACCCAACCTGGGCAAATCGCATTAGCCGTTATCCCTTGTGTCGCCACTTCAAGGGCAACAGCTTTAGTTAAACCGACAACACCGTGTTTTGCCGCAACATACGCTGACTTATTCGCAGAAGCAGTCAATCCGTGGGCAGAAGCTACATTTATAATTCTTCCCCACCGCTTGTCTTTCATACCCGGCAACGCAGCCTTGATCGAATGAAACGCCGAAGAGAGATTGATCGCAATTACCGCATCCCAACGATCTTCCGGGAACTCATCAATTGGGGCGACATTTTGAATGCCAGCATTATTCACAAGAATATCAACACCGCCATACAGATCTTGCGCTTGGCGAATAAGGTTCCGAATTTCTTCTGGCTTTGACATATCTGCCCCAGAATAGGCGACCCGCACCCCAAAATCAGACTTAAGTTGATCTTCTAAGCTTGAGATCTCATCTCTATTACCAAATCCATTGAGCATGATATCAACACCTTGAGCAGCAAGCCGTTCTGCAATGCCTTTACCTATTCCGCTGGTCGAACCTGTAATGACTGCTGCTCTCCCTTTGAGGCCGGGCATAAGCATCTCCTGTTATATTTATATCGCGAGGTTGAGGGACATTATTTGGGAAGAATATTGACATAGTATGCGATTAATACCGTAACCGTGACAACCGATAGAATAGTCGAAGACAACACAACTGATGCCGCTCGCGCACTAAAAACACCATACTGCTGCGCCAGAATAAAAACATTTACCCCTGTCGGCTGGGCAGCAAGGATAACCGCAACGGCAGCCCATAAGGGCGGAACATCAATAACCTGAAAGACCAAAACTGAAACTGCGATCGGGTACACAAGCGTCTTAAGGCCAACGATTAAAAAACTCTGTTTTAAATCTCCGGCCAGTTTGAATCCTGTAAGCGAAACACCAAGTGAAAAAAGCGCACAAGGGACAACCGCTCCCCCAAGAATTGACGTAAAACGATCCAGTAAGGCAAAGAGTTCCAAACCCGAAGATTGATAAAGTCCCCCCATGATCAATCCAATGATAATCGGGTTTTTGACAATCGAGCTTACAAGAGCCTTCCCCATTGCCTGTACACCATTCCCCCCACCTTGTTCACGCGAAAGGTCGTATTCAGTCAGCATCGACGTTAAGGCCATCAATATTGGAGCCTGAAAGGCTATCAGCATGGTAAGAGGAACCATCCCTTCATCTCCAAAGGCAGAATAAATTAACGGAAACCCTAATAATAACAAATTACCATAGGTCGCTCCCATCGCCATGACCGCAGCTTCCTTTAGCTGATGCCCATAATAAAACCGACCAAGAAGGGCACTGAATGCAAAGACAAGCAGCGACACGCTATAAAAAGAGGCAATCAGCGAAAAATCGAGATCATCCGAAATATTCCCCCGAGCCATAGTTCTAAACAATAGCGCCGGGATGGCGAGATAATAGACAAAATAGGATAAACCTCTGAGGGCAGAGGCCGTAACCCACTCTTTACGGCCAACAAAATATCCACAAAGAATAATCGCAAATATGGGCAAAACAATTTCAAGACTTGTGATCATGCCTTGAACACACCGTCTAAACCTTGGCGATGTTTTTCTTTCCGATTAATTTCAGCCCGAGCTCGGTCAATCTCCAATTCTAACTCTTGGATATAGTCCCTAAGTTCCTCGAGCCCCATCGGTTCCAGATCCTTAACCTTGGCCTTAGCTTTTCTAGGTTCCAAATCATCTAGGTTCATGTCTATCTCCAGATCAAACAGTCTGCGTTTTATTTAATAGCAACTATGTAGCGAGCATATTAGACTGTTCCGCAAAGAGAAAAACAGGATAAATATCCCCAAATTATCCCAAAACATCTGAGAGCAGAGGCAAAAACGTGTCCCAACAAATCCCAGAACAAATGTCCGTCGTAGAAATAAAAGAGTTTGGAGATGCAGATCAACTGGTCCCTTCAAGTCGCCCGGTGCCAGAGCCCTCTGAAAATGAAGTCCTTATAAAAATTGCTTATGCTGGCGTAAATCGTCCAGATGTCATTCAACGCCGAGGGCTTTATCCTCCTCCTCCAGGAGAATCAGATATTCCTGGCTTGGAAGTTTCAGGTACCGTCGTCAAAACAGGCAAAAATGTCTCTTCACTTCATATTGGTGATGACATCACAGCCTTGGTTGGCGGTGGCGGCTACGCTGAATATTGTACCGCCCCTGTAGGGCAGTGTCTCCCAATTCCAAAAGGCTTTAGCTTGGAGCAGGCGGCCGCCATTCCAGAAACCTATTTCACGGTCTGGAGCAACGTCTTTGATCGTTGTGAGCTCAAATCTGGCGAAACGATATTAATCCACGGTGGCACCTCAGGAATAGGCACAACCGCGATACAGCTCGCTAAAGCTTTTGGCGCTAAGGTGATCGCGACAGCAGGCAGCGAGGAAAAATGCAACGCTTGTCTAGAGCTGGGCGCTGACTTAGCGATCAATTATCGGACAGAAGATTTTGTCGGAAAATCTAAGGAGTTCACCAATAAAAAAGGCGTCAATGTCATCCTCGACATGGTGGGAGGTGATTACATACAAAAAGACATTTCAGCTTTGGCTATGGATGGCCGCCTCTGTTTTATTGCCTTTTTAGGCGGCCCTGAGGCATCTGTTAATTTCATGCCCGTTATGCTCAAGCGCTTAAAAATTACCGGATCAACACTCCGGGCGCGCTCTAAAGAATTCAAAGCGGATGTCGCTCGTAATTTACAAGAAAAGGTTTGGCCTCTTCTCGCTGCCAATCAGCTTCACCCAGTACTCTATAAAACACTGCCACTTTCTAATGCCTCTGAAGCGCATAAATTAATGGAATCATCGAAACATATTGGAAAAATCATGCTAAAGGTGTGTGATTGAGAAAAAATCACCTCATATCTTTATTTCCTGCTTGGCCTCAGAGTATATTCAGGGTAAGCCACCTGCTGGGTATATATTACCGTAGCCGGCGGACCATTAGACGACGGCACGATTAGGAGAAACAATGTCTCAGCCACTAATGCCAAAAGCGACCGCCGTTTGGTTGGTCGAGAATACATCGTTAAGCTTCGAACAAATCGCTGGATTCTGTCAGCTTCACACCTTGGAAATTCAGGGTATTGCTGATGGTGAAGTCGCGGTTGGCATCCGGGGCATGGACCCCATTGCCAGCTCTCAGCTGACACGCGCTGAAATCGAACGCTGTGAGAAAGATTCGACAAAAACTCTTCGCTTTTATCAGCAAGAGGGGCTGCCGCAACCTTCTAAACGTACAAAAGGTCCTAGGTATACACCTATCGCCAAGCGCCAGGACAAACCTGACGGAATTTCCTGGTTGGTACGCCACCATCCAGAATTAACCGACAACCATGTCTCAAAGCTTATCGGCACGACCAAAAAGACCATTCAGGCGATCAGAGATCGTTCCCACTGGAACATCAGTAACATTCGCCCACGTGATCCTGTATTGCTCGGTCTTTGTAAGCAGGTCGACCTAAACTTGACCATCGACAAAGCTATCAAAGAAGCTGAAAAAGCTGGCCGTATTATTCCAAAGCCAGAGCCAATTGAAGAAGAAATCGTTCCGATAGAACCCGCACCAGTGGTTGTTGAAGATCCTTATGAGGCCTTCACACGTGCCTTCAAGAAAACGGACGATTAAAGCAAGTCACATTAGAATTCCCAAAGGCCTCTTCATCGAAGGGGCCTTTTCTTTTGCGCAAAAAAAAGCCCGATCAAATACTGATCGGGCAAGTCTGGCGATAATACTCCATAAGAAACATCTTTACGGAGCATGGTCAGCGCAGGATCACAAAACCTACGCTGCCCCCTTCATCAACATATGATGAAGGAATAGGAATAATATCTATCCTAGGCGGGCTCAGCGTAGCCCAGTCCCTTAAGGGCAATCGTTATTTCATCTAAAATCACAGGATCATCGATTGTGGCCGGCACTTTATAGTCTTCGCTGTCGGCAATTTTCCGCATTGTTGCTCGAAGAATTTTCCCCGATCTTGTCTTGGGTAGTCGGCCAACAACAGCAGCTAATTTAAAAGCCGCGACAGGTCCAATTTCTTTACGGACCTTTTGCACAACCTCACTGATTACTTCGTCATGGGAACGATCAGCTCCGGCCTTCAAGACCATAAAGCCCAATGGCAATTGACCCTTAAGCTTATCTGCCACACCAATAACGGCACACTCTGAAACATCATCATGCGCGGCCAATACTTCCTCCATAGCCCCGGTCGACAAACGGTGCCCAGCCACGTTAATAATGTCATCAGTCCGTGACATCACAAAAATGTAGCCGTTCTCATCCTTGTAACCTGCATCTCCGGTTTCGTAGTAACCCGGGAAGGTACTGAGATAAGCCTCGTGGTGCCTTTCTGGCGCATTCCATAGAGTGGAAAACGTGCCCGGAGGAAGGGGCAAACTACATACGATTGCACCGATATCCCCCGCCTCGACTTCATTATGATCGCTATCAAGAATACGAACATCCCATCCGGGAACACATCTCGCTGGCGACCCCGCCACGATAGGCAGTTGCTCAATCCCCAAGCAATTTGAAGCGATCGGCCACCCTGTTTCTGTTTGCCACCAGTGATCGATCACAGGAACTTTCAACTTTTCCAAAGCCCAATTGAGCGTATCAGGATCACACCGCTCTCCGGCAAGAAAAAGAGTTTTAAAACAAGAGAGATCATATTTATCAAGATATGTTGCGTCGGGATCTTGTTGACGAATAGCCCGAAAAGCAGTCGGCGCAGTAAAGAGTACAGAAACCTTGTGTTCAGATATGACCCGCCAGAATGCACCTGGATCTGGTGTCCCAACTGGCTTTCCCTCATACATCACAGATGTCGCGCCGTACATGAGGGGCCCATAGACAATATAAGAATGACCAACAACCCACCCAACGTCCGACGCACCCCAAAAAACATCCCCAGGCTCGACATTATAGATATTCTTCATCGACCAGTGGAGAGCAACGGCATGGCCGCCATTATCACGAACAATGCCTTTTGGCTGACCAGTGGTTCCAGAAGTATAGAGGATATAGAGAGGATCAGTTGCCGCGACAGGTACACAATCTTTCTCAGAAGCCTGACTTTCAGCTTCGCTCCAATCGACATCTCGACCATCAATCATAGAGGCTTTGGCTTGTGAGCGCTGCCAAACGATACAATGTGCAGGCTTATTGACCGATAGCTCAATCGCCTGATCAAGGAGGGGCTTATAAGAGATCACCTTATTGACCTCAATACCACAAGATGCCGTAATAATTACCTTTGGTTGGCAATCATCTATTCGCGTCGCCAACTCGTTTGCAGCAAAACCACCAAACACCACTGAATGAACGGCACCGATTCGAGCGCAAGCCAGCATGGCTATAGCGGCCTCAAGAATCATTGGCATGTAGATGATAACCCGGTCACCTTTTTGGACATTGAGATTGTCCAAAGCACCCGCAAATTTAGAAACCCGCTGTAACAGATTTGAATAAGTTATTTTCTCTTTTGTATTTGTAACAGGGCTATCATAGATGAGCGCGACCTGGTCACCACGCCCCTTCGCGACATGACGGTCGAGGGCGTTATAACAAGTATTGAGCTCTCCGCCTTGAAACCAGCGATAAAATGGTGCTGCACTATCATCCAGCACTTTTTCATACGGTTTAAACCAATCAATATTTTCCGCTGCCTCAGCCCAAAAAATTTCTGGCTCGGACAAAGAGCGCGCTTGCACTTCATCAAAAAGACCCATGGTGTGTCCCAACTTTTTTATAATTTTATGTTCTTAAGCTCTCTAGCCTCCCAGACCAGATTACTTAGAGTGCTGCATATTCTGCACATGATCAAACCTCGTTGCTTGCAATGGCTTTCAATTGAAAATAATTTTACAAGATATTTACAAGATATACGAAACCATAAAAAAACCCGCCCTGTTAAATTCACAGAGCGGGTTTGCTATTTTGTATTTTTATAAGCAACGGACATTTTAATCCAAAGCTTCTGCCGCGTTAATGTGGATCCCTCAATTGCGTCATCTCATCTTTAACGTGAAGTTTTTGCTTCTTCAGCGACATGATTAGGGATTCATCGGGATGTGGGCGCTGATTCTCCTGACAGATAGCGCTCTCTAAAGTACCGTGTTTTGTACGTAAGGACTCAATGCGTTGGGCAGTGGCCATATTCGTCTCCCTTTAGTTCCGTAGTTGCACCTGCAGCTTCAAAAAAATGTCACGACAACTTTTTGCTCTTAATATTTTCCCAGCAAAAAACACTACGCAGAATACCCTCCGTAGTTACAAGCAACCGTGATGTTAGAAATAACCATCAAATCATGAATAGGCAAAGAACTGACAACTAGCCGAAAGCTCGGCTTTAGTGTATGGGATGTTTTCAGAGCGTCCCAAACGCATTTATTTTGCCAATTTTGTACCAACTCAAGCCCAATAACATTTTTGAGAAGACAGCGTATAAATTATGGTAGACCTGTCCAAAGAGCTTGCCAAGGGGCTTGGTACATTTAATTTCATTAATTCTTCACAAATGTGAAAGATTGTTACGCATGACTAAAGAGAGAATTATCATCGGCATTAGTGGTGCAAGTGGCATCACTTATGGCATTCGGCTGTTGCAAATTTTAAAAACCATGCCGATTGAAACTCACTTAATCATGAGTAAATCCGCAGAAATAACATTAGCTTACGAAAGTGATCTAAAAGTTTCTGACGTTAAAAATCTGGCTGATGTAAATCATAACATCAATGACATTGCCGCATGCCTTTCCAGTGGCTCATACAAGACATTGGGCATGATTGTCGCACCTTGCTCAATTCGGTCAATGTCAGAGATATCTAGCGGCGTTACCTCGAGTCTTTTAACGCGCGCTGCAGACGTAATATTAAAGGAGCACCGTAAACTGGTACTCATGGTTCGGGAAACCCCCCTTCACACTGGGCATCTTCGCACCTTGGTAAACCTATCTGAAATCGGCGCCATTATTGCCCCCCCTGTCCCAGCCTTTTATGCAAAACCAGACAGCCTAGAAGAAATGGTCGATTATACGCTCGGAAGAGTACTTGATATGTTTGACATTGAAATTCCAGGAATGAACCGTTGGGACGAAAACAGTAAAAAGCGTCCCTAGGCTCTGAATTTATTCACCCAGTAGAACTGACGTAGAGACCACTAAAGCGAACGGCTGGCCTTCTTACTGAAATAACCATACAGCCTCTAAAGGCGGGAGGTCTGGAAAACCACCTCTGACGATTGCAGCTAAATCCGCACAGTCGACGGTTCCGATGGCTTCAATCTCACACAACTCCAGATACAAGACCATATTTTTAGCCGCGATCTCAGACGACGGTAGATCTGTTGGCCGCAGTGTGAGTTGCAGGTGCATATAATTTTGCTGCAACGCTTCGGCCCAGAGCTCTGCATCTTTAACATTTTGGCGCAGATCATCCGTATGACGAAACCCATTAACGGTTTCAGCTTTCATCCAAGTCCGCACATCTCTGAGAGGTTGGATCACATGATCTCGCCATTGCTCTATTCCAGAGATTAAGTTTGAGAGTTCAGATGTCTTCAATTCTTTCCCACAGATCCCAGCCCAACAACAAAACAGTAACAAATTCACATCAAGATCATATTTATCCTGTAGGACGAGACACGCAGGTGCGACACCCTGTTGTCCATAGACATCAAGAGAGAAGTTCCAAAAGGGATTTGTCGGTAACTGGGTTTGATCAAACATCTTTAATTATTTTGTAACACGGCAATTTTCAGCCCAGAAATTTGGACAACGATATATAACAGAGGCAGTTATCAGGTCGATTCGCTTGTTGAGCAATGCAATTCTCATTCTCATCATTCCCCCCAAACGTACCGCCTAGGGCTGTTTTTACGAAATCCGCACAACAGAAATACCATTCATGTAATTCTCCTCATACTAAACCTATTCTTATTTTCAAAGTCAGAGTATAACTATTCCCTTCATTTAACGTGCGTTTACGAGACATTTATAAATTGGTAGAGACCACAGGCAATAGCAGAAAAGACCTTATCGAAGAACTCGAAAGGCTTAAACAAGAACACAGAGACATGGATGATGTTATTGCACGCCTGCAAGAACACGCTCCATTTGATCAACTTCAACTAGTGCGGTTGAAGAAAAAGAAACTCAAATTGAAAGATTCAATGAACAGGCTGGAAAGCCAACTGCTACCAGATATCATCGCCTAAATTGCTAAGGATGTTGATCATGAGCACCTTTAGATAAGAATTTTTCCCATCGGGAACCTCGCCTTATTACAGGTAAAGTATCCCGAAATAGAAGCCTCATAATAGAAGACGACACTCTACTCTTGCTCTTGTTTGGCTTTCTTCTGCTGATACATGGCAAGATCAGCCGCTTTTAGAGCTGCATCTGCATCGCTGCCTTGAAAACTATGGACGCCATGAGAAACATGGACATTTACACTTTCCCCTTCATAGTCAAAGGAGTGTTGGGAAACAGCATCAGCAAGTATTTGCGCTTTTTCCATAGCTATTTCAGGCGGGGCTTGCAACAAGATCACGCCAAATTCATCTCCACCAAGGCGGCCAACAATATCAGAAGAACGCACATTATTTAACAAAGATGATGCCACGTGTTTAATAGCCTCATCACCAGCTTCATGACCAAGACCATCATTTATTTCTTTCATATCATTTACGTCGATATAAATAACGCTGCCCGGCACTTCATAGCGCTCACTATAAGCCATCATCCGGTCAAGCTCGCGTACAAATGCGCGTCGATTAAGCACTGGCGTCAAGACATCCTGGTCAGCAAGTTTTTCAAGATAGTCAACACGCTTTTTCGCTTGATCCAACTCTTGCCGAACGACCTGTACCTCTTTCATAAGCTGTTCAAGTGCGGCCCGAACTTTAGGCGTAAACTCAGCTTCAGGTATTCCACCAACTGTAGCAATATCTTGAGGAGTGGTAACGCCACTTACGCTTTCAACAGTCTGTGCAGGTTTTACTGCTGGAGCAGCAGATACCCGGCCAACACTGCTAACGGAACCTGTTCCGCCACGTGGTCTTTGGACCTTCATTCGACAAGCAATCCCTTTGCTTTATAGTGTAATCCCGGCTTCCTGCCGAGATCTCATCATATGCCAATTACCGCGGCAAATGAACTTGTTGGGTACATTATACATAATCATTTTACATATTGTTACCAAGAATAGGTAATTAGAATGTAAAATTCCTGAGTTCTCTTTACTTGCGTTATCTAACCACACGTCTTAATAATGCGCTCCGATACACTAAAAGGCAGGATAAAGCCATGTCCGAGAAGTCTCCGCAAGTTGGTATAATCATGGGCAGCCAGTCAGATTGGCCCACGATGAAACATGCGGCCGAAACCCTCGATACCCTCGGCATCTCCTATGAGAAAAGAATTGTTTCTGCACACCGAACACCGCAGCGTTTGGTCGAATATGCCTCTACAGCACGCGATCGCGGCTTGAGTGTGATCATTGCCGGTGCAGGTGGCGCAGCGCACCTTCCTGGAATGGTTGCCGCAATGACCCCCTTGCCTGTCTTTGGGGTTCCGATCGAAAGCAAAAGTCTCAAAGGTCAAGATAGCCTGCTTTCCATCGTTCAGATGCCAGGAGGTGTTCCTGTTGGCACTTTAGCGATTGGCAAACCTGGGGCGATTAACGCGGGATTACTTGCAGGATCTGTCCTTGCCTTAAACGACAAAAACATTGCAGACGCATTAGATGCATGGCGTAAAAGCCAGTCTGAAGCCGTCGCGATAGAGCCTGTAGACAACATTTAATATAAGCCTCCCTCGGAGACGATAGTCATGAGCAAAACTCTTTCGGCACCTCTGGCACCAGGTTCTGTAATCGGCATTCTCGGCGGTGGACAACTTGGCCGTATGGCCGCCTCTGCGGCTGCAGAACTTGGGTATCATTGCCATATCTATTGCCCAGAAGAGAACAGCCCCGCAAGTGAAGTCTCAAAATACACAACGGTCGCAAAATACGACGACGAAAAAGCGCTTGAAACGTTTGCTGCACACGTTGATGTCGTCACTTACGAATTCGAAAATGTTCCGGCTAAAACGGCAGCTTTTTTGATTGACCGCGTACCAGTTAACCCTGGCCCAAACGTGCTTCATATTTGCCAAAATCGCTTGCGGGAAAAAGACTTCTGTAACTCCATAAATGTACCGACCACACGCTATGCAGAAGCCACGAATATAGAAGCGCTCGACCGCGTAGTTCGCGATATCGGACGGCCCTGTGTTCTGAAAACAACCGAAATGGGCTATGACGGAAAAGGACAGACCTTCATTACCCCGGAAACTGACCTTGCAGAAGCTTGGAAAACCGTCGTTGGTGACAGGAAACAAGCTGAAACAATTATTGAAGCTCTAGTCGATTTTCGGATGGAGATTTCGGTTATCGTTGCACGGAGCATCCAAGGTGATTGCCTTGCCTACGTCCCCGTAGAAAATCGCCATAAAAACCACATTCTGGATCAAACCATTGTGCCTGCACGCATATCACAAAAGATAAGTGATCGCGCAGAAGTTCTGGCCCGCCACATGGCCGAAGAAATGCAACTGGTTGGGATGATGGCTGTTGAGATGTTTGTAACCACCGATGACGAAATCCTCGTCAACGAAATCGCACCTCGTCCACACAATTCAGGCCACTGGTCTATGGACGCTTGTGTAACATCCCAGTTCGAACAGTTCATCAGGGCTACTGCTGGACAGGTACTCGGCTCCGTTTATCGCCATTCCGATGCTGTGATGACAAACCTACTGGGTAAAGATGTCGACAACTGGGCCGAAATCCTTTCGGATCCAGCCGCCAAGCTTCATCTCTATGGAAAAGATGAAGCCAAAGATGGCCGCAAGATGGGACACGTTACCAAAGTCATCCCCAGAAAGTAAAAATTAACGGTTCCGACCACCTTTTAGGCTATCGCAACAAAGACAACTATTGTGATGGACAACGCACTCCTGCAGAGTTAGATCTCAATTTCCTACCACCTTCAACTCTTCTCATTTGTGTAGTTGTCATGCGTATAATCTTGAGTCGCAAAGGGTTTGATTCTCAATATGGCGGAGGCCCAAGCCCCATTCTTCCTGATGGCAAGTGTTATTCTCTCCCCATACCACATCCTGAAGGGCCCCATAAGTTCCAGGACTTATCCTCTCCCTTTGGAAATTTAGGTCCTGTAATCGATCAATTAAATCCAAAATCGGCACAATCAACAGATTGGGTCCACCTAGATCCTGACCTCTATCCCCCCAGCATTCAAAGACACAAAAACTGGCGTCCTTGCTTTGGGCAATATGGTGCCGCACAACAACATCTCTCTAATCAAGGTGTTGGAACTGGCGACCTGTTTTTATTTTTTGGCTGGTTTAGACGTGTCGATGAAAACTTCAAACCACTGCTAAAGCAACCTGACTTACATGTCATCTTTGGCTGGCTTCAGGTTGATCAAGTCATAACAATTGGAGAGGAAATAGAACGAGCCTCCAAAAGCCATCCCGCTTTTGCCGATCACCCTCATCTCACAGCAACCTTTGGCAAGAACAACACGCTTTATACAGCTCGCGAGAAACTTAAACTCCAAAATCGTGACACCGGTATATCTGGAGGTGGCATTTTCGGTAAACCTGCCCCGATACGTGTTTTGACGATGAGAAACACAACCCGTTCAATTTGGCAGCTGCCCAAGTGGTTTGGACACCCCTCACCCGCGCTGTCTTACCATATGAATCATGAGAAATGGACGAAATCGGGAATGGGTTGGAAACTAAAATCAGCGCCCAAAGGGCAAGAGTTTGTCATAGATACCAAGGGCCGAACCCGGCAGGCCAACAAATGGCTTCAGCAAGTTTTTCAAGACCAATAAGTCCCCAATCACCTTAACAACGCCCGTTCCACTCTTTTGAAAAAGGAGATAAAGAGCGGAGCTTGTCAGCAATGCCAGATGCACGGCCAATCGATTTGCCCAAAGCCCCTCCTATTTTAAGAACTTCTGCGATCCGACGATCCAAAAAGGCCCAGGTCTTTTCATAATCTTCAGATCCGTCTTCAAGCCAGAACAACATTGTCGAACTGTAAACACCTGAGAGCAGCAATCGTTTACTGTAAAAGTTATAATCGGTCGACTTATCCCCGGCGGCAAGCCACATGGCATCAACCGTATCATAGATATTATGCATCCCCTCTGACGCTTTCAGCGGCATTGCAAAAAAGCTCAGGCCCTTTCGAACGGCTTCACGGTGTGGCTCCATCAGCTCTAATCGTGTTCGCACAGCTAAAGTAATGCGTTCTCGGACCTTCATATCCTCCAACCCAAGCTTTTCTAATTTTGCCATCATCTGGGTATCCAAGCGTTGGTTAAAATAACGCAGGATATCAGTCATTCCTCGAGGAAAGAGTATTGCGGCCTCTTGCGAAGATATCCCGCAATTTGCACAGACTTCGGGGAGCGTAGAGTCGCTCCAACCTTCAAAAGGCACAACGGGGAGAAGCGCATCTAACAGCGTATCTTTTTGCTTATCACTCATATTCTTGGTTTCTTTCCCCTTATTAATCTACGCCAAATTGCATATACAAAATTCGGACGTCGTCTTAATCAGGCTTTTGATGAGCAACTTCAGAGGAGAAAATCAACTGACGTATGTCCGTCATTCTCTCTGGGTAAAGTATGCCATCTAGATGATCATATTCATGTTGAACAACACGTGCGTGAAATCCCGAGGCATCCCGCTCAATAAGCTTACCATCAAGTCCGTAACCTCGATAGCGAATTGACCGATAGCGAGGCACTTTACCCATAAGATTGGGAATGGAAAGACACCCTTCCCAGCTTTCATCTATTTCCTCACCGATAAAGTCGATTTCAGGGTTGATCAAAACAGTCAGGGGAACAGATCCATCACCTTCTAATTCCAAACCTAGGCGTTGAGCCTCTGACTGGGCTCGAACTTTAGAAACAAAGAAGATAAAAATACGCAGGGACTCGTAGACCTGAGGTGCAGCAATACCCGTTCCTCCGGCATCATTCATCGTCTCGATCATGTTCTCAACGAGATTATAGACATCGGGGCTAGAGGGATTATCAACCGGATCAGCCTTACGCCAAAGTACCGGATGTCCCATTTTGGAAATTTTAAGTAACGTCATGATTATACTATGTAACTCAAGACTTCATGGGTCAAAACAATTTCCCTTTACCCTCATCAACAAACATCAATTGTTTTCTAGCACGTAAAAAACCCAAAGAAACCGGGGAAAACCCATCAAAAGAATCTCAGGAGTCACAGATTCTTCCCTTCACATTAACCACAGGCTGTGATAACTACAGCATCGAACCTGCTATGCCTTGGTATAGCGGAGGTTCTTTATGTGTTCAACTCGGGCAACCGAGCAAACTCAGTCAGATCATTAGGATCTGACGTTAGAAAGGAGCTGATCGCCCGTGCAAGTACACGTTCGAGATAACAATGTTGATCAGGCTCTTCGCGCGCTAAAGAAAAAGCTGCAACGCGAAGGTGTCTTCCGTGAAATGAAGTTGCGTCGTCACTTCGAGAAACCATGTGAGCGCAGAAAGCGCGAAGCGGCTGAAGCAGTTCGTCGCTATCGCAAACTTCTACGCAAGCGTATGGAGCGTGAAGGCTATTAAGTCTGGTCGGCGTTTGTTGAACGTCGCTTAAGGCGAAATATCTTCCTATCGATGGAAGAGGAATGGGCTGCTATCTAAACCAGATGGCAGCCCGTTTTGCATCTGGCCGCTTAATACTTGGCCATTTTGCATCCATGTCTTAGCAGGTTTTGGATTTCTACTTTACGGTCCAAGTCGCAGCGTTTGGGTCGAGCCCAACCAAAGCCAAACCATAAGCTACTGATTCCAGCTGCTTGCCACTTGCAAGCTTATCGACACCAAAGTGTTTGGCAAAAAGGTTTTGCACTGCGGGAACATAAGAAGTCCCTCCGGTCAGGAACACCTTGTCGATATCTGAAACCTTCATGTTACTATCGGCCAGTAGGTTTTCTACCTTGTTTTCGATTACAGATAGGTCCTTGGCTATCCAACTTTCAAAATCGGCACGAGCAATTTTTTGTTCGATCTTTTGATCACTGAATTGCACAGAAAACGTGGTTTCTTCGTTGTGCGTTAGATCCATCTTGGTTCTGGAGATGGCGTCGTAAATATCCATAGACCAATCGTTATCAACAACATCGATAAACGTTTCAATCATTTCAGGGTTTACGGCCACAGCCTTAAGCTCTCGGAGCTCTCTCAAGGTTGTTGGGCTCTTCAATATACCAAGTTCGTGCCATTTAGAGAATCGGTTATAGAAATTACTCGGCATGTCCAACACTTGCCGATCAAGGGAATAGTAACCGCTGCCCTTACCGAGATAAGGCGAGACAATATGATCAATCAGGCGACTATCAAAACTATCCCCTGCAATGCCAACACCAGCATAGCCAAGAGGCGTTGAGGTTAGTTTATCTCCCGTGCGTTCAAAACGGATAATGGAAAAATCGCTTGTCCCCCCGCCGAAATCAGCAACCAGGATCGTCGCTTCCCGTTCGATTTTACTGGCATAGTAATAGGCGGCGCCCACGGGCTCGTAAACATAGCTCACATCCGAAAAACCGATGCTTTGGTAGGCCGTGTTATAGCGCTCTCTTGCGAGATCTTCATCGGGAGAATACCCCGCATAGACGATAGGTCGTCCCGCAATAACAGTCGTATTATCCAAGGGAAACTGCTCACCTGAATCTTTCATGAACCGCTGAAAAAAGTCAGACATGATATCTTGCAGAGTATGGCGTTTAGAGAAAATTTGGGTTTCTTTGAACAGACTGCTGGCGATATGGCTTTTGAACGACTGGAGAAAACGGACCTCTCCCCGCGCCGTTAGATATTGATCAAGAGCCCAGGGACCACCTGTTACATCAACTTGTGCGCGTTGGTTTTGAATTGTTTTTTCATAACAAAGAAGGCTGCGATAGACGTCGTGAAGTATGTCACTGTGTTTGAATTTCACAGAGCGAACGGGCTTATCACGTTCCGCCAGAGCAATCACAGTATTGGTCGTACCGAAATCTATACCAATTGAGAAATCACTCATGGCTTCGTCCTAAAAGAATATAGTTATATATAAATGTATAAATGGGGAGGCGATAAATGATCGTTTTTCGCCAACTATTCAAGGCCTGATTTAAAGGCAAAGAAAAAGGGCCCCTAAACAGGAGCCCTCTTCTATTACTAAACCTCTGGAAGACCTGATTAAAGGTGCTCGAGAGCCTTGACGATTTTCTCACACATTTGCTTGGCGTCGCCAAAGAGCATCATGGTGTTATCTCTGAAGAAGAGCTCATTTTGCACTCCCGCATAACCCGCTGACATACCACGCTTGAGGAACAGAACGGTCTGCGCCCCATCGACCTCAAGAATTGGCATGCCATAAATCGGAGACTTAGGATCAGTCTTTGCAGCTGGATTGGTGATATCATTGGCACCAATGACAAAAACCACGTCCGTCGACTTAAAGTCCCGGTTGATTTCATCCATCTCAAAGACTTCGTCATAAGGCACCGATGCTTCTGCCAACAATACGTTCATGTGGCCAGGCATCCGCCCCGCAACCGGGTGGATCGCATAACGCACTTTAACGCCATCAGCTTTCAGTAAATCAACCATTTCACGTAAGGTATGTTGAGCCTGCGCAACCGCCATGCCGTATCCAGGTACGATAACCACAGAGCCAGCATTCTTCATCAAGAAAGCAGCATCATCACCCGAACCTGATTTAACCATACGGTCATCATCACCGTCAGCGCCAGCAGGACCAGCTTCGCCTTCGGCACCAAAACCACCAAGGATCACACTAATGAAAGAGCGGTTCATCGCCTTACACATGATGTAACTCAGGATCGCACCAGAAGAGCCAACCAGCGCCCCTGTTATGATCAACAGGTTGTTCTGAAGCGTAAAGCCAATGCCACAAGCTGCCCACCCGGAATAGGAGTTTAGCATCGACACAACAACCGGCATGTCAGCACCACCGATTGGCAGGATCAACAAAAAGCCGAGCAACAGAGTAACCGCAACCAATACCCAGAGATAAATAGGATCTTGCGTGGTGCAAAGCAGAACCAGCAGCACGACAACTGAAGCACCCAGAGCAGCGTTTAAAGTGTGCTGGAACTTAAACACCAGCGGACGACCGGAAACCAAGCCCTGAAGCTTGGCAAAAGCCACCACAGATCCAGTAAAGGTAATCGCCCCGACGGCGGTACCAATAGCAAGTTCAATAAGACTTGATACCTGGATATCACCAACGATACCAATACCGTAAGCCTCAGGTTTGTAGAATGTTGCCAGAGCGACACAAACGGCAGCTAGACCAACCAAACTATGAAAAGCCGCAACCAGTTGTGGCAAAGCCGTCATCTGGATACGAAGAGCGATAACCGTACCTATTGCCCCCCCAATGAGAAGTCCAAGAAGGATGGTACCGAAACTAACAATCCCAGGAGCAGCCAAGGTGGTTCCGATAGCCAGAGCCATCCCGACCATACCAAAGATGTTTCCCTGGCGGCTGGTCGTTGGGTGAGAAAGACCGCGCAATGCCATGATAAAACAGACAGAGGCAGCGAGATATAACAGTGCAGATAGATCTGATGACATAATAAGCCCCCCTACTGTTTTTTCTTGAACATCTGCAGCATACGCTGCGCGACAATAAAGCCACCGAAGATATTAACTGCGGCAAGTACGATAGCGATGAAACCCATTATCTCGCTAAAACCTAGATCAGCAGGCCCCGCGGCGACCAAGGCCCCCACGATAATCACCGATGAAATCGCGTTTGTGACCGCCATTAATGGTGAATGGAGCGCCGGAGTGACGTTCCAGACAACATAATATCCAACAAAAACGGCAAGGATCAGTACCGTCAGCCCCATGATAAAGGGAGAGCCACTTGCCGCTTGCCCGGTTGCCTCAACAGCTAAACGGCTTGCCTCAGAGGCAAGGGATGCGACTTCGTCTGATAAAGCACGGGCTGCATTGGCAGCTTCCGTAGCCTTGTTGATAAATTCCTCACTCGACATCAGACAGACCCTCCATCTTTCTTATCTTCAGGCTTAGCCGGAGCTGGCTTGGCAACCTTAGCACCTTTTGAAGCAGGAGCTTTTGCCTTGCTTGCAGGTTTCGCTTTAGATGATGTTTTCGCTTTGGCTGGAGCTTTTTTTACTGCCTTTTCAACTGCGTCGGTTGAAGTTTCAGCTTTTTTCACAGTTGCAGATTTCGGAGCTGGTTTCTCTTTTTCAGCGTGCGCCAACGCAGGATGAACAATGCTTCCTTCGTGCGTTACACACGTGCCTTTGATAATTTCATCCGTCCAATCGATCTTCAGACTCTTGGCCTCTTTATCAAATAGAAGTTCAAAGAAATTATAGACATTTCGTGAATAAAGCGATGAAGCATCCGTCGCAAGACGTCCAGGCATGTTGTCATAACCAACAATGGACACATCGTGTTTGACGGCAACTTTACCGGCTTGAGACAGTTCACAGTTACCACCAGCTTCAACAGCCAGATCCACAATAACCGAGCCCGGCTTCATAGACTTAACCATATCAGCGGTTACAAGTACCGGTGCTGGACGACCAGGGATCAAGGCAGTCGTAATGACCATATCAACCTTGGCTATCGTCTCTGCAATAAGAGCTGCTTGCTTGGCTTTGTATGCGTCAGACATCTCTTTGGCATACCCGCCAGCAGTCTCGGCCTGCTTAAACTCGTCGTCTTCAACAGCAACAAAAGAAGCGCCCAGACTTTCCACCTGCTCTTTCGAAGCAGGGCGAACATCGGTAGCTGAAACCACAGCTCCGAGGCGTCGTGCGGTCGCAATGGCTTGAAGGCCTGCAACACCAGCGCCCATGATGAAGACTTTTGCAGGAGCAATCGTTCCCGCTGCCGTCATCATCATCGGAAAGGCCCGGTTAAAGACTGCAGCGCCATCAAGAATAGCTTTATAACCAGCAAGGTTGGATTGGCTTGAAAGGACATCCATAGACTGCGCGCGTGTAATACGAGGCACAAAATCCATTGCAAACGTCGTCAATTCTGACTTAGCAAAGGCATCCAGTTCTTTAATCGAGCGGTAAGGATCTGCGATAGAAATCACAACGGTGCTTTTAGCCAAGCCCTTGATCTCATCGTCTTTACCACCAGCGATCGGTTTTTGAACTTTTAAGATGGCAGCGGCGTCTTTGTACGTCGTAGCAGCATCTTTTCCAATTGTAGCGCCTGCAGCCTTGAAGGCTTCATCGGTAAAGCTCGCAGAAGAACCTGCGCCCTTTTCGACCATGACGTCACATCCCAGAGCGATCATTTTTTTGACCGTCTCAGGTGAAGCTGCCACACGTGTTTCATTCGCACGGCGCTCCTTGGGAATAGCAATTTTCATATTATCTCCCCACATGAATTCCCCAGCCGACGCTTTAAGGTCGACTACATATCGTTTTTATTAAAGCTTTTTTCTATCATATGCCGCAAGTGTGCACTGCACAATAACAGACTAATTTAGTCATATAACGTGGATTAAGATATGTTCCAGTAAGGAAAATATCTCATATCGGAAACACTGCCCCCGTGATTTGAAGACAAAATCACATCGATTCTCATGTATACACAGGTGTTTATTTGTCGTTTTCGGGAAGAGGCAGGTCACATTTTTGAAGCGCAGCTGACTGTTGCCTGGATAATTCCATACAATCAAAATCACCAATAAGATCATGGAACAACTGGTGCCAATTGATCTCGGCTTTCAGATGCATAAACACCGAACCTAGACCAACCGCAGCCCGATCCATCAACACGAATTCCGGAGGAGGTTTCACACCGCCAAGTCGGCGGAGTTCGCCATGAACTTTATTGGCAATTTTTGCTCCATAGGGGCCACCTTTGTGATCGTCGACAATCGTTCGTTTTCGATCTTGCAACAGAGGTCCGTATAGAAAGTGCGCCCAAATATTCAAAGTATCGAGCATTTCCCTATTCTGGATCTTAAAGCCCCAGCTTTCATAAGCTTGAACGGCCAAGGCTTCGTCATTCCGCTCAAGACCAAAATACAGATCGATGACCCCTTTGACGAACGAAGGTTCAAAAACTCTGATGCAGCCAAAATCCAATAAATTTACGTCGCCATTCTTGCGAATAGAATAATTGCCCAAATGCGGATCACCGTGGATGACGCCATATTTATAAAAAGGAACATACCAGGCGCGAAACATATTCATAGCAACTTGATTGCGTGCTTCAATATCGCCTTCATGCTCTTTAATATAATCCAGTAACGGGCTGCCATCGAGCCACGTCATGGTCAGAAGTCGGCGGGTTGTCAGATTGTCTATGCTCTCGGGAACAAATACCCTGTCCTCATCGCGCAGTATATGCTGATAGAGTTTCATGTTCTGAGCTTCGCGAAGGTAGTCCAACTCTTCACGCAATCGATCTGATAACTCTTTGTGGATGTTACTGGGGTCAATGGCCTTGTCGTACCGTCGATAAATTCCAAAAAGTAACCCAAGCTGCTTAAGGTCAGCCTCTACGGCGGAAATCATGTCGGGATATTGGAGCTTACAGGCCAGCTTTGTTCCGTCGTGCCCTTTGGCAAAATGGACTTGCCCAAGAGAGGCCGCAGCAGTGGCTTCTTGTTCAAAAGTTTCAAATTTTTTCTGCCAACCGACACCGAGTTCGCTTTTCATTCTCCGTTTTACGAAAAGCCACCCCATAGAGGGTGCATTGGATTGGAGTTGCCGCAATTCTTCTGCATACTCTTTTGGTAAAGCATCGGGGATGGTCGCCAAAATTTGGGCCGCCTTCATCAAGGGCCCCTTTAATCCTCCCAAGGCATTCTTGAGATCAGATGAATGTTTGTCTCGGTCCAGGCCAGTTCCAAATACCCGGCTGCCAACGACTTGGGCCGCCAAACCACCAACCGATGTCCCGACCTGTGCGTAGCGCTTTAGCCGTCCGCTCAGGCGTGATTTATCATCGGCAATATCTTCCATTTTTTTGTCGTCCGGCAAATGACATCCCCTCGGATAGAACCTTATTGAGCAACCTCAACCAAATTTCTGATCGCGAGCATTCTAGTGTATATGAGATAAAGTATATGGGGAATTGGCTTACAACTTCCATAATCCTCACAAATAAATTACCCTTCAAAGGAATACTAATAAGCAATTATTTCTCAATAAATACGCATTTTTTAAATATATTTGAGAAGAACCTACAAACAAAAGATACTATCATCCCTTTAAATTGAATTCTAAAAGAAATTTTCTTTTGAGTATTATAATGTGCTTCTCGAAAGAAATCATACCTAAAGAGCTATGGGACAATACAATGAAAGCAACCTATAAACGTGAATGGACCCATCAAGCGATCAAGAAAATAGACGCTGATTTCAACCGTTCCTCTGATACCCACCTGATCAAACTGGACCTGCCGAGTTGCCACGGTATTGATCTCTACTTTAAAGACGAAACGACGCACCCAACTGGTAGTTTAAAACATCGTCTCGCAAGATCCCTATTCTTATATGGCCTTTGTAACGGCTGGATTTCTCAAGACACAACAATAATTGAATCATCATCAGGCAGTACCGCAATCTCCGAAGCTTACTTTGCAAGATTGCTCGGTCTCAAATTTATCGCTGTGGTCCCTAGAACAACTGCACGGGAAAAACTGGCTCAGATAGAGTTTTACGGTGGCGAGTGTCACTTGGTTGATCCAAAAGATATCTATGACGAGTCTGAACGTCTGGCTGCGGAATTGAACGGCCACTACATGGACCAATTCACCTTTGCAGAGCGTGCAACAGACTGGCGCGGTAACAATAACATTGCCCAATCAATTTTCGACCAAATGGCTCTCGAACCTCATCCTGATCCAGAATGGGTTGTCGCCAGTGCGGGTACTGGGGGAACCTCAGCAACCATTGGCCGCTTCATACGATATGAGAAATCTTGCTGCTCAGACACCAAGCTTTGCATTGTTGATCCTGAGAACTCTGTTTTCTACGACTATTACAATACCGGGGACAAACAAATAACCAGTTCAATAGGCTCACGGATCGAAGGAATTGGCCGTCCCCGGGTTGAGCCCTCCTTCATTCCATCTGTTGTCGACAGAATGATCCAGATACCTGATGCGGCTTCTATTGCAGCGGTTCATCTGTTGGAAGAACTTTTGGGTCGTAAATGTGGCGCTTCGACCGGGACGAACCTTTGTGGCGCCTTTCATCTGATGTCAGAGATGAAAGGGCGGGGAGAAAAAGGAAGTATCGTCACATTGATATGCGATTCAGGAGAGCGTTATCTTGATACTTACTACAATGACAATTGGTTGAAGGAAAAAGGACTAAACACGGCCCCTCATCTTGCGAAACTCAGACAGTTCTTGGTCAGTGGTACGTTCGATATTTAAGGCAACATTCATGGTAATAGCCGGGGCAACATTCAAGCTTGAGAACAAAAAAGCGCCTCCCAATACGAGAGGCGCTTTTCAATTACAGTAAAGATATCAGGCACAATAAAGAACTCAGACCTTATTCTTCCATGGCTTCCAGTTGATCAATAAATCCTGAAACTACCTTTAAGCCCTGTTTCCAGAAATCAGGATCGCTGGCATCCAGTCCGAAGGGCGCCAGTAATTCCTTGTGACGCTTTGATCCCCCTGCAGACAACATCTCGAGATACTTCTCGGCAAAACCTTCTTCGCTTTGCTGATAAACCGCATAGAGAGAGTTAACCAGACAGTCCCCAAACGCATAGGCATAAACATAAAACGGGGCATGAATGAAATGAGGGACATACGACCAATAAGAAGCATATTCATCTTCGAAACGGATTGACGGACCAAGGCTTTTGCGTTGCGTATCCATCCAGATTTCACCCAACTGCTCAGGGAGAAGCTCTCCATTGCGTCGTTCGTCATGGACCCGGGTTTCGAATTGGTGCATCGCCACCTGCCGAACCACAGTATTGAGCATGTCTTCGACTTTAGAAGCCAACATGATGCGTTTTGCTTTTGCATCTGCTTTCTTTTTCAACACTGATTGGAAGGTCAGCATTTCGCCAAAAACAGACGCCGTTTCCGCCAAGGTCAAAGGCGTATCCGCCATCAAAGGACCTTGAACACCTGCCAAAACCTGATGAACACCATGGCCAAGCTCGTGGGCGAGTGTCATAACATCCCGAGTACGCCCCTGATAATTCACCAAAAGATAGGGATGAGCGCAAGGCACCGTAGGATGAGCAAAAGCACCTGGTGCTTTTCCCGGTCTTACCGGCGCATCAATCCAAGGGTTATCAAAGAACTTCTGCCCCACTTCTGCTAGTTTTGGCGAAAACCTTGCGTAAGCGTTGAGAACAGTTTCCCGTGCAGTATCCCAATTGATAACATCATCATCATCGTCAGGAAGCGGCGCGTTACGGTCCCAATAGGGAAGCTGGTCAACACCAAACCATTTGGCTTTTAATTTGTAATAGCGGTGGGCAAGATCTTCGTACGAAGAAGATACAGAGTTTACCAATGCATCAACGACTTCATCTTCGACAACATTAGCAAGGTTGCGTGCAGAAACGGGACGTTCGAAACCACGCCATTGATCTTCTGTTTCTTTATCTTTTGCCAGCGTATTGGTGATGTGAGCAAAAAGGCGTTGATTTTCACCCAAAACCGTTCCCAAAGATTGGGCGGCTTCTTTGCGAACTTTTGGATCGCGGTTACTTAATTTATTGAGGATCTGTGCAGAACTAAGATCTTCGCCTTGAAACGGAAACGTTAAGCTCGCCATTGTTTCATCAAACAAACGTACCCAGGCTGATCGGCCAGACACACTTTTTTCGTGTAGCAAGCCTTCGAGTTCATCAGAAAGTTGGTGATCTTTTTGAGCGCGAAGTTCTCTCAACCATGGCGCATATTTTGAAAGGGAGCTGTTTTCGATTTTTTCTTTTAGCGCGCCTTCATCAAGCTTATTTAGCTCTAATGTGAAAAACAAGATGTGGGTGGATATACTCGTACTGCGTTCTTGCATGGACTGGAAGAACTTACCAACTTCAGGATCACTCATATTTCCGGCATAGACCAGATAAGCATAGCTCATCACCTTGCCCATGATTTCCTGAGAATTTTCAAAAGTAACGATAGCATCGTTCAGATCATCACCGCTTAAATTTGCGAGCTTGCCTGCATATCTTTCCTTAAAGGCAATGGCAGCTTTTTCAACCTTTACCAAGTCGTCTTCGAGCTCTGACGAATCAGGCGAAGGGTAGAGATCCGTAAGATCCCAGGCCGGTAAAGTACCAAGCTTTTCGTCGATAACATCTTTAGGGTGAGCAGCTTCGGTCCCAGCTTCCATCATGGAAAAATCCTCTCATTCCGCCAAACGCGGTCTACAAATGCGAACTATGTCTCTATAAACTTAGAATTAAGAATTTGAAAACAAGGCGAGAATCGCCAAATAATACGTTATCAATGATAAGAAAACATAAGAACAGGTAAAGGCCTAACGAGGAATATGGAACAGAGTATCGCACCACCGCACTATAAAAACCTTGTCAGTCTGTTCTATGAACACGCCAAAGAACGGGATGAACAGCCTTTTCTCTGGTTCAAAGAGAACAAGGCTTACTGGCCAATTAGTTGGTCAGAAACCTCTCGTCGTATTACAGCTATGGCCAGAAGCCTTAAATCTATTGGCCTGGAAAAGGGAGACCGTGTGGTCCTTGTCGCGGAAAATAGGCCTGAATGGTTTATTGCTGACCTCGCTATTATGGCCGCAGGTGGCATTACCGTGCCAGCCTATACCACCAACACGGTTGAAAACCATCAACATGTCTTGAACCATTCCAGTGCTAAAGGGATTATTATCTCAACTGCAACCCTGTGTAAAAAGGCCCTCCCTGCGGCTGAAAAAGCACTAGAATGTAAATGGGCAGTAACCATTGATGATATTGAACCAGACGATGATCTCCAGATCCATAACTGGGAACACCTACTTGCCGAGGGTGACAAGCTAGAAGAAGACATTGAAGCTTCTGCTAAACAACTTACCAGAAGTGATATCGCATGCTTGATATATACCTCTGGAACTGGTGGGTTACCGAAGGGCGTTATGCTGAGCCACGGTGCAATCCTGTGTAATTGCGAAGGCGCCTGGGATGTCCTTTATCACCTTGGTTTGGGTGAAGAAACATTCCTCTCTTTCCTGCCACTTTCCCATGCTTATGAACATACAGCCGGTCAATTTTTCCCTCTATTATTGGCTGCCCAAATCTATTATGGCGAGGGAGCGGAGCATCTTCTTCGTAATATGGCTGAAGTAAAGCCGACAATCATGACGGCGGTGCCACGCCTATACGAATCAATGTACAGCAGGATCACCCGCGGGCTTGAGAAAGAAAAGCCACTTAAGAGGTCTCTATTTTATAAAGCGGAAGCCTTAGGTCGGAAAAAATACCAAGACCCCAACAGTCTGAATGCCTTCGAAAGATTCCAAGACCGCATTCTCGAGAAGCTTGTACGGGACAAACTGCGGCTACGGTTTGGCGGCAGGTTAAAAGCCATGGTTTCTGGTGGGGCAGCATTGAACGAAGATATTGGACTCTTTTTTCACTCTCTTGGGCTGCCTATTTTACAAGGATATGGTCAAACCGAAGCCGCGCCTGTTATTGCGGTAAACCGCCCAGGCATTATCGATATGAGTACCGTTGGCCCTGAACTCAGAGGCGTTAAAATCAAAATCGCTGAGGATGGAGAAATCCTTGCCAAAGGCGAGCTGTTGATGAGCGGCTATTGGAATGATCAAAAATACACTGACGAGACCATTAAAGATGGTTGGCTCTATACCGGAGATATCGGCGAGCTCGATGCAAAAGGACGCCTTAAAATCACGGACAGGAAGAAAGACATTATTGTTCTGTCCGGAGGCGACAACGTGTCTCCAGCCAGAGTTGAAGGTGAATTGGTTCATCATCCTTTCATCTATCAAGTCATGGTCTATGGCAATAAACGTCCTCACCTGACAGCCGTTATTGTGCCTACTGAAGATTTTCTAGAGCAATGGGGCGAAGCAAGTGGAATTCCGGGAGTTCTAGCGTCAGTCTATGATAATCCCTCGCTGAAGATCTCGATGGCAAAGTCCATTGATCAAATCAACAAACAGCTATCCCCCCTAGAGAAAGTACGAAAATTCGTGGTCGCAAACGAGGCCTTTAGCATTGATAACGAAATGATGACACCAACCCTAAAGGTCAGACGGCATAAAGTGCTGGAAGTTTATCAAGACCAACTCAATGCCCTCTATCCCAAACCAGTAAAGTAACGATTTAATTGATATAAAAATAGCCCCTGAATTTCATCTGACTTTCAGGGGCCATTTCATGGTTACGGATAAATGATTAGTCGTTCAGACCACCACTGACAGGTTGTCCTCCCGAAGAATATGTCTGTCCGAGGTCTTCCTCTCGCAGTGCTTTCACTAAGCCAATCATCATGAAAATCATAATGATTGAGAAAGGAAGGGCCGCAGCAATAGCTGCCGCTTGCAAAGCCTTCAAGCCGCCTGCAACCAACAAGGCTGCTGCAACAAAGCCTTCTCCCAAGCCCCAGATTACCCGGTGCATAGTTGGTGGATTTTCATCCCCCATGGAAAGAAGTGTATTCACCACAAGAGTGCCTGAATCAGACGATGTAATGAAATAAGTGGCGATAAGAATGGTTGCCACGATTGAGGCAATTGTTCCCATGAACCCTGCGTTCATTTTCTCCAGCGTCACATAAAGAGCTGACGTCAAATCAGACTGAACCGCTTCAACAATACCGCCGTCTCCGAACAATTCAATATGTAGAGCGGTGCCCCCAAACGCCGTCAGCCATACCGCACCAAGTAGCGTTGGTACAAATAACACACCTAGAATGAACTCCCGGATGGTACGCCCTTTGGAAATACGGGCGATGAACATGCCGACAAAGGGTGCCCATGACATCCACCAGCCCCAATAGAACGCTGTCCACCAACCTTGCCATTTACTGGCTTCATCGTTCGCATTTGTCCAAAGGCTGAGCGGTAGAACGTTGCCCATATAATCACCGATGTTCTGAAGGAATGCGCCCAAGAGATAACGGGTAGGTCCAAAGGCAATAAAGAACGCAAGAATAGCAATGGAAAGCCAAAGATTTACTTCTGACAGGATCTTAACGCCCTTGCCAACACCCGAAACGACTGAAATGGTTGCCAAGGATGAAACCACAGCAATCAGTACCAACATGGCAGCCAGTGCAGGCTCGGTCTTTGTCACACCATCCGTGACAGTTTGTGTAACCCAAAAACCCCAACCGGTGATTTCATATAGGCCCGTGGCCATTTGCTGAACCCCAAGACCAAGCGATGTCGCAACTCCAAAAACTGTACCATAAACAGCTAGGAGATCTGCGATATGACCAATTGGTCCATAGATACGATCACCGATCAATGGGTAGAGCGAAGACCGGATCGTGAGCGGCAAATCTTTACGATAAGCAAAATACGCCAGCGACAAAGCTACAATGACGTAGATCGCCCAAGGATGCAGTCCCCAGTGAAACAGAGTGATGCGCATGGCGACTTGAGCCGCTTCTGCTGATTGCGACATATCATCTGTAATAAATGGGTTGGATTGAAAGTGATAAATTGGCTCAGCGATGGACCAGAAAACAAGGCCGATCCCCATTCCAGCGCCAAACAGCATGGCGAACCAGGAAAAATAACTGAACTCTGGTCGATCGGTATCTTTGCCTAACCGCAGATTCCCATAACGACTAAACAGCAGTCAAATGACAAAGAATAGGAAAAACGCGACGATACCCAAATAGTACCATTTCATCGTACCCACGAGGAAATTGTTAACCCCTGTGAAAAAGTCTCCGACCCCTTCGGTGGCAACAAATGCCATGATTACCAAAGCAAAGACGAGAAACTTCGACCATATCGCCATGGTCGGGTTCAAGCCTTTTAGAAAGCCTGATTTTGCTCTCATGATTATAACCTCCCTGAAATGACCCGGATTGGGTCGGGGCCATAATCCGAAAATTCAAATCACTTTCATGGTTAATAGCGACCTAATTTGAGGATATATATGAGCACAAGACACAGATTTTCCTCCCTCAAAAAATAAATAGTGTGATAATTATTCAAAAACATTTCATAAACACGAAATAAAACAACAACTTCCCGTCTATTTTGACTATTATCAATCCATAAAAAACATACGTTTGTAAAACATTTCAATTTACGACGTTAAACACTCAATTTTGATGTATTTAGTTGTGAAGAGCAGCATTAACTATCTAGAAAGTATCCCTGAATTAATAATTTCACGCGAAAACTATTTCTAACTACGCAACTATTAGGCACTATGCCGCAACAGGTAATAAACATAACAAACCAAGTGGAGTATCCATGTCTATAGAGAATGGGTCGATAAAGAGTGGTTCGATTGAGAACGAAATTCAGAATAACGAACCTCTAGAGAATGAACCTTCAGAAAACGGTTCTCTAGAAAACAAGAACCTTCTCCACCTCATGAAAACCAAAAGGTTCCTCCCACTTTTCCTGACACAGGCCCTTGGTGCTCTTAACGATAACGTCTTTAAAAATGCCTTGGTGGTTTTAATTACCTACCGGTTAGCTGATACTTCAGCCCTATCCCCACAAGTCATGGTGACCTTAGCTGCAGGATTATTCATCCTACCTTTCTTTTTATTCTCTGCACTTGCAGGACAAATGGCCGACAAGTTTGAAAAATCTCGGCTCATTCGGATAATCAAATACTATGAAATTGTTATCATGGCGTTGGCGGCCTACGGCTTTATAACCCATTCACCCAACTACTTGATGGCCGTCCTCTTTATGATGGGCACTCAATCCACCTTCTTTGGCCCGCTTAAATACAGTATTCTGCCCGACCATATGGAGAAAGATGAGCTGATCGGTGCCAATGGATTGATCGAAGCGGGGACTTTTCTTGCTATTCTGATCGGTACCATCATCGGCGGACTTGTCATTTTGATGGACGGCGGAATTTATTTCATTTCAACCATGGTAATCATTTTGGCCATCGTTGGCGTGGTCACCAGTTACTTCATTCCAAGAGCAGAAGCAGCTGAACCAACTCTAAAACTAAACCCAAACATCATTGCCGAGACCTATAACCTCGTAAAACACAGCGCAGGTAATCGCGCTGTCTTCTTATCTATTCTTGGCATTTCATGGTTTTGGCTATTTGGCGCAACATTTCTTGCCCAGTTCCCCACCTTTGCCAAAGACGTTATTGGGGGTGACGAGCAAATTGTCACCCTGTTTTTGACCGTGTTTTCCATAGGGATTGCGGTTGGTTCTTTGCTTTGTAACAAACTGTTAAAGGGGGAAGTTTCAGCAAGATATGTCCCGTTTGGCGCTCTGGGACTTTCTCTGTTTACCTTTGATCTTTATGCTGCCAGCAGCTCGATAAATATTTCAGGCACAACGCTTATCAGCTTGGCTGAATTCTTCACCAGCCCTGATAATATCCGTATCCTGATAGACCTGTTTTTGATTTCCATCAGTGGTGGCCTCTACATTGTTCCGCTCTATGCAATTTTGCAAAGCGAGAGTAGCGAGACCCACCGCGCAAGAAATGTTGCCAGTAATAATATTGCAAACGCCTTGTTTATGGTTGTTTCTGCTGTTGGAACTATCGGAATGCTCAAGTTGGGATTTTCAATTCCCGACGTGTTCCTGGTTATTGGAATTCTCAATCTCGTTGTCGCTCTCTATGTCTGTAAGTTGCTCCCTGAACTTCCGACAAAACTGTTCTTCCGGCTCTTGTTCAAGATTTGTTTCCGGGTAGAAGTCAGGGGCGAGGAAAACCTTGAAGATCTCGGCCCCAAAGCCGTTATTGTCATCAACCATGTGTCTTTCCTGGATGGCATTTTATTGGCGGCTTTTCTTCCCGGTCGACCAACCTTTGCCATCGATACCTTTATGGCTCAAAAATGGTGGGTCAAACCTTTCCTATCGGTCGTCGATTTTTACCCCATTGATCCGACCAACCCCATGGCGACCAAAACCATGATCAGTGTGGTCAAGTCCGGCAAACGCTGCGTCATCTTCCCCGAAGGCAGGATTACGGTTACCGGCGGCATGATGAAGATACACGAAGGCCCGGGGATGATTGCCGATCATGCCGATGCCCCGTTGCTGCCAGTTAACATCGAAGGCGCTCAGTACAGCCGCTTTTCCCGGCTAAAAGGAAAAGTACGCCAACGCTGGTTCCCTAAGGTGACCATTACCATCCACCCACCGAAAAAATTACGCCTTAACGAAGATATTAGAGGGAGAGAGCGCCGCGCGGCTATCAGCATCGGCCTTCATGATCTAATGAGTGAAACTGCCCTTGCTTCTTGCCCCGCAGAAGGAGGCCTTTTCAAGAACCTTCTAGACGCCAGAGATATTCATGGCGGATCCAGTCATGTCGTCGAAGATATCGAACGCTCCCCTCTCGATTACGACAAGCTAATCACGGGAAGCTTTGTTCTCGGTAGCAAATTTGCAAACTTCACAAAAAGACAAGAAATCGTCGGAGTACTGCTGCCTAACTCCTCAGCGGCAGCAGTTACATTTTTTGCCCTTCAATCCAAAAGCCGGGTTGCTGCGATGCTCAACTTTACTATGGGCGAGAAGAACCTGTTGTCTTGTTGTGAAACCGCTGAGATCAAAACCATTATCACATCACGCAAGTTTATCGAAGTTGGCCGTCTTGATGATCTGGCAGACGCTTTAAGCAAAGAGTGCAAACTGGTTTATCTCGAAGACATTAAGAAAGAGATCTCTCTCGGCAACAAGGTGGCTGGCAAGATCAAAAGCCATTTTGCGCGGTCAGTTCACAACAGTGAAGCACCTGATATCAACGACGCTGCAGTTGTTCTGTTCACTTCCGGCTCCGAAGGCGTCCCCAAAGGTGTGATGTTAAGTCACGGCAACTTGCTGTCTAACAGAAACCAGCTCTCAGCCGTGGTTGATTTCAATTCCACAGACACCGTCTTCAATGCCCTGCCTATCTTCCACTCCTTTGGCATGACAGGCGGTTTACTGCTGCCAATTCTCTCTGGCATTAAGACTTTCCTTTATCCGTCTCCCCTGCATTACAGGATTGTGCCTGCACTGGTGTACGATACCAATGCCACTATTGTTTTTGGAACCGATACGTTCCTAAACGGTTACGCTCGTGTGGCACACCCATACGACTTTTATTCCGTCAGACATATTTTTGCTGGCGCAGAAAAAGTCAAAGACAGCACACGTAAGGTGTGGTCCGAAAAATTTGGCCTCCGCGTTTTAGAAGGGTACGGCGCGACCGAAACCTCTCCTGTACTCTCCACCAATACACCTTTGCAATATAAAGCTGGAACTGTTGGGCGTTTCTTACCTGGGATTGAAAGCAGGTTAGAGCCTGTTCCCGGGATTCCAACCGGTGGCAGGTTATTTGTGAAGGGACCCAATATTATGAAGGGCTATCTACGTGCGGATGCGCCAGGTCAACTACAGCCACCAGAAGATGGCTGGTATGACACTGGTGATATTGTGGTGCTTGATATCGATGGCTTCATTTCGATCCAGGGCCGCGCAAAACGCTTTGCCAAGATCGCTGGCGAAATGGTCTCCCTAACGGCTGCAGAAGATCTCGCGGGTAAAACCTGGCCCGGATTCCAGCACGCGGTTATTTCACGGCCTGATGCAAAAAAAGGTGAACAATTGATCCTCGCCACAGACTGCCCAACAGCGGCACGGCCCGAGCTTCTGAGTAAAGCCAAAGAACAGGGTATTACAGAGTTGATGATTCCCCGAGAGATCGAAATCCTCGACAAACTTCCGGTTCTTGGAACCGGGAAAACGGATTATCAATCCCTGCAACTCCTTCTGGTTCCAGAACCCGAAGCGGCGAGGGCTTAATCCTCTTTTCGCTCTGATTTCAGACAATAAAAAACCCACCTGGCGGTGGGTTTTTTATTGCAACTATTGAAGAGCTTAAATCATGCCAAGGGCATGTTTATAAACATCAATAAGTTCTTCTTGCTCCAACCGTTCCTGCTGTTCGATCTTACGAAGAGAAACGATTTTACGCATAATCTTGGTATCGAAGCCAAGCGATTTAGCTTCTGAGTAAATTTCTTTAATATCGTCAGCGATCGCTTTTTTCTCTTCTTCCAAACGTTCAACACGTTCAATAAAGCCACGAAGACGATCAGCCGTTACACCATTGATCTCACCGCCGGGAATAGGAGCAAGTTTCGGAGCATCCATCTCGTCATTGAGCGTCTCGTGAGAAACCGTATCTTCAGAAGTTGTTTCGTCATAGCCTGCGTCGAAATCATCCATGCTCTAGGCCCTTTTATGCTGTCAGGTATAAATAAATCTGTTGCGGAAATTAACGCCCGCCGTCTCATTTGGCAATGCCAGAAGGAACTTCTCTGTCTCATTTTCCAAAAAAATCACAATTAGGAATATTTCCCAGTTGCCTCAAACCTCAGTCATGAGCTGGTTTGCTCTTTTCGAATGCGGCCTGTTGTTCTGCAGTTGCCGCAGTTTGGTGTTTTGCTTTCCATTCATCGTACGGCATACCATAGACAATTTCTCGGGCTTGTCCGTAATCAATGGCCTCACCCTTTTCTTCTGCTGCAGCCATATACCATTTAGACAAACAGTTCCGACAAAACCCCGCCAAATTCATCATGTCAATATTCTGCACATCGGAGCGTTCACGTAAATGCGCGACCAGACGCCGAAAGGTCGCGGCTTCCAGTTCTAGCTGTGTTTGCTTATCCATTGTATTCCCCATCTCCAGCTACATTAGCTTTATCATTTTTTTGGTTCAGACAACTTAATGTCGTTAAAGAACCAATACCTCCCCTTTTTGGGTACGTCGAAGGGAAAAGAAGTATTGCTCTAAATAAGTGGGTTCCCTGATTAAAAAACACTGATTTAAGAAGTAAAAAAGCTATTACAAAACCTCGAATAAAATTTAATACTTTATAAACTATATCTCCCTGATAGTTGAATTTACAAAATACACCTTATAGATGAAATTTAATTCACACTGATCTACTGCCCTATAGCTATATTTAACATAATATTATAGGGATTGATGCGGGGAAAATATGAAAATCTCAAACATTCGCATAGCCCATAAATTACCGACAGTAATTATTGGTCTTGTCGCTGCCGCTTCCATTGGGGTCGGGGTCGTTCTCACCAATTTAGCCCGTCATAGCCTGGAAGAAGCTGCGGGAGAAAAGCTCGTTGCCCTAACAGAATCACGCAAAGCGACACTCTTAGATTATCTTGACACAATCCAATCGGATCTACGCCTTCAAGCCGAACACCCTATGACCTTGCAAGCTATTAAAGCGTTCAGTAATGGTTGGGATGAATTGGGGAATAATCAGAAATCAAAACTTCAAGAGCTCTATATTAAAGGCAATCCTTTCTCTACCGGGGAAAAGGAAAAGTTGGATTTTGCTGAAGATGGTTCTGCCTATAGTAAAGCGCATGAGCAATATCATCCTGTTTTTAGAAGCTTCCTTAAAGACAGAGGATATTACGATATCTTCCTTTTCTCCCCCAGCGGAGACCTCATATACACAGTCTTTAAGGAAGAAGACTACGCAACCAACCTTATAAAGGGTGAGTGGAATAGCAGTGATCTCGGAATGGCTTTCACTGCAGCAAAAGATAACCCCCTAAAGGGATTCCAATCCTTTTACGACTTCTTGCCTTACGCACCGAGTAAAGGAGCTGCCGCCAGTTTTATTTCAACACCTATTCTGGATGAAAAAGGAAACCTCGCAGGCGTTCTCGCCTTCCAAATGCCCATCGGCAAAATCAATGACCAGATGCAAGTTTCAGCTGGCATGGGTGAAAGTGGGGAGACCTACATAGTTGGATCTGATCAGCTTATGCGCAGCGATTCACGCTTTAGCGAAGCATCAACACTTCTCAAAACCAAAGTAACTGGCGCCACTGTGACCAAAGCTTTAGAGGGAAAAGATGGTGTAGAGGTCATTCTCGATTTCCGCGGAATACCTGTAATTTCAGCCTATACTCCCTTGGAATTCATGGGTACGACCTGGGCTATTATTGGTGAAGTTGATGTCGCAGAAGCCGATTTGCCTTTAGATGAAATGATTACCGCAGCGATTATCACCGTCCTCGTTATCCTTGGAATTGGAGCCCTTACCGGTATTTTTTATGCCCGAGGACTATCTGGATCCATTCGAATAATGACTGATCGGATGGGCATATTAGCCAGTGGCAATCTCTCTGTAGAAATTCCTTATACAAATAGAAAAGACGAAATTGGAGAAATGGCTCAATCCGTTCTGGTGTTCAAAGACAACGCAGTTGAAATGGAACGTATGCTAAAAGATCAAGCAGAGGCCGATAAACTCGCTGAACAACAAAAAAAGCAGGTTATGAAAAACCTCGCAAATGACTTTGAAGGCCGTGTAAAAGGAATTGTAACCTCAGTATCCACTTCATCTACTAGTCTACACGCAACATCTGAGCAACTGATGGCAACGGCAGAAGAGACTTCACGGCAATCATCATCAGCTTCTGCGGCCTCACAACAAACCTCTGCAAATGTTCAGATGGTGGCAACAGCAACGGAACAATTATTGGCATCAATAGCTGATATCACGCGCCAAACCACTTATGCCGTAGAAACATCACGTAAGGTTTCAGGGCAGGCAGAGACAAGTACACGGGTTGTAAACAGTCTGACCTCGGCCACTGTTAAAGTGAATGAAATAGTAAAGCTCATTTCAGACATTGCAGAACAAACCAACCTTCTTGCTCTTAATGCCACCATTGAAGCAGCCCGTGCGGGTGATGCAGGCAAAGGTTTTGCTGTCGTTGCTAGCGAAGTTAAAGGATTAGCCTCACAAACGGCTGCTGCCACAGACGAAATTCTCTCTCAGGTTCAAACCATCCAAACCGCGGTCGGAGAAGCTGTGGAAACCATCAATACCGTTACGGCTGGTATTAATGAAGTCGAGGCAATTATTACAACAATCGCGTCTGCTACAGAAGAGCAAGAAGCTGCCACCAATGAGATATCACGCAATGTGAAAGAAGCAGCTCAAGGTACTGAAGAAGTCATGCACAGTACGACAACGGTGAAACAAACCTCTTCTGAAACCGGGCAAGCTTCAAGCACGGTTCGGGATTCTGCCTCTAAACTTGCTGAAGAATCATCCCACCTCACCCGAGAAGTGGATGCATTCCTCCAAGAGGTAAGAGCAGCCTAACAGCCACAATTACAGTTTTGGAAAATCCCCCGGTGCAGTTATCAGCATCGGGGATTTTTTTTGCGTAAAGGCTTTAGGAGATATTAATCAATCATAGCATACCATGGTATGTCGAGAATTTATCAACACGGGCAAACAAAAGAGGGGAAGAATTCAAGAGACAAAGGGACTCGGTTCATGAACATTACTAACACAATGAAGGCCCTCATATTCGTCAATGCTATCACTCTTTTGATCGTTGTGACTTCTTTTCTAGCCTACCGATCATCACAGGGTGATGTGAGAGCTGCCCGTGAAAACCAATATATATCCTATCTATTAGCCGATGAATTACGACAAAGTTCGGACGATTTAACACGACTTGGTAGAACCTATGTCCTTACGGCGGACAGTTCCTACGAAGATCAATACTTTGACATCCTTGATATTCGAAACGGGAAAAAACCGCGCCCACAAGAATATCACCGTATTTATTGGGATTTCATTGCTGCAGGCCTACCTGCTCCTAGGCCTTCAGGGGAAACCATATCGCTTCAGGAATTAATGGTTAAGGCTAATTTTTCTAAAGCCGAGTTTGACTTTTTAAAACAAGCACAAGCAAATTCCGACGGCTTGGTATCTTTGGAAGTTGAGGCCATGAATGCCGTAAAAGGAATTTTTGCTGATAGTTCAGGGAACTATACCGTAAAAAAAGATCCCGATCCCAAACTGGCACGTGACCTTTTACATTCAAAACAATACCACACTTACAAAGCAGAGATCATGGTTCCAGTGGACAAGTTTTTTGCAGCTCTTGAAAAACGGACTTTCTCCGCGATTGCAGAAGCAGAAGGTTGGTCAGATTTATATGCGTCCATTGCGTTAACAACTCTCGTACTTATTGCCATCGTTTCCGTTGTTACATTCTGGATCATTAGAAAGCGTATTATTTCCAACCTTGGTCATCTACGCAGAGCAATGCTCTCCCTATCAGAAGGCAACTTGGATACGGTGATTAGAGCGGTAGAACGCCAAGATGAAATTGGCGATATGACTGCCGCCTTACATGTCTTCAAAGACAACGCTATTAAACAAGAGCAGATGTCAGCTAAAGAAACTGAAATGGCCGAATCACGTGAGGAACGTAGTGCTCACATTGAAGAACTCGTTGAAAAATTTGAGCACGATAGCAGTGATATTATGTCTCATGTCGGCACAGCTTCTTCGCAGATGAAAACAACTTCAAGTGAAATGTCCTCAGTTGCACAGGAAACAGCTCAGCTTGCCAATACCGTTGCAGCTGCAGCCGAAGAAGCTTCCGTTAACGTTCAAACCGTGGCATCAGCAGCTGAAGAGCTCAGCTGCTCAATTAGTGAAATCAATCGTCAAGTGGATGAATCTAATAAGATTGCAGGCGATGCTGTATCCAAAGCTGAAGCGAACATTAAAACCATCAAAGGATTGGAAGAAGCCTCAAATCGTATTGGAGAAGTTGTCGGTCTTATTTCAGATATTGCGGAACAGACCAACCTTCTCGCCCTAAACGCAACTATTGAAGCTGCGCGGGCCGGTGAAGCAGGTAAAGGTTTTGCTGTCGTTGCCAGTGAAGTTAAAAATCTGGCAAATCAAACTGCGAAGGCAACCGATGAAATTAGTGGCCAGGTAAACGAGATGCAGGAAATCACCCGTGATGCGGTGACAGCCATTGAGGATATTGGTCAAACAATTGCTTCAATGAATAAAATATCATCCTCGATCTCTTCCGCCATTGATGAGCAGGGTTCTGCAACTCAAGAGATCTCACGCAATGTTCAAGAAGCCTCCACCGGGACTTCTGAAGTTACCTCAAACATGCAAAATGTGAGTGATGCCTCGATCCAAACCGGGAAGTCTTCAGAAGAAGTTCGCAATTCTTCAACTGAGTTAACGGAGCAAGCTGAAGAAATGCGTAAGAGCGTGGAAGCCTTCATCGAAGGTATCCGGGCAGCATAAGCTCAATTTATGAACCTAAAATATCCCCGAAGTGTTTTTGTACTTCGGGGATATTCCTTATCCAAATCATACTATGCCTAAATTAAATTATGCCTCAAATTAAGTTACGCATAGTGTCTAATTTCTCTCAAAGAAGGGCAGTGCAAGACATCCTCGAATGCTTCAATTAGATGAGCGGTCCATTCAGCTATCCCCTCGGCACTCGAAATCAAGTCCTGACGGACCTCAATCAAAGCATTAGGCAAGCCGCGGGGGTTAACCTGTAAATCCATTGTTCCGCCATGGCCGTCACGCCCAGTATAAGGGACGTTATCCCCGCACTCAAAACCGCGCCTCTTGAAACTTTCGATCAAGGGCAAAGGAATGCGTGGGTCATAATCCCACAAAACACAGACGGGCCACGGTCTCAACTCCCCATCCATTTCATGTGTCATGCTATGCATAGAAATGATAATTGGCACGTCACCAGAATTGACCATGTTATCAATCGTAGAGCGAATTTTGTTATGATAAGGCCAATAAAAGGCATTTAAACGGACTTCACGCTCTTCTTGTGTCATGTTTAAGTTTGCTGGTACGTGGCAGCCATCACTGATTTCCGGCATCAACCCCGCATTATCCAGCTTTCGGTTCGGATCAACTAGAAGCCTGGAAAAATTACTAAAAATTGCTCGGGATTTGAAATGACTAGCCACACCTTCTGTTACCGCTTTAATGCCGATATCATAAGCGACATGGCGTTCAAGATGATGGTCATCAATGCCCAAGTTATTTCGTGAGCGTGGGATAAAGGATGTTGCGTGATCACAGAGAAACAAGAATGAATTTTTTGAGTCTTCGTTGATCATATTTACCGGGCTTGGTTCGTCCGAAGCCAGAATGTCGATATTCATTTCTTACCCAAGATACTGTCTGGTGTTTTAAGTTTGCTTAGAGATCATATAGTCTCTGGCAGTTGATTTTCCAACTTTGCCGTTATTTTTATATTTCAATTTCCCCATTTTATCTATCATCAAAGGTTAAAACCGACCAGATCTTTCGTTTCAACGGCAAAGAACAACAATTTTGTTATCCAAGACTTGACGAAGACCACACTTAGTTTCCATAAAGACAATCCATGACAGTCACCGTTCTTGACACCATAAATGCGAAGGTCCTGAAGATGAGCAGTATCGATCCTAATAGTTTCTTACGTGATCTCTTCAAGGCGGGTTTAGATGCCGCCGACCCTCGTCTCGCCGTTCCCGGTTTTTTACCTCCTTATCCCAAGGGTCGCACCATCGTCATTGGTGCAGGTAAAGCTGCTGCTGCGATGGCAAAAGCGGTGGAAGAAAATTGGGATGCCCCATTGGATGGACTTGTCGTTACCCGTTATCACCACGACATGCCTGAGGGCGAAAAATGCGAACGGATAGAAGTTGTTGAAGCTTCCCACCCGGTTCCTGATGCTGCTGGCCGCGAAGCTGCCAAACGCATCTTTGAAAAAGTACAGGGCCTAACACCTGATGATTTGGTTCTTTGCCTGATATCCGGTGGAGGATCATCTCTGCTTGCTTTACCTGCTGAGGGTGTCTCGCTGGAAGACAAGCAAACCATTAACAAGGCCCTGCTTAAATCCGGTGCGAACATCATCGAAATGAACACCGTACGCAAACATCTGTCAGCTATCAAAGGCGGCCAGCTCGCGGCGGCGGCGGCTCCGGCACAGGTTGTCAGCTTGTTGATATCAGATGTCCCCGGGGATGACCCTGATGTTATTGCCTCAGGCCCTACGGTTCCAGATCCTTCTACTTTTGCTGACACCCGCGCAATATTGGAAAAATATAACATCACACCTTCTGCAGCTGTTGCTCAGTATTTGAACAACGATTCAACTGATACGCCAAAACCCGGAAATCCCTGCTTTGAAAATTGCTCAATGCACATGATTTCTCGTCCTCAGGATTCATTGGTTGCAGCAGCAAAAGTTGCTGAAGAAAACGGGATTACACCAGTGGTACTCGGCGATTCGATCGAAGGAGAAGCCAGAGAAGTCGCCAAGGTCATGGCAGGCATTGCCCGTCAGGTTGCCACTTATGGGCAACCCGCTCAAGTCCCGTGCGTCTTACTTTCAGGTGGAGAAACCACTGTCACCGTTCGTGGCAATGGTCGCGGTGGTCGTAACGCAGAATTTTTGCTCGCACTCGCAGTAGAGCTCAATGGTGCGGCAGATATTTATGCTCTCGCCTGTGATACTGATGGCATTGATGGCAGCGAAGATAACGCAGGCGCAATTCTTGGCCCAGACACTCTCGCCCGGGCAGAAAAAGCCGGAACCAACGCCAAGGCACGCTTGGCCAATAATGATGGTTATGGTTTCTTCGAAGCCGTCGGCGATCTTATTACCACGGGGCCAACGCGAACCAACGTCAATGATTTTCGGGCAATTCTTATTCTACCTAAAACCTAAAGAACCCACGTTTAGATTAGGCCAAATCACGTCTAACAGGTTGCCTAAAGCGCAACCTGTTTTTTTGCACGTTTCATATCTAATAACGATTGCCCGCTATAGATCGCGACCGCGAACCAGATGACGCCAAACGATATCCCGTGTACTCGTGTAAAAGCCTCACCAAACAAGAAAACCGCCAACAGGAGATTAACAGTTGGCCCGACATACTGAATAATCCCGAGGGTCGAGTAGTTCAACCGTCTTGCAGCCGCGGCAAAACAAACCAGAGGTACTGTTGTTACGACACCCGCAAGCATGAGCAATAGATCGAAATCCCAACCCTTAGATAAAAACACGTTCTCGCCCTTGATCTCGCCCCAGACCAGAAAACCAATGGCAATCGGTGCGACCATAGCGGTCTCCGCAAACAAACCAACTTGTGCTCCAACAGGAAGGCGCTTTCGGATTAATCCGTAAAAACCGAACGTAAATCCAAGAGTTAAGGCAATCCACGGAAACTGCCCACCAACATATGTAAGATAACCCACAGCCAGTGCCGCAAGGCCAACCGCAAACGCCTGTACCATTTTCAGACGCTCTCCCAATACCGCAACACCAAGAAGAACATTAACCAATGGATTGATGTAATACCCTAGACTGGCTTCGACCAATTTTCCGCTTGCAATCGCCCATATAAAAATCAGCCAATTAACGGCCACTAGCAAAGCGCTTACCAGAAGCCAACCCCATATGCGTGGGTTGCGAAAGGTTTCTTGAACTTCCGCCCATCTCTTACGAGCCAATAGCAGAACGGCAAGCAATACAACCGACCAAATGACGCGATGGCTCATGACCTCAATGGGTTGTGCTGCGGCTATCTCTCTGAAATAGAGCGGTGTAAGTCCCCACCAGAAATAGGCGGCCAGGGCAAGAAAGAAGCCCTGTAGGCTGTCGCGTGTCATCACATAGATTCCTAGAAGATTTTCGTCAGCCTACTCCTCGTTTTTCACATTAGCTAGACGGAAAATATCTCAAATCAAATTATTTTATAAAATATGCCATACTAAATTAGCCTTCTGTATCAAAGCTTTTCCTGTTCATCATCTCCCACCTATAATCCAACCATTTAAAAATGGCACTCAAACTTTTATAGCCCTGTCGGATTTGGTCTGTATCATACGTCCTTGTTATAGTTTCACAGAAATTAGACTGAGATTAGACTGAGATTAAACAAGCCCTGAGCCATAACCTCAGCTTTTATGGAGAGATAATGCTTTATTCATTTCTGATTTATTCTGCCGAAGGAATTCATGATCGGCTATCGCCCGATGAACAGGAGATCACTCTCGATCAACATCGTTCGCTCCAAGCTGATTTGAGCGAGAAAGGCGATTTTGCAACTGCCCGGTTAATGCCGATCAGCAATGCCATTACGGTAAAAGGCCAAACCGATCCCAAACAAAAACCTTTGGTGGTTGACGGCCCCTTTGCGGAAACCAAGGAGCAATTCGTGGGTTTTTATCTGGTTGAACACGAAACCCTTGAAGAGGCCATTGTCACGGCAGAGCGCATTTCATCACCATATCACAGCATTGAAATTCGGCCCGTCATGTGGTCGGGCGGGACTCTCTCAGACATGAACCCCGTTGGGGCTACTCCCAATTGACCAATAAATTGGCTAAATTTTAAATGAGTGACCATCCCTGGCTTGATGCCCGGTTTTCTGAAATTCGCCCCAAAGCGATTGCTGCTTTAACGCGTTATTTCCGTGACCTCGAGTTGGCAGAAGAAGCTTTCTCCCAAGCTTGTATAAAGGCTCTGAAATCTTGGCCAGACAAAGGCCTACCTGATGATCCTCTCGCCTGGCTTCTCACTGTTGGGCGGAACGCTGGATTGGATATTTTACGTAAACAAAAAAGCGCAGATAGTCACCAGCAAGAGGCTACAGTATCTTTTCGAACAGACGACAACATAACATCGCCTCATAACCATAGCATCGATCAGGATGAACTGCGCGATGATATTCTCCGTCTGCTGTTTGTCTGCGCTCATCCCAAACTCACACCACAAGACCAGTCTGCCTTGGCGCTTAGAATAGTTGCCGGCTTATCAGTAGAGCAGATCGCGTGCGCATTTCTCGTTAAATCCAAAACCATGGAACAACGTATTACACGTGCCAAACGGACCATCGCCCAAGCAGATACCCCCTTTGAGATACCTGACATTGTTCAACGCAATGAACGTCTCAAAACCGTTTCACTAATGATCTACCTACTCTTTAACGAAGGGTGGTCGGCAAGCTCCGGTGAACTGCAAATCAAAATCCCTTTGTGCGAAGAAGCAATCTATCTCGCCCGCCTTTTACTTAGCCTTTTCCCTGCACAAACAGAGCTGATGGGGTTGCTCGCTTTGTTCTTGTTCCAACACGCCAGATACAAAGCCCGGATTAATAAACAGGGAGAACTGGTGGTTTTGGATGAACAAGACCGAAACCTCTGGAGCCAAACTCTTATTTCCGAAGCTCGTGGTTTACTTGATAAAGCACTCCGACACGGAACACCTGGATCCTTTCAGGTTCAAGCCGCAATCGCAGCCGTACATTCTACGGCTCCCTCATCAGAAGCAACGGATTGGGCAGAGATCGAACGCCTCTATTCTATCCTCTACCGGTATTATCCAACACCCGTGGTGCGCCTGAACCACGCCGTTGCCCTTGCCAAAACACAAGGCCCCAAAGCCGCGATAGAGATGCTTAAGCCTTTAGAAAATGAGCTTAAAGATTATCGCTGGTATCACGCAGCCCTCGGGGCATTTTTTATGGACACAAATCAATACCTACCTGCAAAACAGTCCTATCAAGCGGTGATTGCTCTCGATCCAACAGAGCCTGAAAAACAGATTTTATTAAGTAAAATTCGAGAATGTGAAGAAAAACTCTGAACACGTGTCGGGTTTAGTCCAACTCATACGTCCTTGGGTTATCTGCAATCAGTAGATCTAACCAACCAAGGAGTACTAAAATGACGACATTAAGCATGACCACAGTGGGCAACGCAGGGTGGATTGGATATTCCGGGCCGCAGAAAGAAGCCGCAGTGAAGTTTTACGCTGACGTCATGAATTGGCACATTGCCGATCTGCCAATGAAAGATGGCTCCAGCGTACCCGGTATCATGGTCGGTGATGGCCCCATTGGCGGCTTCACCCCTGAACCCGCAGAGGCTGGTGCCTGGACCATCTACATAACCGTTGAAGATGTAGATGGGGCAACGAATAAGGCACGTGCTGCAGGTGCTAACATTCTAAGTGGACCTGTTGATATTCCGGGCGTAGGTCGCATTACCACCATGATCGACCCACAAGGCGCCCGTATTGCCATGATCACATATGAAAGCATGCAAAGCTGATTTTTCAGAGATATTTTCAAGCCGCCAGACCAGATCTTTTATAGAATCTGGTCTGGCAGTATCCAAACAGGAGATTTATATTGAATAAGCACCTGCTCTCCGTCCTTGCTTTTGTGATCATTACCTTTGCGATCCAGGGCACATCTCACATGGTCATCAATAGTGATCACTACCAAAATATGGGTTTCTTAAGGCCAAACCCGATCTTTGCCCTTGGGTTTCTAGCTATGCTCATACAGGGTACGATCATGACGATCTGGCTGCACCTTTTGGCCCCACGCGAGGCAACGATAAGGCTTGGTTTGATTGTCTCGCTTGGGTTCGGGTTGTTCCTGGCCTCTTATATTTCCCTGGCGTCGCCAGCTAAATATCAGGTTCCTTCCATAGCCGCCTGGATCACCGTTGAAAGTCTTGCCAGCCTGCTTCAGTTCACTCTCTTTGGCATTGTCATTGGCTTTATTCATTCCAAAGCGAAAGGGCCCCAGGTAAAATCAGACCCAACCACATCCTTTGAAACCCAAAAATGAAATTATCGGCCTGATGCTTCACAACTAAGTATCAGGCCGATTGTAACTTATGAGCGTGCGCTGCGTTTAAGCCTGACTGATCTGCAACATCCGATTATATGCTGGGCGCGCTTCTAGTCTTTGTAGCCATCCCCAAACATGCTCATAACCTTCGAGTAGGCCAAGGCTCCTTGCCCAGAACATACCAGAGCCGTTCAAGACATCGGCTGCGGAAAAATCATCCCCCAGCAAATAGTCTGAAGTCGAAAGCATATTCTCAATCAACTTGACCACACTTTCAAACGAAGACAACTGCCGTGACATCGGCGCAAAATCTTCTCCATTTTCCTCTGCAGTTTTCCGCCTGACTTCCTCTAAAAGAGCTGCTTCCAGAGAGCCAACAGAAAAGGCCATCCACCTGTAATAAGCGCCGCGGTTGGTATCCGTAATTTCAGGCGCCAAACGCTTTGCACCATAACGATCTGCAATATGAAGACAGATCCCCAAAGTCTCCGTGATAATCTGATCGGCTTCTTTCAGGGCGGGAACTTTGCCCAAAGGGTTCATAGCCAGGTATGCCTCCCTCTTATGCTCGCCCTTCCTAAGTTCAACTTTCTCAAGATCATAAGGTACCCCACATTCTTCCAGCAACCAGCATGGTCGTGATGATCGCGTCCCCGCAGCAAAATAGAGGACGGGTATAATATTGGTCTTCATTTAAGTTATTCCGTTGTTTTTAAATTAGACTGGCTTGATACAGGTTTGAGTTATCATGCCGATACGACCCTCAGCAAAGTTACGTTTCATGTTGGGAACGATCTCTTTTATAACCGGACCAAGGACAAGATTTAATCCCAGAGGAGGTGGTGTGTCGGCTTGTTGCAATCGCGCAATAAATTGGTCCACGAATGCCGCGCCTTGAGCTGTGAGATCAGTCGTTTCAGCCAAGTTAAATCCAACGTCTTTTAACTCCTCCAGTAAAGCCTCGACAGTTACGACAAAACTGGTGTTCTCATTTCTTGCCCAAGGCATTGGAAAATGGAGCTGTTGTTGCGCTGACTTTGCCACCACATCATAAATCAAGAAGCTTGCTCCAGGCTTCAAAACACGGAAGATTTCAGCATAAAACTTTGCCTTGTTCTCCACGTTCATACCGACATGAATGGTCCAGGCTCCATCAAAGCTATTGTCGTCATATTTGGACAGATCAGTGACATCACCGTGATCCAGGTTCACCTGATCTCCTAGACCAACCCACTTATTTAACTCTCTGCCCGTTTTGCAGTATTCTGTGCTGAGGTCCACACCCGTTACACGACATCCAGTCGCCGCTGCCAACTGTCGAGCCGGACCGCCTAAACCAGAACCAGCATCAAGAACATAATCTTCTGGCCCGACTTGTAACTGCTCAATAAGTTCTTTGGTTGCCGCAAGACCTCGAAAATGAAATTCATCCACTTGGGCGAGCTGATCTAAGGTAACTTTCTCTTTAGACGTTCCTAATTTCCCCAACCCATCTTCGATCCGGCCGAGTAGTCCTTTGAGTTCATAATGGTCATGTTTGAGTTTATGTTCTTTTTCAAGTTCAGGCATGCTTCCATACTCCATTTAAGATCATTTGATCTTTTATTAATAAAAAAACACGCCAACCTCCTGTAACTCTTAATTTCAGAGTTAATCCAGGGTAGCCAGCGCCATATCGATAGTGTCTTCGATCCGCTTGGGATCGGTTTTAGATCGAGAAAGAACGGCGATGCCATAAAACACACTGCCAAAAAAACTCGCCGTTGCGACCGGATCAAGATCATCTCTCACCTCCCCATTGGCATGGGCGCGTTTAAGCGCATTTTCCAAAGCCGATGTCATACGCTCAACATTGGCACTGGCAACGGAAAGAACGCCTTGTTCATCATTGCCAAACTCAACCGCTGTATTACACATCATACAGCCATTTTGGAACTTCTCAGCTTTCACGGCCCGAAGAATAAAATAGAAAAACTCTTCGACTTGCGCCCGACAAGCATCAGGCTTTTCCATCGGACCAAAAAGCATATTGCCGTAGGTAATATCGTAATGATCCAAGGCGGCCTGGTATAGTTCACGCTTACCACCAAAAGCCGTGTAAAGACCGGCATGAGCGACACCCGTATGTTCTACGAGATCTCTGACAGATGTTTCTGAATAACCCTTTTGCCAAAAAAGACGCATCGCCTTTTCCAAAGCCTCAGCTTCATCAAATTCCCGAACACGGGCCATATCATCCGTTCACTTTTAATTAAGATCGATTGATCTAATATAGAATATATAAAGCGATTATCAAGATATTCTCAAAATATATTCGTCATCCTTCGTTCACAGTAAACGTTAAACGGGCCTTCATCATGGGGTGGAACCGACAGAAATAGGTTGAAGACATATTATCTGTAACAAGGAGGCTCTTCTTTTCTCCTCTGGAGATCTCGCCCGTGTCCCAGGTTTCATCATCTGCAGTTGCAGTGTGCGGTGCAATATCATGATTGACCCAGGTGATAGTATCCCCAGATCTGACACTCAATTTATCTGGTGCAAAAGAAAATCCCGTGATCTCCACACGATGTTCTACTGGGGAATGGGCACTAGCATTGTTACTAATTATTGAACGGCCAAAAGCCGCAACAGCAAAAGCTGCAGCGGCCCTCCCCAAGACATCTCGTCTTGTTACATGCATGATCTATTGTACCTTTTTAACCATCATTGCAGCATGGCCTTCATGTACTTTGAAAATTTCAAGGCCAGCCTCAAAAAGGCTTTTAACTTCGGCGTTCTCGATGTTTGGAATAAAAGCATTTTCAACCAAACCATTTACCGCCTTGTGATAGGCCAATTCATTCTCGGCATAAAACTTATCAAACTCCGCACCGCGAAGTTTGCTCATTTGATCAACAAGCTTCTCTGAATTGGCCACCAGGGTTTTGCTCAAAAAATTATCCTGAGGTTGCGCCTTTAGTTTCGCAAGAAGAGCCAATGCCTGCTCATTTACCGCATTGTGATCACGGATCATGGTTTTTGCGAACTCCTGGATTTCAGGGTTTGTCGAAATTCCCAAGGCAAGGTGAGCATACCTGATATCAATGTTGTCCGCAGTATAAGCCACGTGCGCAATCTCAAGATCGTTAAGTTCAGCGGGAGATGCTGCAGAGGAATCAGCTTGCGCAACTCCCTGTAAAAAAGTGATGGAGAGGCCAAGAGCCAGCAGTGATGTTTTGATCTTCATAATCTATACCTTTGTAAATTCAGTTAATGCAGATCTGGTCGAACTGTCTTGAGCCACCCTGCTAACATCTCTATTGAACTCCATAAAATTAGATTGATGAATGATCTTAAGTTCTAATTTCTTGATCAATCGTCCTGAATGTATCGCCATTACAAAACTTGAGGTATAGTTCAACTAACAAACAAAAGGTTATCAAATGGACTTACTCAGCGACATACTCTCTCGCATGCAAATGGCGGGGACTCTTTATTTTCGAACCTCGTTTACATCTCCATGGAGCATTCGTGTTCCCTCTTTTGAGAACGTGGCCCGGTTTCACTTTGCCCATCAGGGCCGCTGCCTGGTGCGAATTGAGCCCGACAAACCGCCCGTATTTTTAGAACAGGGCGATTTGTTGATTATCATGAGAGGCGCAGCACATACCCTATTTTGTGATCCCAGCACTGAAAATCCAGCGACAGCTTTAGACACTGTGGTTGAAGAATCTGGTTTTACAGGAACAGGGGCACTGGTTTATGGGGAGTTTGGTACTCACCATGAAACTCAACTTATTTGCGGACACTTTGCTTTTGGAAAAGATGCCCAACACCTATTGATCGACGCTCTACCTGCCCACATTCATATAAAGAATTACGGCGCAGTATCTGGGGCCTGGATGGAAAACACTCTGAAAATTATCGGCAATGAAGCTGGCCGCGAACAATTAGGCAGCGATTTGATCGCGATGAAATTGTCTGAAATTATTTTTGCTCAGGCTCTAAGATCCTATCTGGAAAACGAAGGCAAAGACGCTCCCGTACTGGCTGGTTTTGCCGATCCTGGCATCGCCCGCGCCTTAACCGAAATCCATAAAGAACCCGGTCACCCCTGGGCGCTTGAAGGCCTCGCCCAGATCGCAGGGATGTCACGGACCTCTTTTGTCTCCCGCTTTTCAGAATACGTCACCATGCCCCCGCTTGGATATATCACCCACTGGCGCATGCAAATTGCCCGACAAGAGCTCGCCACCTCAGATACATCCATCATCGACATCGCAGAAAAGGTCGGCTACCAATCCGAAGCCGCCTTCAGCCGCGTATTCAAAAAACATCACCTAAAAGCCCCCGCGACTTACCGGCGCTCTGTTCAGATGGCGGGATGATGTTTTAAGTAGCAAAGTATGCTATTTATACTAATACTTTGTGTGAGAAGTTCAATTATTACAAACAACGCCATTAGGGGAACTCATATTTCAAAATTTAAATGGATGAATTTATTCCTCTCCTTTCTTGCAATAGTCAGCCTGAATGGAACTGTCCAATCTGAAGATCTCGGCAAGAAAAATGGTCCAGGACGTTCCAAAGCGGCATGTGACGCAGGAAAATCTTGGGGGTGCGACAATCTTGGAACTATATATAACATGCGTATGTTCTCGGGTGTTGACCAAGACTATGAAATAGTTAGAGATCATTTCAAACGCCAATGCGACTTAGGTAAAGCTCAAGATTGCAATAGCCTAGGCGTTCTGTATGCGAACGGTAAAGGAGTAATACGAGACTACAAAAAGGCGGCAACTCTCTATAATCAAGCATGCGACAATGATGTAGCAATGGGTTGCCTTAACATCGGGATTTTCCATGAGAAAGGTCTGGGTTTGAAGAAGAACCATAATAAGGCTGTCCATTACTACACCATGGCTTGTAACGGTGGAGTAACTTGGGGTTGCAACAGATTGAATGAAATAAATCAGTAAACCTTATTAAAAGATCCCTAAATCCAGCGTTAAGATTTTATCCAATACATTGAATATATAATCGGCCCCTCACCGTTCCTTAATCTGGGCGCCTACTGTAATCGCAATGCCACAGGCAATAACAGCGGCGCCAATCCAAGTCATCATGCTGTAGTGCTCGCCTAGGATAAATGTCGCGGTGACCAGGCCGACGGCGGCTGCGACGTAACCAATCTGGCTCAGAAGTACCGGGCCGCCTTTTTGCTGTAGTTTAAAGAAAACCGGAAAGGTCAGGCCTGCGATGATGATTTGTGCAGCGGCAGCGGATGGTGCAAACGTCAGCTCGTTTATCGGGAGCGATCCGTTCGTAATCAATAAGAGAGCGATAAAGACCACCACGGAAAAGGCATGGCTCCAGAAGGCCAGAACATTTGGCTGTGCATCCCCAGGCCAATCGATTGTCCGGTAGATATTTCCACAAGCCAGCGCCATCGGGATAAGAATTGCTGCCCCGATCCAAATCAGATCTGGAGCCTCGGGCGCAGACCCGCGGGTGATACTCACGATTGCGGCCCCGATCAGCCCCGTTGCAATGCCCGCGATCCCCAACATGCTCGGGGTTTTCATCCGAAACAGCACCGCCAAGGTTAGAGTAAATACGGGCGACAGGGCAAACATTAGCCCAGTATAACCAGATCCGGCGTGAGGAATAACGCTGAAAAGTAGCAAGTTTGGCAACACGAATGAAATCAACCCCGAGATAACAACGTAGCGTAGCATGCGTCCTCTTGGGAAAGACAACTGACGCTTTGCCAACAGAACCGGGAGCAACATTCCCGATGCCCCAAGTGAGACCAACAACGCCCACAGCATGGGGGAAACGCCGGCATCCCCCGCTATTTTACCCAGTGGAAAGTTGAAGCCGATCATAGTACCGGTCAAAAGCAGCAGGACGGCAGAACTCTGCAGGATACCAGAACCAGAAGCTCTGGCTGTATTTTCACTTGATAACGACATAGCTGCTTACCCTCTGCTTATTTTGGCTACTTGTTTTGGCTACTTGTTTTGGCTCCGCTTAACTCTTAAGAGAAAGGCCAATAATTGGCTTACTTGGGGAAAGCCCCGGTAAAGGCGATCTCATCAATGGCGAGCCTTTGACTGGGCGCTTCGCGTTCTTGGAGTTCTTCCGGTAACATTTTGGGATCAGCACGTTTGCCAATCGCAACCGCGATCTCGATTTTGTAACGCTCTGGTATGGAAAGGCTTTCACGCAACTTATCGAAATGAACCCCGGCCATGCCATGAGCCTGATACCCAAGTGCCGTGGTCTGAAGTGCGAGTTGTGCCCAGGCTGCCCCGGTATCAAAGCTGTTGTAATTCGACAGTTTGTCCGGGCGGTTGTCATCACCTGAAATTACCGTATCTGACAGAACGAACACCAACGCGGAAGCATGTTGGGCCCAGCTTTCATTGAATGGGTCAAGCAGGGACAGGTATTGCTGCCAATGTCCGTCATCACGCTGTGAATAGAGAAAGCGCCACGGCTGAACATTAAAGGCTGACGGCGCCCAGCGCGCGGCTTCCAAAATTGTCAGCAAATCAGCAGCAGGCATCGCAGTGGCCTCAAAAGCCCGGGGCGACCAGCGGTTGAGAAAAAGAGGCTCGATCGGGTATTTAGAAATCCTGTCCGCATTCATTGTCTTCGTCATCACATGCTCCTTTACTTTTTGCTCAATTTTATATATCTCTACTTAGGATATCTTGATACACGATAATTCGATATCAAATTGTTTGATGTCAAACTATATAGGATGCATCTTGCCATGAGTCAAGGCACAAAGGGTCAAGAGCCAACCCATCAAGGCCAGAAAACCGATTCCCATCACAAGTCCTCAAAAGACAAATCTTCCAAAAATAAGTCCTATTGCGGAGGACCCATGGACAATATTTTGGATCAGTGGCGGCGCGAGCGTCCTGATCTCGACCCAAGTCCAATGGCTGTATGTGGAGAGATTTGGCGCGCAGGAGAAAAATTGCGTCAAGGCGTTTTAGCGAACCTGTCCAGCTACGATCTGGATTTTGCCGGATTTGATGTGGTCCTGACCCTGCGCAGACAAGGCAAAGGCAAAACCCTGTCTCCGTCTGAACTTGCCAAAGACATGATGCTGTCGACCTCTGCCATGACCAACCGCCTCGACCGTCTGGAAAAACGCGGCTTGATCAAACGTATGATGGACCCGAACGACCGCCGAGGCCTCAAAGTGGCCCTGACCGATGATGGCCTCGCCCTCGCCGATGAAATGGTGGTCACTCATGTCAAAACCGAAGAAGCCATGTTGAGCGGCCTAACAAAGACCGAACGCGATCAGCTACGAGCTTTGCTGGTCAAGGTGTGCGGCGCCTAATACCAAGGCTGCTTCATTCCGTATGTGATCATTAGCTGAATTTGAAGCGAACGAAAATTTCGAGCCCACACTTACTGAGATTATACATTGCTGATAATTGATCAAGCACAAGGCTTTTTGGCGACAGACCGTGTCAAATATCACAAAGGCAGGAGATGGTAGCATGGCCGCAAAAAGCAGATCAGAACTACTCGACGTCACACAAAAAGAATTTGAAAAGCTCGCTAAGCTCATCGATACAATTGATGCGAATACCGCATTGGAAAAAGTAGATGAGGATACGTCGATCAAAGACGTTATCGCTCATCGTGCTCATTGGATTGATCTATTTCTGGGATGGTATTGGGATGGCCTTGCGGGAAAAATCGTTTACTTTCCAGCAGAAGGCTACAAATGGAACGACCTCAAGCGTTACAATTCTGACTTGCGAAAGCGTGGATCTGATCTGGATTGGCCCACAGCTGTGGCAATGTTGAAAACAAACTACCACAAGCTTACGACCTTCATTCAAGACCGCTCTGAGGAAGACCTCTACAGCGGACCAATGAAGGGAGCCAAGAATGCCTGGACACCCGGACGTTGGGCCGAGGCGGCAGGACCAAGCCATTTTCGGTCAGCATCAAAATTTCTTCGATCAACCCTCAAAAGCGGTAAGTAATCAAAGTTGCCAAGGCCCGTTTTATCCGCATCGTTGTCGTTCAACCATCTGAACGGTCAGGACTGCTTTAGAGCGAAAGCGATCTTTTAAACACTTACTTATCAATGAATTGCTCGTCACCCACGTCAAAACGAAAGAAGACATGCTGGGCGGCCTAACCGGGACCGAGCGCGATCAGCTACGGGTTTTTCTGGTTAAGGTTAGCGGCGCATAAGACAGCCCGAAAACAAACAGAAAACAAACAGAAAACAGCCAAAAAACAGAGGCGTAATTGTAAGGACAATGCTGTTCGGTGTAACCTTTATAACCACATGATTTTAGAGGACACGCAGCATGGAGAAATTCACCGGTGGTTGCTCTTGTGGCAACGTGCGTATTGTGGCGGAGGGCCGCCCTTACCGGGTTGGGCTTTGTCACTGCCTAGACTGTCGCAAGCATCATGGCGCCCTTTTTCACGCTTCCGCAATATTTCCAGAGGATACCGTGACAATCGAGGGTGAAACACGCGACTACAAGGGGCGATTTTTCTGTCCCCGCTGTGGCTCCTCGGTTTTCGCCCGCAGCGCAGATGAAATCGAGGTCAACCTGGGATCTCTGGATGCCCCCGACCAACTGATGCCAACCTACGAAAGCTGGACCGACCGTCGCGAAACCTGGTTGCCACCGTTTCCGCTCGCAAGGCGATACAACCGCGACCGTGATGCCACGGGTCGTTTCGAGGAGTAGCTCGCAAAGAAGCTCGCCCGCGAAAATGCTTACCTCCCGGCGCCTGGGCCAAAAGGGATTGGGCATCAGGTCATATGCCTGAGGTAATTTGAAAGGCCGGGACTAAACAGCTCGTACCTTTCTCCCCCCCAAAACCTTACAGGTTCACGTCTTTCCCTAAAACCTACAGGTTCAAGGGCGCACAACCATCACAGATGCATTGCTGTGAGCGGCAAGATACGCGCCATGGCCAGACCACACATAGTCGGTCACATTTGGCACATGCGTGGCTGCCACCACCAGATCGGCACCGAGATCTTCAACGGCCTTCTCTAGTTCGCGATCCATCTGAGCGCTAGGATCATGGCTAACCAGCATGTGGCTACCTGTCTTAATCCCCCGCAAATCAGCCTCTTGCGTCGCAAAGGCGGTAAGCTTCTTGGCGTATTCTTCAGGTGTGTGAGCTAAGGAACTTGGCGTCACAGGGGTTACCCCGATGTAACAGACCTCTGCATCGTATTCACGAGCCAAATTGGCCGCGACACGAAGAGCCTTATCAAGCTTATCCGCATGGGCAAGGTCGACAGGCACAACTATTTTACTGAACATTCTCCCTCCTAATTCCTGCGTCATTGTACTGGAAACAATAAACGGTAATTGAAGCGATATATGTTTCCAAGATCATCTGCCCGAACGGGCCGAACGAGCCGAACGAGAACAGAAGCAAGCGAGGGCGTTGAATCTTAAGAAGGTTCTGCCTTAAGAAGGTTCTGCGCGAAGCCCTCAACTCTCAGTAGTATTCCACCTTTTGAGGTTGCAAGCAAATTTTCCTAATCAATCAGTACCCTATCCGGGGCCGGATCGTCCCTACCCGCTGTTTTCTGCTTTCACAAAGCCGCCAGACCCATTACATATCCTTATTCTTCACTATCCCCAATCAGAACAGGCACCACTCATGGCTCAGAAAGCCACCATTTATAAAGTTGAAATTTCCGTTGCCGATATGGATCGTCACTATTACGAGACCCATAATCTGACCGTGGCCAAACATCCATCAGAAAAGGATGAACGCTTAATGGTGCGTATGCTTGGCTTTGCGTTAAACGCCCATGAGCAATTGGAATTTACCCGGGGCATTTCAACCGATGACGAGCCGGACATCTGGCAGAAAAGCCTGAGTGGCGAGATTGAGTTGTGGGTCGCGTTGGGGCTACCGGGAGAGAAGATTGTGCGTCAATCCTGTGGCAAGGCCAAAAAGGTGGTTGTCTATAGTTACGGCGGTAGTACCGCAGAGATGTGGTGGGAGAAAATCAAAAACAGCACCACCCGATTTGATAATCTTGAGGTGACAAATTTTTCAAAGGCAGACACCAGCGAACTGGGAAAATTGGCCAGTCGCTCTATGAAGCTGCAGGTTAATATTCAAGACGGCGATGTCATGGTCAGTGATGGCGACACGATCGTTCACGTTACCCCGGAAAAATGGAAGACTTAGCCAGCTGGAAAAATTCTGATCCCAAAACGTAAAGATTACCGGCGTATCTTTATCTGGGTAATATGATGTCATTTGACACCTTGGTGGTTAAGGTTGGCAGCGCATAAAAAGCTATAATAAAAAAACAGAGGGCCGAAGCCCCCCGTTTCAATACTCATCCAACACCCGAAGGAGTTTTACTGTCCAACGGGGTGAAAATCGAAATTACCATCTGCGTGAAAGTAAAACTCACACGGCGTATCTGAAACACACGCCGTTGTATGAACGGACCCCGCCGGGACATACCAATAAGACCCCGGCGTCATTTGTGGTGGATTGTTCTCGCCGTCAAAAGGGTTGGTCATAACGCCTTTAATAACCACGCCATGATAAGCACCAGTATGCGTATGAGACGGGGTAATGAAGTTCGCCGGGAACTTGCCAAAAGTCCCGTGCGCCCCCTTTGTTTTATCCCCATAGGCCACTGCCATTTGAATGGCCGGATTGATATGCTCAAACGTCAGCGTTTCCACAGTCCTGACCACTTCTGTTTCCGGTGAAAATGCAGAACCAGCATAACTCTCGGAAGCAAGAGCCCCTACTGCAATAAGTCCAGCAACACTTGCCAGCGTGATCACGCGCAAATTTTTTCGGGCCGTGGTTCTTGCGAATTCAACTTTTAGCGTTGATAGTTTTTGTAAAAACATTTCTCATTCCAATTCAGTCAATTCAATTATCGCCACAACAGGCATGAGAAACTCTAGTCCGTAACTTCCATACGATGAATGTCACAACGTCCACAAAACAAAACCGTTCGTCTAAAACACCATAATCTTGATGGATTAATTGAGAACACCCGCTATCCTGAACGTAAGGTTATGAACGGAGCTCTTATCAAATGGATGATCTATTAAGCGATATATTTCGACGTCTGGAACTCAAGAGCTGCGTTTATTTCAGCAGGGATTTCTGGTCGCCCTGGGCAATGGAAATAGACGTGACAGGCATCGCCCAATTCCATGTCGTGACCCGTGGTACTTGTGTGCTTGAGTTTAACGGCCAAGTTTACGAAGCGGTAACAGGCGACGTGTTCCTTCTCCCCAGAGGCGGCGGCCATATCCTCGCCGACAAACCAAACCGCAACGCCCGCCCCGGTGGTGAGGTGATGCAATCCTTTCAAAGTGACACCCCCCTTTTTGCTACTGGGGAGGTCGCAACCCAACTCATCTGCGGGCACTTTGAATATCGTAATGAACTAAAGCACCCCATAACGGAACAGCTCCCCCCCGTTATTCATATTCGGGCGTTTGAAAATGCAGCTCCCGGCACGATCAGCTCTATCCTCCCCATGCTTGTGAGGGAAATGAACACACCACAACCGGGCATGACCACTGTTGTCGAAAGACTGGCAGAGGTTCTTCTTGTCCAGGTCTTGCGGAGTTATCTGAGAGAGCAAAAACACCCAACGGGCTTTCTTGCTGCCTTAACAGATCCCCGGCTGACAAAAGCGATCAAGACCATGCACGAACGCATTGACGACGACCTCTCGCTGGATGAACTTGCCCAGGTTGCAGGCATGTCCCGGTCTTCCTTTGCGGCGCAATTTAAATCCGTCACAGGCATTTCCCCCGGTGGCTACCTCACCCAGTGGCGCATGTTCCACGCTTGCGAGCTTTTACGCGTCGAGAAATTGCCTGTGGTAGAGGTCGCTGTGCGTGTTGGCTACGAATCAGAAATATCATTCAGCCGGGCTTTCAAGAGATCACTTGAAATAACACCCGCAGAATATCGCAGGGCACATTAAAGCCAAAGAAGACATGCGGAACGGTTTACCCCAGAGTAAGCACAATCCTCAAACCCACGAAGGGAGCGAGGACTGAAAGAATTTCTAAAAGAATTGAATTTCGGTATATGATCGAAGACACGTCCCTGCTGCGCACAATACGACTATCGCGCCCACACCCTGACTACATCATGACGACACCCCAACTAAAGCGGTTCATCCAGACCGTTTGGCAGAGAAATCCAAAGAACGAGTTGAGAGTCTGGCGAATGACGCGAGAGATGGCCTTTGCCATGGGTGTCTTCGACGAGAGCAAATTCGCCCGCAGCAACCTTCCGCACCTCACCGTCACTGGTCTCGTACTCTACAGCGCCATCCAGTCTCACTGTTAGCTCTCGACCAGGTACCGTGTGCCATTCGACCTGGCGCATGCCCGCCGGGATGCGGGTAAAGCGGACGCGCGAAGCCGGGTAACTGGCGGAAACATCAAACGGTGTGGCGTCGGGGTGGACCGCCACTTTCCCCGTCGGTATTTCGACCTCATCGAAATGCGATTCCCCATCCGACGTGGCATATATGCGTAAGCACTTCACTGTGCGGTCTCCTTCAGGCTTACCATGTTGAAACGATGTGCACTAACCATTGTCTAGTAGCAGAGCGATACCGTTGTATTGGCGAATGAGTCCGCCTTGGATTGTTTCCGGCTGATCTGTGCCATTAGCGGTCATTTATGTAATTTATCTTAGCAGTTAAAAAGTTAGATGCTTTCCCCTTTCTTAGGACGAATAGAAAATAATGAACCTAGATCACCTAAGGCAAAACAAACGCAACGGGTTGCCAAATGTTGCTATTGAGAAGTCAATAAACAGTGAAAAAATTAGCGAGAATATCGCGGCGTGGAAAGGTGTTCTAGCTCTCTTAATTATTGTGGGCGGCGTAGTCGTTGCTTACACATATCTTCCTAGTTGGGGTGTTATGACTAAAAGGGCGGAATTCCCTGAACGAGCTATAGTATCTTAATACTACACACTTAATTTGTATTTTTACTTCAAATTACTTCGCGACAGAAGTGTTAGATTATTGAAATTTATAGATAATATTTCCCCCATATTTTCATATTTTAACTACCCTCATTTCAAGCCGTTACAGTTCAGCCGATCTGGTGTAGCTCCTCGACTTCACTGGCATCGGACACATCATTAAAAATTTCATCTCTGATAATGCGCTCTGTTGTTCTAGCTAAATAATCAGTAAGGACTGTGTTCAATTCCTTATACTCTAGCCACAAAACCTCATTAACAAAAAGTTCTGGTACTTTTAGCATAACAGTGGTCTGGCGTTGCCTGGGACGGCGATAAGGTTGAAGTTCATATCGCCGGCAAAGGGCAATAAACAATTGCCTTGACCATTGATCAGCTAACGAAAATTTTACTTCAACAGGCTTTGCGCTTTTCTGGGCCGTAGCAAGCTTCTCTTTTATACGTCCGATCGCTGCAGCGGCAGCTCCGCGCTCACCATCTGTACCAGCACCTGCAAAAAGTCGTTCGATTTTCCTTAATTTCTCCCGGAGTTCTTTTTCTTCAATCATATTTCTTCCTGAAATAAAGGTAGACAAATAAGACGCTAAATATATTTTCTTAAGGCTTGTTGATCCACATTTTTCGAACTGTGGGTGTGTGCCAGAAGCTGACATCAATTAGGCTTAAGTATAAGCCATCCGTCACAAGGGGCACTCAAACTGTTCCTTGATTTTTAAAAAATCCAAAATAATTTTTTCTTTTTAACCCATCGAGCTTTTGTGATGACCATATATGAGATTAATTCATCCTTAGTCGTGCGATAGATACCAATGGCATCCAGCTCCTTCGCCATGATAGCTGTATAATGCCCGGCATCTTCTTCTGTTGCATCGCTAAGATGAGCCGCGAGGCCCAGGAATTTATGCTCTTCACCAAACTCTCTTATTCTTCGAGATGCGGACCTTACTTTTTCCTCATCGAGGTAATTCGCCCATGCCCACATCCATGTATTAGATTTTCTTGAATAGGTGCCAACAAAATGGATTTCGGCTTCCACTTGGGGCTCTCCTTCGTGAGAGAACGTTATTATGCCGGTTTCCTGATCAAGGTCCCATCGTTCATGATCTCCGACTTTAAATTTGCTTAAGAATTTCTCTTGCCGCCTTTGAAATAATTGACAACAGGAAGAAACCAGCTCATTCCATTCTTGATCATCCTGAATCCAGTTGCGTGCGCGGGTGTCTTCATAACAATGAGCGCAAATTACAGCGATGTCTGAGATTGCTTCAGATTTTTCATTCCATTCCCCCTCTACCTGCCGAGTTGTTTCGCATTTATCGCACCAGGCGTCTGGATATAAGTCATCTGGGTCGTCAGGTTCATACCCGCAGTTGAAACCCAGATGTTCTCCACTAATGAGATGCTGGCAAACAAATGTTGCCCTAGTCTTTCCATGAGTGCCACACTCTATTGTTTTATCTGAATCACTCATGGGCAAATGTACCTGTCTATAATGTTAGTATGCTTATAGTGCTCGCTTTGGGGCGTTTCCAGCCGATGTGTGCCAGAAGCGGAAGTGACGGTCCAATCGTTAAGCTATAATTTTTGAATTTAAATTATAAGGAGTTCCATGAATGGCAAGATGAGTTTTATAGGAAATAATACTTAGTTAAACTGAAGCAGTTAAGTTGGCTCTGTTGCAAAAAATTCACTCAGAGTTACTCTTCAATGGCCATTTTACTCTTCTCCAGTGGTCAAAGTCGCAAGAATAAATCTCCACTCAAAGGCAATCTGGAACAAGTGGAGGGAGGTCTATCGGTTTACTATTAGCGTCGTGGGTATTTTTTTTGAATTTCTGGGCGCTCAATTTAAGATTTATTTCAATAATATTTTCAAGAAATGGCAGTGTGTCTTCTAAGCATTTTCTTATTGTATAATTTGTATCAATATTAAAATGCATGAGATCAGAATGGCCAGAAGCACGGAAAATTTCTGTTAGAAACGCCAGAGCTTTTGGTATCCTGTTCCTAAAACGCCATATTTCAATCGAATCAAAAAAAATGCCATGTATTACCTGTTTCTCCCAATCCTCACCAAGCTGATAAAATTCGTCAGAATTTATTATAAAAGTATTTAATACTTCTGGGTGATCTTGCGGATGTTTGATAAGCCATGCTTCGGCTAGGAGCCTCGACGGAGTAATATTCAAAAAAATATGTCGCTGCCCCTCGAATTGCCTAATTTGAATTAAAGGAAAAGTGATGCCCTCATAATCATCGGCAAACGGAATATCCGTAGTCATGAAAACTGGTCTGGGCATAGAGATTTCGCTTGAATTCATCCCGGCAGAACGAGCCCCGCGATAAATTGACTTAATAAACAGTTCCCAATCCGGGAGCTGATTATTGTTTTTATTGTAGTTACTATATTCTTTAAGCAGGCTTTCTACTGTGTAATATTCAGTATTAGGATATCCTATTTGATCATCTGCTTTTCTTTGGGCCTGGACAGAAAAAGATAAAGTACAAAACAGAAATGCAAAAACAACGAACAGCATTTTTTTCTTTTTAAAAATGTTTGTCATTAAGAATTTCTACCTTCGAGCACATCATGTGGTTTACTAGGATCTTATCTAAAGGACTGTTTTATAGAGCCTTTAGGTGGTAAGTTTTCATAACTTTCAGCCTTGTATGGGCTCAATAATAATTTGAAAAGCATCCTATGATAATAATTAACGAAGAATACGTCGAGGAAAAGAGGCAGCGCGCAGCAGAAGTGGCTCGTGGCATGATTGATGGCTCGGTGCATTACCTAGAAGGTGCAATTGAATTATCAACGCTCAGATTCGAAGTTGGCCTTTCTGAAGATGATAAGGACTTTTTAGCTTTTACTGTTGTGTCTTCTGAAGTCGATAACCTTCCCATTGGTGCACCTAGGCAATATTGGTCTCAAGAAGCACTAGATCGACATGAACCTGAAGTCCAAAAATCTATTAAATGGGCAAAAAAAGTATCTTTTACCGAGTGTAAATCAATTGCTCTCCGGTTTAAGCTGCTTGGCTCCGGTTCCAACCGATATGTGCCATAAGCGGTCATTTAAACCATCAGATCTATCTTGCCCTGATTTGAATTAGCTTAAATCTCTTTTCTGGTTATCATTCCGCGTACTAAGCAGACCAAGCTACCCTAGCGATGCTCCGTTGCTTGCGGCGGGGTTCTTCACTTAAGATAGTCTTTTTGCAGTTTTTATATCGAACGGGTGCCACTTCACATTTTGATTACAGATATTTACCCTTGTTTTTTCTGGGTCTGTCTAATTTGCTCACTCCAGTTAATAGAATGGGCATAACCCGTAATAAAAATAGGTCGAGTTTTCTGACAATCACCGTACTTTCCACTATAGACGGTTTCTTTTGCAGATCGTTGAATTAAATTTAGAAGTTTCTGGTCACCCAAATCTTTTCCCAACGCAATTGTTATTGCAGCAACGTTGGCTTCAAATTGCTGTAACTCCTGAGGGTCAAGATATTGGCATTTTTGATTCAAATACCAAGAACCCGCAACTTTACCAAAAGATTCTAAAGCACTACCTACGGCATTATTCTGGGCTGTGCTTCTTTCAACAATACCAAGTGTTAAAACACCAACCGAAATAGAAAAAAGAAAGATTTTCAGCATAATTCACCCCTATAGATGAATATCCCATAGACAATACCACCATACTTATCAAGCGGATTCATTAACGATGACTAGAAAGCGAAAGCCCTTTTGATCATAAGGTCAACCGTATCAACGAACTGCTACCCTGGAGCTATACTCAGAGTATAGTTTCAATAATCTTAGCGATCGCAAACGCTTCTTGATACTTACCTGTAGCGGCTTGAAATGATCCGAGCCTCGGCTTGAAATCATCGAAGATTTAGGCTCGAATTAAATGATAATAAACTCGAATTAAGTGAAAATGAGCTTGAAATCATAATTCTCAGCTCACATTATCTGCAACTATAAATCAGGCTATGATTTGAACCCCTTCGTGCCATAAGCGGACACTTAGATATTTAATATTTCAGTCCAAAGTTCGTGTATTTTAAGTACTGAAATATACTGGTTCTCTCAATAATAAGAGGATCAGTCATGTTAAATTTATCTCAGAAATCAATACGGTCAATACCTTGGAATAAAGGAAAATTGGTAGGCCAGAAACCGCCTTTGAAAATTCAAGAGTAGCTTACTCTTCCCTGTAAGTTCTATCCAATTGATCCATCTATGCCTTGAGCAAGTAATCCAGGGCTGAGCGACGATTACGGATTAGCGAACCTTCAGATATAGGCGGGGGAGACCGGACGCTTACGTTTAGTACTAATTATCACAGTACCATTAAACATGGGGTCGACTCCGGCTCAGTGCAAAATAGGGCGCTAAGGACTTTTCTATTCGAATAGGTCGCATTACGGTCGTTCGCCGCGCCTCGCATGAACCGTCAAGTTACGGACTTTTCTGCCGATCAAATTGCCTCCTCAGCACAAGAATGGCATCATTACAAAACCAATTAGGAAGCCAACGTATGCATTTAGCTCAAAAAACAAAAGCCGCAGAACTTGCCATGGCTTTGACGTGGGGATACGCGGCACTGCCGGAAGCCATTGAATGGGCCGATGAGCAGATTTTGTACACAGATGTCCCTGACAACACACTTTTTGATTTATCACTTGCAACCGGCCCTAACGAGGCAGCCGGTTACCTTCGGGCATTGTCCGAGGGAACGGACGAGTGGCTCAATCTAGCTTATTTTCTATGTCGTTTCCATACAGCTAAAACCATGAATCTCAAAGATGCATCCCAATTGGCTAAACATTTATACATGGTCGCGCAATATGATGATCCACCGGAACCATTCAGAGCATTTACGCATCATTGGGACGCAATTGATCTGGCGGGTGATGGTACTTATGGCAATTCAGAGGACTGCATTGAGAGTTTTTTGAACGATATAAGAAATGTGATTGTCGCAAGCGGCGGGCCGGAATTCAAATTTCGCTCGGTCTAGCTTACCTTCGTGGCTCATACGTCCTTACTGTTGGCTGCTTTGGGTTGGTTCCAGCCCGCTTAGTGCCATAAGCTGAATTAGTTCCGACTTGATCTGACACCACCCTCTTTTCATAAGTGAGAATTAAG
>CAJXUS010000009.1 GCA_913060675.1 uncultured Rhodospirillales bacterium
AACAGAGCCTAAACACTGAATAATTGCTGACTTCTTAGTACAAAACAAAACCCCGCCAAATATGACGGGGTTTGTCAGCGTTCTGAGGAGCCGGTTGAGGCTCCTTTTTGTCTTACTAAGTACTCTAAGTGGCGTTAGATCCCACCCATACAGAGGTATTTAATTTCGAGGAAATCTTCCATACCGTACTTTGAGCCTTCACGACCGACGCCACTTTCCTTTACACCGCCGAATGGGGCGACTTCGTTGGAGATGATGCCTTCGTTGATGCCGACAATACCGTATTCAAGGGCGCGGGAGACACGCCATACCCGGCCGATGTCGCGGCTGTAGAAATAAGCGGCAAGACCAAAGGGGGTGTCATTGGCCATCTTCACAGCTTCTTCTTCGGTCTTGAATTTATAGAGCGGGGCCACCGGACCAAAAATCTCCTCACTGAACACGCGCATATCATCTGTAACGCCGGTAATCACCGTCGGTTCAAAGAAGGTGCCGCCGAGATCGTGGGGATTACCTCCGATTACAGTTGTTGCGCCTTTGCTAACCGCGTCGTTAATCAGTTCGCTGACTTTACTAGATGCGGCAGCATTAATCAGCGGGCCTTGCTGTGCGCCTTCTTCAGTGCCGGGAGCAACCTTGAGAGCGGCAACCTTTTCAACCAATTTCTTGGCAAAGGCATCATATACACCCTCTTGTACGAGGATACGATTAGAACAAACACAGGTCTGACCCGCATTGCGGAACTTGCTCATCATTGCGCCATCAACCGCGGCATCAAGATCAGCATCTTCGAAGACGATGAAAGGGGCATTACCACCGAGTTCCATCGAGGTCTTTTTAACAGTATCAGCACACTGTTTCATCAAAAACTTTCCAACAGGCGTAGAGCCTGTGAAGGTAAGTTTACGTACAATTTTGCTCTCAGTCAGGGCTTTGCCAATTTGCTGAGGAACACCAGACACAATGTTCATAACGCCTTTAGGGATACCTGCTCGTTCGGCGAGTTCAGCCAGAGCAAAGGCGCTAAGAGGGGTGTCTTCAGCTGGCTTGATAACCACAGTACAGCCCGCAGCAATTGCCGGAGCGCATTTGCGTGTGATCATTGCGATGGGAAAATTCCAAGGGGTGATAGCGGCAACAACTCCAATAGGCTCTTTGGTTACGATAAGGCGGCGACCTGGCAGGTGTTCTGGAATTGTATCGCCGTAGATACGTTTACACTCTTCAGCGAACCATTCAACAAAGCTGGCACCGTAAGCAACCTCACCCATGGCTTCTGCCAAGGGTTTGCCCTGCTCCAAAGTCATAAGCAGAGCAAGGTCTTCTTGATTTGCCATGATCAGTTCAAACCACTTGCGCATGATTTGTGCGCGTTCTTTTGCAGTTCTATCTTTCCAGGGGCCAAAAGCTGCTTGCGCGGCTTCAATAGCGCGGTGAGTTTCAGCTTCCCCCATCTTTGGGACAGAGGTAATGATCTCGCCGTTCGCAGGGTTGGTAACAGCAAAGGTATCTCCACTGTCAGCGTCAGCCCAAGTGCCATTGATATAGCATTTATTACGCAGCAATGAAGGGTCTTTAAGTTCCATAGTGGCCTCACGGATTAGATAGGAAGAGGGGGCATCATAGGCATAGGCCATAGCGAAGGACAACGGCCCAGAGTGAATAATTATTTAGTTCCAAAAACCGTAAAAAAGGTATTTGGATAAGTTCATAAGTACTTCAAAGGATATTCCAGAGCTTAAGAAATATAATTGATTGGTTTTGGAAGAGACATTTGGGTCATTTTTGTATTAGATGTGTTGATGCATAGGTGCCTTTCCCAGATGGAATTACTCCAGCACTTTGCTTTTGTGTTACACTAGGTTATATCAAGCCTGCGCTACTTAAGTGAAACTGGAGCCATCAGCGCATTATTGGGCTCCCCGGTCGCAGCCTACCCGGTAGAAAAACAAGGATTGGAACGAATGAAAACACTCGTCATCTGTTCAGGTGGCTTGGACTCGGTCACGCTTGCACATAAGGTTGCTGCGGAAGCTGAGCTAACACGCCTGATATCTTTCGACTACGGACAACGTCACAAGAAAGAACTCGATTATGCCCGCCTTTGCGCTGAGCGCTTGGGGGTTCCACACAACATTATAGATATTGCCAATGTCGGCGCCCTGCTTTCAGGGTCTGCGTTGACAGATGATCTTGATGTGCCTGATGGACATTACGCAGAAGAGACAATGAAAGTTACGGTTGTTCCCAACCGCAACGCGATCATGCTCGCGATTGCCTTTGGGGCTGCCGCTGCTGAAAATGCAGATGCTGTTGCTGCCGCGGTACATGGGGGAGATCACTTCATCTACCCGGATTGTCGGCCAACGTTCATTGATTCATTTGAAGAGATGCAACGCCATGCTCTTGATGGATATGCTGCGGTGAAACTCTATACGCCTTTTGTGCATATCCCCAAAAGCGATATTGCAGCCGAAGGCGCCCGCCTAAAGGTACCCTTTGAAGAGACTTGGTCTTGTTATAAGGGGCATGAGCACCATTGCGGCCGCTGTGGAACTTGTGTGGAACGCCGTGAAGCTTTCCATATATCAGGAGTGGAAGACCCGACAGTTTATGAGGACCCTGATTACTGGCTCGAAGCTGTGGAAAAGGCAAAGGGGAGCTGAATTATGTATCGGATATCCAAACAATTTGCGTTTTCCGCCTCTCATCAGCTTATGGGTGTGCCCGAAGGACATCCTTGTTCTCGGTTACATGGGCACAACTATATCGTTGAGATTGAACTCTCTGGAGAAACCCTGAACGAAGCTGGGTTTGTCCGGGATTACCTCGAGCTTGGAGAGTTGAAAAAATACATCGATGATGTATTGGATCATCGTCACCTGAACGAAGTTCTTGGAGATGATCTGGTTACGGCAGAACGTCTTGCTAAGCACTTATTCTATTGGTCGTTGGAGCGTTGGCCAGAAGTCACTGCTATGCGCATTAGCGAGACGCCGAAGACCTGGGCAGAGTACCGGCCATGATTATCGGCGTTTCTAATGATAACGCATCGGGAATGAAGTCTTATAGCGACGAATTACCTAATGCACGGACGATCCGGGTGAGTGAAATTTTTGGGCCAACGATTCAAGGTGAAGGGGCGCTTACAGGGGTTCCAACCGTCTTTGTTCGTATGGGCGGATGTGATTATCGCTGTAGTTGGTGTGATACTCTTTATGCCGTGGATTCAAGTTTTCGCGATAAATGGAAACCGATGTCAGCAGAAGCAATCATGACTGAAGTTGCCGCTTTGTCCGCTGGAAAGCCGATTCTTGTCTCTCTTTCAGGTGGTAACCCCGCGATACAGCCATTGGGGGGCTTGATCGACATGGGGCATGAACAAGGTTTTCGCTTTGCATTGGAAACTCAAGGAAGTGTCGCCAAAGACTGGTTTTCAAAACTTGATAACCTGACACTCAGTCCGAAGCCTCCATCTTCAGAGATGGAAACCAATTGGGATATTCTTTCTGACTGTGTTTCATCGGCGGGGCCCGATACAGAAACCATTATGAAAGTTGTGGTTTTTGATGATGCAGATTACGCCTACGCAAAAGAAGTTCACCGTCGTCACCCTCAGCTTCAGATGTACCTGCAGCCGGGAAACCATACCCCGGGAACAATAGAGGAAGAAGAGCCTACTATTGACATGATTGGGGTGATGGATCGTATGAGATGGCTGATTGACAAAGTGGTTGAAGATGGCTGGTTTGAAGTCACCGTTTTACCGCAATTGCATGTGTTGATTTGGGGAAATGAACGAGGCGTCTGATCGCGAAGAAACCCCGCTTTTGAAACAGTAAATATTTAGAAAAATCAGCTGTCTGCAACTTTGCCAGATAGCTGCTCTTAAGAACGGAGCTTGGTCGATATGACTGAAGAGAACATTTATTCAAACCTGACTCAATTGGGTGGGGAAAGTAAACTTCCGGAAACACCTGAAGAGGCTGTTATGGAGCGTGTGGCGAACCCGCAAAAAGGCTCTGGTTACGTGGTTCGTTTCACAGCACCAGAATTTACATCGCTTTGTCCAATTACCGGTCAGCCTGATTTTGCGCATTTGATGATCGATTATGTACCCGGAGACTGGTTGGTTGAGAGTAAATCTCTGAAACTCTTCCTTGGCTCTTTCCGAAATCACGGCGCTTTTCATGAAGATTGCACAGTTTCAATTGGAAAACGGATTGAAGAGCTCCTTGACCCAAAATGGTTGCGCATCGGGGGCTATTGGTATCCACGTGGTGGCATTCCAATTGATGTTTTTTACCAATCGGGTCCGGCGCCAGAAGGGATTTGGATTCCTGATCAAGGGGTGCCGCCCTATCGCGGGCGTGGTTAATTGGTTATACCCATAAGACAAAGGCTCTGCAAATGCAGGGCCTTTTGTTGTTAGGAGCCAATATTAAGGGACGTAGGTATAAGTTGCTTGAGTAGCTGGTTTTCTGACCAGTCCTGGTAGGGCCAAGTCGGATGTTGATTAATTAGTCCGGAGCGATCAGGAATTAATTGCTCCTCAGCTATTCTTTCGCGGCAACAAAGAAGCATGTCGATGGTCTCTCCGTCGCTAGAAAGAGGCCAGATACAACAGACAAAGGCACCGTTTTCTTCACCTATTTTGAAGAAGCTGGGATAGGCGACAGGTTCTTTTGTCTTTAGAACATTTTGATAGGCGATTTTCATTCTGTTGAGCGAATCTTGTTCTGGAAAATCTTCAATATCTCTATGGACTAAAGCGCTGCCTACTCTGGTTTGAATATTGCTCCCCAAAAGTCTTACCTTGAACTGCGTGTCATCGTGGGTGCCGTTTTCTATAACATCAATTAGAGATACGTCGCCCAGCACATAGGGGAAATCAAGAGGATCAATATCTTGCCGGGAAGGGAAGACGTTGGATTTCTTTTTTATGCTCCAATAGGAGTGAAGCAGTTTTAATTTTGTCATACCGCCGAGGCCACACTTCTTTTATTGCCCCACCGTATCGGGCTGTTGCTCAATCCAATTAAAGATCATCAAGACGAGATGATATTAATTAATTAGACTGAAAACGGAAGCATATTATCGGTTATCAGAGTATTTTACACCTTTTACTTGATAAATAAAGTTTAGTTGAGGGCGGTCTTCCCCCAGCAAGTGCTATTAGTCTGATGAGACCGTCAGTTGTTTTTGAATTCCCAAGCCATCAATACCAAGTTCCATTTTCATACCTGGCTTTAGGAAAATTGGTTCTGGTTTTATCCCCATGCCTACTCCAGCAGGTGTTCCCGTTAAAATTATATCACCAGGAACAAGCGTCATGAACTGGCTGAGATGACTAACAATCGTTGGGATATTATGTACGAGATTACCTGTAGTTCCGTTTTGATGGCGTACGCCATCGACCTCTAACCAGATATTGAGATCGTGTGGATCTTCAATTTCATCCTTGGTTACCAGCCACGGGCCAATTGGGCAGAACGTATCATGGCTTTTGCCTTTCACCCATTGGCCTGACCGATGCATTTGATAATCTCTTTCAGAAACGTCATTTGCGAGGCAATATCCCGCGATATGTTCTATGGCGGAGGCTTCGTCTATATACTTTGCTTTTTTCCCGATCACGATTGTGAGTTCGACTTCCCAATCGGTTTTTTGAGATCCTCGTGGAATTTCCACGTTGTCATTGGGGCCGCAAATTGAAGAATTTGCTTTCATGAAAATGCGGGGTTCAGGCGTTGGTTTTGCACCGACCTCAGCGGCATGATCGTGATAATTCAAACCGATGCAAATAACCTTATTTACGCCATTAACACAGGGACCAATCCTGGGATTTCCCTCAACTATGGGCAGGCTCTGGACATCTATTGAGCTCAGTTTGGCAAGGGTTGCTTCGTCAATGGTCGAGCCATTAATGTCAGGGATTATTGATGAGATATCACGGATGTTATTTTCAGTATCCAACAGACCAGGTTTTTCCTGACCCGCGGGGCCATAGCGCAGTAATTTCATCTCGTCTTAATCTCCAAACTTTTAATGAAGCCGATTATTTTTAAAGTTTAAAGCATAGTAACTAGAGATAAGAATTTTGGCGACAAGAAGTGTGTTTGTAGCTTGATAAATACCTGTGACGCATAGGAACAAGGGGATGATTGGTGTCCTTGTTCCTATGCGTTGATGACGAATTAAAAATCGATAACAACATCACCGAGAGGATTTGAGCAACAGGCGAGGACGTATCCATCGTCAATTTGCTCTTGGGTTATGCCGCCGTTGTGAACCATATGGACGTCACCCGAGACCTTTTTGACCTTACATGTTCCGCAAACACCAAACTGACAAGCGCTTGGTATATGCAATCCAGTTTTCTTGGCAGCGGCCAGAATGGTGTCTGATTCTTTTACGCGGGTATCTTTCTTTGATTTGATGAAACTAACGGAGGATTTGGCATCATCATCGATAAAGACGTCATCATGTTCAGGACGATCTTCTTCTTCTATAATGGGGGAATCAAAGCTTTCTTCATGGTAATGGTCCATGTTGAAGCCTGCGGAGTGTAATATGTCACGCACTGCTTGCATGAAGGGGGCTGGTCCGCAGCAGAAGATTTCGCGCTCTTGATAGTCAGAGGATATCAACTCTAACATCAACTGGTTGATACGACCTGTATATCCTGTCCAGGCGCCATACGGATCGGGCTCTTCACAAACAAAGGCAACTCTAATATCATTTACCCGCGCGCTCATGCTCTCGAGTTCCCGGCGGGCAATGATGTCCGAAGGGGTTCGGGCGCAATGGATGAAATGCACATCCGTATGGTTGCCGTAATCGAAAAGCCAACGTGTCATAGAGAGCGTTGGAGTAATACCCGCACCCCCTGAAATAAACAGATACTTGTCGGCCATGTAATCATGCAGGGTGAAGAGACCCGCTGGTCCATGAGCCTTTACCTTGTCGCCTTCTTTAATGTTTGCATGCAACCATTTCGATACGTAACCACCTTCTGTCGCTTTAACGGTAATAGAGATTGAGAGGGGGCGGGAAGGACTAGAAGAAAGAGTATAAGTTCTAAGAGCTGGCTTGCCATCAATCTCGAGTTCTAGGGTGATAAACTGTCCTGGAAGATAGCGAAACCAACTGCTGTCATTGGTTTGAAAGCAAAAGGTTTTCACATCGTGCGTATCTTGAAGGATCATCACACATTCAAGCATTTGTGAATGGCTATCCCATGGTGTTGTCGTGTTGAGTTCTCTGATTGCCTGTTTGACAGCCATTTGTTGAATTCCCCAATTCGTGCCTTTTCGGCGTGTGCTTCTGTGGGGCACCCTTGGTGCCCCTTGTTATGAATGGTTTAGATGACTATTCGCTGTGGGTATTCCCAGTTGCTATTAACTGGCTATAGCTTTCAGCCTTTCGGGATCAAAAAGTTTGCCAAGCATGTCTGAGCTGTACCAATTGATAAAGTTGATGACGCCAAATTCTGCGCCTTCGGCATAGGGGCCAGGTTGGTATGCTCTTGAATTGATACCGAGTTGATTGTTTTCGGCCAGCTCTCTGTCCTGGTGATTAGTGGCGTTCCAGACTGCGACCATTTTCTCTAGATCGTAATCGGTTCCCTCTACGGCATCCTCGTGCACAATCCATTTGGTTGTGACCAGGGTTTCCTGAGGGCCGATCGGCATCACCCGAAAGACAATGGAATGATCGCCCATAAAATGGTTCCAGGTGTTTGGAAGATGTAAGAGCCGCATGGACCCCATATCAGGATCGGTTAGATCGCCCATAAGTTTTTGGCAGGCCTGTGTGCCATCTATCGTCATAGAGACCGTGCCTTCAGCCAGAGGCATACGAACCGCGCGGTATTCAAGATTGTGAGCCGTGGATTCATGGGCAATACCCATGGCATTCCAATCACGTGCTTTTTTTTCAGCAAGTTGTTTGAACTCAGGTGTCGCACGGGGATCATCTGTATTGTCAAACTCAAGGAGTGAGTTCAGCAATTCGGGGTGAGAGCCGTTGCAGTGATAACATTCACGGTTATTTTCAATCACCAATTTCCAGTTTGCTTGCTCGCGGATTGTAATTTCATGAGCAACTTTTGCTTTTTCCAAACCGTGGGGTTTAAGAAAAGGCTCAACGGCTTCTTTAAAATAATCAAAGGCTGGTGGGGCTTCGGCAAGGCTGACAAAAATCATGCCGCCTGCAATCCCAATGTGTGCTTTTTTGAGCGGGTGGTCGGCAGGCTTAAAACCTTCACCCATGTTTCCGGCAAAGAGAAGATTGCCATCGAGGTTATAGGTCCATTGATGGTAGGGGCACACGAGTTTTGCTGTATGGCCTTTTTCTTCAAGACAGACCTTTGAGCCTCTGTGGCGGCAAGTATTGTAGATCGCGTGTATTTCTTTGTTATCGTCTCTGACAATAACCAGAGGGTCGTCACCAATAGAAAGAGTAAAGAAGTTCCCGGGTTTTGGGATATCACAAACCAGACCTGCAAAAATCCAGGATTTCCCAAAGATATGTTCCATATCGAGTTGGAAGAACTCTGGATCGTTATAGAACTCTCTTGGGAGGCTGTAGTTCTGCTTCTTATCCCGAAGTAGATCAAACATCTTGTCGCGGGTTGATATACTCATCTCTTGGTCCTATTCACCATTATTGGCTCCCCTTTAAAGAGGATATGCTTGTTGCAAGCGATGGGATAAAGAAACGCTACTTAGCGATAGCTGTGTAAACACACAGGCTATTGCTTAGAGATCGTTCCAATCGCCCACCGCGATTATCGACTTGCCTCAGGCTGGTTTCCGGACTTGAGAGGAGGTTTGTCACCGTAATTCGCTTCCTTCCCAGGGATATGCCCCAGTGGCTTGTCGCGAATCTAATCCTCTCCTACCGTTGCGGGGGCAGTGTCGGAATTGCGTTATAGATTTTGAGTACGCTTGCCGACTTCCCAATTATTCATTCAAAATCAATCGCTTGACTTTGAATGACACCTGGAGGAGTTATCGTTTAAAAGGAAGTTTTATTAAAATATACAACTGATTCGCTTTGAAAAACGACTGGCAGAACAGCGTTTGCGACAATGTCGTTTATGACTGTAATTATCCGTCGTTGCTATGGTAAAAGTGGTCGTGATTGTTTGATTGGTTTGGATTATTTTTTATGAATTCTCGACATGTATCCATTACGGATGAACTACAAAGATATTTGTTAGGTTTCGGTGTACGAGAAGACGAGTTGTTAAGGCGTTTGCGAAAAGAAACCTTGGCAATGCGTTTTGGCCATATGCAAGTTAGTCCAGAGCAAGGCCAACTCCTTTCTTTCCTCGTAAAGCTACTTGGTGTGTCATCGATTTTAGAGATCGGTGTTTTTACCGGATACAGTAGTTTGTGCATGGCACGTGCCCTCCCCGATGATGGTGTCTTGATGGGGTTAGACAATCAGAAGAAATTTACCGATATAGCCGAAGCCTTTTGGTTAGAAGCAGGCGTTGAGAGCAAAATAGAGCTTAGGCTTTGCGATGCCATGGCTGAAATAACTCGTCTTCACAAAAAAGCAGCCTGTTTTGATCTGATTTTTCTAGATGCGGATAAAGAACGCTATCCCGATTATTATGAAGCGTGTCTAGCACTGCTAGCGCCAGGCGGATTACTAGTTGTTGATAATGTTCTCTGGTACGGGAATGTCGCCAAGGAGACCGTAAGCGAGCCTATAACAGAGTCCATTCGGACTTTAAATAAAACCATCGTTGAAGATCAAAGAGTGGAAATGGTGATGCTTCCCTTTTCAGATGGTATGACCCTTGTGAAGAAAAAGTAACATCAGCCGAATGTTAGGCTGTCAGATCCTTAAGGGCCTGTACAATACGGGAAAAGGCTTTTTCTGCCCGCGGGCTGATGTGTCGCGCCCGGAGCCAGCCATGCATCAGGCCGGGTTCAACGACCGACCTCGCCGTAACACCTGCGGATTTTAGTTTGTCGACAAAATCAGGGCCATCATCAGAAAGAGGGTCGAGTTCAGCAGAAGAAACATATGCAGGTGGTAGGTTGGAAAAATCATGAGCCTGTGCTGGAAAAATTTTGAAATCCTGCTTGTCTTGCTCTGTTGCAGAGTGTCCGAGATAATAATCAATATAGGTATGAAGGTCAGGCGCACTAAACAGAGGCGCATTTTTCTGATGGGTGCGTGACGGGAGTGCCTCGCTTGATAAGGCTGGGTAAAGAAGGAGCTGGCCTTTTATCCATGGCGCGTTAAAGCCCAGTAAGTGGATGTCGCGCGCAATCATCGTAATGACCGCAGCTAGTGTTCCCCCCGCCGAATCCCCGCCGATCACTAGACGATCGATATCTACATCGAAAATTTTCGGGGCTTCAGTGATGGCCTGATATACGGCCCAACAATCGTCTACCGCAGCAGGATAGGGATGTTCCGGTGCTAAACGATAATCTACGGCAATGACCTGTACTCCCGCCTGAACGGCGAGATCTGCAGTGATCGAATCGTGACTATCAAGATCTCCGAGCACCCAGCCGCCGCCGTGGAAATAGATCAGGGTTGGGTGGAGACCAATGCGATCTTTAGGGCGATAGACCCTGATCGGAATATCACAATCAGGACCTTCGACGGCACCTTCTAGAATTTTTATATTTTCTGAATGAGGGGACTGGAAATGTTTGCACATCTGATCATAACTTTGCCTGATGTCTTCAAGCTCAATTGTCTCAGGTGTTGAAAAACTCTCGGTCTTAGCAACAAAATCTCGAAGCTCTAAATCCAGCCCGTCACTCATATTCAACACCTACTAAAGGATACAGTGTTTCGCGAAGTCAGTAGCTTCGTTGGCAGACCAATCACCTTTAGGTTTTTCTTTCAAGCCGTCACACCATTCTTGGCTACCAACTTCTGGTGAACAGGCTGTAAGTGCTGAAATGAAAAGCGCCGCTAGGGCTAGCTTGATATAGGACATATTTCCCCCTACCCAATTTGGGTCTTGTAAACATAATTGTACATTAATCTTTGGTTATACTAAGTCAGATTTTCCCATCTGACTACCTCGGGTTACTACCTATATGAAAATAATCGTTTTTATACAGGTAGATCCAAGAAAAATGAGTAGTAAATAAAGTTTACAAGTCGAGTGTAAGGCGGCCACTCTTTGCCCTTGAACAGCAGACCATTAGTACTTGGTTCTCACTTTTTTCGTCTTCGGTCAAAATCATGTCCCTATGATCAACGTCCCCTTCTATTAGGCCCGTTTCACAAGTGCCACAAATTCCTTCGCAACAAGCGTGGTCGACGAAAATTCCGTTTTCTTCGAGTACAGTGAGAATACTTTTGTCTGCGGGTACTTGTAGTACTTTTCCCGTGCTCTGTATGACAACTTCAAAACTGTCATCGTCTTCTCTCGGTCCCGTACTGTCGTCTGCTGCAAAATGCTCAAATCGAACAGTGTCGACGGGCCATGCATGCGTCGCTTCTTTTACCGCATCCATAAGGCCACCGGGGCCGCAACAGTATATCTGAACACCGGGATCAACTCGGCTAAACAAGGACTGCGTTTTCAGAGGGCCATGAACGTCATCGAAAGAAAAGATCACATGGCTGGAAAGTTCACTTGATTTCAGCTCTTCCATGAAGGCCGCACGGTCTTCGTTTCGACAGGCATAATAAAGTTGAAAAGGTTTCCCTAATGCTTTTAGCCGTCTCGCCATGGATAAAATTGGCGTAATGCCAATGCCGCCGCCGATGAGTTTATACCTCTGAGCACTTTCATCGAGTTCAAAATGATTTCGAGGAATAGAAATCTCGACCTGATCACCAACTTTAAAGGTATCATGAAGATAAATGGACCCCCCACGACTATTCTCGTCTTTTTGAACACCTATGACGTAGCGTAATTGTTCATTTGGGGCATTCGACAAAGAGTATTGTCTCACCAATCCGTTCGAAAGAAAGACATCAACGTGCGATCCTGCCGTAAAGGATGGCAATGGTTCCCCACTGGGGCTAACAAGCTCGTATGTGCGGATATTTAGGGCCTGATCCTTGATGGCATTGATAAGGACAGTGATCCGTTGGGTCATTAGTTACACTTTCTTCGCGCGTTGTATCTTTTGCATTAAGCAACTATTTGTCGGTCTTATGATCGATTGCCCATAAATACCTGTATATATAATAGATTGGTACTTTTGTTGGAAAAGTACAACAACTTGTGTGTTCCGAATTGAAGCAAAATAAGTAAGTTATTGTTTCAAAGTCCTGGCCCCAGGATGATAAAAATATGCTTCATTAAACAGGCTGTTACTTGGGGTCTTTTCAGGCACCTTGCTTGTGCTAGTGTAGCGAAATGGGTTCTAAAAAAAATTACTGGCGAAAAATTAGCAAGATTATTCTAGGGCTTGGATTCATTTTGATCCTCGCGGGCGGACTGTTGGCCGTTTACCGAATTTCAATTGCTCAATATTTTCTCGAACAAGCGGCTCAACAGGCAAAGATTCCGCATTTCAAAGCCCAAGTCGTAGATATTTCTTACAACAAAATAAGCCTAGAAAAGCTCGCTGCAGGAGAAGCCGCCGAGTTTTCGTTGGGTAGCTTACAGCTAAATTTCGACCTTGTTGAACTGTGGCGTGGGGGCGCTCTTGAGGTCAACATCGATAGGCTTAAGCTGTCACTTGATATTACGGGAAAGAAGCCCTTGCTTGGTTCCTTGGATGTATTGCTCTCAGGTGAAGGGGACGGTGAAGCTAGCGCGATGCCAACGTTACCTTTTCAGCCAGAGGTTCATTTAACCAATAGCGAGCTGAACATTACTGCCGAACCTGGATTAATTCACCTTCCTCTGGCCGCAGAGGCGATAGGAACTTCGGAAGATAACATTCAAGGGTGGATCAGCTTTGAGGGTGGGAAACTTGGCGATAGCGAACCTGAAGGGTTTTCTTTGAGCATGATATTTTCGTCTTCGGATCTGCAGCTTGATTGGGATATAAATTGGCAGGAAATTGGGTTTGAGGGTGAAGGCGCGGCATCGTTATTTTTGGATGATCCAGGGCTGAATTGGAATGTTTTTGGCAATATTACAGGAAGCTTGCCTGTTGCTTTTTTAGGCAAAAATGCGCCTGCAGTAAAAACCATCAACGGAGAGATTAAATTAGACGGAGTGGGGGAAGTCCGCGTTTCTGGCCCTGTGCCAGAAAGGTGGCGATTAGCTGTCGGGCCTCTTTTAACTGGATTGAACACGGCTACCGCAGATTTGTCGGTTGATACACAAACTCGAATCCTTCTTCATACTGGCGTATCAATAGAGAGTAATATCCCCTTAAATATCAAGCAAAAGGGGGAGGAAACACGCCTTAGACTGTACCAAGATGCCGTTTATTCAGTTGTTGGTTTAGAAGCCGATCAATCTCTTCCACCCGAAATCCATGATTTATTAGGAAATCAAATTTCGGGAGAAGTTTTGAAAGAGGGAACCAAGCTTTCATTTCGGCTAATGGATGAACATCCCTATACAGGGGAAGTCAGTGGAAGAGCTAAGGGGCAGACGGGTTTTGAGCTGAATTACAACGGTGCCGTCTCTGGGCATGTTGATCAAGGGTTAGGCCTTCTTAGCGGCACCAAGGGAGAACTTGAACTGGTTGCTTCTAATATTGCCTTACCTCAAATCAAGGCTGCTGAAATCAGCTTTCAAGTCGGGGCTCTGTACAATAATTTAGAGGGTTGGAACGGTGATTGGAAGAGTACCTTTAAGGGACTCATAGTTCCGCAGCAAGGAGATGGATCAAAGAAATATGTTAAAGCTTCAAGTCGTGGGTTTGAGGGGAAATATCAACTGAATGAGAATGTGCTGTCTGTAGCAGAAGGGCACGGCAATATCTTAGTGTCGTCTTTATTCCTTCCTGGGAAGTTAGAAGCGACAAGTCCTGTTTCTATCAGTGTGCAACGTTTTGATAGTACACTGGTACTGCCTTCTCTTGCCAATGATAGGGTCACATTGAAAGAGATGAATGCAAAGGCTTCTGTTGAAACCCTTAAAGTGAATCTTATTGAAGCAAAACAAAAAATTTCATTTGCGAGACTAGAGGCCGGATTAACTGGGGGCAGTGATAATGTGTGGCGCGTTAAATCCACAATAAATGAGGCCCTTGCACCAGATTTGAAGCTTAAAATTGGCAAGTTAACGTCTGTGTTTACAACACCATTTACGCCACTGGGGTTGCCGGATGATATATCAAAAACCCCTTTTGAAGCCAGGGTACGTGGCCAGGTTAAATCAGAAGACGAAGCCTTGGCTTTACCTGAGGGACAATTTTCTGCGGAGGTTAAGGGAAGCCTTCAGAAGGTTAAGTTGCAGGTAGAAGCAGGCCTTTTAGAAGGGGCTACTCTACTTGCCGTAGAAGGGCAGATAACACCGAGCTCTCTTGATGGAGCATTTGATGTTGTTATCCCAAAGTTACTTTTTACAGAAGGCGGGATTCAACCTGCAACCTTTTCCCCTGTGTTGTCTGATGTGAAGGTTCAAAGTGGAACATTTTCTGGGCATGCCGAAATTGCATTGAAAAATGGGAAGCCCGATGGTCACGGTTATATCAACCTTGATATTGACGAGGCATTAATCAGCGATTTGCCAGTCCGTGGCCTTGAAGGCCGATTTTTCTTTCAGGGCATAACCGAGCCAAGTTTACCGCCAGGCCAAAGTTTGAAAATAACAGAACTTGATGCAGGTGTTCCTCTTACGGATATTGAATTGCTTTTTGGGGCTTATTTAGAGCAAGGGCAGCCGGTTGTGGACCTTCGTAACGCCGGGCTAAATGTAGCGGGCGGGCAGGTTTATCTAAAGCCAGGTATATTCCAGGTCCTTGAAGAAAAGCAGAGCCTTGAAGTTCAAGTTAATAAGTTGGATGTGAAAGAGCTTTTTGCCTTGATTGGCCGGGATGATCTAAGCGGGACGGGGTTGCTTTCCGGTCAGATACCAATAAGGCTTGAGGGAGAGCAGGTGGTTATCAAGGGCGGACATCTATCCACGGATGGCCCTGGAGTTTTGCAAATCAGATCTCAGGTCGTTGCAGATGCTTTAGCCTCTGGAGGAGAACAGGTTGAGTTATTGATCAAAGCTCTTCAAAATTTTCACTATACTGAATTGGCCCTTGATATAGAAAAGCCCCTGAATGGAGCGGCTCAGGTCAAATTGGGTATAAGTGGCGCCAATAAAGATGTCTTAGAGGGGCACCCCTTCCGGCTTAATATTAACCTCGAGACGCGTATTGAACCCTTACTTGAGGTTCTTTTACAGGGACAAAAGATTTCAAAAGGCTTGGTTTCTGGATTCCTAAAAAAACGTTGATACATAAAATATTTTGAACCCCAGATCGTTGAATATATGGGGTGAACCAATTGTGCCTTTCCCTTGCCTTATTTTGGCGGCTATTCTTATCTTGAATTAAATGACTTTTACAAAAGGATAGCGCCTTGGTTGGCCTTCTGAGCGATACTATGTGCCGACGTCTTTTGATATTGGCAGCTATAACATTTGGCCTTCAGGCTTGTGCGCCGACCGTTAAGGTCGAAGCGCCTCAAGAGCCAATTACCATTAACCTGAATATTAAACTGGATGCCGAAGTACGTGTGCGTCTGGAAGATCAGGCTAAAGACGATATTAACAATAACCCGACTCTCTTTTAGGTAGTCGGTGGAGGAAATTGAAACAATGGTTCTACAAAGCATGAAAATGTTAAGAGTTCTGTTTGTCGCAATCGCTGTCTTGTCTGTAGTTCCTTCTGCATGGTCGGCTGACCTTGATAGTTTGAGACGTTCAGGAGCCGTTGGTGAAAGATACGACGGACTTGCTGTAGCCAGAGATGGTTCCGCGTCAGATTTTGTCTCATCCGTGAATGCGCAACGTTCAAAAATTTATCAAGAGCGAGCCAGCAAAGAAGGCGTCTCTGCCCAAGACGTTGGGAAGGTTTATGCCAAACAGATTATGAGTAAAGCACCCGCAGGGACATGGTTTCTCAATGAGAGCGGTTCCTGGGCGCAAAAATAGTTAGCTATAAATTTTTCTGAACAATATGCAAAAGGCCCTGTCAACGGACAGGGCCTTTTGTCTTTGATGGTTTGGAGGGTTTTTATTTATTGATAGCACGTCCGCTTGATGGCAAGTTCCCATCCTTGGAGATTTTTTGTTCGGGTTTCATCTGCCATCTCTGGTTCAAATCGACGATCTAGAGCCCAATTTTGTTTGATGTCATCAAGTGAAGAATAAATCCCATGCTGTAAGCCTGCCAAATAAGCGGCCCCTAAAGCGGTTGTCTCGGCAACAGCCGGGCGATTTACTTGAAGGCCTAAAGTATCGGACAGGAACTGCATAACCCAATCGTTAGCTACCATGCCACCATCGACGCGCAGGGCGTTCGGGGTCATGCCATCGTCGGCCATTGCCTCGAATAGATCGCGGGTTTGATAACATACGGCTTCGAGGGTGGCGCGAACGATTTCCGCAGGCCCGCTGTCACGGGTAAGCCCGTATATGGAGCCACGGGCGTGTGGATCCCAATAAGGTGCGCCGAGCCCCGTGAAGGCTGGAACAAGATAAACACCTTTATTATCGGAAATGCTTCTGGCTAAAGCTTCTGTCTCGTTTGCCGATTGGATGATCTTGAGGCCATCTCGCAGCCATTGAACTGCAGCGCCAGAGACAAAGATCGCGCCCTCGATGGCATAGGATGTTTTACCGTTTATGCGATACCCAATAGTCGTTAAAAGGCGGTTTTTAGAGCTAAGGGGGATTTCCCCAGTGTTGAGGAGGACAAAACAGCCCGTACCGTAAGTGCTTTTTATATCGCCAGGTTCAAAGCAAGTTTGTCCGAAACTTGCGGCTTGTTGATCACCGGCTATGCCCTGTACCGGGATTGCTGTTCCAAATAAGGCAGGGTCGGTCAGACCGAAATCAGCGGCGCATTCTTTTACTTCGGGAAGCATTGATACAGGGATATTGAAGAGTTTGAGAAGGTCTTGATCCCAGATCAAATTGTGAATATCAAAGATCATGGTGCGTGATGCATTGGTGACGTCCGTTGCATGCTCTTTGCCGCCCGTTAAACGCCAGAGCAGGAACGAATCTACAGTGCCAAATGCAAGCTCACCTCGTTCTGCCTTGGCACGAGCGCCATCAACATTGTCGAGAATCCAGGCAATCTTGGTCGCAGAAAAATAAGGGTCGAGTAAAAGTCCGGTTTTGGCTGTGACCATATTTTCTAAACCGTCACCTTTTAATTTGGCGCAAAGATCAGCGGTTCGACGGTCTTGCCACACAATAGCATTGTAGATGGGATCTCCCGTTGTTCTGTCCCAAACTATGGTGGTTTCGCGTTGATTAGTGATGCCGATAGTGGAAACGCTAATGCCTTGATTTTGGGCATCTTTTAAGGCGGTGGAGCACACGTTTAGGGTTGAGGACCAGATGGTTTCTGGATCATGTTCTACCCAGCCGTCATTGGGGAAAATCTGGGGGAACTCTTCTTGAGACTTTGCAAGGCTTGAGCCTTGAGTGTCAAAGACGATTGCCCGGCTACTTGTCGTGCCTTGATCAATAGAAAGAATATATTTTTTATCACTCATGCCGGATTCCTTATGTGCTCCCCTTGGATTTTCGCCTTTACTTTCGTATGTTCGTTTATGAAAGTAAAGTGAACATGGCTTCCTTTCGTTAAGGCGTTCATGTAAAAGCGAGGTCAAATTGCCGAGAAATCGGTTAAAGGGTGTGTTGAAAGGGAAGTTTACATGAATTTGGATAGTTTAAGTCGTCGTCAGCGGCAGATACTTGAATTAGCAAAAGATCAGGGCTTTGTTTCTATTGAAACATTGGCGCAAGACTTCTCTGTTACAACACAAACGATACGAAGGGATATCAACGAGCTTTGTGACACCAAGTTCTTAAATCGGTTTCATGGTGGTGCGAGTTTCAGTTCCTCAGTTCTTAACCTCGATTACACGCAACGTCAGGGGATCAATGCCCAAGAAAAAGAAGGCATTGCGCAGCTGGTCGCCAAAGAGATCCCGAATAATGCCTCAATATTTATCAATATGGGGACGACCAACGAAAGCGTTGCCCAGGCTTTGATGGGGCACACGGGTTTGCGGGTTATAACAAACAGCCTCAGTGTTGCGCACATTATGAGCCCGAACCCCAGTTTTGAAATCATTGTCGCGGGCGGTGTTGTTCGGAGCCTGGATCGAAGTATTATCGGGGAAGCGACAATCGACTTTTTCCGGCAATTCCGCGCGGATTACGGCGTTATTGCCGTCGGTGGTATTGATGAGGACGGAAGTCTGCTTGATTATGACTATGGTGGTGTGAGGGTTTCGCAAACTATTATTGAAAATGCCCGCCATACTCTTTTGGTTGCAGATAGTAGTAAGTATGGCCGGAATGCCTTGGTTCGCCTCGGTCATCTTTCTCAAATAGATACGTTGGTTACAGATAGTATGCCGACAGAGCCTCTTTTATCGATCATCCAGTCTTTGGATATTGAAGTTCTTTGCTAAGGAAAGCGATTCTTTCGATTTCAATGTATTTGAACATTCATAATTCAATTTAATTTCATTTATAAATTTTGCAGGAAACTCTTTGTGAGTAACGCAAATGGGAATACTTGTTCGTAAATAACTGTAATTAAATCAATATATTATGCGGGTAACAGCTTGCTTCTAAATCTTGAACGATACCCATTTTGGCATAATTTAGATGTCACAAAGTTTTCACTTTAGAAAAATAACGCTTGCGTTTATGTTCGAAAATGAACATTTATTGAAGCTAAGAATACTTACTTATTCCCTGAGGAGCAGATTATGGCGGTTCGTGTAGCAATTAATGGTTTTGGTCGGATAGGCCGACTTGTTCTCCGTGCCATCATCGAATCTGGACGGGATGATATTGAGGTTGTTGCCATTAATGACCTGGCATCTGCTCAGGCGAATGCACATCTTTTAAAATATGATTCTGTTCACGGAACTCTGCGCAAGAACATCAAGGCCGATGACGGAGCGTTGATTATCGAAGGCAAACGTATAGCCGCTTTGTCTGAGCGTAATCCTGCTGACCTCCCTTGGGGCGAACTAAACATTGATGTGGCTTTGGAGTGTACAGGTCTCTTTACTAGCAGGGAAAAAGCATCTCTACATCTAGAGGCTGGTGCCAAGAAAGTATTGATCTCTGCGCCAGGAAATAATTCTGATCTCACCGTTGTCTATGGTGTTAACCATGACAAGATCGCGCCTGAGCACAAGATTGTTTCAAACGCTTCTTGCACGACAAACTGCCTGGCACCGGTTGCGCACGTTCTCAATCAACTCGTTGGTTTGGAAGAAGGCTTTGTGACCACTGTTCACGCCTATACCGGTGATCAAAATACAGTTGATACCATGCATTCAGACATGCGCCGTGCCAGAGCTGCCGCGCTTTCAATGATCCCAACCTCAACGGGTGCTGCCCGTGCCGTTGGTTTGGTTCTGCCTGAGCTGGCTGGGAAATTGGATGGGACCGCCGTTCGCGTCCCAACAGCCAATGTTTCCCTTATCGATCTCGTCTTTACGGCAGGACGTAAAACAACTGCTGAAGAAATAAACGAAGCCATGCAGGCCGCTGCTGCGGGACCTCTTAAAGGGGTTCTGGATGTGAACGATGAGCCGCTGGTTTCTATTGATTTTAACCACTCACCTGCGAGTTCGACCTTTGATTTGACGCAAACCCAACTTGTTGGGGATCGTCTGGTTCGGGTTTTGAGCTGGTATGACAATGAGTGGGGGTTCTCCAACCGTATGGTTGACACTGCTGTCGCCCTGGGGCTTAGCCTCTAGGTCTACTTGATCAGGAGGAGGTAGAGGGCCTCCTCCTGATCTTTTTTTTGCAGTAAATTTTTTGATAATTAATCGGCACGGGTAAGCGTGCCGTTTCTGTGTTTAAGGGTTTCGCACATTGCGACAAAACTGTCGTCGTTAAGCCAAGCATTTGTAACAGAAAAATGCTATGACATTTAATGCAGGTTATCGTCCTGTAATGAAATAAAATGAAAAGGTTTCAGGAATGAAGCGTAAGCGCCTTTGTAAGATTGTTGCGACCCTCGGCCCAGCGAGTTCTGAAAAAGAGACCATTGCGGCTCTTTTTGAAGCTGGTGTTGATACTTTCCGCCTGAATTTCAGTCATGGAACCCATGAAGATCATAAAGTGCGTTATGATCTTATTCGCGAAGTGGAAAAAGAGGTCGGTCGTCCAATTGCAGTGCTTATGGACCTTCAGGGACCAAAGTTACGTGTCGGACGTTTTGTCAATAATTCTGCTGAATTGGTCAATGGCAGCACGTTTCGTTTGGACATGAAAGACGAGCTTGGTGACACGACTAGGGCGACTTTACCGCACAAAGAAATCTTTCAGGCCATTGAGCCTGGCACAGACCTTTTGCTCGATGATGGCCGTATTTGCCTACGGGTGACGGCTGTTACGGACATCGAAGCGACGACCGAAGTAATCGTCGGCGGTGTCTTGTCTAATAATAAGGGGGTAAATGTCCCTGGAGTTATTCTTCCGCTTTCAGCGCTGACTGAAAAAGACCTGCTGGATATGGAGTTCGGTTTGGAGCTCGGATGCGACTGGTGTGCGCTTTCATTCGTTCAGCGGCCTGAAGACATCATAGAGGCAAAGCGTTTGGTCAAGGGACGCGCTGGCGTTATGGCCAAGCTTGAAAAGCCTTCAGCTATTGAGCAGTTAGAAGAAATTGTCGAGTTGACCGATGCTGTTATGGTTGCCCGTGGTGATTTGGGGGTTGAGCTTCCGCCTGAGAATGTACCTGTGCTTCAAAAGCGTATCATTCGGATCTGTCGTGAATATGGTAAGCCGGTTGTTGTTGCTACCCAGATGCTGGAAACAATGGTTTCAGCCCCAACACCCACAAGAGCTGAAGCTTCTGACGTTGCGACAGCGGTATATGATGGTGCGGATGCAGTGATGCTTTCGGCTGAATCAGCAAGTGGTGCTTACCCACTTGAAGCTGTTGCCATGATGAACCGTATTATTGAAACAATTGAGCAGGATCCGCTCTATCTTAAATTGGTTCATGCCGATGAATTGGCACCAAATCCAACTGAGGCCGATGCTATCAGCGATGCTGCCCGACATGTTGCAGATCTTATCGGGGCTAAAGCGATTGTGAGCTTTACGACTACAGGAAGTACTGCTTTTCGTGCTGCACGGGGTCGTCCCAATACACCGTTGTTGGGTTTGACGCCCGACCTGCGTGTTGCCCGTAAGATGGCCTTAATTTGGGGGGTGCACTCTGTAAACACTCGTGATGTCAAAAGTTTTGGTGAAATGGTGGGGAAATCCACCCGTATTGCGCGGCGTGAAGGTTTCTGTGAGAACGGAGATCAAATCGTTATTACCGCAGGTGTTCCTTTTGGAACGCCGGGTTCAACCAATAACCTGCGTATCGCTACCGTGGGTCAGCATGAAAAACCTGATCCAATCGCCTAATTTTTCTGGGCTATATTGATATCTAAAGAGGCAGTCTAAGTGGCTGCCTTTTTTATAACTTGTTGATAGGGATCTTCAGGTAATGTTCTCCATCATCCTCTGCTGGAGGGAGTGAGCCTGCACGCATGTTGACTTGAATGGAGGGGATTAAGAGGGCGGGCATGGCAAGTTGTTTGTCGCGCTCGGTACGCATTTTAACAAACTCTTCTCTGGTTATGCCATCATGGGCATGAAGATTTTTCTCTCTTTGTTCTTTTACGGTTGTTTCCCAGGCAATTTGTCGACCGTTAGGGGCGTAGTCATGGCATGTGAAAAGGCGTGTGTTTTCTGGTAGGTCCAAAATTTTATGGATAGAATCATAAAGCTGACCTGCGTCACCTCCTGGAAAATCAGCGCGGGCGGTGCCAAAGTCAGGCATGAAAAGCGTATCGCCAACAAAGGCCATATCCTCGATTAAATAAGTCAAGCAAGCAGGGGTGTGGCCCGGGGTGTGAAACACGTGGCAAGGAATCGTTCCTAACGAAAATTCTTCATTGTCAGAAAACAAATGATCAAATTGCTGGCCGTCCGTTTTAAATGACGGCTCCGCGTTGTAGATGGTTTTAAATGTACGTTGTATTTCTGGAGTGTGATCCCCAACCGCAGTCGTTCCGCCAAGTTCATGTTTTATGAAGGGGGCAGCGCTTAGATGATCTGCATGGACATGTGTTTCGAGGACCCATTGACAACTGAGCCCGAGCTCTCGAAAGCGTAGCACGATGGCTTCGGCACTCGTGGTTGAAGTTCGTCCGGAACTGGCATCAAAATCTAAAACAGAATCTATTATGGCGCCGTGTTTTGTCTGGGGATCCCAAACCAAATAGGAAATTGTGTTACTGGCTGTATGAAAGAACGCTTCAACTTGAGCCTGCATACTTGCCTCCAGAATATGAGTTTGTGAATGGTATCATAGCAGTTGACATTAATATAGCAACATTGATATATCTCATATTATGAATATTAATGATATGGAAGCCTCTGTAGGTAAAGCAAGCGCACTACTAAGGGCTTTGGCAAATGAGCGAAGGCTCATGATTTTGTGTCAGCTCGTTGAGGGTGAAAAATCGGTTGGGTCCTTAGTAGAACAGTTGGGAATTGCGCAGGCAATGATTTCTCAGCAGTTATCGCTTCTAAAAAAAGAAGGCCTCGTGGTATCCAGGCGTGAAGGTCAGAGTGTCTTCTACGCAGTGGCTAACCCGTCTGCAGTCAAAATATTACAAGTGCTTTACGATACTTATTGTCCCCAACAATAAGGTCTCTCTTTTGTATGACGGGATAGGAATTAAACAATGGTAGAACAAATAAAAAAGATCTCATCGACCGATCTCCTGGAACGCATGAAAAGTGATGATTTGATTTTGGTCGATATCCGAAGCGCTCGTGAACACCAGAACGAGTGTTTAGCAAGCTCGAAAAACATTCCAATTGAAGAATTTGAAAATCATAATTTTTATGCAGAACGTGCCAAGATTGTTGTTTTTTATTGCCGAGGGGGGCATAGGACATCGCAAGCAACCGACCTGCTTAAAAGGCAGCCTTTTAAAGAGATTATGATTCTTGAGGGAGGAATCATGGCTTGGAAAGCAAAGGGGCTAACAACAATAAAATCGACCAAAGCTCCAATAGATCTCATGCGGCAAGTTCAAATTATCGCAGGGAGCCTTGTTGTCCTCGGGGTGATTTTAGGATTGTTCATCAGTCCAAATTATATCCTAATATCTGGTTTTGTTGGGGCAGGATTACTTTTCGCGGGGGTTTCTGGGTTTTGTGGGATGGCGCGAATTTTGAGCTTTATGCCTTGGAATAAAAGGATAAATTGAAAGCAACTTTGCTGCAGTAAATTAGATAAAAAGCCACTGATATTTAACAATTTTATAACCCTCATACGATACTCTTGTGCCTTGGTTGTGGAGACGCCCAGCTAAATTGGTCGTCGGTATTTTGTGGTGGTTCAGGTTCCCTTTGTTAATTACTCAAGAAACTAAATTAGCGCGTATCGTCGTCGTAAGTGATGATGAGAGCTTCCTATCTGATTTTGTGACATGCTTACACGATGTTGGTTTCTCCAATATAACAAGCTCAGCTGAATGTGATTTTTCAGAAAATTTAAAGCCTGAGCTGCTGTTTTTTGATGCTGGTTCTCTAAATGATAACCTGAAAAATGTTCTGGTTCAGTTGCGGCGCTTACCACTACAAGATGCTTGCCCTGTAATATGTGTTGAGAACAAAGATAACGAGATATTTGATGAAGAGAGCATTGCTCTTTTTGATGATATCATTTCGTTTCCCCGGGATTTGAATAGGCTGAGCCTGTGCTGTTCTTCTTTGCTGAAAATAGCTCATGACCGCCGTGCTTGGTTTCTTGAACGTGAGCAGCTAGAAAATGAGATAGCAAAGAAAACTCAAAAGGCTGATTTAGCTCTGGTTTTATTGAAGCAAGCCGAGAGAAAAATTTTAAACCAAAACCCGAACCTACTGTCACAAGCGCGCGAGAATAATAACATTATTGCTGATATGAGCCATGAATTGCGCACTCCCTTAAATGCTATTCTTGGGTTTTCTGAGATTATGAAACAAGAACGTTTGGGGGCGCTAGGGCATGAAAAATATCTTGGATATGTCGGCGATATCCATAACGCCAGTAAGCATCTGTTAGGGATCGTAAATGATGTTCTTGATCTGGCGAAAGCTGATTCAGAAGAAAATAGCCTGAAAATAACAGAAATTTCGGTTCTGGATGCTGTTAATGACACGATGAAGATGATGTCCTTGCTTGCAGAAGAATCAGGAATTGAACTCTCTGTCAATATTGCTGATAACTTTCCTGGCCTTAAAACGGATGAGCGACGTTTCAAACAAGTCTTAACAAACCTGGTGACGAATGCGATCAAATTCACCCGTCGAGGCGGCAGGGTTAGTGTCGAAGGTCAGTTTGATGTGAAGGATGGCGCGATCCTGATGATTATCCGAGACAACGGTATCGGAATGTCTGCCGAAGAACTGGCCCTTGCTTTAACTCCTTATGCTCAAGTCAAAGAAGCGCAAGCGCATACCCATGTTCGAGGTACCGGGCTTGGATTGCCTGTTTCTAAAAAATCTGTCGAAGCTTTGGGGGGAGAATTATTGATTACGAGTGAGCCAGGGTTGGGGACGGCGATTACATTGAGGTTTCCGACGGACTTAACTGTCGTTAAAGACTAAATTCCTATATTTTTAGTGAGAATTTTCTTTCAAATTTGATGATGATCTCTTGCGCCGAGTGGTTTTCTCTGCCTCAAGTCGATGTTTTTTTTCTTCTTGATCCGCTTGAACTTGCTCAATAGAGCGCAAGGGCTTTGTTAAATAGGGGCTTGAGGTAACCGAAATTGAAGTTTTCATCAACTTATCCACAGAGTTGTCCACAAGATGTAGTGTTGTGCGTAACTATGTATACACAATTGGGAGTGATTCGAAAAGAAATTAAATCTAGGGTAGTTAGTTTGAGGGACGTACCCCCATTAGTGGGCGTTAATATTTTATGATCGTTAGAATATTGATTTCAATTAGAACTGGATCTTGACCAAAGGCCAATGAGACCCCAAATTGAAACAGAAGCTGTGATGCTGGTTTTCAGATCACGAATAATCAAGTGGCTGCCTTTATGGAGCCAATGTAAGAAATGAGCCTTGCTCTATCGAGGAGGTATTGGTGTCAAGATTGTCTCTATTTAATAGTCCTCTAATGTTAGGTTTTGAACAGTTCGAGCAAGCCGTCGATATGATTTCAAAGACGGCTTCTGATGGCTATCCACCCTATAATGTGGAAAAGGTTAGTGAAAATAAAATTCGAATAACATTAGCCGTGGCGGGTTTCTCACCTGAAGATATGCAGGTTCAAATTGAAAACAATCAACTGGTCATTCGTGGCAAGGCTAAGTCAGACGACGACAAGGAATTTCTTCATCGCGGGATAGCGACCCGACAATTTCGGCGGGCATTTGTACTTGCGGAGGGGATAGAGGTCCTTAATGCGAATCTGGATAATGGACTATTGCATGTAGAGCTTGAGCAGCCTTTGCAGAACGTTTCGGTTCGTAGTATTGAGATCCAAACCAGTAAAAATGAACCCAAAGCGACTGTTATTGAAGAAAAGTGAGATAAAACCCAAAAAGAAACTATTCTGATTGATGGTTCTTTAAGAATAAGAAATTATGGTAGCTAAGTGGCTGACTGATAAACTTTTAAAATATCGGTGCCAAAGTTGGAAAAAAATTATGATGATAAAGCAAGTTATTTCAGAATTAATGACCGATCAGGATATGACAGCATTGGGTCTGGAAGTTGTAGCCTATGTGAAGCCTGTTGATGTCGAGGGCGATGCTTGCTTTGGTATTTTTGCAGCCGATGGGACCGAAATTACGGTCGTTGGAGATCGCGATGTCGCTTTCGCTGCTGTGCGCCAGCAAGACCTTGAGCCGTTAAGTGTTCACTAGATAACTTCTAAGGTATAAGTCTTTGGTTATAGAGTTTAAAAAAGGCCCCCTTTTGGGAGCCTTTTGTTTTTGTATGGAACTAACCTAAATTGACTTAAGCGGCGTGACTTGTCGTCGTTGCACTCAAGAGTGCGTAAATTCCGTCGTCACTTTCAGTGCCCCTTAGCTTTTCACATGTTGAAGCATTCCGTAGGAAGCGCGAAACACGTGCGAGAGCTTTGAGGTGGTCTGCCCCAGCCGTTTCAGGTGCAAGTAACAAGCAGATCAAATCAACAGGCTGCTCATCAATGGAATCGAAATTTATAGGGCGTTCTAATTTAAAGAAGAACCCATAAAGTCTGTCGAGATTAGGAAGTTTACCGTGTGGAATAGCAATGCCTTGTCCTATTCCGGTTGTTCCAAGTTTTTCTCGTTCAATCAGAACATCAAAGATATCCCGTTCTTCGGATCCAGTAATTTTTGCAGCACGCTTTGCAATTTCTTGAAGAAACTGTTTTTTACTGTTAGCGCGCAAATCGGCGGCCACGGCATTTGGGCCGATTAAGTCGGTTAATTCCATTACATAAGTCTTTAGCTGTTACGTGCTTTGGCTTTTTGAAGGGTCTACCCAGCCGATATTTCCATCAGGACGTCGGTAGATCATATTCAATCCCCCGTGTTTACTGTTGCGAAACATCATTGCTGGAAGATCTTCGAGATCCATGCGCATAACGGCAAGACCTGCTGTTAAAGTCGGAATTTCAGCTGCCATTTCAGCCACGATTAACGGGCTATCTTCAGCGTCACTTTCGCTTTGTTCTTCTTTTTCCTGCTCACCAGATAGAATATAATGCTGAGCATGTGTCGCTTCTTTACCACCTTCGGCATGATCATCGCGCAATCTACGCTTGTGGCGTCGCAACCGCTTAGACAGTCGCTCTGCCGCTAGATCAAATGCAGGATATGGTTCGCCTGCTTCACCATTAGCTTCTAATCGTATGTTTTTACCTACATGCGCAACTACCGTTGCTCGGTAGAGGTACGCATTTTTGGATAAGGTGACATTTACATCAATTGCATCGCCAAAATACTTATCCAGTGTAGCGGAAAGGTTTTCTTTGATATGAGTGCGCAGCGCGTCGCCAACGTCGAGCTGCTTGCCTTTAACGGAAAGCTGCATGTGAACAAATTCTCTGAATTGTTAAGGGGGTTAGCGTAATGGCCATATGTGCCAATCAAGCCCCGCTATCTGGGGCGGCACCATAGTGTCGTCGTCTACGTGAGTCAAGGATAGTAGGTATAACCATGTTTTCCTCTCGTTAAAGTAAACGACACCTGTAGTATACACAGTCTTTTAAAGAGAGTCGATTTTGTTAAGAGAAAAAATTACAAAGAAAGCTTCTTTTCTCGACGCCGTTGCACGGAAGAAGGGATTCCCAGGGCCTCTCGGTATTTTGCGACAGTGCGCCGGGCAATATCAATACCTTCAGCCTTCAGTTTTGTAACAAGAGCATCATCTGAAAGGATCTTTTTGGGATCTTCTCCATCGATGAGTTTTTTTATGCGATCTCGAACGGCTTCGGAAGAGTGAGTGTTGCCATCATCACCACCAATCGAGGAGGTGAAGAAGTATTTCATCTCAAAGGTCCCCCGTGGGGTCACCATGTATTTGTTCGACGTTACTCTGCTAACCGTAGATTCGTGCATCTCAATTACTTCGGCAATATCTTTCAATGTAAGGGGCTTTAAGGCCTGCACCCCTTTTTGAAAAAAACCGTCCTGCTGGCGTACAATCTCAGTTGCAACTTTTAAGACTGTCGTCGCTCGTTGATGTAGAGCCTTGATAAGCCAGTTGGCGGATTGTAACTGCTCGGAGATATAAGATTTGTCTTCTTTGCTTCGGGCCTGGTCAGAAATATTGCCATAATACCTGTTGTTAATGAGTACCTTTGGAAGGGCGTCACTGTTGAGTTCGATGTGCCATCCCCCTGCGCCGTCGGATTTGATGATAACTTCCGGGATTAAGGTTTCAGCATCACTCGTGTCAAATGCCGCGGCTGGCCTGGGATTAAGAGCTCTGATTTCTGCGATCATATCGGTGATGTCTTCGTCATCGACACCACAAGCCGAGCGCAGACCTTTTATGTCCCGCTTTGCCAGAAGGTCCAAGTTGTCTAAAAGGGCTTGTATGGCAGGATCGAGTCGATTTTTTTCTTTTAATTGAATGGCTAGGCATTCTGCAAGGTCGCGGGAGCAAATACCAATGGGATCGAAATCCTGAAGAGTTTTGAGGACGGACAAGACCAGATCGATAGGACAACCAAGCTGTTCTGCTAGTTCTTCTAGATTGGCTTTGATGTAACCAGATTCATCCACCTGGTCGATAAGATTAATTCCAATGAGTTTCTCTGTTGGAGAGGTTACCTCCATATTGAGTTGATCACGGAGATGGTCGCGAAGCGTAATTGTATTTTCTAATCGGTTTTCAAGAGAATAAGACGCATCATCGAAACGGGTATTTCCCCCAGGTCCCCAGTTGGAAAAAGATGTATTTTCTTCATTCCATTGATTATCCGGACTGCTATCGTAATAATTATCGAATTCGGTATCTAATGGTGCTTGGTTACTATCTGGCAAGGTCTCCGCATTGGAAAGTTGGAGAGAGTCGGGCTGTGGTGCTTCGCTTTCAGAAGGAGCCTCTGTCGCTGAGTGAGGATCGCTTGTGTCAATCTCAGGCTGAGCTGAGTTCCCTGTGCCATCATCCTTATCCAGCAGTGGATTTTGTTCCACTTCTTGTTGAACATAGTCAGCCAAATCCATGTTCGACAGTTGCAATAGTTTTATCGCCTGCTGTAACTGCGGGGTCATTACGAGGCTTTGACTCTGCCTCAACTCTAATCTTTGCGATATTGCCATAGGTATAACCCTTAGAGGCTAAACCTTTCACCTAGGTAAACACGACGCACATCGTCGTTATTTACGATTTCGCCAGGAGTGCCTTCCATAAGCACCATTCCATCGTGAATAATATAGGCCCTATCAACAATATCCAAGGTTTCTCGTACATTGTGATCTGTAATTAAGACGCCAATGCCGCGATCTTTAAGGTGCATAACAAGATCGCGAATGTCTCCAACAGCAATAGGATCGATTCCCGCAAGAGGCTCATCAAGTAGGATAAAACTTGGGTCCGAGGCAAGGGCGCGTGCGATCTCAACGCGGCGACGTTCTCCGCCTGATAGTGCTATTGCAGGAGTGTTGCGTAGATGAGTGATGGAGAACTCAGCAAGCAAGCTATCCAGTTTGGCTTCTCTTTTGCTTCTAACGGGTTCAACAACCTCCAGGACACCACGAATATTCTCTTCGACGGACAGGCCTCGAAAAATCGAAGCTTCTTGGGGGAGGTACCCAATACCCATGCGGGAGCGGCGGTACATAGGCAGGTCGGTAATATCCTGATTGTCTAATGTGACCCAGCCTGAATCAGGGGAAAGTAATCCGGTAATGATATAAAAACTTGTCGTTTTCCCTGCACCATTAGGGCCAAGCAGTCCGACGACCTCTCCACGTTGTACGCGCATGGAAACGGCTCTAAGCACAGGTCGTTTTTTGAAACTCTTACCAATATTGGTGACCATGAGTCCCTGGTTATCAGCAATAAGAGAGGGTACTGGTTTCTTATCCTGATTTGCCGCTGGTTGCTGCTTATTTGTCATTCAGCTCTGCCGTTTTAAATCTATGCTATTGAAACGCTTGAGCGTTACTCGGGTGTTAGTATTTGGGTTACTTATTTTTTCTTCTTACTGGAGGGGAGGATCAATCCACGAACTTGCTGGCCACTAGTACTTTTGAGCTTGCTAACGCCAGTTGCGAGGTTGAATTCGGCTTCATCGCCATTCATCTGATTTTCCCCTTGAGTTATTTTGACATTCCCTGTGAGGTTAGCCAACTCCTTCTTCACAAAATAAATGCCGTTATCTCCGGTGGCATATTCTGTCTTCGTCGCAACCCGAACGTCGCCGTGTGCATCAATGCGCTCTATCTCGAGCTTATTTTCTGCATCGCGTACAAAGTGTGCGGTTAGAGTATTGCCGTGAACTCTTTTGTCTTCGCGAATAGCTACGGCGTTACCACGGGCAACTGCGAGCTGCTTTTCTTCCCAATACTCTATACTGTCTCTGGCTGTAATGGTGTCGGCACCACTGACCATGCGGAGATTTTGACCCGTAAGAACCATGACTTGTTTATCAATATCGTAGACGCCGTTATCACCATAGGCGGTTTCGCCAGGGGAGACGATTTTGACGTCGCCAACAGCATCAACGCGGTAAATTTCAGTACCACCTTCAGCACCTTCTCGGTAGTGGGCAATAAGTTGGTTGCCAAAAACTTCGAGTTCACCTTGAGCCGCACGGGCATTACCACTGGCAACGTATTGCTTTTGATCCCGACGCCATTCGATACCTTCGTCGGCATTGATTTCAAGGGGGACGTTGCTGCTGCCCAATCCTTCTGTCAAGGCTTGAGCCTGAAGAGCGGCGAGAGGGGGGAACATAAATATAGCTACTAATAAGAGGGTAGATGCTAAACGGGCCATTTTCTCGCAGGTCATTTTTTTAAGGCCTCCTGAGCCCCGGGAAGGATGATCAATTGGCTCTTTCCTGTAAACGTAATGCGCAGTCCGCGGTCAGTTATGACAAACCCTTCAGATGTGATAGTTCCTGCTGGCCCATGGCCTTCAACGGGCAACTGTCCAAAAGCGGAACCAGACCTTGCATCAAGCATGGCTTCTTCGGTTACAATCTGAAATCCTTGGTCTTGAAATATATTCACATTGCCATTTAGGTTGAGGAATTTTTCATCCCGGTCATAGACGCCTGATTGGGCGGAAAGGGCAAGCCATGTTCCGTCTTCCAGCGTGATGTCGGCTTTTGGTAAAGTAAGAAATATTTCACTTTCGCGCTCACTGGACTGTTCAGCCAAGTCCGCGATTATTGTGAAGGGTTGGTCACTATCGTCTAGGCCAAGATATCTTGGGTTTAAAGCGCTGAGGGTGTCAGGAGTCGTCGTTTCTAAAATGCTAATTCCAATCTCTGTGCTATCAGAAATGACCTGTTTTTCGAGCTGGGGCCAGACGATGACGAGAAGAATTAAGACGATCGCAAAAAATGGAAGTGTTACCTTGGCGATGCTCACAAAGACGCTGTAGGCATTCCCACCTGAAAAACTAGGTGGTTTTACTGGCGTAGGTACTTCAGGCTTTGCTTCGATGAGGCCCGGAATACTATCTGTTGTTCTTTGTGAAGAGCTCATTCTGTTATGCAATCTCAAGCTATACCAGCACGCAGGCAGTCATGAATGTGTACGATTCCCACCGGCAGTCTGTCTTCTGTAACAAAAAGGCTGGTGATGGAGCCATCATTCATCTGGCCAAGGGCTTCTGCTGCCAAGGCGTTGGGACGTGTGGTTTTGGGGGCCACTGTCATTACCGCCGCAGCTGTCATGGATAATAGATCCGAGTCCATGTGTCGGCGTAAATCACCATCAGTAATAATGCCGGCGAGCTCTCCTTGGGCATTTGTGACGCCTATACAGCCAAAAGCACGGTTGGTCATGATAAGGATCGTTTCCGTCATTGATGTTCCCTCAGGACAAAGCGGGAGCTTCTCATCGTGCATGAGGTCGGAAACTTTAAGAAGCTTATTCCCCAGTGAGCCCCCAGGATGGAACACCTTGAAGTCATTGGGCTGAAAATTCTTTTGTTCCATGAGGGCAATAGCCAAGGCGTCGCCAAGAGCAAGAGACATCGTGGTTGATGTTGTTGGCGCCAGTCCATGAGGGCAGGCTTCGGGAAGTGAGGGTAAAATCAGGGCGACATCAGCTGATTGTGCCAGTGTTGATTTTTTCTTGCTTGTCATCGCGATCAAGGGGATCCCATAGCGACGGGTATAGGTAATCAAGTCGTTAAGTTCAGAAGTGTTGCCAGAGTTGGACATGGCAATAACAGCATCGTTTTTGGTGATCATGCCAAGATCGCCGTGGCTGGCTTCGCCAGGGTGCACGCAATAGGCGGGTGTTCCTGTCGATGCCATTGAAGCCGCGATTTTCTTGGCTATATGCCCACTTTTCCCCATGCCGGAAATAATAACGCGGCCCGTAACGTCTTTTAATAAGTTCAGAGCTTCAAGGAAATTTCCATCAAGCTCTTTACTCAACATTTGAATGCCTTGGGCTTCCAGATCCAAAACGCGACGGGCTGTTTCCAAAGCGGTAGAAGTCTCTGTAGCTGTCTTTGTCATGTTTGGCTCGATGGTACGAACTTGATTGGCCATTTGTTATACTTGAATCCAAGGCAAAATATAGGGCTGGCACCAAAGGTGCATGTCTAGTTAATTGGTACACTTAAAACGCTGGTAAGTAAAACCAACGTGACGAAAAATCATATGATCAATGAACTAAAAAAATGTCCAGATAATGGCTGACCTCTGCCTTTAATGGTCAGCCATTAGATTTTAGTGTTTTAGGAGTGGGCAAAAATATCAGTTTCGTCCCACCCAGCAAGGTCGAGCTTGGCGCGCCAAGGTAAGAACTTGAAGCAGGATTGAGCCATTTCAGTTCGGCCTTCTCTCTCCAGGCGTTCCTCGAGAATTTTCATCATTTTGTGGAGATAAAGAACGTCAGATGCCGCATATTTAAGCTGGTCTTCTGAAAGATCGGGAGATCCCCAGTCTGACGATTGCTGTTGCTTGGAGATGTCGACTTTCAAGAGCTCCTTGCAGAGTTCTTTGAGGCCGTGTCTATCCGTATAAGTTCTAATTAGTTTTGAAGCGATTTTGGTGCAGAAAATTGGATTACAGGTTACCCCAAGATAACGTTCTATCGCTGCGAGATCAAAACGAGCGAAGTGAAAAATTTTAGTGACATCTTGGTTTGTGAACAGAGCCCGAAGGTTCGGAGCGTCAAAGTTACCCTCTTTGAATTGAACAAGGTGGCAGACGCCATCTCCTGCTGAGAGTTGAACAAGGCAAAGCCGATCGCGGGACAAATTCAACCCCATGGTTTCTGAATCTACCGCAACGGAGCTCCCGAAATCAATGTCGTCCGGTAAATCTGTCTGGTGGAGGTGGATTTTTACGTCGCTCACTTGAGACTCCTGAAATGGGTTGTTCGCGCTAAGAGCATATCAGCAAAGCGTCGATCTATCGTTAATATGGCTGCATTCTCGCTAGCGGTAAGATTCTGTCAAGTTTCTTGCTTTTGATGGTGTATATTTATGTGAGTATAAATGTGTAAGTTGATCCTAATTATATAGAGAGTAAGCAAATGCTTGATCAGGCTAAAGGGTTATCCAAGGTAGTGACCGTATTTGGAGGGTCAGGCTTTATTGGCCGTTATGTTGTTTCGATGTTGGCACAAGACGGGTGGCAAGTTCGGGTTCCTGTAAGGGATCCCCAGAAAGCCAAGTTTTTATCCTCCTGCGGGGACGTTGGTCAGGTCGTGCCGTTGGCTGTGGATATCAATGATTCAGGATCAATTTTCCGCATGATAGCGGGGAGCACAGCTGTGGTAAATCTTATTGGCATTCTCTTCGAAGGTGGAAAGCAACGTTTTGATTGCCTGCAGGCAAAGTTGCCGGGGGTGATTGCACAAGCTGCAACAGATTGTGGTGCGACGGCACTGGTCCAGATGTCAGCTATCGGCGCAGATGTGAATTCAAGCTCTGCTTACGGTCGAACCAAAGGAGGGGGTGAGTTAGCTGCGAATAAAGGCTTTTCAGGCGCGACAATTATTCGCCCCAGCATCGTTTTTGGCCCGGAAGATGATTTTTTTAATCGCTTTGCCAGGATGTCATCTGTTAGCCCGCTTTTGCCGCTGGTCGGCGGGGGTGAGGTAAAGTTTCAGCCTGTACATGTCCGTGATGTTGCGGAAGCTATTTTCAAAGCTGTTAATGATCCTGATAAGTATGGTGGAAATACCTACGAGCTCGGTGGGCCCAGGGTGCTGTCCTTCCGAGAGTGCCTAGAGCTTATGTTGGGGCATATGCATCAGCGCAGATTCTTGATGCCAGTTCCTATGTGGATCGCGAAAATTCAGGCCTTATTTTTAGAGATGTTGCCACAACCCCCCTTAACCCGAGATCAACTCAAGATGTTGGGAAAAGATAATGTTGTATCAAATCAAGCTTTGAATTTCAGTGCGTTTGGAATAAATCCGGTTGATGTTGACGTAATATTGCCGACTTACTTGTCCCGGTTTCGTCCTGGAGGGGTGTAGAGTTTTTGAAATAAATAATAGTCTCATTTTGGTACTATTATTTATGGAATTTCCAAAAATTGAAAAATTAATAGCAAATTTTTATGCGCAAATTTGACATATAGGTCAAATATAGTTACCTATATGCATCATTGATTATTACTATGTTTTAGTTTGCTAGATGCCATCGTATGGATAATTCCATAAATCATTGAAAATAATAAAAAATGGCACTCTGGTTCAGGAGAGAGATGATGTCTGACAAAATGTTGCAATTCGTTCGACAAGAGCGAAAGATGCCTGAAAAACGCACTCCAGAGCAGCGGAATGAAGATTTTCGCGAGATCTACGATTCTTTTACCGAAGGAGCAGCGCAAATTCAGGCTAGCCGTTGTTCTCAATGTGGGGTGCCTTTTTGTCAGATCCATTGTCCTCTTGCTAATAACATCCCAGATTGGTTGATGTTGACCGCAAATGGTCGCTTGGAAGAGGCTTATGAGCTTTCTCAGGCGACTAATAATTTTCCAGAAATTTGTGGGAGAATTTGTCCTCAGGATCGGTTGTGCGAAGGCTCTTGTGTTATACAGCAATCCGGCCATGAAACGGTGACCATCGGTGCTGTAGAAAAATACCTTACTGATAATGCGTGGGAAAATGGTTGGGTGAAACCTGCGGTTCCAATGCAAGAACGCGTTGAATCTGTTGCCATTATCGGTGCCGGCCCTGGAGGGCTAGCTGCAGGGGAACAACTTCGCCGCAGAGGATATCAAGTTCATATATATGATCGTTATGATCGGGCTGGCGGGTTACTCACTTATGGAATACCTGGCTTCAAACTCGAGAAGGGTGTTGTTGATCGACGGATAAAATTATTAGAAGAGTCTGGGATAGAATTCCATTTAGGACAGGATATTGGAGGTACGCTTCCTTTTGCTGAACTGCGTGAAAAGCATGATGCCGTTTTGGTTGCGACGGGTGTTTATCAAGCGCGTGACCTTCGACTTCCAGGTAGTGAACTCGGCAACATTCTACCCGCGCTATATTACCTTACAGAGGCAAACCGCCGAGATCTCGGCCTTGGTTCTGACCATATGAGCGAAGGTCTTGATGCTAAAGGTAAGGACGTCGTTGTGATCGGTGGTGGTGATACGGCAATGGACTGTGTCCGTACTGCCGTCCGCCAAGGTGCAAAGTCAGTTAAGTGCCTTTATCGTCGCGATAAAGAAAATATGCCTGGATCCGAGCGTGAGGTGCAAAACGCAGAAGAAGAAGGTGTTGAATTCGTTTGGTTGTCTGCACCAGATGCTTTTGTTGGTAAGGAAAATGTCAGTGAAGTTCTCGTATCCAAGGTTCACCTCGGGATGCCAGACTCTTCAGGACGGCAAGTGCCGCAAATCGTGCCAAATTCTCGTGAAGCCATACCTGCAGATATCGTCATCAAGGCGCTTGGATTTTCTCCGGAAAATTTACCTAAACTCTTTAATGAGCAGGGCCTGGAAGTTAGCAGCTATGGCACGTTAAGAATTGATAACGGGACGATGATGACAGCGCTGGACGGTGTTTTTGCCGCTGGTGATATTGTCCGCGGCGCTTCTCTTGTTGTCTGGGCGATCAAAGATGCTCGCGATGCCGCTGACCAAATACATTCATACATTGAGCGCAGAAAAACTGCCGCCGCTTAAGGAGAGAACCCATGGAAAAGAAGAACCCGATTAAGGAATGGGAAGAGCAGGCTGCGCATTATCAAAAGCACGGTCTCTATAATCCCGAAGACGAACACTCATCCTGTGGCGTTGGTCTCGTTGCGGCAGTTGACGGTAAGCCTCGGCGTTCGGTTGTTGAGGCTGGCATAGAAGCTCTCAAAGCGGTTTGGCACCGTGGAGCCGTTGATGCTGATGGGAAAACGGGTGATGGCTGTGGTATTCACGTCGAGATTCCAAAAGGTTTTTTCCGTGAGCACATCGAGCATATTGGCCACGCAAAGAAAAAAGAAGATCTTGCAATTGGTATGGTGTTTTTGCCAAGAACGGATTTTGGATCGCAAGAACGCTGTCGAGTTATTGTTGAACGTGAAATTCTCAATTTTGGATACTCGATTTATGGTTGGCGCCAAGTCCCGGTCAACACCTCTATTTGTGGTGAAAAGGCAAGCTTGAACCGTCCTGAAATCGAACAGATTATGATTGCGAACAGCAAGGGAGTTGATGCTGAGCGCTTTGAAACTGATCTCTATATCATTCGACGTCGGATTGAAGCGGCGACAGAACGTGATTCTATCAAAGACTTCTATATCTGTTCATTGAGTTGTCGCTCGATAATCTACAAGGGTATGGTTCTCGCTGAAAAATTGGCGGATTTTTATCCAGACCTTCAGGATGAGCGTTTTGTTTCCAGCTTTGCAATCTTCCATCAACGTTTTTCGACCAATACTTTTCCTACCTGGCATTTGGCTCAGCCATTTAGGGTGATTGCGCACAACGGAGAGATCAATACGCTCCGCGGTAACGTAAATTGGATGAAGTCCCATGAGTGTCGCATTGATCATCCGAAGTTTGGATCCCATGTCGAAGATCTCAAGCCGGTTATTTTACCAGGGAGTTCTGATTCTGCAGCGTTAGATTCTGTGTTTGAGCTTATGATCCGGTCTGATCGTAGTCTTCCTATGGCGAAAACTCTTTTGGTGCCGGAATCGTGGAGTAAAAACGACGCAGTGCCTCAGGAACACAAAGAACTCTACGCTTATTGCAACGCAGTAATGGAGCCATGGGATGGCCCGGCGGCGGTTTGTGGATTCTCTGGTCCTTGGGCTTTGGCTGGAACGGATCGTAATGGTCTACGGCCTGTGCGTTATGCGATCACACGTGATGGTCTGCTGTTTGCTGGATCAGAAACAGGTATGGTTCATATCGATGTCAGCCGGATCGTTGAAAATGGCCGATTAGGCCCTGGTCAAATGATTGCGGTCAACTTTGAAGAAGGGCGGATTTATAAAGATAAAGAGTTGAAAGATCGTTTAGCAGCTCAGCAACCTTACGGGGACTGGCTTAAAAACATCTTGGTTATTGATGATCTCGTTAAAAAGCATAAATACAGCCGGGAACCCCTCAGTCGTGATGAGTTACGGCGTCGCCAATTAGATTTCGGACTCACTGTTGAGGATATGGAACTTATTCTCCATCCAATGGTTGAGAACGCCAAAGAGGCCATAGGGTCGATGGGTGATGATACGCCGTTGGCTGTGCTTTCGGATAACGTGCGGCCAATGCACCACTTTTTCCGCCAAAACTTTAGCCAGGTAACGAACCCGCCAATTGATAGCTTGCGTGAAAAACAGGTTATGTCGTTGATTACGCGCTTGGGTAATCTGGGTAATGTTCTGGACGAAGAAGAAGGCCAGGTGACCATCCTGCAATTGGACTCACCTGTTTTGACCAATTCTGAGTTTGTTGCTCTTTCCAAACACATGGGGCGTTCGGTTGGGGTTGTTGATTGTACATTTGAGGCCAGCGGCAAGCCCGGGGCTCTCCGAAACGCTCTACACCGTGTACGACGGGAAGCAGAAGAGCTCGTACGTGAAGGCTTTGAGCATGTTGTCTTAACAGATGAAGCACAAAGTGCGGAACGTGTTTCTATTCCAATGATTTTGGCAACAGGCGCAGTCCACACTCACCTAGTAGAACACAAACTCAGATCATTCTGTTCGATCAATGTTCGAAGTGCTGAGTGCCTCGACGTGCATTATTTTGCTGTGCTCATCGGTGTCGGCGCGACAACTGTAAATGCTTATCTGACTGAAGAGGCCATCGCAGATCGCCACCGCCGTAATTTGTTTGGCGACTTGAGCTTTGACGAATGCATGGAGCGTTTTACGACAGCTGTGGATGATGGCTTGCTTAAAATTATGGGTAAGATGGGAATTTCTGTTATTTCTTCTTATCGTGGTGGTTATAACTTTGAAGCCCTGGGATTATCACGAACACTGGTTGATGAATTTTTCCCAGGAATGCCCAGCCGTATATCGGGAATTGGTATGAGCGGCCTTGAAGAAAAGGCGCTTGAGCTGCATGAAAAAGCTTGGCAATCAGATTCGACAGCTCTGCCAGTGGGAGGATTCTATCGTTATCGTGCTGGGGGTGAGCAGCATGCCTGGGAAGGGCAGTTGATTCACACCATGCAAACGGCAGTTTCAAAAGGGTCTTATTCGCTCTTTAAAAAATATACTCAAGGACTTCATGAGCGTCCGCCAATTAGTCTACGTGATCTACTGGACTTTAAGCGCGATCCTGAAGGTGGGCTGGACGTTGAAGATACAGAATCGATTACCTCACTTAGAAAACGGTTCATTACTCCGGCGATGTCGCTTGGAGCATTGAGCCCAGAGGCGCACGGGACACTTAACATTGCCATGAACCGTATCGGAGCCAAGTCCGATTCTGGGGAGGGTGGTGAAGTGCCTGAGCGTTACGTGCCTCACCCCAATGGCGACAATGAGAACTCAGCTATTAAGCAGGTGGCTTCTGGTCGCTTTGGGGTGACGGCTGAATATTTGAATAAATGTCGTGAGATTGAGATCAAAGTCGCGCAGGGTGCAAAGCCCGGTGAAGGTGGACAGCTTCCTGGGTTTAAGGTGACAAAGCTGATTGCACGTCTGCGTCACTCTACTCCTGGTGTGACTCTTATTTCTCCTCCGCCGCATCACGATATTTATTCTATCGAAGATTTGGCGCAGTTGATCTATGATCTTAAACAGATCAATCCAATTGCAAAAGTTTGCGTAAAGTTGGTAGCACGTTCGGGGATCGGGACAGTTGCTGCTGGTGTGGCCAAGGCAAAAGCAGATGTCATCCTCATCTCAGGTAACGTCGGAGGAACCGGTGCCTCCCCACTAACATCCTTGAAGTTTGCTGGCGTGCCTTGGGAAATTGGGTTGAGCGAAGTTCAGCAAGTTCTAACTTTGAATGGTCTTCGTAATAACGTAACTCTTAGAACCGATGGTGGGCTAAAAACAGGCCGTGACATCGTAATTGCGGCGATGCTTGGTGCTGAAGAATACGGTGTTGGTACAGCTTCGTTGGTTGCCATGGGCTGCATTATGGTACGCCAGTGTCATTCTAATACCTGTCCGGTTGGTGTTTGTACCCAGGATGAAGATCTTCGCGCTCGCTTTGAAGGTACAGCTGAAAAGGTCGTAAATCTGTTCAGCTTTATTGCGGAAGAGGTTCGCGAAATCCTGGCGTCACTTGGTTACAAAACCCTGAATGAAATTATCGGGCGTACCGATCTTTTGAAACAGGTCAGTCGCGGTGCACCTCACCTTGATGATCTCGATCTCAACCCACTGCTTGCTCTTGCTGATAGTGGGGATGCTAAACGTTATTGCACGATGGAAGGCCGTAACGCTGTTCCTGATACCTTGGATGCTCAGATCATTGAGGATGCACATCAGTTCTTTGAAGTCGGGGAAAAAATGCAGTTGCAGTACAACGTGCGGAACACGCATCGTGCGGTTGGCACCCGCTTGGCCTCTAAAATTACCCGCCGTTTTGGAATGAAGGAATTGCAGCCCGGCCATATAACTGTGCGTTTACGTGGATCTGCGGGACAATCGCTTGGGGCCTTTGCTGTTCAGGGCATGAAGCTGGAAGTCTTTGGCGATGCCAATGATTACGTTGGCAAAGGGTTGTCCGGTGGGGAAATCGTTGTCAGGCCATTGGCGTCGAGCACGCTTTCAACCCAACACAATACGATCATTGGTAACACTGTGCTCTACGGAGCGACTGCTGGAAAACTCTTTGCTGCGGGTCAAGCGGGAGAGCGTTTTGCCGTGCGTAACTCTGGTGCTGAAGTTGTGGTTGAAGGTTGCGGTTCCAATGGCTGTGAGTACATGACGGCTGGTACCGCAGTCATTCTCGGCGATGTCGGGATGAACTTTGCGGCTGGTATGTCAGGCGGTATGGCCTTTATCTATGATCCCAATAGGTTGTTACCAAGCCGGATCAATGATGAGAGTGTGATCTACCAACAAATTAAAACCGATCACTGGGAGCAGGTCGTACTGAAGCTCGTAAAAGAGCACCAGGCTGAAACTCAGTCGATTTATGCCGAGCGCCTTCTAAATGACTGGCAGCAGATCAAGGGTGATTTCTGGCAGGTCGTTCCTAAAGAGATGCTCGGTTTATTAGAGCACCCTGTAACGAATGAGGCTGAATTGAAAACGGCCTAAGTTCCTAAACGAAATAAAAAGGAGTTGGTGTTTTCCAGCTCCTTTTTATTTCTCTGTTCTAGGGGAGGAAGTTTTCTATACTTTGGATTAGGCGGGTGCTGAGAGCTGGAGGATTAACGACTATTAGCTTGTTGGGTTCGTCACCGCTATTTGAGGTGTAAAAACCAACGTTGCCGTTAAAGCTTAACTTTCCTTCTTTAAAATCTCTTATCTGATTTTCACCTTCCTCTGACATGCTTGCGAATGTGAGGCGTACAGGTGAGTTTCCTTTGCTGATCATAAGCCAGTAAAAAAGAAGCGATTTTTCACTATCGCTCGGTAACCCGAGGCGTTTGATTTCAAAAATGTCAATTTCATCATTAGAAAGATGAAAAAGAGCTATAAATTGGGGAGAGATCACAGGAAATGTCCAGTCGGTCTTTTGCTTTTTTGTAGAGTAAGGATCTTATAGGGGGAAGTGAGCCAGAAATTCCAGTTCGCCTTTTTTAGAAAACTCAACGACGCGAACTTCGTTCAATCTCCGTGCCCAGCCTTTATTATAAATATAGTCGAGCAATGCGGTACCAAGTGATCCTGCAAGATGGCTTCTGCGCGCACTCCAGTCCAGGCAGGATTTACAAAGGGGGCGGCGAGAGTTTTTTAAAATATCAACTTCAATACCGAGCGCTGATATAAACTCTTGCCCAGCATCTGTGAGGGTAACCTCATCATTATTCTCATGAAGGTAACCTCTTGCAATCAGGCTATCGTACATTTGTACGCCAAATTCACCCGCAAGGTGGTTATAACAAACCCGTGCTTTTCTAAGTTCTGGTGCTTTCGGCCCTGTTCTTGTTCGGATGTGGCCTTTTTTTGCAGCAAGTCCCATCATTGTTTCAATCAAGGACGCGACGTCTTCGTCAGCAAGGTTGAAATAGCGATGACGCCCTTGTTTGCGTTGGCGGATTAGCCCGCCAGCTTCCATTTTTTTGAGATGGGCGCTGGTTGTTTGAAGTGTGATGTTGGCTATTTCTGCAAGCTCACTTGGCGTAAGTGCCTTGCCACTGATCAGGGCAGACAACATATTTGAGCGCGCGGGGTCGCCAATGAGGGAGCCCAATAGGGCGATATCTGGTCCTTCTTTCATCATTAGATGTTAGACGAAGTATCAATGTTGTGCAAATAAATCTGAGAAGAGGTAATTAACGTTAATATCACCTTTATGCGGTCACTATTATAGGGCAAACCTGATCCTCCTTATAAAACAAAATGTTCTGGTAATTTATTTCGTGATCTGTGTTCTTTTTTATATCCGTATTTTCCGAGGTTTTCTCACCCGATTAGCAAGGTTATAGTCGCGGTAATGAGAAAACTTCATCATCTTCCACTCGATTCTGGCTGCCGAAAAATTCGCATGTTATTGCGGGAAAAAAAGCTGGAATGCGAGCTCTATGCAGAAAAAGTCTGGGAACGCCGAGACGAGTTTTTAAAGCTCAACCCTGCGGGAGAGGTGCCCGTGCTTGTGGAAGCTGACGGCACCAGCATTACCGGTGGTGCCCAGGTAATTTCCGAATATCTGGAAGAGGCCTATCCAGAGAATACTCTGTTAGGGGAGGATCCGTTGTCACGAGCTGAAGTGCGCCGAATCGTTGCTTGGTTTGATGATAAATTTAGACGCGAAGTAACCACAAATCTTGTGGAAGAAAAAATGCTCAAGCGGTTTCTTGGTTTGGGCGAGCCCAATTCTCAGGCCATTCGTGCGGGGCATGCCAATATACACTATCATCTGGATTACATTGCCTGGTTAACCGATCGCCGAACATGGCTTGCAGGGGATGATTTCTCCCTCGCCGATATCACGGCAGCGTCGCATATCTCATCTCTTGATTATATGGGGGATGTTCCTTGGAAAGATCACCTTGGCGCCAAAGATTGGTATGCACGGGTAAAATCACGCCCGTGTATGCGCGGGGTTCTTACCGACATGATTCCGGGTGTACCACCACCCAAGCATTATGCTGACCTTGATTTTTAAAAGATATGTTTGAGTGGGGCTACTCTACTTTTACGTCTAGCTTTTCAAGGTTGCGTTGGGCGGCATCTGCAGCTGGTGTGCCCAGCGCAATATTAACGATTCGCAGCCAGTCTTCCCTGGCTCCAGTATCGTCACCTTTTAAGCGTTTGAGGATACCCCGTTCGAGCAGTGCTTCGAGATTATCGGGGTTCATCTCTAGCGCGAGATCGATGTCAGCTTTCGCCCCGAGATCATCCCCAAGGTACCGTTTGGCGGTTGCCCTCAATGTAATGATATCATCACGCTCGTTATCCAGGCTGTGAGCTACTTCTAAATCGATCAAAGCTTCGTCAAAGCGTCCGAGTTCGGCGAGAATTTCTGCTCTGTCGATGTAGTAATCTGTGCCATCTGGATAGAGGGTTATGGCTGTACTTTGGACAGCGAATGCACGTTCCAAATCCCCGTGGTCGTACCAGGCACGCCCGGCTTGATGAAGGAGCTGAGAACGTAGCTCTGTATTGTCGGTTTTCATCGCATCGGCGAGTTTCTCAAGCCGGGTTGCTGCAGCATCGTATATTTTCAAAGCGTAAAGTGCTTGAGTAGCACAATGTTCCGCTGGGAAACCTCCACCTTGAGAAGCCCAGGAAAGAGCAGATTCAAAAGCAGCGTCGGGCCGCCGTTCTACCAGCTTAATGCAGGCAGTGTATTGTTCTTCGTGATTGATAGGCTTCTTTTTACCAGCGGCCTCAACATTATGAGAAATACTGACCGCTGTTAGAAGTGAAAGTAGGGTGGCAGATAATAGATGTTTCTTAATCATAGGGGCATTTGGACCATAAAAAGTGTTCTTGGCAAGCTTTGCTTTTTTGTTGTGCTGCGGAGCCTATATAAGGAATTAGGCAATTTCGAGATCGAGGGATATATGTCACAAAATTCTAATCATCTTTTCTGTTTTGGCTTGGGCTACTCAGCGTTGGTCTTTGCGCGCAGGTTAAAGGCTTTGGGCTGGACGATTTCAGGCACAGTGCGTCCTGATACGGAAAAAGACCATGGAAAGATGGAAGCTCTTCAAGCTGAGGGCTTCATGATTTACCCTTTCGACAGAGGGTCTCCAATTACTAATCCAAACCAGGCTTTGAGGGGAGTGACCCACATTGTAACGTCTGTCCCTCCGGGAAAGGAAGGGGACGCGGTGTTGGATCATCATACTGCTGATATTGCTGCGTGCGATAGTCTGAAGTGGTTGGGCTACCTTTCGACCACCGGGGTTTACGGTAATCGTGATGGTGGGTTGGTTCGTGAAGATGACGAGCTCAACCCCTCGAGTGCAAGAAGCGAGCAGCGAGCTCTCGCGGAGCAAAGGTGGCTGGATTTCTTTGTCAGTTCACAGGTCCCTGTACATGTTTTTCGATTGGCAGGAATTTACGGTCCCGGCCGCAGTCCTTTGGATTCACTACGGTCTGGGCGGGTAAAGCAACGCATTCAAAAGCCCGGTCATATATTTAGCCGCATTCATGTAGAGGATATTGCGAACGTCCTTTTGGCTTCCGTAGAAAAACCAAACCCCGGTCGGGTTTATAACGTTTGTGACAATGCCCCCGAGGAACCCTGGAGGGTAACGACCTTTGCAAGTAAGCTTTTGGGCATTGATCCCCCTCCTCTGGTTTCGTTTGAAGAGGCTGATATGAGCCCGATGGCTCGAACTTTTTGGCTTGATAATAAAAGAGTTGATAACAAGCGGATTATTCGTGAATTGGGTGTAGAGCTTAGTTATCCTGATTATGAGACCGGTTTAAAAAGCCTGCTGTAATCGTTCTTTAACCATGAGGGCAGCGCTGCGCCGAATTTTATGATTTCTTTTAAGCCTTAAGTTCGATCAACGTGTTAAGCTTCTGTTCTCAATGGTATAAAATTGTGGGGGCAGGACGTGAGTAAAGAACATCAAGAATTTGATCTCAATGCCTATTCGCCTATGGAAGTGGCTCATAGAGTAGAGAGCGCAGTCAAAGCAAAAGCCTTTGTCCCGTCCTTTCGACTGGTTATGTTGGCAATACTTGCGGGTGCTTTTATCGCTTTTGGCGCGCTTGGCTATACCTTAGTTGTAACCGATAGTACCCTTGGTATTGGTCCGACAAGATTTCTGGGGGGTATTGCTTTTTCTGTCGGTTTGATCCTGGTTATCGTTGGTGGTGCTGAGTTGTTTACCGGTAACGCATTGATGATCATGGCGCTGATGAACAAACACATTACCAAATCACTGCTGTTGAGAAACTGGGGCATTGTTTACGTAGGTAATTTTGTCGGGGCGATGATTATCGCGATTATGGTGGTGCTTTCTGGAGTGCTGGATCAGTCATCCATTTCGCAAACCGTTGCTAAAATCGCCGAAGGGAAGCTGTCCTTGTCTGCTAGCGAAGCCTTCTTTCGGGGAATTCTCTGCAATATTCTGGTTTGTTTGGCGGTGTGGATGTCTTTTGCAGCCCGCCGGGTTTCAGGTAAAATACTGGCGATTCTTTTCCCTATTACGACCTTTGTTAGCGTTGGGTTTGAGCACTCAATCGCGAATATGTACGTAATCCCCGTGGCGATGTTATCAGGGGACGTCCCTGTGCAACTTAGTGGTTTTTTCCATAATTTATTTTTTGTAACCGTGGGGAATATCATTGGGGGAGGGCTGTTCGTAGCCCTGGTTTATTGGGCTACGTACCTCAAGGGGGACACAGAAAAGAACTAAGGCTGTTTTAGCCCAATTGCTCTTCCAAACTACGTGTGCGATCCGTTACTACGTCACCTGTATGAGCGGTCGCCACTGGTTCCACCAGCATTATCCAGCACTCTTGCTTTGCAACGGGATTATGCATAACGCCTTTAGGGACGACATGCATATCTCCTTCGTTAAGTGCAATGGTCTTGTCTTCGTACTGCATCTGCAAACTACCCTTGATGATATAGAATAGCTCGTCTTCATTATCGTGTTTGTGCCAGACAAATTCGTTCTGAATTTTGGCAACTTTCACGTATTGATCGTTTACTCTGGCAAGAATTTTAGGCGACCATTGTTCACTTACCTGGTCGAGAGCTTCGGGTAGATTAACAACGTTGCGATCAGACATTTTTTGTTCCATCTCGGTTTCGTGTGAGGCTGAATTAAAGCAACCACTTGAAGAGGCCAAAGGCGATCATGCCCACGACAATGGTCGTCAGTAGATCCTTGCGGATCAACCCAACGATCATAGCAACGCAGGCCGCGAGCAAGGACGCGTTCTGCAAGTGGAATTCGATGCCGTTTCCGTTCGGAATAAGAACGGCAGGGATGATTATGGCAGTGAGAACGGCCGGGGGGACAAAGTTGAGGCCAGATTTAGCCCAACTGGGGAAGGTAAAGTGCCCCGCAGAAGCTAATACTATATAGCGAATACCAAAGGTCACAAAAGCCATGCCCGCGATCATTAAAGCCTCAGTCATGTTATTTTCTCCGGCTCATGAGGTGGTAGGACAGGCCAACCGCTACTGCAGAAAGAGCCGAGACCATAAGGCCAAGTTTGTGAGGCATATCTGCGGTTCCAAGAGACATCGCGCCGGCGACTAACACACAAGCCATCATCGGCCTTGTATTTAGATAAGGCAGGACCATTCCGATGAAAGTTGCGGACATGGCAAAGTCTAAGCCCCAGTTACTCATCTCGGGGACAAGTTCTCCAAGGGTAATGCCAATAATAGTGCAGAGAATCCAGTTCCCGTACATGGTGCCAAATGATCCCAAGTAGAACCACTGCACAGACCTTAAACGCCATGCGTCGTCTGATTTTCGAATTTTGTCGACAATGGTGGCAAAGGCTTCGTCAGTCAGACCAAAGGCGATGACTGCACGCCAGGGACCAGAGAGGTGTTTAACATCATCGACAATAGCAGCTGAGTACAAGAGGTGGCGAAGGTTCACAATAAAGGTCGTCGCAATGATGATTAGAGGACCAGTGCCCGCTGCCAGCAACCCAAGAGCAATGAACTGGGAGGAGCCTGCAAAAACAAATATCGACATTGCAATTGCGCCAAAAGGCGAGAGACCGCTTTGCTCGGCAAGGGTTCCAAATATGATGCCAAAGGGAATAGCGCCAACCACCATAGGCAAGGTTGCGCGTGATCCCGAGAGTATCTCTTGTAATATTTCACTGCCCGATATGTTTTGACTTTCGTCTATCACACAGCAGTTATCTGGGGCTTGAGCTTCACTCATCATTTTTACTCATAACGTTACTATCATGTAGATATCGGAGCGGCGATATACCGACTTGCCATTGGGGTGAGGAATTTCACAAAACCCAAGTTTGCGATAAAGTTTCTGGGCGTTGACGAGCTTTCGATTACTCTCGAGATAGACTTGTTTTGCACCAAGCCTTCTCGCTTCGTTTAATGCTGCGACAACCAGTCTCCGGCCAATCCCTCGGGACTGTGCGGCAGGGGTTACACCTGTTTTCGAAATTTCAAAGAGGTCGTCGTTTTCTCGCGCCAGAGCACAAGCGCCGACGGGCTGGCCGCCACACAAAGCGAAGAATATTGTCCCGCCGCGAGAGAGATAATACCCGCTGGGGTTCTCAAGCGATTCTCTGTCGCGCTCTTCTTGGAGGTTCAGGAAGTAGTAATCCAGCCACTCCTTACTGAGTTCCTTAAAAGTGTCGGCGTATTTGGGATCCCAGCCAATAATCTCTATATCGCCAGACAGGTAGGGATCGGCAAGGTTGTTGAGCACTCTGGTACTTAAGGGGGTTTTCGCATTTTCTTCTTCGATGGTGATGAGTTGCTCAAGCAAGTTGCCGCCTTGAGGGGCTTCTATCATATCATCCAAAGACCTCCGGATTTCATCCCAAATGGGTATGAGCTTTGGTAGGGTGTGTTTGGACTGAGCTGATAAGGTTAACAATTGAGTGCGCTCATCTCTTGGCGACGGCTGCTTTTCAAGCCAACCTTCATCAATCATTTTACGCGACATTTTGCTTATCGCCGGATGACTAACACCAAGAGCCGTGGCGCAGTCGGTTATCGATACTGCGCCTTCTTTGTGGAGAAGGTAAAATAGAGGGAAATAACCTGCTTGCAGTGTTATTCCTATTTTCTCGTATATGACATTGACCTCAGCAAAAAGGGTGTCACTCAACCTTTTAAGGCGACTACCGAGTGTGAGACTGCCAAGGGAGGCTAAAAAATTCATGTTCAAATAACTCATTACGTAACTGGTTACGTAATGAGTTATCAAATTTTACCAAATAAAAAAAGCATAAAAATCAGCGTGGGTGATATTCGTTGCTTAAAGAATTTTGAATTTTGGGTGTAGGGTGGGTCTTAGAGGCTGACTTCTTTGATGATTTTACAAAGGCGTTCAAGATCTTTGGGCTCAGAAAGCCGATGGTCTCCATCTTTCACCAGCGTGAGTTCAACGTCTTCTGTACGCAGCGACTCTAATATTCTTGGAGCGATTTCCCACGGTACATCAACGTCTTTAACGCCTTGGATGAGCCGAACGGGACAGTCTATCGGTTGTTTCTTGCCGAGTATGAGGTGCTGGCGACCTTCGTCGATCAGGTTTAGGGTAATCGCATAGGGTTCGTCGCCATATTCACTTGGCTCGTAATAAACCCCATCGCTCAGGAGGGTAGCCTTTATTTCTTGAGAGAATTTTTCCCACATCAAATCTTGGGTGAAATCTGGTGCCGCAGCGATGCCGACAAGAGCTTTGGTGCGATCAGGGCGCTTTAGGGCGGCATTGAGCATGATCCACCCGCCCATTGAAGAGCCAACTAAAATCTGTGGCCCCACGGTTAGTTGATCAATTACGGCGAGGGCATCGTCGGTCCAGCGGCCAATTGTGCCATCAGTAAACTTGCCAGATGATTGCCCATGCCCCATATAGTCAAAACGAACAAAACTTTGATTGTTTTTGATTGCGAACACTTCCAGAGCTGTTGCTTTTGAACCGGTCATGTCGGACATATAACCGCCAAGAAAGACGATGCCAGGTAAATCCTTATCGCCTTCTGTCTTTATATAGGCTATATGCTCCCCATCAGGGCGTTCGATAAATGCTGGAAGTTGTGCAGATTGCTCTGTACCACTATTGGACGCTGTATCGCTATTGGGCATAAAAATATAGGACTCCTGAAGTAACCGACATATGACTGATAGTACTTATCTTAACACCACGTTCTCTGATGTCGCTACCCCTGTGCTGCCGTCTCTTATAAAAGCAGATGGCACACCGATAACTGTGCTCCAAGTCGTTCCTGCTATGGATTCTGGCGGTGTTGAGCGTGGGACGCTGGATATGGCAAAAGCGATTATCGAAGCAGGAGGTAAGGCTATCGTCGCCTCTAAAGGCGGACAATTGGTCGCCAGACTTAAAATAGCAGGTGCTGAGCACGTCGAACTTCCCGTTCATTCTAAAAACCCTTGGACAATGTGGCGCAATACCGGCCGATTGGCTCGGTTGATCAAAGAACGCGGTGTCGATGTGGTGCACGCCAGATCACGGGCACCAGCGCGTCCGGCTCATCGTGCCGCGCGCAAAACAGGTGTCCCTTTTGTCACGACAGTGCATGCGCCTTACAATATTCACAATGGCCTAAAGCGTTATTACAATTCGATTATGACCAAGGGCGATATTGTTATTTCCATCTCTGAATTTGTTTCGGACTATATTCGTACAAATTATGAAATCGATGAGAGTAAAATTAGAGTGATCCATCGTGGCATGGATACGGATAGTTTTAGCCCTCATGCCGTTAGCGCCGTCAGAGTTATCCAACTCTCTACCAACTGGCGGTTACCAGATGGTGTACCGTTGATCATGTTGCCTGGACGCCTTACCCGCTGGAAAGGCCAGACTGTATTATTGGAAGCACTTACCCATCTCAGAGATTTGGATCTTTGTTGTGCGTTGGTCGGATCTGATCAAGGACGTACGGCCTATCGCGATGAGCTAGAAAAAATGATCGTGGATAAGGATTTGGTTGGCCGGGCCTTTATTATGGACGATTGCAACGATATGCCATCTGCTTACATGCTTTCTGATGTTGTGGTGTCTGCTTCCACAGATCCTGAAGGCTTTGGGCGCGTTGTCAGCGAAGGGCAGGCTATGGGCCGTCCGGTAGTTGCGAGTGATCATGGTGGAGCAAAAGAGCAACTGGTTCCAAACGAAACGGGTTTTCTTTTCGAAAATGGTGATGCCGAAAGCTGCGCCCGTGCAATCCGTCGTGCCCTGGGATTAAATGCGCGCGAGAGAGAAATTCTCTCACTCAAAGGTCAGGAGCGTGTGCAACAATTCTTTACAAAGAAGCTAATGTGCGCCAAGACCGTTGGCGTATATCACGAGTTGGTAAATACCCCTAAGCCAAATTAAAACGACACCTTATTGCGCCGATACATATACCAGTACACTTAGTTGGTTTTGTACTGGTCGTGGCAATAGGGTGCGTTTATTTCTTTTCAGAATGACTTGTAATTGTTCAGTTAACGAAAGTTAGTGATTGCATTCTGATAAGCAAAAATTGCGGGATTTCCTCCGGTGTGAATGAAGAGGACTTTTGAACCAAGAGGAATCCTTTTGGTTCGAACGTGGTCAAATAATCCGGCCATTGTTCTACCACTGTATACCGGATCAAGGATGAGCGCTTCTTGGCAGGCAGACTTATCCATCGCTTCTTGTACGACTTTATTCATCTTACCGTAACCGGGCGCTAGAACTGCATCTGTAATCTCGATGTCGTCTTCTTTGATGAGGCCTGAGCGGCCGATCATATCTTCGATCTCTTTTGTGCGTTGTTTGATTCTTGCTATCTGTCTGTTTCGATCACGCCTGACACAAATTCCGAGGATGGGAACGTTCCAACCAATTGCTCTGGCGCCGACAAGAAATCCAGCATGCGTTAATCCACTTCCTGAAGGGATGACAACAAAATCAGGCTCAGTACCTGACTGTTCAACCTGTGCCCAGGTTTCTGCGGCTGCTCTGACATATCCTAAACCTCCGAGTGGTGGAGAGTTTAGCCCGAGATGGATGACGTAGGGGCGGCGACCATTTTCTCTAAGGCCATCGGCGCGATCATCAAGTGCCTTGTCTGCACCAGCCTCATCCTCTCCTTCTGGGAAATAGGATATCTTTGCACCAAGAAGATTGTTTAAAAAGATATTCCCTGAGGTGCGATACAGAGGATCGTCACTGGGAACGCGTTCTTCGAGTTGCACATGGGCTTGCCAACCGAGCTTGCAAGCCGCTGCCGCAGTCAATCGAACAAAATTGGACTGCAACGCGCCGGTAATCAGAACGGTGTCTGCATCTTGGTCGACACCTGGACTGAGATAATATTCGAGCTGTCTGACCTTGTTGCCGCCAAAGACTAATCCATTGCAGTCATCTCTTTTTGCCCAGAGCTCTATTCCCAACTCTTTTCCCAATTGTGGAAGGTGGTCAATTGGAGTGGGGCCGTGTCCAAGAGGAACCCTTCTGTGAGCCTTTAATTCGGGAATTAGATCTTCTGGGCAGGAGGTATTTAAAGATGACATTAGATAAGTCCTTTAAGGGTGTCTTGAGGATAAGAGAAAACGCCGTTAGGAAAAGCAAATTAAACAAATAATTCTGAATTTTATTTTCCGTGAAGGATTCCAATTGTGAACGCATCTGTCTGCATATCTATATGAATTGCCTCTAGATGAAACAGCATGTGAATAAGATTTCTCTATAATTTATTGATTTTTATTCATTAGAAAAATTGAGATATATTTTGTTTGAAATAAAATAACCTAATGTATTTTCTCAAGAGGTCTTGATGACGGCACGTATTACACATAAGCAACTTGAAGCATTTCATACTGTTGTAGATTTGGGATCTGTTACGGCGGCGGGAGATTTTTTGTGTGTGACGCAACCTGCAATCAGCCACTTGTTACGGACACTTGAAGAAGGCGTGGACTTTAAATTATTTGAGAAAGTTGGCCGATCTTTGGAACTGACGGTAAATGGACGCCGTTTTTTTGAGGAAGCCAGATTGTCGATTAAGGCCGTCTCAGATATCCAACAAAAGGCTGAGGCTATTCGGCAAGGGAAGCTGGGTCATATCCGTATTGCTGCGCTTCCCGCATATGCAGATGGTATTGTTGGTTCCGTCGTTGGGTCATTTCTGGCTCAACACAAAGGGGTTTTTGTCGAAATAGAGTCTTTTGGGATGACCCAGGTGATTGAACTAGTGGCTTCAGGCCAGTTTGATCTCGGGATCGTGGCCTTGCCTGTGAGTAATCCTTCTCTTCAGGTTCATCCTTGGAAAAAAGCTTCTGTAATTTGTACAGTACCGACCAGTCATAAATTTGCTTCGTTAGGAAAAGTCTCATTGGACATGCTCAATGGGCAGGATTTTGTCTCGATTGGCTCGGGAAGTCCCTTTCGGTATCAGACGATGGAATTCTTCAGAAGGTTGGCGGTTGAGCCAAATTTTGTTGCTGAAGTCCGGACTCAAAGGATTGCTCTTCGCCTTGTTGAGCAAGGGGTTGGCTTGGCTTTAATGGATAAAGAAATTGCGGGAGAAAATATTCATCCTGATGTTAAAATAATCCCAATTGAGCCAGAAATGAACTGGGAGTTTTGTTTTGTAACAGCACGCTATCGTAAAAGCTCGCCGATACTCCTCGAACTCCTTGATTTTTTTCACGAGATTGAAAGAGAAAGAGGCGCTGTGAGTACAAATTTCAGTTAACTTAGAGCCGTTAACTTAGAATAGACGGTATTAATGCAAAAGATTGGCGGAATCCTTGGCGGTACGCTTGACAGGGCAAGGAATCCTTTTACATTGCAGAAGCTCTACAAGATTTAAAATTTCCTCGTTAATAGAACTGAAACTGAGAACGATTTCCAATGGTCACAATTACATTGCCTGACGAAAGTCAGCGCAAATATGATGGTCCTGTAACAGGACATGAGGTAGCAGAATCTATTGGCCCGCGCTTGGCCAAAGATGCATTAGCTGTGGTGGTAAACGGTGAGTTGAGAGATACGACCTATACCATAACCACGGATGCAACCTTAGAAATCGTGACCCGGAAACATCCTGCAGCCATTGATTTGTTGCGCCATGATTGTGCGCATGTGATGGCCGAGGCGGTTCAAGAGCTCTATCCGGAAACTCAGGTTACCTTTGGTCCGTCTACGGACGTTGGTTTTTACTATGATTTTGCTCGTGAAGAACCTTTTTCTTCTACCGATCTCGAAAAGATCGAAGGCAAAATGCATGAAATCATTGCCCGCGATGAGCCTTTTGTCTGTGAAATCTGGGATCGGGAAAAGGCTAAGGTGCTTTTTGCCGCAAAGGGCGAAAAGTATAAAGCTGAGCACGTTGACAATATCCCCGGCGACGAAGATCTGACAATTTACCGCCAAGGTGACTGGCTTGATTTGTGTCGTGGACCTCACGCGCCGTCAACAGGGCGCATTGGCAAGGGCTTTAAGTTGATGAAAGTCTCTGGGGCCTATTGGCGTGGAGACAAAGATAACGATCAGCTTCAGCGTATTTATGGCACCTGTTGGTCCGATGAAAAACAGCTGAAAAAATACCTTCAGATGCTTGAAGAAGCCGAGAAGCGCGATCACCGTCGCCTCGGTAAAGAACTTGGTCTGTTCCACCTTCAAGAAGAAGCTGCGGGTTCTGTTTTCTGGCACCCTAAAGGTTGGTCTCTTTATCGTTCACTTGAAGATTATATGCGCAAACGCCTAGAGCAAAACGGATATCAAGAGGTTAAGACCCCTCAATTGATTGATCGGTCTCTCTGGGAAGCGTCCGGGCACTGGGAAAAATTCCGCGAAGGCATGTTCATCGCGTCTTCCGAAGATGACCGGACCCTTGCTGTGAAGCCTATGAACTGTCCTGGACATGTTCAGATCTTTAAGCAAGGTCAGACAAGTTATCGCGATCTTCCATTGCGGATGGCCGAATTTGGCGCTTGCCATCGGAATGAGCCATCTGGCGCCCTGCATGGTTTGATGCGCGTACGTGCTTTTACACAAGATGATGCCCATATTTTCTGTACAGAAGATCAGATCAATAGTGAAACGGTTATCTTCTGTGATCTATTGAAAACTGTGTATAAAGATCTCGGCTTTGAAGATGTCGTTGTAAAGTTCTCTGATCGTCCAGAAAAACGAGCTGGTACTGATGAAGCTTGGGATAAATCTGAGGCTGCTTTGAGAGAAGCTGTCGAAGAAGCAGGCCTCGAATATTCTCTAAACCCGGGCGAAGGGGCATTCTATGGCCCTAAACTTGAGTTTGTTCTTAAGGATGCGATCGGCCGGGACTGGCAGTGTGGTACGCTGCAGGTCGATGTTATTCTTCCTGAGCGTCTTGATGCATCTTATGTCGGTGAAGATGATAAGCGTCATCGCCCTGTTATGCTGCACCGTGCGATTTTAGGATCGTTCGAACGTTTCCTTGCGATTTTGATCGAACAGCACGCGGGTAAATTCCCATTGTGGATGTCTCCTCAACAGGTTGTTGTGGCGTCGATTACAACAGATGCAAATGATTACGCAGAAGAAGTTCGTGATAAGCTAAAAGCGGCGGGACTCCGAGTGCAAGCTGATTTGCGTAATGAGAAAATTAACTATAAGATCCGCGAGCATAGCCTTAGTAAAACACCTGTTATTGCTGTGGTTGGTCGCCGAGAGGCAGAGGAAGGGAAAGTTGCTCTGCGTCGATTAGGCGGTAAGAATCAGGAAATTATGTCTTTAGAAGAGGCACTTAGTGCTTTAATTGAAGAGGCAAAATCGCCTGTAGATAAGTAAGAGATAAAAATTATTTTTCGGGTTGCCGACTGGTACGAGTTATTGGCATTATGCGCCACACGAAAGTGGTAGGCGTAAACGCAAAATAAACGGTTGGTATTTTAGGTTAACAGCCTATTGCAGACAAAGAATTGTCTGCAATTTTGGGATAACAGGAATAACGGGAGCACGACGATAGCACGCGCACCAATGACGACACCCCCGCGCATCGACGGTCCGCGGGTAAACGAACGAATTACAGTCAACTCTGTACGTCTAGTCGACGCAGACGGAGAACAGGTTGGCGTAGTGCCAACACGGGATGCTCAAAAACGTGCATTCGACGCTGGACTTGATCTTGTAGAGGTTTCTCCGAATGCGGAGCCGCCAGTTTGCAAGATTATGGATTATGGCCGTTTTCGTTTTGAAACGCAGAAAAAGAAAAATGAAGCTCGCAAGAAACAAAAAATTGTTGAGCTCAAAGAACTCAAAGTTCGCCCGAATATCGACACTCATGATTATGATGTGAAGATGCGGGCAGCAGAGAAGTTTATTTCTGCTGGTGACAAGGTGAAAGTGACTATGCGCTTTCGCGGACGTGAGATTACTCACCAAGAAGTTGGTTTGGAAGTCCTTAGACGGATTGAGAACGATCTGATTGAGGTAGCGAAGACTGAGCTGCATCCTAAAATGGAAGGCCGCCAGATGATTATGATCTTGGCACCGAAGTAAGGCCTTAAGAGATTTCAAAAAGCCGCTCTAATTTAGAGCGGCTTTTTTTGTGTCTAAATTTTATAGGTTTGCCCTATGGAGGGTATAGGTATGGAGAGAGCATCAGTAGTTGTCATCGGTGGCGGTGTTCTGGGGACATCTGTCGCTTATCATTTGGCAAGTATGGGCCAGAAAGATGTTTTGTTATTAGAACGGCAGAACCTCGCGACAGCTTCGTCCTCTCAAGCTGCAGGCTTGATGTTTCAAATCTCCTCAAAACCTGCTGTTGATCAACTCAGTCGTCGTACTTTTGATGTGCTTTCTGATCTTGAAGAAATAAACGACGAGGCATTAGATTTTAAATCACCTGGCACCGTCCGGATTGCTGAACATGCGGATGAGCAAAAAAAACTCAACGCTCTTTATCAGCGGGCAATCTGCGAAGGTATATCGGCAGAACAGGTAGATGAGAAATGGCACTCGGAGCGGTTACCTTGGTTGAAAACCAGCCGGGATACTTTAGCGGTTCATTTTGCTGATGAAGGGTATATTGATCCCTATTGCCTCACCAATGCCTATGCTAAGGCCGCTCGGCATTATGGTGCAAAAATTAAAATAGGTGTGTCTGTTCTATCCATTGAAATGAGTAATGGTACTATTTCGGGGGTGGAGACTGACAAAGGCTATATTTCGTGTGATTCTGTCGTGGTTGCCGGTGGGTCTTGGTCAAATCAGCTAACAGTCTCGCTCGGTGTTTCCTTGCCGATGATACCAACGCGGAGCCATTTTTGGATCGCTGCACCTGACAATGATTTTGGCACAGACCAGCCAATGGTTGTCCACGCTGATGCCGGTGCCTATACGCGACCAGAAGTTGGAGGTCTTTTACTTGGGGTACAAGAAGCGCAATCTCGGACTTTTGACTATCGACAGCTTCCTGAGGACATTCTTGCTTTCGCTGTGACAGAAGAGGGGGGCGAATGGGAAGCCCTCGTCGAAGCTGAAAGCCGAGTGTCGGCCTTTTTCCCTGGGCTTGAGAATGCGCGCTTTGAAAGTTATATGGCTGGTTTATCGGCCTATACGCCTGATGGGCATTTTATTTTGGGATCTGCAGGTGAAATTTCGGGTCTTTATGTCGCCGCCGGATGTTGTGGTTCTGGAGTGATGGCCTCAGGGGGTATCGGAGAGGCGTTGGCTGAAGTGATCGTAAATGGGCAATCAAAATACGACCTCAGTGCATTTGATCCACACCGATTTGGCGCTGTTGATCCTACCTCAAAGGATTTTCAAGACCTCTGTGCTAAAGCCCGCGCGAGAAAAGCCAAATGATGCCCAGCGTAAATGGAAGCCTTCGAGAAAAGAAAGGACCGGGAAATCCGGCCCTTGTCATTTCTAGCTCTCTTTAGTTTTCCACAATCGTTTGTTGATGGTTTCGCGCATGGTTTGGAAGCTTGCATAAAGCGTTGGGATGAAAAGAATCCCAATTGAGGTCGCAGCAACCATGCCTCCAAACACAACAAATCCAACAGCTACCCGACTTGCTGCACCTGCCCCGCTCGCGAAAATCAAAGGCAACACACCAAGGATGAATGATAGAGCTGTCATCATTACGGCCCTAAATCTCAAACTTGCAGCCTCAAGCGCCGCGTCTTGAATGCTAAGGCCTGCTTCACGGCGTTCTTTCGCGAATTCGACGATGAGAATAGCACTCTTACTTGCGAGGCCTATGAGCATAACCATCCCGATTTGGGCATAGAGATTGTTGTCGAGAAAAGGCAACAGGGTCATGGGAACAAGAGCACCAAATACAGCAATTGCTACCGAAGTTATGACAGAAAGAGGAACGCTCCAGCTTTCATATTGAGCAACGAGAAAGAGGTAGGCGAAGATCAAAGCAAGAGAGAAGATGATGAGGATATAGCCACCTGCATCTTGTTCTTGTTTTGAAGTGCCCGTCCATTCTATCCCGTATCCTTCGGGGAGGGCCTGTTTGGCCGCACGTTCAAGAGCTATGATTGCATCGCCAGAACTGTAACCAGTAGCGGGTGAGGCTGTGAACGATGCTGTCTTAAATTGATTGTACCGCGTAACCGATAGGGGGCCGAGTATCGGTTTGATCTCTATCAGTGTGCGTAATGGAACCATGTCGCCGTTTGAATTTCTGACATGGAGACGCTCTATGTCTTTGATGCCCTCTCTGAATTTTGCTTCGGCCTGAATTTGTACGCGATAGACCTTACCAAAAAGATTGAAATCGTTGATGTATGATGAGCCGAGGTTGGCTTGTAATGTTGAAAAAATATCAGAAATTTGAATGCCAAGAACCTGGGCTTTTTCTCTATCAACTTCGAGGAATAGTTGAGGAATGTTGGCTGAATAGGTGCTAAATGCATTGGTGAGTTCTGGTTGTTGGTTCGCTGCAAATGAAAGACTTCGCACTGCAGCGGCAAGTTCTTGGGGGGATCGGCCAAGATAGTCCTGTATCTGTGCTTCTACACCGCCACTTGTGCCCAATCCAGATATGGGCGGGAGGGGGAAAGCAAATGCTTCCGCAGAGGCTAGGCCTGCTAGTTGGCCATTTAGGCGCCTGAGTACGTTGTACCACTTTAATTCTTCGCTGGAGCGTTCTCCCCAACTACTTAGGATTGGAATAAGGAGAGATGAATTTGAAGACGCTCCTGAAATTATGCTGAAGCCGGAAACAGAAATGACATCTGTAACGCCTTCTTCTTGCAATAACATGTCTGTGACTTGTGCAGTGACCTTATTCGTTCTGTCTAGTGATGCTCCATCTGGAAGTTGGAGGTTTACAAAGAAAACACCCTTATCTTCCATGGGAATGAAACCAGTTGGTACTGTTGTGAACATATAACCGGTTGCCGCAACGAAAATACCAAACACTGCCATGGACAACAGCGTTCGTCGTACCATGAGACCTGCTACACGAGTATAACCATTTCGGGTTTTGTTGACCATATTCGCAAAGAATTTGAGAGGCCCCCGAGGTTCAGCTGAATTTGGTTTCAGGAGAAGGCCACAAAGAGCTGGTGACAGTGTTAGGGCGTTGATAGAAGAAAGAATAACCGCAGCACAAATTGTTATTGAGAACTGTTTATAGAGTTCCCCGGTAATGCCTGGCATAAAGGAAACCGGAACAAAAATTGCGACAAGAACGAGAGTTGTCGCAACAACTGGGCCGGTGACTTCTCTCATGGCTTGGCGTGTTGAGTCTTTCGCACTCTGGCCTGTCTCTTTCATTATGCGTTGTACATTCTCAACAACGATAATGCTGTCATCGACGACGATTCCTATTGCCAAAATGATGGCAAAAAGAGTGATCATATTAATGCTAAAGCCAACAAGGTAGAGGATGCCAAAAGTACCGATTAGAGAAACAGGTATCGCAAGTGTGGGAATAAGTGTCGATCGCCAATCGCTTAGGAAAAAGAAAGTTACTGCGACGACGAGGCTAAAAGTGATCATCAAGGTTTCGACAACTTCTTTAACCGAAGCTCGAACCGAGTTCGTTGTGTCGTAGAGTATCTTATATTCAACTCCTTGGGGGAAGCTGACTGATAGTCGGTTGAGTTCCGCATAGATACCATCGGCGACATCCAATGCGTTTGCACCAGGAGATTGATAAACGGCTATGGCTGCAGATGGCTTGTTGTTTAGTTTCGATGCTGAGGAATAGCTTTGTGATCCAAGTTCAATGCGAGCGACATCCTTCAGTTTGACAAAGGAACCATCTCTGTTCGCTCTGACGACAATTTGCTCAAATTCCGAAACGGACGTCAGGCGGCCTTTTGCTTGTAGGGTGTATTGAAATTGTGGTGTTCCTTCGAAAGGAGGGGCGCCTAATTGCCCAGCTGTTGCCTGTATGTTCTGGCTTTCAATTGCATTGGATATGTCTTTGGTCGTGAGTTGAAGTGCTGTTAGTTTGTCGGGGTCAAGCCATATGCGCATACCATAATCAAGCGCACCAAACTGAGAAACACTTCCGACACCATTAATCCTGGCCAGCGCATCTTGAATGTTGATTGATGCATAGTTGCTGAGGAACAGGGAATCTTTACTTTCATCAGGCGAAACAAGATTGACCACCAAAAGCATTGAGGTCGACTGCTTTTGGGTTATGACGCCTTGTCGGATGACATCTTGCGGTAAGGACGAGTTGGCCGTTGCTACGCGATTTTGGACGTTAACCGCGGCAATATCGGGGTCGGTGCCAACAGCAAAGGTAATGGTTAGTACATAGCTGCCATCGTTACCACTGGTTGAGGACATATAGAGCATATTTTCGACGCCATTGACTTTGGCTTCAATGGGAGAGGCAACGGATTGTTCAACAACTGTGGCATTTGCCCCTGGATAGCTCGTGGAAACCTTAACCTGTGGCGGGGCGATGTCAGGGTATTCGGCAATGGGCAGGGCGTTGAGGGCGATGAGACCCGCAAGAGAGATGACAATGGAGATTACCAGGGCAAATTTGGGACGATTGATGAAAAAAGCTGAGAACACGATCAGATTCCTTCTTCAACCGGGTTTACCAGCATATCTGGTTTTACCTTTTGTATACCCTGAACAATAAGGCGTTCACCTTTTAGGAGGCCATTTGTTACCACCCAGTCTGTCCCAACCTGATCACCAACCTGAATACGACGAACTTCAACCTTGTTGGCGCGGTTGACGACAAGGGCGAAGTGTCCTTGTTGGTCTTTTTGCACTGATGCCTGTGGGACGACGAGAGCACGTTGCGTTTTTTTATCGTGAACGATAACGCTAACAAACTGTCCTGGTAATAAGAGGCGATCTGGGTTGGCAAAAACAGCCCGCGCAAGGATTGTGTTTGTATCCTGATTTACCTCTGTATTCAGAAAGTTAAAACTCCCCTCTAGAGGATATGGCTTCCCATCTGATAGAACGAGTGTTGGAATTACAGGGGCATCATTGCTCATCCCTTTGCGGCGTTCTTCTAATATGATTTTGTCGCTGACAGGAACGCTTACATAAACGGGGTCCATGCTGGTAATTGTGGCGAGGGGGGCGCTATTCGAATTTAAAAGATTACCTACGCTATAGCTTGATCGGCTGATTTGCCCGTCAATGGGGCTGTATATTTCTGTATAGCTCAAATCCAGTTCGGATCGCCTTAAAGAAGCCTTGGCTTGCAGGACGCTGGCGAGTGCTATTGATTCGCTTGCTTCGGATGTATCTAGGGAAGCTGCTGAGACGACCTTCTTTTTTTTGAGATCTTTTTTTCTCTTTAAGTCAGAGCGCGCATTTTTAAGTGTTGCCTCCGCTCCGGCGAGGTCTGCTTTGCTTTGCGCGACGGCAATTTCATAAGACGCTTTTTCCAGAATGTAGAGTAAATCGCCTTTCTTTACTTCTGCACCTTCCTTGAATAGGCGTTGTTCAAGGAACCCTTCTACCCTGGCCCTAAGTTCAACTTTCTCAATGGGTTCAACTCGGCCGATTAAAGTGAATTGTGGGGTGATATCCTGTTCTTCAACGGTTGTGATGATAACACTCGGCACTGAAACAGTACTATCCTGAGCAATAGATATGTGAGGAGTGACGGTTAAAGAGACTATAAAAAGGGCCTTATGCCCCCACATGGTGAAATTTCGCATTTGCTCGCTTCTTTGTTTTATAGCCGCAGGCTTGGTTGCAAGGGCGCAGAATAGGGTTGAGATTAAAGTTATTTTGCATGTTCTATTTTTGAATGATTTGATGTTCAATACCGTAGGGTATGTCGAAAGTAGGTCAAGAATTTATTATACTATAAGCTGCGCGTTCTTGTGATATATGGAATGTAATGTGAGAAATGGATTTTTTCATTAGCGTAAAATAATATCTTTTTGCCGATCTCTTGCTTGTGATTACTCTTGCTATCGTGGGGAAAGGGATCTATAACCCCGCCATTGTCGGGTGGCATGTGCCATAGGGTATGCCTAGTCACTCTGAAAAAGAACTTTAGTTATAAGGAAAGAAAATGCCCAAACTTAAGACGAAATCTGGTGCGAAGAAACGCTTCCGCCTAACTGGTACCGGTAAAGTCGTTGCTGCTCAGGCAGGTAAACGTCACGGTATGCGCAAACGCTCACAGACAATGATTCGTAACGCTCGCGGTACGACGATTCTATGTAGTGCGGATTCCCGCGTAATCAAACGTAATTTCCTGATTAACGGTTAAGGTAGTAGCAAAATGGCTCGTGTAAAACGGGGCGTCACTGCGCGTGCACGTCACAAAAAAATCTCCAAACTTGCTAAAGGCTATCGTAGCCGGGGTAAGAACGTCTTCCGCGTAGCGGTACAGCGCCTTGAAAAAGGCTGGCAGTACGCTTATCGCGATCGTCGTGTTAAAAAACGTACATTCCGTGGTCTATGGATTCAGCGTATTAACGCTGGTGCCCGTTTGCACGGTATCACGTACTCTCAGTTCATGAACGGTGTTAAAAAAGCTGAAATCGGTCTCGACCGTAAGGTTCTTGCTGATTTGGCAGTTCGTGAGCCAGCTGCATTTACTGCTGTTGTTGAAAAAGCAAAAGCAGCTCTGGCTTAACGCACATACGTTTAGGCTTTATGACAGGGCAGCATCCGGTTTCCGGATGCTGCCTGTTTGTCTTTTTGGGCCATTAACACATTGAATAACAAAGCTGAATTGCGTTGTTATTCAATGTCATTTTATCATCCTGCCTTATGCAGGGTCCTACCTTTAACTCATGCATTTATGCTGCTAACAGGAACGATTGACCGTGATCTCCCCTCTGAAGATCCTTTTCCCCGTTCTATTATGCCTGGGCCTGCTTACAGGCTGTTTTGAAGCTGGAAGCGCTTCAAATGCCGAGTATTCCTCAGCCATAGACGCAGTGCGTGATGAAATCCTGGATGGGCAAAGCAACGATGAACTCGTTGACAGTCTTGCAGGACGTCATGGCAAAGTCACTTGGCTCGCTGGTGCATGGGATGATAAAAAATCCGATCAATTAACGCGTGTAAGCGCAACAATTCAGAAAAATTTGAACGGTACCGAGCACGTACTCGTGCTTCAGTATCGTTATGACCGCGCGTCAAAAGGCGTGGTTTTGGATAAGGTGCTGCTCGATGACCAGGTACAAAGTGTCATTAGCGGTGCAGTCGCAATGCTGGCAATGAAGCTCGAATAGGGAACGTTTATTGAGGTTCCTCAATAACGGGAAGTAGTGGAATGGATAATCTGGAAGAACTTCGCAGTGCCTTGCTGCAAAGAGTAGAAGAAGCCTCTGACCTTGATGCGCTTGATGCTGTGCGCGTGCAGGCTTTGGGTAAAAAAGGTGAAATTACCCAACGTATGAAAACGCTTGGTGGTCTTGCCCCTGAAGAACGCAAAGAAGCTGGTCAGGCTTTTAATCTTATAAAGCAGGCTGTCGCTGAAGCAATTGAAGTTCGAAAAGGGACCTTGCATGAGGCCGCCCTAGAAGCTCGTCTTGCCGAAGAAAAAATCGACGTGTCTTTACCTCCGCGCCCAACAACGATTGGCAAAATGCATCCCATTAGCCAGACCCTAGAAGAACTGGTCGCGATTTTTGGCGAAATGGGTTTCTCCGTTGCCGAAGGGCACCACATCGAGGACGACTTTCATAACTTCACAGCGCTGAATATTCCCCCAGAGCATCCTGCACGTCAGGAGCTCGATACTTTTTATATGCCTGAAAAGGAAGATGGAAGTCGTCCAGTTCTTCGCACTCATACGTCTCCTGTTCAAATTCGGGCCATGCAAAATACAACGCCGCCCATTCGCATTATCGCGCCGGGCCGGACTTTCCGTGCTGATCACGATGCCACACACTCCCCGATGTTCCATCAGGTTGAAGGGTTGGTTATTGACGAAAAAACCAATATGGGGCACCTCAAGGGTGTTCTCATTGAATTTTGCCGAGCTTTCTTTGGCGTCAAAGATCTGCCGATGAGATTCCGCCCAAGCTACTTCCCTTTCACGGAACCTTCTGCCGAAGTTGATATTGGTTGCACCCGATCTGATGGTCAGCTCAAAATTGGTGCAGGCGATGACTGGCTCGAAATTCTCGGCAGCGGCATGGTCCACCCTAAAGTCCTCGAGAATTGTGGTATTGATTCAACCAAGTTTCAGGGGTTTGCCTTTGGTATCGGGATCGAACGTCTCGCCATGCTCAAGTACGGAATTCCTGACTTGAGAACCTTCTATGAAACCGATCTTCGCTGGATGAAACACTACGGCTTCTTGCCGATGGAAATGCCCAGCATGGTCCGTGGTCTGTAAGGAGGTTTGAGAAAATGAAATTCACACTAAACTGGTTAAAAGATCACCTCGATACAGATGCTTCTCTTGAAGTTATTGTCGAAAAACTTTCTCTTATCGGCCTCGAAGTTGAAGGCGTTGAGAATAAAGCTGATGAACTTAAAGCCTTTAAAACGGCGAAGGTCATCGAGGCTGTCCAGCATCCCAATGCTGATAGATTACGGGTTTGTCAGGTGCAGTCTGCCGATGGTATCAGCCAGGTAGTCTGTGGTGCGCCAAATGCCCGTAGTGGCATGGTTGGCGTTTTTGCCCCTGTTGGCTGTTATGTCCCTGGCATCGACCTGACCCTGAAGGCTGGTAATCTCCGCGGTGAAGATTCCAATGGCATGTTGGTTTCTGAGCGCGAAATGGGTCTCTCTGACGAACACGATGGTATTATCGACCTCCCAGAAGATACCGAAATTGGTGTGCCGTTGGCTGAAATTTTGGGGCTAGATGATCCGATCATTGAGATTGCGATCACGCCAAATCGTGGTGACTGTCTTGGTGTAAGAGGCGTTGCACGTGATCTTGCTGCAGCTGGATTAGGCCAACTTAAACCGCTAAAAATTGAAAAAATTGATGGCTCGTTTGAGAGCCCAATCAAATGGAAATCTGATGCCGCGGTCGCTGAGCAGGTTCCTTATGTCGCCGGACGCTATTTCCGTAATATTAAAAACGGTCCAAGCCCTAAATGGCTACAAGAACGTTTGCTCGCCATTGGCCTTCGCCCAATTTCTAAGCTCGTTGATATTACCAACTATGTATCCTTTGACCTTGGACGTCCTCTACACGTATTTGACGCTGATAAGGTTAAGGGTGATCTGACCATGCGCCTCGCCCGCAACGGCGAAGAGTTCCTGGCTTTAGATGAAGAGACATACAAACTCGACGATACGATGGTTGTTATCGGCGATGACAGTGGCGTCCAGGGTATTGGTGGTGTTATGGGCGGCCTGAATTCGGGCTGTAGCGACGAAACCACTAATATGTTCCTCGAAGTCGCTTTGTTTGATCCGATTTCTATAGCGATAACAGGCCGTAAATCTGGAATTCTTTCTGATGCGCGTTATCGTTTCGAGAGAACCGTTGACAGCCAGTCTGCGGACTGGGGGGTTGATGTGGCTACCCAGATGGTGCTTGATCTTTGTGGTGGTGAAGTCAGCAAGATTAGTTCCGCTGGATCCATTCCCTCTGAAAAGCGCGTGATAGAGCTTCGCCCAAGCCGTATTGAAGATCTTTGTGCTGTTGCTGTTGCAAAAGACAAACAGATTGAAATTTTATCTATTCTCGGTTTTGAGGTTACTGACAAAGGTGACTTGATCTCTGCTGTTGTGCCTACATGGCGACCTGATGTGGAGTTGGAAGCGTGTTTGGTTGAGGAAATCCTTCGTATTCATGGGTATGAAAACATTCCTGAATTACAGATGGAGCCTGAGAGTTATCTTCCGCAAGGTGTCCTAACGATCGAGCAACGCCGTGTTTCCAATGCACGAACGGCTCTGTGCTGGCGTGGTCTAGATGAAGCGGTGACTTTTTCTTTTGTTTCCTATGCTGAAGCTGAGCTCTTTGGTGGGGTTCCAGACAGTCTTCGTGTTGCAAACCCGATTTCAACTGACCTCGATACCATGCGCCCCTCTATTCTGCCGACCTTACTGTCTGCAGCGGTTAGAAATACGGACCGTGGTTATGCAGATAATGCTTTGTTTGAAGTCGGACCTCAGTACGTTGATGATACGGCTAAAGGGCAACAAAAAATGGCGACGGGGCTTCGATCGGGCTCTATCGCTGGCCGCCATTGGGAAAGCGGTAGTCGTACCGTTGATGCTTTTGATGCAAAGGGTGATGCTCTTGCTGCGCTAGAAGCCGCAGGTGCTCCTGTGGATAACCTGCAGGTGTTTACGACGGCGCCATCCTATTTCCATCCTGGTCGCTCAGGTGTTATGGGGCTTGGGCCAAAGAACGTTCTTGCTGCCTTTGGTGAGCTTCATCCCCGTGTTCTTGAAGCAATGGATATTAAGGGCCCGGTGGTAGCTTTTGAGGTATATCTTGATAATATACCGCAGCCAAAAGTGAAAAAGGGGGAGAGCGGTAAAATAAAACCTGCTCTTATTCTCTCGCCTTTCCAGCCTGTTGAACGTGATTTTGCGTTCCTTGTTGATGAAAGTGTCGAAGCAGGTAAATTGATCCGCTCTGCAAAAGGTGCTGATAAAGCTTTGATTTCAGATGTTGTTCTTTTCGATATCTATACGGGCAAGGGCGTCGAAGAAGGTAAAAAATCCTTAGCGATTACTGTCACGCTTCAGCCTAAGGATCACACCCTTACGGATGAGGAGATCGAGGCTGTTTCGCAAAATGTTATAGCTCAAGCAATGAAAGCTACAGGGGCAACGCTGCGTAGTTAATGTAAGCGGCCAGACTTAAGGAGGGCCCGGCAGTTTCGGTCGGGCTTTTTTTTATACGGTTTATTGAGCTTCTTGCCTGAAAGACGGGATCTGAATTTTCTCGTAAAGTGTGCTATACTTTAAGGATCGGGGGGGATTGACCAGGGGGGCGTTACCAGAAGGAGACGCTCATGTCAGTACCCGTGAAGGAACACTCGGAAGCTTCAGCGAAAACGGTAAGAGAAGCTGTCGGCGTCTTCCATAATGCCCAAGAACTTGAATCTGCGGTTGATGAACTGCAAAACGCCGGGTTTGATCGTTCAGAGATCAGTTTACTTGCCAGCGAAGCAGCGGTGAATGAGAAGCTGGGACATCGTTATGATTCTGTGACGGAACTCGAAGATGACGCCGATGTTCCAAGGACAGCCTACGTTGAAAGAGATTCTATCGTTGAAGGCAAAACGGCTCTTATAGGCGGGCTTGCCTATATCGGGGCTGTTGTCGCGGCCGCTCCCATTGTGGCTTCTGGAGGATCTTTGGCTGTGGCAATCATTGGTGCTGCATTGGCTGGTGGTTCAGCTGGGGTCTTTGGCTCGTTCGTGGCTGAGTGGATTGGGCATAAGAATGCTGAAAGTATCGAGAGCCAATTAAAACATGGTGGCTTACTTTTGTGGGTGACGCTCCGTGATCAAAATCACGAAGAAAGAGCGATGGCGATCTTGATCGAGCAGGGTGCCGATGATGTCCATTGCCATGATATCCCCGCAACGGACGATCCGGCTGAAAATCCCATGCATGGTAGAGAGATCGACCCTTTCTTACCCGGGGCTATTATCTGATTTAATATCAGGCGTTTGCTTCTTGAATGAAAATTTTGCCGGGTGGAATTTTTGTCAGGAAAATAGTTCTATTCGCCTCTGTTCTGATTGAAATATCTCGACGACATATCTCCTTAATCATTGATAAGTATAGATAAAATAAGTGGCCTGAATTTTGCTTTATAAAGCTAAAGAGTTTTGTGAGGTGGGTCGACGTGAGTGTAAGTCTTGATGTAGTTTCTTTAAGTACGGGGTCCGGATACGGACTTCCAAATAGTGTTGCGCCTATTCCTACGGATGAAGTCGCTGCCCCGCGAAAGTCGATCGCAAAAGAAAATATTCAAACCTCTGCGGCTTACGAGATTACGCTATCCGAAGAAGCCAAAGCCCTCATTGCAAGAATGGAAGGTACGGTTCGTCAAGCAAGTGACGTTCGTTTTCAAGATCTTTCACCTGAGGAGCAAAATCGTATCCGTGGCTTGGAAAAGCAGTTGAGCGAAATCTTTGGTGGTCCCCCAAACAAAACACTTAACACGGCAGAAAAAGAGCAAGTTGCAGCCCTCTATGCCAGAATGGATGATGTACTTGGTTTTCAGCCAAAATCGATTGATCCCATGCATCACCACCTCGCTCAACGTCTGGAAGAAGAAGCTGACCGTCTTCTTTCCGATCCAAAAAAGATTCCAAGCGAGACCGAGGAGCGTCAACTGGCTGTTATATTCTCACACCTGGAAAGCCTTCAGGGGGTTTCTTTTGTAAGTTATCAAGTCCCGGATGCGCTGAAAGGACATATTGATAGCCTGCAGAGTGAAGTAGATCAGATTTCAGGTGCGAGTGACGTAAAAGTACCCGGCCCGAGCGATATGACGCAGGCGACACAAATTTTCCAGGATCTCGCCGGTATATATGACGGCGCGTTTCGGCGGATGATGAAGCTAAATTAGAGTTGGTAGTTTAAATCCTGACATCTAAGTTTGACCAGCGATCCCCCCACCGTTTTTTATCTTGGCGAAATTTGAACTCAAATAATTTGTGGCTTTTAAAATGAGGACTGGGCTGGATTGTTTTATTATAGAGATCTTCCAGGCCAAACGGGGCAAGAACCTCCAAATCATCATCTGAATTTAACCTGACGGCGATGGCCGTTACTGTTTCAGGCCAATGCAGCATGGCATCCTGGCAATTTTGATACGGTCGATCCCTGTTGACGTGGTGCATGCGGGCTTGATTTTTTACTGACCAAGATCCCAATTTTTCTGAGCAAACCGCGTGGTTGGATTGCAGGAATTCTTCGACTTCCTGCTCCGTTTTTTGGCGTGTGTCCTTGGGGTCAAAATAGATAACGTCGATATCACTTTTGACGGGTGTTACATCAATTCCGGACAGTTGATCCCATATGAAATTACGGATAAAGCCTGCAGCGATCCAGCAATCGGGAAGGTTGAGGTCACGCACGGCTTTAAGGCCCGTTACTCTCAAAGGATCAGATATAATGGTCGTGATAAGTTGATCCCGATATTTCACGTTCATAATGCTTTCGTAGGATTGAAATCGGTGCGTGATACGATCGAAAGAATATTGGTATTCCTATAGAACCAAGAGAAGCTCACTTATTCTGGTGTCTCATAACAGAGATAAAGTTCCTGATTAAAGATATTAGGATTAAGGCTATTCGAAATAAAATCTTTAGGGTTATGATTCTCGGGTTTGCGTGCGCCAACGTTTGAGGGAATAGTTGATATGATTGACGTCAAACCGATCTTCGGCCCAGTTGGTGGCAAAGCTGGCGGTGTTACTTTCAGGGAGTTCGTCGGCGGATAATTCATGGAACCTGATGCGGGTTGGGAAGTTTACCCCTTCGCCGACCACAATCGCTTCTTGATTTCGAAGCGATGGTAAGGATTTCAAAAGGCTTGAGGAACTCTGTGGCAGGGTTCTTTGAACGAACATTTGGTCACGTTCGTTACTCATGCGTAACGAGAACATCGTATTACACTGGGATAGAATTGTTTCCGATAACTCGGAGGGGCGCTGCGTAATCAACCCTAATGAAACACCGTACTTACGGCCCTCTTTCGCGATTTGCTCGAGCGCTTTTCGTGTTGGTGCAAAGCCGGAGTTTTTATCATACGGAACATAGCGGTGAGCCTCCTCGCAAACCACAAGTATGGGAATTGGATCGTGACGGTGGCCCCAGACTGCAAGGTCGAAAATTGTCCGGCAAAGCAGGGACACCATGACATCGACTACTTCTGAAGGTACGCCTGAAAGATCAAATATGGAGATGGGTTTGCCATCGTTTGGAATACGCATCAACTGGCTGAGTATGTAGCTCATATTATCTCGAAGAGCGACATTCCCAAACATAAAGGCATAGCGCCGATCGTTACGTAGATTTTCTATACGATTTTTGAGACGCTGGAAGGGCGCCAACTGTTCGGGTTTTCCTAGTTGCCCCATCATTTGGTCGATGCGATGTAACATGTCAGAGATTTTATAAGGCAGCGGGGTATCGACCGTAAGCGTCGTCGCATCGGCGTCAGCACCACCACCCCAGGCAAGCTTTGCGGTAAGGATAGCATCCTTCAAAATATTTGCTTCTACGTTTCTGGCGGCAGGTTCCTGGCTGCAATAGATCTCTACGGTTTCTTCAAAGTTTAACAGCCAATACGGTAGCCGGAGGGATTCCGGGCTGAGGCACTCTGCTCTGTGTTTGAAGGCCGCTGAGTATTCATTGTGCGGATCGATGAGGATAATGTGTCCACAAGGGTGGCTGTCGAGGATTGACTTTAGAATAACTGTCAAAGAACATGATTTACCGCTACCCGTTGTCCCCAAAATAGCAAAGTGCTTACCAAGGAGTGCATCGGTCATGATGTACGCGGGTAGTTTTTGTTCTTGAGATAATGCCCCTACGACAAAGCAGGGTTTATCTGGGCGGGCATAGATTTCAGCGAGTTCTTCTGTTTGTACGGGCTCCACAAGTGATCCAAGTACTGGAAAACGTGATACGCCGCGTTGAAATCCAGGAAGTTCGCCTTTTCCAGGAACCAATAGTTTTTCACCTAGAAGATCGATGGACATGACCTTGATGTCTTCTGGGCTGGGAGGCATGGAGGGATTGGGGATTTCCATCTCACTGATCAAGCCAAATGCAACTGCGGTATCGGATTCAATTCTGATCATTTCGCCAATAGCAGGCAGATCAATATTGGGTGCTAAGCTCGCATTTAAACTGTCACCACTGATAGACGTTACATATCCGATAGTTTTTGAAGTCACCTGATAATCCCTTAAAGTACAATCTTTGCTGTTTAAATTATAACTCTCAAAGGTTTACAGGGGATTTAAACAGACTGCAGAAACAAAAGGGAAAGTGGAATAAATAGAAATAGGAGTTATAGTAACTTAATTGATGTTTTTAGCGTATCTGCGTCGAATGTTTTATAGTTATGCCGCATTAGAATTCGCGTTATAGATTGAGGAAACAGATGCATAAGTGGATGAAACGACCGACCTTTTCTTCCGTGATTGCGAGCAAGCTTTTCAGTCGTCGTGATATATTTCGCTTGGCTTTGACCTCTTCAGTCGCGACATGCTTACCCTTCATAAACACGCAGCCTTCTTTTGCCGCGCGTAGAGATGTCGATGTCATCGTTATTGGGGCTGGAATATCTGGATTAGCGGCCGCTCATAAATTGAAAGCGCAAGGCTATGATGTTCTTGTGCTCGAAGCATCCACTCAAGTCGGAGGCCGTCTGAAAACGGACTGGTCTCTCGGGGCGCCATTTGAGGTGGGCGCGGGGTGGATACACGGGCCAGAGGGCAATCCTATTACGGAATTAGCAGTTGCCGTTGATGGCAATACCTTTGTAACAGATGACGATAGTTTTCAAATATTCAAATCCGATGGCGCACCCGTCAAAAAATCGGTAATCGAGGATAAAGAAGAAGAACTTTTTAGATTATTTCAACAAATAGATGACACTTTTGATCGGGACCAGAGCCTTGAAAAGGCGATGAGAAGAATATCGGCTCAGGCCTCTTCTGATCCGATTATAAACTGGATGCTTTCGGCCTATACTGAGTTTGATAGCGGTGGCCCGATAGAGCAACTTTCAGCCTATTACTATGATGAGGATGAGGCCTTTGAAGGCGAAGATGTTGTTCTGACCTCTGGGTATGACAAAATACTTACTCCCTTAGCGGAAAATGTAGAAGTTCTTTTAAATCATCCTGTTGAGCTTATTGAATATGAGAAAGGTAACGGAGCATCGGTTTATGCCAATGGACGAGAATTCGAAGCAAACTTTGTGGTCTGTACTTGCCCATTGGGGGTTTTGAAGCATAAGAAGATAAAACTTGAACCTCCATTACCCTCCAAATATGAAAGTCGAATTGATCGCCTGGGTATGGGAAACGTTACAAAAATTGCCTTGAAATTTGAGCAGGCATTTTGGCCAGAGTATGTGCAGTATTTTGGTCTAATGACGGAGGAAAAAGGGCGCTGGAATTACTTCCTGAATTACAGAACCTTCTCTGATCAAAATATCTTGCTTGGTGTTTGTGTCGGTTCATATGCGCAAAAGGTAGAAAACCTGTCTGACCAAGAGATTCTCGCGGATGCATTGATGGCGGTGCGTACAATGTTTGGATCACGTGTACCAAACCCCATTGGACATATCGTTACAAAGTGGTCTAAAGATCCTTTCACCCATGGGGCATATTCTTTTATGAAAGTTGGCAGTACACCAGCTGATTGTGATGGGTTAGGAGATCCTATTGCGGATACACTTGTTTTAGCGGGTGAACATACCATTTTTAAATATCATGGTACTGTTCACGGTGCATATTTGAGCGGCCTTAGGGCAGCTGAACAGGTCATGGAATTGGCTGATTAAGGTATCTTTTTCTACTTCTTGAGCAGATCTTTTTGCCAGTTATTTTTTCAAATGAAGAGATAGATTGCGCAATCGAAGTTAAGGGCTTATCTTCCGCACCATTATTGATAGGCATATGAAGTAATGGCTGACCTGAAACACATCCGAAATTTTTCTATTGTAGCCCATATTGATCATGGGAAATCTACTCTTGCGGATCGCTTGATCCAACATTGCGGTGGTTTAACCAACCGTGAAATGCAAGATCAGGTTCTTGATAATATGGAGCTTGAGCGTGAGCGCGGTATCACCATTAAAGCCCAAACTGTCCGGTTGGACTATAAGGCAAATAATGGGGAGATGTACCAGCTCAACTTGATTGACACACCAGGACACGTTGACTTCACCTATGAGGTCAGTCGTTCGCTTGCGGCTTGTGAGGGATCTCTCTTACTTGTCGATGCCTCTCAGGGTGTTGAAGCTCAAACCCTGGCCAATGTCTATCTGGCCATTGAAAATGATCACGATATCATTCCTGTGCTGAATAAGATTGATCTACCAGCTGCAGAACCTGAACGTATTCGCCAGCAGATTGAGGATGTCATTGGCATTGATGCCTCTGAGGCCTTGACCGTTTCAGGTAAAACGGGCGCTGGGATCGAAGATGTCCTGGAAGCGATCGTTGAGAAGCTCCCTGCTCCTCAAGGCGATCCGGAAGCCAAACTAACGGCACTCTTGGTCGATAGTTGGTATGACAGTTATCTTGGCGTGATCACCCTTGTGCGTGTTGTTGATGGTGTCATTAAGCCTGGAATGAAAATTCGCATGATGGGGACGGGGACCACACACCTTGTTGATGCGGTCGGTGCCTTCACGCCAAAACTTACAAAGTTAAAAGAACTCCGTTCCGGTGAAATCGGCTATATTACCGCGGGTATCAAGCAGATTACCGATACCAAAGTCGGGGATACCATCACGGATGAAAAGAATTTGGCTGAAAAGCCATTGGCTGGGTTCAAACCTTCGGTTCCAGTTGTGTTCTGTGGCCTTTTCCCAATCGATGCCAACGACTACGAAGTTTTAAGAGATAGCCTGGGTAAGCTAGCGCTTAATGATGCGTCGTTCCATTTCGAACCAGAATCATCCGCGGCGCTTGGTTTCGGGTTCCGGTGTGGTTTCCTCGGCCTTTTACACTTGGAAATCATTCAAGAACGGCTCGAGCGTGAGTTCAATCTGGATCTGATTACCACGGCACCAAGTGTTGTTTATAAAATACATTTGAACAACGGTTCCATGATGGAATTGCACAATCCAGCTGACTTCCCTGATGTGGTGAAGATTGATTATATTGAAGAGCCTTGGATCAGAGCCAATATTTTGGTTCCAGATGATTATCTCGGCCAAGTTCTTAAGCTGTGCGAAGACCGTCGTGGTATCCAGGTTGAGCTGACCTATGTCGGCAGTCGGGCGATGATTGTCTACAAGTTACCGCTTAACGAAGTCGTCTTTGATTTTTATGACCGTTTGAAATCGATCTCTCGCGGATACGCATCTTTTGATTATTCAGTAGAAGCTTACGAGCGCAACGAGTTGGTTAAGGTCTCAATTCTGGTCAATTCCGAGCCTGTTGATTCGCTTTCGATTATTGTGCACCGCTCGCAGGCTGAGCCTCGTGGGCGTATGCTGTGCGAACGTCTTAAAAGCCTGATCCCTCGTCAGCTTTTCAAAATTGCGGTTCAGGCCGCAATCGGTGGAAAGATCGTGGCGCGTGAAACCATTTCTGCGATGCGCAAGGATGTTACCGCAAAGTGTTATGGTGGTGACGTTTCTCGTAAGAAGAAACTGCTGGATAAACAAAAGGCAGGTAAAAAACGTATGCGCCAAGTGGGGAATGTGGAAATTCCACAATCAGCCTTCTTGGCAGCTCTTAAAATGGGTGATGATTAACGTCCCTGTTTACTTGTTACACATAAAAAAACTCCCTAGAATTTATAATAAGTTCTCGGGAGTTTTTTTATGTCGATAATTTTGCTGGTAATTTAATTTAAGTGCCGTTTCTTCTTCTTCGTCGTGCTGCTCAAAATGGTGAACAGGCCGCCGAGCACAGTCATCACGACAATAGTGGGGAGGAATAGAAGTTGTGAAAACCCGTAATCCCAGACATAGGGGGATATATATCTTTCGGTTACAGCTTGAAGAAGGTTCAGAGATCCTGCGTGTACGTTAAACCAATTTTCACCAAGTTGAGAAAAACTAAAACTACTGGTTTTGAAAAATGAGAAGAGATCAAAAGCGAGCGAAAACACGGCAAGCGCGAGAAAAAACCATCCGAGGACGCGGAAAATTTTGGCCATGCATTTTGCTCCATTTTCATTTTGATAAATGATAATTCATTATCGTTAAAATCACTGTAGCACTAATTAGGTGTTTTATTTAATGAAATTCAAGGCTTAGCACTTATTTTGTCTGCTTAAAAAATGGTGTAGAAGTCCGGTAAAAAAACGGTTGCATCCCATGGCTATTCCCAGTAAGTTCCGCCTCGCACCTAAGGGTGCCCTATAATGCTGGAGAGGTGGCCGAGTGGCTGAAGGCGCACGCCTGGAAAGTGTGTATACGTTAACGCGTATCGAGGGTTCGAATCCCTCTCTCTCCGCCATTATGCTTTTTCCCTGATACATCATTTAAATACAAACGATTACCTAGACTTGAGCTTTTCATTTTTTGCGTAGGTTCACTTTTGTCTTATATTGTCATGGCTATATGTTGAAAAAACTAATGGCATCGACAGAAAACTCCATCGATGCCATTATTGTTACGCCAACTCAACAGGTTTAGGTGAACATATCTGCTGAAGGATCTGGGGTGTAGCTTAGGATATCATCCAGGCTGATACCTGAACCATATACGTTGGCTGAGCCCATATCAGTACCGCTGTCATCGGTGAAGATGAGAGTGGCGAGGTTTTCTCCTTGTTGGATCTCGACGTTGAGATCCGCAGATATTTCGATGGTGTCTCGGCCACTTTGGAAGTCGAGTATGTCGTCTATTCCCAGAGTTTCACCATCGCCCTGATTTATGAAACGGAAAACATCCCTTCCGGCGCCGCCTTCTAGGCTGTCATCTCCGGCACCGCCGAGTAAAATATCTGCGCCGTGGCCACCAGAGATTTCATCATCTCCGAAGCCTCCGACGAGAATATCCAGGCCTTTACCGCCATCGAGGACATCATCTCCGGCACCGCCATTAAGGTGATCATTTCCTTTATCACCGATCAGGTCGTCATCTCCTAGACCGCCAAGGATAGTATCTCGTCCCCGGCCACCATCTATAATGTCGTCGCCGTCACCGCCGTCGATAACATCGTTGCCGCGATTCCCAAGGATGTCATCATCGCCAATACCGCCTTGGATTTGGTCATGACCTTTGCCGCCGATGATGTCGTCATCCCCGGCAGCGCCATTGAGGATGTCGTTACCCTTGCCGCCATCGATGGTATCGTCACCGGAATCACCAGTTAGGGTGTCTGCACCTTTGGTGCCGGTAAGTTCCAGATCATCCACTGGTGTGTCGTCCACAGGAGGTGTGTCATCCACAGGCGGTGTATCATCCACAGGTGGGGTGTCGTCCACAGGCGGTGTGTCGTCCACAGGAGGTGTGTCATCCACAGGCGGTGTATCATCCACAGGCGGTGTATCATCCACAGGCGGTGTGTCGTCCACAGGTGGCGTGTCATCCACAGGTGGTACATTGCTACCTGCGTAATCCAACTTACCGTCTTTTAGGAATAGCGCTTCGAGCGGATATAGGGCGCGATCTAATACGACGACGTCTTCAATAACACCATCAAAATGGTTCGACAGGTGATTAACTTGCCCGGCCGTGCGATAGGCGGCACTGGCACCAAACACCAGGCTTTCTTGATTACCCGTCATGCCATCATGGAAGGCAGGATTGTCAGATAAATCCTGAGTTGCCTGTCTTACCCCATCGACATAGAGCACGGCTTCATCTGCGTTAAAGGTGAAAGCAAAATGATGATTTTCACCTGCATTGATATCGACATCATAGGCCCGGAGATAGAAGCTCTCCTCTGTGGACTGATAGCGAACTTTTACATGTCCATTACTGTCGATCCAGGCGGTGAGATGACCACCTTCGCCAAAGGTTGCCGCGTCTTTTGAAAACAGTGCCTGGTAATTGCCGCCTGGATTGTCGGCGGTAAAGCTGAAGGCAATAGTCCCGTTTCCTTGAGCCAAGCCAGCAACCGTGTCTGCGTGAGCCAAATTGACATAAGCCCCAGCAGAACCATCGATGCTTTCTCCATCGTCCTTGTTACCTGTGAACTCCATCCGAACCAAAACCGGGTTGGAATGTTCATCGATAATGGCCCTTGCCTGCGGCGTTCCTTCGGGAATGTTGCTGGCAAAGGTGAATAGGTCACTGTTTAGATGTGGGTTATCAACATATTTCTCGGGATCAGAGATAATTGCACCAAGGTTGCCCTGGTCATCTCGGGTATCATAACCAATGACCTCGGTTCCATCATCAAGTGTTGAGGTTTTTAAGTCACCGGTCGGGTGGATGGCTTCGTTGATATCATCAATGGTTTCCACAATTCCATCAGTGACATTGGCTTTGATCAGAATGTCACCTTTATCGACGAGATCCCCATGGACAATAATTTGTCCGATCAAATCCTGATCATGGGCACCGCCATTCCCACCCATTTGTTGGGAATAGACCGAAATAATTGAAACCGCATCGTCGTCGACACCATCCCCGTCTGTATCGATCAGGCGGTGCTCCACTTCTGGGTTAACTGTGTGTCCGACAATGGCAATAGTATCTTCGTCTGCGCGATAATCGGCGATAATATCTATACCGAAACTATCAACCCAGTGATCGTGGAGTTCGTTGTTTTCGCCAGCAACACCCGCCCAGTTAATGGTTCGGTCATCGTTGACGTGTTTGAGAATGATATCCTGTTTGGCATTGATCTGTGGATTGAACAGGAAGGTATCGTGCCCCTCTCCACCGACAAGAATGTCGTCCGAAACCAATGGTTGGCCTTCCCAGCCATAGAGCTTCTGACGGATCATGTTGACTTCGTTGTCTGGATCATCACGGGTCGGTTGCCCGATGGCCAGTTGTCCGATCCGTTGCTCCCCAGCATCTGAGTGGCTGATCAGGATGTCGTCGCCAGCACCACCAAGCAGCAAGTCAGAACCGCGACCGCCTTCGAGAGTATCGTTGCCAATACCACCGATCAGAATATCGTCGCCGTAACCGCCTTCGATATTATCTTCACCAGCGCCGCCAGAAAGAGTGTCATCACCGGCATTGCCTTCGAGGTGATTGTTGAAATCATTTCCTGTGAGAACGTCATCCCCGCTTGGATCCGGTTGAGTTCCAGCTGGTGCTGTGAGGGCTGCACCCGGTCCTTCATTGACCAGCTGCAAGATTTCTTCAGCAGTGAGGACGTCCTCAGCAGTAAAGCCGCCCCAGATGCCAAAGTCAGCAATTGCCCCATCAAAAGGACGGTTAAGACTGTCATCGCCGGCCGCGAATACATCTGGTGATGAGTTATCTGCCGTATAAGCAGTATCAGCACCGAGGACCCAAGGTTCCTGATTTTGTAAGAGATAGGCTTCTGATTGCAGGCTTGGCAGATCTTCGTTGCCTTCTTTGCGGATCCAGCCGTAATCAGGAATGGCAACACCATCTGCGTAAACGGTAATGCCGCCCTCGGCACTGAAGGAAACGGCAAGATGGGTCCATTCGCCTTCTTCCATGTAGGAAACGGATGATTCCCAGGCTTTGTTACTGCCACCATCTCCATTAGCAAAGCGCAGGAATACGCGCCCGTCCTCAGTAAGTCCCAAGCGGAAATGTCCACCATCGCCGGAACCACTTTCATCCTTGGACAGGATGATTTGGCCACAACGATGGAAATCATCTGGTTGAACCCACAAAGCAATGGTGCCCTGAGTTATTTCATGAGATGCATCGTGCTCGAGGAACGCGAAACTATTGGAGCCATTGAATTCCAAGGCGGAATTGGCAACACCATCTGGCCCGTCTCTTACAGGTGTCTCGGTGGTTCGAACCGCGACGTTACCCTCTAGGGTGTAAGTTGTTACCGAATTGTCTCCACGCGCATCTGCAAAGACGCCATCTACGCCGTTGTCAAAGCTCCAAAAAGACAGAGCGCCCGGTAAATCTGGCCCCGGGGAACCTGCGGGAGCTTCTTCCGTGGCCGGAGTTTCCTCGACAGGAGCTGTGTCTTCAGTCGGTGTTTCAATAACGGGTGGGGTCGCGCCCACGTCCAATACATCCAGCGTGTCTTGACTGAGAAACAATGTTTCCAGCGGGTAAAGCGCGCGATCCAAAACCACGACATCTTCGATTACACCATCAAAGTGGTGCGAAAGATATCGGATGTCACCGGATGGTCGATAGGCGGCGCTTGCCCCAAAAATCAGATTTTCTTCATTGCCCGTCATACCATCATGGAAGGACGGTTTGTCTGTGAGATCGAGAGTAGCCTGCTCTTTGCCATCGATATAGAGCACGGCCTTGGTATCATCGAAAGTGAAAGCGAAATGATGGTCCTCACCAGCGGCAATATCAACATCATAAGCACGGAGGTAATAGCTCTCCTCGGTCGATTGATAGCGGACCTTTACGTGACCGTTGGTATCAATCCATGCAGTAAGGTGTCCTCCTCCCTCGTAACCGGATGCATCCTTGGAGAATAAAGCCTGGTAATCATTGCCAGGGTTATCGGCTGTGAAGTTAAAGGCAATGGTTCCACTACCTTGGGCTAGGCCCGCTACTGCACCTAAATGGGCCAAGTTAACAAATGAGCCTAGGCTGCCATCAGTGCTTTCTCCTGCGTCTTTATTGCCAGTGAATTCCATGCGGTTCAGGACAGGAGTGGAGGTCGCATTTATTACGGCCTGAGCTTGGGGGGTGTCCGCGGGGATGTTGCTTTCTATTTCAAAACGGTCACTGTTTAAATAGGGGTTATCGATATATTTTTCTGGATCAGAGATGATCGCGCCCATATTCCCTTGATCGTCACGGGTGTCGTACCCTAGCACTTCTGTGCCGTCATCGAGGGTTGTGGTTTTGAGATCTCCTGTCGGGGCCAAGGCCTTCTGCAGCTCATCCACAGTCTCAACGATACCGTTGGTAACCTTGGAGGAAACCAATAAATCATCTTCGTCAACGAGATCGCCATGAACCACGATTTGGCCAATTAGATCCTGAGTGTGCGCTCCCCCGTTGGCTTGGTTCGAATAAACTGAAATGATGGATACGGCATCATCGTTAACGCCATCACCATCGGTATCGATAAGTCGGTGTTCGATCTCAGGCGTGGCAGTGTGGCCAACAATGGCGATAGTGTCTTCGCCAGCACGATAGTCGGCAATAACATCTATACCAAAGCTGTCGACCCAATGGTCGTGAAGCTCGTTATTCTCCCCTGCTACACCAGCCCAATCAATGGTCCGATCGGCATTAACATGCTTCATTATAATGTCGTATTTCGCGTTGATTTGGGGGGCAAATAGGAAGGTGTCACGACCTTCGCCACCCACAAGAATGTCATCTCCGACCAAAGGCTGATCTTCCCAGCCATAGAGCTTTTGGCGGGTGTCATTGACTTCATTGTCCGGGTCTGTTCGCGTCGGTTGGCCAATGGCTAATTGTCCAATACGTTGTTCCCCTGCATCTGATCGGCTAACCAGAACATCGCCCCCAGCACCCCCAAGTAAAAGGTCAGAACCTCTCCCGCCTTCTAGAAGGTCGTTGCCAGCACCGCCATCAAGAATGTCATCGCCATATCCGCCTTCGAGGTTATCTTCTCCAGTTCCTCCGAGAAGTTCATCATCGCCTGCGTTACCTTCTAGATGATCATTGCCTGCACCGCCGTCGATTGTGTCGTTTCCAGCGACTATAGGCTGTGGGCCAGAGGGGGCCGTTAAGGCTGTCCCAGGACCATCGTTGACGAGTTGTAAAACTTCTTCTGCGGTCAGAACATCTTCGGGGCTCATGCCACCCCAGATACCAAAATCGGCGATCGCACCATCGAAGGGCTCATTTAAACTGTCATCGCCCGCTGCAAAGTCAGCAGGGGTATCATTGTTATCTGTTCTGGAAGTATCTGCGCCTAAAACCCATGGCTCTTCATTTTGCAAGAGATAGGCTTCTGATTGAAGGCTTGGCAAATCTTCATTGCCTTCAGTTCGGAACCACCCCGCGTCTGGAATAGCAATGCCATCGGCATAGACAGTGATGCCATCAATGGCGCTAAAGGATACAGCGATGTGAGTCCATTGGCCTTCTTCTAAATAGGAAGTGGCAGTTTCCCAAGATTTATTGCTGCCGCCATCGCCATTGGCAAATCGAATAAACAGACGTCCGTCTTCTTCTGTTCCCAAACGGAAATGCCCGCCGTCACCTGACCCAGACTGATCTTTTGAGAGCACGATTTGGTCGTGTGAGAGATCATCGGGCTGTATCCACACACCAATGGTGCCCTGGCTGATTTCATAGACCGCGTCATGATTTATAAATGCGAAACTACTGCTACCATTGAAATCTAATGCAGATCCAGGGGTGCCATCAGGGCCTGTTCGAACAGGCGTTGACGTTGCGACAACAGCTTGATTTCCCTCTAGTGTATATGTCGTTACTGCGTTGCCTCCTCGGGCATCCGCGTAAACACCATCGGCTCCGTTATTAAGTCGCCAAAAAGCGAGTGCGCCGGGAAGGTCAGTACCGTCCAATGCATCGGGATCCCCCAAAAGATGATCCGGTCCTGCGGTGCCTGTAATAATATCGTCTTGTCCGTCCGTGAAACCGAGCTGGTCGAAGTGCCCTCGGCTATTTTGATTGTCAGTCATGTTGGCCTCTTTAATTCATAAATGAATGAGGCGTCCCTCCTCGGTGCAGCAAGAAATTTTGACCATTGCATGGTCCCCAAACCAGTCAAAATCTCTACTAAGCCGCTTATGTTTAAATTCTTTTATTGATCACAATGAGCTCTTAGCCGGGGCATGTGTTTACATCCCGGCTGATTAGTCTTGTGCATTTTAAAGGCTGAAGTTAGTTGCTTAGAGGTGAGTTTGGCCTCATCGAAGACCTCCTTGTCTTTGTTGGCTTTGTATCGATGAGTGGTAAATGGATGGCCTGGATCGCTATTGTCTTGTGTGGAAAAGCATTATTCCATGAAAGACAACAGGTACTATAAGGCCATCTGGCAAAGCATGCGCTTATCAATTACATCCCCCTTGATATTTCCACCTGTGATAAAAATTATCATAGCTGGCACAACAAAAAAGTGCTGTAACATGACGGGGGCAATACTGAGGCATTCTTGTGATGTCGTGGCTTCTGGTTGCTTGATTTAAAGGTAACGAAGGGGTGAATAACCTATTCATCTAGAGATTTATTGCAGGGACGGAGCTTCCAATGCAGCCACGTATTAGCATGATTACCCTTGGGGTTGATGATCTCGACAGATCAATAGAGTTCTACAAAAAGGGCTTGGGATTTCCCAAAATGGAATCTCCGCCTGAAGTTGTCTTTTTTACCCTGAACGGCACATGGCTAGGGCTTTATGGAAGAGAGGCCTTGGCAAAGGATGCAATGTTATCCTCTGAAGGGTCTGGATTTAATTCTTTTGCTCTGGCGCATAATTTAGGCTCGGAAGCTGAGGTCGACGCCCTTTTTGCTCATGTTGTTTCTGTTGGCGCGACAGCAGTGAAGGGACCTGAAAAGGTCTTTTGGGGAGGGTACTCTGGATATATAAAAGATCCAGATGGCCATCTGTGGGAGATTGCCTACAATCCTTTTGTCTGGATTGGTCCCGAAGATAAAGATTGAAGGCTTTTCAAGACGATAAGGGCAAGGAAAAAGCTCCGTAAAAATGCGGAGCTTTTCATATTCGGAACATCTAAGTTTTATTAATCTCGGAAGTTCTCGTATTGCAGTGGTTGGTCTAAATTCAATTCCTTGATCATGGACATCGCGCCTTGCAGATCATCTCTTTTCTTACCGGTGATACGAACTTCATCACCCTGTACAGCGGCTTGAACCTTTAGTTTTGATTGCTTTACTGCCGTGGTAATTTTCTTTGCGAGTTCGCGATCAATCCCTTGCTTTAGCGTAACTACCTGGCGAACCATGTTACCAGATGCGGCTTCTTCTTTACCAAAATCGAGAGCACCAGGGTCAATGTTGCGACGGGTGGTATGAACTTTGAGAAGCTCGTGCATCTGCTTTAGTTTGAGATCGTCATCAGCGAGAATAGTGATGAGCTCACCTTCTAGTGTGATTTCGCAATTTGAGCCTTTGAAGTCATAACGTTGAGTAACTTCACGGCGTACACCATCTAACGCGTTGTTTAATTCGGGCATGTCTGTTTTTGAAACGATATCAAATGATGGCATATCGATGGTCCTTTTATATCTTCATTCGCTATTGGTATTTTCGGACTGACAGTTCTTACCGTAAAGCACTGTCACCGATATTTCAGTGGCGAGAATAACGGATCATAAGGACGGACAAAACGTAAAATTGAAAAATCGAGCTATCATATATCCAAAAGACTGGAGATAGCTCGATTTAGTGCCTGCTTTTGAGCGCGTTTTTTATAGGACAGCCCGAACCGAATTTAGGAAATTATTGATCTCTCCATTGAGGATTAATTTTGCCGATGATTATTTGGACCCCTTTACAATTTAGTTTTAGATCAGTTTCAGGAGGGCTTGTATCGGCGGGATTTCTTTTGGATGACAAAATTTTGCTGTACCGATATGGAGCGTACGGAAATATAATCGTGAAATACACAAGAATATTTGTGGATAAAGAGTAGAAATAGAACATTTGCAGCATGTTCTTATCAGGGGGTATTTTTATAAGTAATCATCTGTAAGGTGTACTTTGTAACGTTAAACCCAGAATATGCGGTGTGTTTCTAATTATAGCTTATAGGGAAAACCTGTGGTTTTAAGAACGACATTGATCATCCTTCTCAATTCATCTTTATATCTTTCATTTATCTACCAATCGGTGGCTGCACCTAGTTTACTTACAAAATCCGCAGAAAATTATAGAGATGATTTAGGTGGCTTAATCGAAAGGCGAACCATTCGAGTTCTCGTTAATTATAGTCCGACAAATTTCTTTATTGTCGGGGGAAAACCGGGTGGCTTTGAGTATGATTTGGTAGAAGAATTCCATCAAAGCCTCAAAAAAATGACACCCAAAGCTAATTGGCCGATTATTTTTATCTATAAGCCCGTTGCCTTTTCTGATCTCTTGCCCCTTTTGGAAAGTGGGTATGGAGATGTCGCTGTTGGAGGCTTAACGATTACAGCCGAACGGCAAAAGAGCGTTTCTTTTACAAAGCCTTATCTGGTTAATGTCGCAGAAGTCATTGTCAGTAGTGCGAAGGCCCTCCCAATTAAGACAATAGATGACATGGCTGGAAGGTCTGTGCTTATTAACATAAGCAGTAGTTTCGCCGAGCATCTAAATGATGTGAACAGGGATCTAATCAGCAGGAAGTTGAAACCGATTGAGGCTATACCAGCCAACGAAAAATTAACCGACGAAGATATTCTACAGATGGTTAGTGCTGGAATTGTTGATTACACAGTCGCTGATTTACATGTTGCGCAAATTTGGCAACAGGTTCTACCGTCGATAAAAATACATGAAGACATTATTCTTAATGCTAAAGGTCGGCTGGCTTGGGCTGTGCGGAAAGATAGTCCTCAACTTCTCAAGGCTTTAAATTCGTCCCTTCATGAAGTGAAGAAGGGGAGTTTATTGGGAAACATATATTTCAAAAAGTATTTCGAACAAACAAAGTGGATAGAGAACCCGCTCAACGAGGGGGGTAGTAAGAAGTTGAATGAACGACGTGTTCTTTTTGAGACTTACGGTGAGAAATACGGAATTGATTGGCTTGCACTTGCCGCTCTTGGATATCAAGAATCTAAACTTGATCAGTCCGTAACAAGTAATGCCGGGGCAGTTGGTATTATGCAGGTGCTTCCCTCTACGGCAGCAGGGGACCCCATCAATATCCTCAATGTGGATAAGCTGGAGCCCAATATCCATGCTGGTACAAAATATCTCGCCCACCTCAGAGATCATTATTTTAATGGCCCGGAAATAGAAGGTCAGGACCGTTTGGATTTTATGTTAGCAGCCTATAATGCAGGCCCAAGCAAATTTCAATCAATGCGCAAACAGGCTGCAAAAGAAGGGCTAGATCCCAATAAGTGGTTTTCCAATGTGGAGCAGATTGCCCGGCGAATTATTGGCCGGGAAACTGTCGATTACGTTGCCAATATTACCAAATACTACAGCGCATACCGCTTAGCTTATAATTATAAGGCTGAGGGAAAAGTCCCAGTAGAAGATTAATTTAAGACGTGAGGCCAATTTTCATCCCCGCGTTTGATGTTGCCCGAGATGTCTCTTTCCCAGCGACGCTGGATATCTGAGTTATAGTTAAGGTAGAGTTTGTTGTTTACTATTTTCCAGGCATTGGGGTCGGCAGAGGCCGTATCACCTTGTGCAACCGCCCAAGCGCAATAACCTCCATATTGTGGAGCGAATGTTTCTGGGTTCTCTTTGAAGGCTTCAAGGTTCTTAGCCGAAGAGAAATGCCAAGTTGCTCCCATCCACTCGTATGCAAATTTCACAGAGCCTTCGACGGGCTTGCTTTGGGAAAAGTAGGCAACGGGGTCATGCCCATCTATCGCAACTGAAGATAAAAAGCCTGTGTAGATTGGGTCTTGAGCTGCATAAGACGCCGTTGGTAAAGCTGAGGCAATTGCCCCTGTAGCTAGGGTGAAAAGTAAATGTCGACGACTGATTAACATAAGCATCTTTCTGATGGTTGTAGCTCTAATGTAAGGCGGTTTGTTATAAACTGCATATCACATTCAGTTGAGCTGTTTGTGCTCTGGAATTTTTGACAGTGTGTACCGTGCGAGAGGTGTTCTCTTGATTTTACCGATTAGAATAAGGCATTGTCATTATTGAAATTTTCATGTCGTTAAAGGTTAAAGTATATGGCAACTCGACGGGCGCGTCTTCGGGATTTAGGCCTCACAATTGGTGCGTTGCCAACTGGTCAACACAACGCCATTACTGATGTGCTTGGCGTGGAAGTAGGTCACTGCACCCTTACCAAAGAAAGTCCAAATGTCTTAAGAACGGGTGTTACGGCGATATTACCTTTGGGGCGGGACAAATTGTGGAGCCACGGCATATTTGCAGGCTTGAGTGTTTTTAATGGCTATGGCGAAATGACGGGCCGAGGATGGTTGGAAGAAGCAGGGCAACTGTCTTCGCCAATCCTGCTGACATCCTATTATGGGATTGGTGCCGTTCACCGGGGTATCAACCAGCTTTGTGATGATATAGACATCCATAGTGGAACCCATCCAATCGTCGCGGAAACATGGGATGGGTGGCTAAGTGATCCCAATGCTTTTGCTCTTCAAACCGACCACGTAGAACAAGCCCTTGATGACGCGAAGGATGGCCCGGTAAGCGAAGGCTGTGTCGGTGGTGGTACGGGTATGGTCTGCCACGATTTCAAGGCTGGGATTGGGACTTCTTCTCGTAAAGTCGAGATCTATGGCGAGGCCTATACTGTAGGAGTTCTGGTTCAGGCAAATTATGGCGACAGGGCGGACTTTAGAGTTAATGGAACGCATGTCGGCGAAGAGATCGCCGCTTCAGAAGTGCCCGTTCCAGATCGAAAGGCCGTGCCACATACCGAAGATGGGTCGATCATCATTGTTGTTGCGACGGATGCGCCTTTACTCTCCAAACAGTGTGATCGCCTCGCTAAAAGGGCCGTGCTCGGGCTTGGGCGTACCGGAGGATTTGGCCACAATGGCAGCGGAGATTATTCTATCGCCTTTTCGACTGGAAATGTTCTCAGTCTTCGGGAAGAAGGTCTGCATCAAGGTATTCAGGCGTTGGCAGAAAAAGATATCAGTCCACTGTTTCATGCCGCTGTTGAGGCCACAGAAGAGGCTATTGTAAACTCGATTTGTATGGCAGCCACTACCGAGGGATATAAAGGCCGTGTCGTCTATGAACTTCCGCTCGAAAGGCTCAAATCCATTATGGCATCTAAATAGGATGGTACCCTTGGGTACTTTCTAGTATTTGCAGTTGTAGCTTCCTTTCGGGGCAATGTAACCAAAGCTTCTCTACTCTGTAATACAAAATCGTTACCTCTCATCGTGAAAAAAGATGTTTGATCGCCTCTGTTACAATGTGAGGAAATTATGCTTGCGACACGACGATTCCGGAATGATACCAAGTCAATCTTAGTGCTGGTTTCAGCCTTACTCCCCTTAATGGTCGGTCTGCTCTTTGACCCTCGTAGAGATTAGACAGAACGCTGGACGTATTCTTCGATCATGGGATGGGCGGCACGTTTTGTATAGGTCGGGTCGGTTATCCCCTTGAGAACAAAATCAGCGGTGGTTCTGTTACAGGCAACGGGTGTTTCATAAAGTGTTGAAATTCGGATAAGGGCTTTGACATCTACATCATGTGGTTGCGGTGTCATCGGGTCGACGAGAAAAAAGAGTGCATCCAGTTCATCGTTGGAAATCAAAGCGCCGATTTGAAGATCTCCGCCGAGAGGGCCGCTTTTAAAAGCCTGAATTTCATGTTCGGGGAGATTTTCTGAAAGGAGGCGACCAGTTGTTCCTGTTGCCACGATTTTGAAATCTTTTAAGGCTTCTTTGTTTTCTTCCGCCCACTCGAGAAGAACGGGTTTCATTCTATCGTGTGCCACCATGGCAATCGTGCGCTTGGAACTCTCACTCATAAAGTATCTCCCTGATTTGTTTTTATAATATCGCTTTAATATTGCGCCCTGTCCAAGGGTTCTTGATGTGAAATCAACCAGTCACGAACTTTTTGTGCCTGTGGGCTCAAGGGTTTATGGCTTGGCCAGAGCACCCAGAAGTCTCCGCCAAAGTGAACGGGTTCATCATCGAGCAGTTCAAGTAGACCATGATGAACGAGGTGATCGACGAGGTGCCACCAGCCCAAGGCAATGCCACCTCCTGCAAGGGCGGCTTGAATGACAAGGGCATAGTCATTTAGTCGAAGTCCGTCGCCATTGTCTTTCCATTCAAGTTCTTTTGCCTTGAACCAGGTATTCCAGTTGGGGCGGTCGCGATAGGGTTCTTCGAGATGGAGGAGACGGCGCTGTGAAAGCACTAAGGGTGATTTAGGCATGCCAAAATCGGCAAGATATTTGGGACTGGCTACCGGGTAGACCACTTCTTTTGCAATTTGTATTGCTTCATGATCGGGCCAATTTCCATTGCCCCGTCTAATCCCCAGAGGAATTTCTTCGGCAGCAGGATCGACGTCTTTGTCGGTAGTTTGTAATCGAATATCGACTTCGGGATGGTGCTGGCTAAATGACGCTAGGCGGGGAACGACCCAATAGTTTGCAAAGGCAGTTGAACACGACAGGGTGACATGACTATCAGGTTCTGATCTTGATAATTCCTGAGCGGACCTATGGATATGGCCAAGCCCCATGGTGACGTCATTATGAAAGCGTACTCCGGCCTCTGTGAGTTGTACTGACCGATGGCCTCGATAGAACAACTGTATGTTAAGCGCAGTTTCAAGCTGCTTTATGGCGTAACTAACGGCTGCTTGGCTGACATTAAGCTCTTCGGCAGCACGGGCAAAAGATAGATGCCTTCCGGCGGCCTCAAATGAAAAGAGCGCCGTGGGGGATTGAATCAAATTTTTAAGTTTTCGCATAAATTAAACTTAGTCAAAGAGTAAGAATTATAAGCAGTCACAAGTCTATTGCATAAGTATACCATTTGCCTATCCCAATTATTAGAAGGATGTGGGCAACATGGTCAGGGAACTCGGGTCAGTAACAAAAGAGCGCGATCAAACGGTGGTTAAACCCCGTGGCCGTGCCGCGCGACGGGCAAGTCGAGAAGGCGGAGGCGAGCAGAATAACCATCTCAAAGTGCCTTTTATCACCCGTAACATTCCACCCTATGATTTGTTGGGTGAGGAAAGTTTGATCAAAATTGAGCAGGCTACAGATACCATCCTTGCCGAACTTGGGATCGAGTTTAGAGATGACCCCGAAACAGTTGCCCTTTTCAAAAAGGCAGGTGGTCATGTCACGCCGATATCTGATGGTATCTGGAATATAAAATTTGAACCCGGAATGATCCGGGAAATTTTAAAGACTGCTCCTGAACGGTTTACCCAACATGCGCGCAATCCAAATAACTCTGTCGATATTGGGGGCGATGCCATGGTCTTTGCCCCGGCTTATGGATCTCCTTTTGTTATGGATATGGATCGGGGGCGGCGTTATGGGACCCTTGATGATTTTGAGAATTTTGTAAAATTAGCCCAATCCAGTCCTTGGCTGCATCACTCCGGCGGGACCATATGTGAACCGACGGATATCCCGGTAAATAAGCGCCATTTGGATATGGTACTCGCTCATATGCGCTATTCTGATCGGGCTTTTCTGGGCTCTGTTACCGCGCCGGAACGTGCAGTGGACAGTATTGAAATGTGCAGGGTTCTGTTTGGTTCTGATTTCGTTGATCAGAATTGTGTCATCATGGGCAACTTCAATTCCACCTCTCCTTTGGTTTGGGATGGGATATCTACTCAGGGAATTCGTGCCTATGCCGAGGCTGGTCAGGGCTCAATTCTCTTGCCTTTCTTGCTTGGTGGGGCGGTCTCGCCAGTAACTATGCCAGGGGCTATTGCTCAAGGACTCGCTGAATCCATGGTCGGCTGTGCTTTGACACAGCTTGTTCGTCCAGGTGCCCCCGCAATTTTGGCATCGTTTTTATCATCGCTGTCGTTGCGCTCTGGCAGCCCAACTTTTGGAACGCCAGAACCCGCTCTTGGCAGCCTTGTCATGGGACAGCTCGCCCGGCGTTTGAAGTTACCTCTGCGATGTGCAGGTAATTTCCCGACCTCTAAGTTACCAGATGCCCAGGCAACCACCCAGGGTATGATGTCGATGATGTCTGCTGTGCAAGGCGGGGCGAACTATATCCTTCATTCGGCAGGTTTCCTCGATGGGCTTCTTTCTATGTCCTATGAGAAATTCATCATGGATACGGATATTTGTGGTGCTCTTCATGCCTATCTCAAGGGGTTTGAAATCAATGACGATACCCTTGGAATTGACTCCCTCCGCGAAGGTGGTCCGGGGCAACATATGTTTGGGTCTGCGCACACCTTGAGGCACTATCAAACGGCTTATTGGGATACCGACTTTAATGATGATCAGCCCTATGAAAGTTGGATTGAGCAAGGGGGCGATGATGCGGCGATCAGGGCCAATCGCAAGTGGAAACAAATTTTAGCTGATTATCAGGCTCCACATATGGACGCGGATAAAGAAGAGGCATTACTGGACTTCGTTGCGCGACGCAAAGACGAGATGACTGACGCCTGGTATTGATTCCTAAGCCTGATGGGAGGTTGTTATGAAAATTACTGATATTAAGGTTACCCATGTAAACGTTCCCTTTGATGCCCCGTTTTGGTGGACGGCAGGGCTCTATCCCGGGGCCTCGAAATCGATTATCGAGGTCTTTACCGACGAAGGCGTCGTTGGCTTGGGAGAGGCGCCTTGGTGGCATTTTGGGGAGGTCATCAAGCAGGAAATAGCACCTTTACTGATCGGGGTAGATCCTCTTGATCTTGCTGATTGTGAAGCGCGCTGTGTTCCTCCCTGGCAAATAACCGCGAACACTGGAGAAAATGCGATCTCAATTGCCTTTGGTGCGCTGGAGCTTGCGCTTTGGGATATTCGCGGCAAGGTCATGAACATGCCGCTATATAAGATTTTGGGTGGAGCCGTAAGGAAAGATATTCCTTTTACAGAGTACTTTGCCTTTCGTCCGGAAAATAACGGTGCAGGCGGAGAGATGACGCCAGAAGCCATTGTCGACTATTGCCTGCAGATGAAAGAAGAACACGGGTCGACTTATTTTGAAGGAAAGTTGATCCAGGGCGACCCTCAACTTGAAATCCGAACTGTGCGATTACTTCGTGAGGCTCTTGGGGCAGATGCAATACTACGCCTTGATTCGAATATGCAGTGGTCTCTTTCGACCGCGCGTTGGGTTTTGCGAGAACTAGAGCAATACAACATTCGCAATTACGAAGATCCGGTTGCGACCTTTGAAGAAATGGCAGAGCTACGTAAACATTCGATCATTCCATTTTCTACTCACGTACCAGACCTTCGTCGGGCCGTAGCACTTGGTGCCCCAGATTATTTTGTGTGTAATTTTGCGGCTCTTGGTGGTATCGCCAAAACAATGAAATTCGTTGCGGCCTGTGAAGCCATGGGCAAAGGATTTTGGTGTTATTCAAACGATCTCGGCATAATGACAGCGGCCTATTTACACGTTGTTGCAGCCACACCTTGGATAACGGAACCTTCGCAATCCTTGTTCCGTTGGCAAGTGGGGGACGTAATCCAAAACGGTCCCTTCCGTCAGATAAATAACACTGTACGCGTTCCTGAAGAGCCTGGTCTCGGCGTGGAGCTGGATAAAGATTCCATGGACCGCTGGCATCAACATTTTGTCGACCATGGCCCGATGAGTCATTTTAATGATCCCAATAATCCAGGACGTTTTCGTCAGTTGCCGCTTAATTAGGTTCAGAATTGATGCCCTTAACGAATGCCCAAAGCTAATGGCAGTCCTCGGGCTTTATAGTATCGTTAGTCAAAAGATCCGGACGGAAAGAGTTCCACTGCCGGGCGTTTATGTAAAACAGGAGAGAAGAAAATGGCCAGCAATGATCCCTTGTTGCAGCCTTACAAGCTGAAGCACCTTACGATAAAAAACCGGATCATGACTACAAGCCATGAGCCCGCCTATCCTGAAGATGGCATGCCAAAAGATCGCTATCGCGCTTATCATGAAGAACGCGCGAAAGCTGGTGTTGGCATGACAATGACTGCGGGCTCCGCTGCCGTATCCAGGGACAGCCCCCCGGTGTTTAATAATGTCCTCGCTTATAAGGATGAGGTGGTGCCTTGGATGGCGAAGGTCGCTGATGCTTGTCATGAGCACGGATGTGCAGTGATGATCCAGCTGACGCACCTTGGACGTCGCACGGGTTGGAACAAAGGGGACTGGTTGCCAGCTGTTTCTCCTTCTCACCACCGGGAAGCGTCGCACCGTGCCTTTCCCAAAAAAATGGAAGATTGGGATATCGAGCGTATCATCAAGGATTACGCGGATGCGGCTGAGCGCATGCAAGCCGCTGGCCTGGATGGTATTGAGTTGGAGGCCTATGGCCATTTGATGGACCAGTTTTGGTCGCCTCGCACCAATACTTTAGACGGTGCTTACGGCGGATCTTTGGAAAATCGGATGCGGTTTTCAATGGATGTCCTGCAAGCCATTCGGAAGCGGGTCGGAGAAGAGTTTATCGTTGGTATTCGCTACACCGCTGATGAAGCGGATAAAGAGGGAATTTCTGAAGACGACGGAATTGAAATATCAAAGCGGTTGAAAAAATCCGGACTGGTTGATTTTCTAAATGTTATCCGGGGACACATCGATACCGATCCAGGACTAACAGATGTTATCCCCGTACAGGGAATGAAATCTGCGCCGCACCTTGATTTTGCGGGTCGGGTGAAAGAAGCGACGGGAATGCCGACCTTCCATGCGGCACGTATTCCTGATGTGGCAACCGCGCGTTATGCCGTATCGGCAGGCTTAATAGATATGGTCGGTATGACACGTGCCCACATGGCTGATCCTCATATCGTCAGAAAGATTATCGAAGGGCGGGAACACGACATCCGACCCTGTGTTGGGGCAACCTATTGTCTTGATCGGATCTATCAAGGGGGCGATGCGCTTTGTATACATAATGCGGCTACTGGTCGCGAACTTACCATGCCGCATGATATTCTGCGTGCGGATACTAAAAAGAAAGTGGTGATCGTCGGGTCAGGACCTGCTGGTCTGGAGGCTGCGCGCGTTGCTGCAGAACGCGGACATTCCGTTACTGTTTTTGAAGCGGCTTCTGAGCCGGGCGGGCAAATTCGTTTAACGGCGCAAAGTCCTCGGCGAGCCGAGATGATATCTATTATTGACTGGCGCATGGCTCAGTGTGCAGCCAGAGATGTCGAGTTCCGGTTTAATACCTGGGCTGAGGCAGATGACATCCTGTCCGAAAATCCTGATGTGGTGATTATTGCCACAGGAGGACTACCACACACGGAAGTTCTCGAATCAGGGAATGATCTCGTGGTTTCAAGCTGGGATATTATCTCTGGTGATGTGAAGCCGGGGCAGGATGTGCTGGTTTATGATGACGCTGGTGATCATGCTGGTCTTCAGGCTGCTGAAATGATTGCAGCGACGGGAGCGAAGGTCGAAATCATGACACCGGATCGTAGCTTTGCCCCTGAAGTTATGGCCATGAACCTTGTTCCTTATATGAGGTCTATGCAGGAAAAAGACGTTACCTTTACGGTGACCTACAGGCTTAAGTCAGCTTTGAAGGAGGGCAATAGAATTTCTGCTGTAATTGGAACTGACTATAGCGAATTAACTAAAAATAGAGATTTCGATCAGATCGTGGTCAATCATGGGACAATCCCCATGGATGACATCTATTTTGATCTGAAACCTCAGTCTTCAAACTTGGGTGAGTTAGACCAAGCGGCCTTTATCGCGGGGAAACCACAACAGATTTCTGCGAATTCAAATGGCGATTTCCAGCTGTTTCGGATCGGTGATGCGGTTTCTGCGCGAAACACTCATGCGGCGATATATGATGCTTTAAGGTTGGTGAAAGTCATATAAGGTAGGGCTCTAATGTGCTCCGATGCCAAGTGTGTTGGAGCACATCCTTTATGGATCCACAGACTTATCCAGCTGGAGTTTTTCATGGATGACTGCTTGGGCTGATTCCAAGTGTTTAACCAACAGCTTAGAAGCAAGTTCCCGATCTTTTGCAATGCAGGCTTTCACAAGTTGTTGGTGCTCGGAATTACTTCTGGTTTGCGATTGAGGCTCTTTCAAACTTATCCGCAGGTACCTTTCAGAAGCGGTAAAAAGAATGGATTGGAAGCGATAACCAATCGTTTCTTTGGCGCCGGATAAAATGATTTCATGGAACTGCCGATTTAGTTGGCCAAGTTCTTTTTGATTTGTGCTCTGAGTTTCTTTTTGCACAAGCGTTTGAGCAAAAAGAAGGTCTTCTTCGCTAAGGTTTGGTACTGATAGGCTTAAAAGATGAGGTTCGATGATTTTTCTCAGTTCAAAAATCTCCATCATTTCCTTGATTGAACCCGGTAATACTCTTGCGCCTCTGTTTCTCTCAAAACTAATGAGATTTTCACCCTCCAATGTTCGAAGGGCTTCTCTAACCGGGATTTTACTTACACCCATTGAATCAGCTGCGGTGTCTTGGCGAACAAGGCTATGTGCTGGCAGGGTGCCAGAAATTATAGCCTCCCGGAGTACGTTGGCCACAAACACAGGTGTTGAAACCTGTTCATTTGTAAAGCGAGAAACGATATTTTTAAGGCTATCTGTTTCGCTCAAATCGTTGGGGTCATTTGCCATGGGGCATCAGATCTTTCTCATAAATTACGTTAAGTAATTTATCCAGTATCTGGCGATGACCCAAGATAAATCGATTTTAAATAGGGGTGGCAAGTTTTCTCCTACGTAGCCCCATGCCGATCAGGCACCCGAGAATGATTACGCAAGCGCCAACTGTTGTTGTCCAACGAAGGGTCTCGCCAAATAAAACGAAGCCAATAATCGCCGAGAATACAATAGAGCTATAAGTTAAGGGAGTAAGGAGAACGACATCGGCTTTTCTAAAAGCAAAGAGATTAAGCGACTGGCCTAATATGGCAATCGGCCCCATAAGGAGAACAGGCCACCAGCCAGCGATATTATCCCATTGCCCCCATATAAATGTTGGGATCGCCAGTAGCAATGACGCGAGGGAATTTACGTAGAGCAATGTGACAGGAATGGCTTCTCGTTCGCTGACAAATTTGATCACGATAATCTCAGTTGCCATACAGCACGCGGCAAGCAGAGCTATTAATGACGCGGGATGAAAAAGGTTGCTCCCGGCTTCTCCGCGACTTCCATAGGCAACGGTAATTGCCCCTGTAATGCTTAAAATGACTGCAAACCAATGACGAGGAAGGACACGTTCGCCCAAGATAATCCCCGCCAATATCAGAACAATGGCACCGTTTGAAAAGCTGATCGTAACGACATCGACCAGGGGGATTTGTGCCGAGGCAATTACCACACACGCCACAGACCCAATCCCTGCCATTGAGCGACCGATATGAAGTAACCCAAATTCACTTCTAAGAGTATTTCCTTGTACTTTCCACCTGATGGCAGCCGGCAAAAGAAATATCAAACCTCCGAGGTATCGGATAAATACAATTTGATACCATGGCAGAGGAATGCTTGATCCTTTGGGGAGGGCAAACATACCAGAAAAGAGAAAAGCAGCGAGTAAAACAGCGAGCATGGCTTTAAATGCCGTATTTTCGAGTAAATGGGTAAGCCGCATGAATTGTCTTTCTGCAAGTCAGGTTTTGGTGTTAACAGTAAGAATAACTCTGTTCAAATTTGCATAACATCAATATAATTGAATTTTTGTTATTCAAAATTGAACAGGTGTTTTTGTGCTTAAATCTGCGTATGACTGGGATGATATTCGGGTTTTTCTTGCGGTCTATGAAACGGGCTCTTTCTCAGGGGCTGCGAGAGACCTTGGTCTAAGCCAGCCTACTGTCGGCCGTCGGATCAAATCTTTAGAAGAAGCCCTCAATAACCGGTTATTTGAAAGGCTATCTGAGGGGCTTTCTCCCACCGAATCTGGTGTGGTGTTGGCTTCCAAAGCTTTCCCAATGGCTGAAGCCGCCGAAGTTTTGAACCGCCAGAGTGCGTTACTTTCAGCAGAAACTGTCGGGACGGTTCGGATATCAATGAATGAGCAAGCGGGGATGTTGTTGTCCGGCCATATCGCCAAAATAAGAGAGGCGCTGCCAGGAATAGAGTTGGAGCTGATCACCACCCATGCAGAGGCGAGTTTATCCCGTCGGGAAGCGGATTTACTCATTCGTTTTTGCAAACCTAAGAAAGGTAATCTTTACGCTCAAAAGCTGACGGAGATGCCTTTTGCAGTGTTTTCCTCTGTCGAGTGTGATGTTTCTCCTGTCAAACATGAAGAAGAGCTCGGAGCGTGGTTATGGAGAAAGGATCATCCCTGGATTGGTTGGGATGAAGAGCATTCATACCAACCTGATGCCGCTTGGATGAAGGCGACTTTAAAATCTGTAACACCAGCAATTCGGATAAGTCATGCAATGATGATGCAGACACTGTTGCAGAAAAATCTTGGTATCGGTTTGTTGCCTTCTGCCGCAGGAGATGCCGATCCGCAACTGAAAAGGTTAACCCCAGATGTGCCGGGACTACTTAATAATCTCTATTTGATCGTTCACGGTGATTTACGATTTGTTCCAGCTATTCGGTCGGTTATGGGGGAAATGTTGAACGCTCTTTCAAAAGAAAATTCATAAATACATCATTTAGTTTTAATCCAGTTGCGATTTCTATGTGTGATGTTTGGCTGAGGATTATTGATCTTTGTCGTTAGCCTATGGAGCACCCTATGTTATCGCAGCCCCTTCACGTCCTGTTTTTAAGTACTGCCAATACTGCTCGAAGTTTAATGAGTGAGGCACTGTTGCGAGATCTCGCCGGGGGGAGGGTGCGTTGCTTCAGTGCGGGGACAAACCCGGTCGGTACAATTTCTCCTGAAGTTGAAAAATTACTTTGTGATAAAGGCTATGAAACGGCAGGTTTGTTTTCGAAACCGCTTCAATTGTTTATGGAAGAGGGCGCCCCTCATACTGACCTTGTTATAACAGTATGTGCGCCTGATGAGCGTATGCCTGTACTGGGCCCCTTTGGGGCTTTACGCGTACATTGGGAATTGCCAAGTATCATTGATATCTCTTCACTCGAGGCTCAAAGGTCTGTTATTAAAGCATCATATAAAGCTTTGGAGGATAGCATACGTCAGGTCTTGCAACCTTCTTGGGAGGGGTTGACCGTTCGGGATATTCAAAAATTGTTCGAACGCGTTACGCCATTAAATTTGCCATCTTTAATGAACAAAAGCATTGTTCCTGAGAGCTTGCTGTTTGAACTGCAAGCCCCAACAACGGTGTATGCTTAACACTTAAAGTAAATAGCATACGTTGTGTTCAAGTGTTGAATTTATGTGGTCTTAATTACGACAAGAAAATTTGAAAACGAGAGTTATTCATAAATGTTACTTCCGGGAAGAACATCTGATCGATGAAGGTATCTTAAAGCTGCTTTTTCATTGTCAGAAATATGATTTTGGGGCTGGCCCAGATAACGCTATTTAGGTGTTATAATGAGCGCATGAGAAAGAG